>NZ_JBXWQH010000002.1:0-578442 GCF_059612275.1 Ruegeria sp. CDSA034
ATGTTGATCTGCTTTGCAGTATCGCGAAAACCAATTCGGGACAGTGACCATCGCCTGACTTTGCAATCAAAGCGACCTGCAACAGGCGCGAGATTTCGGCAGAGCAGCAGATTAGATCAAAAGCATATCCAGCTAGTTCCCAATAGCGGTTGCTCCAAAAGGTCTCGGCAAAGACTCGCAATGATCGTTCTTCGAATTTTGCAAAGTCCGCGCTCTGCGCATTTCTGTAATTCGGGCAACGCGCGGCATCGGCCAAAGTGGGCTCGATGCGGACCTTCGCTGCAGTACATCCGAACGACCACTCTGCGGACAAACCCGCCTTTTGCCCACGCAGCTATTGCTGACGCAGAAAGTCGTCGCTGCTGCGGGCCAAAAGTTCGGCAACGCAGCGGTTTTCACCGAACCAGTCCTTCACCCGCGTTGATCGCGCGGAATTTCGTACGGACCTATCGCAGCGTTCAGCTTCGACAATCGAGACGCGCAACAAATCCGCCTTTTACCCACGCAGCTTTCTCTCACACAGAAAACCTTTGCGCTTGCGCTTGTGATCATTCGGCGGGCGGCAGATTTCCCCGGGCCGGTCGTTTAATCAAGCGGACTTCGGCTAAATCCAAGCCAGTCTTTCGCCGCGATCTGGCCCCACAATCCAAGAGCAGATAACGCGGACCCTTGCCGAATGATCGGCAAAAGGTTCTTCACCACAAGTATGTGGGCTTTGCCGATTTCTCAAAACCAGTTTGGCAAGAATTGCTTCTCGCAGGTTACTCCTGGCCAAGGTCCAGTCGGCCTGCGTTGAGCCAATCTGACAATTCTGTTCGTTCACTTGGGTCAGGTGGCCCGGCGGGTGTCGGGGGGGCAACTGGCAACGGATTGTCTGACCCTATAACTTCTCGAACGGTTACTGACTCCGCCGAAATGTTCCAGACGAGCATATCTTGAGCCAAGGTAAGCGGCCCATCATAGGTCATTCGAATTGCCGCAATTGTATCGGGGGCGATGTCGAAATCGGCAAATGTATGATAGGCAATCGCGTGCCGAGGCTCGATAGCCGAAAATAGCTTGCCGCACGCATCCGGTGGTGTGTGAACTACCGTTGCAACCAAACGAGCACGTTCGGGATCGTAGTTCTTTATATCGATAAATTGTTGTACCGTGAGGTAACATTCATGGATGACGAGATCAGCCTCTTTGGCGTTTTCTACGAACCACTTGTTTGGGTTGGTGTCACCCGAATAGACAAACTTAAGCCCGTTCCATTCCACGCTGTATGACACGGAACCGTCAATGCCGTGTATCGCGGGCCAGGAGCGTATGACCACACCATCGTTCTCATAAACCACCTGCGTCTTCGAATAGTCGAACTCAGTTACCTTTAGATGGCCTCCCGCGGAGGGCATGTTTCCGCGACGTCCAGCCACGTCCCACGCTAGCATTTTTTGAAGCCCGTCCATTGCCGCCGCGGTTCCATACTCTGGTTCCAGTCCACTTGGCCCCCAGACCTGCAATGGCACAGTCCGGTTGGAAACCCATCCGCCGACAAAAAGCGCATCCAGGTCTCCGATATGATCTACGTGCAGGTGACTGATGAACACTTTGTCGAGATACGTGTACGGAATCTCCAAGGCTGCCAAATTGGCTAACGAACCAGTCCCGACATCGAATAGAAATTTATCGCCGTTCCCAAGTTCGACCAACCATGATGCAGACGCCTGGGAGTGTCGAAAATTAGGCGTTCCAGTACCCAACGAGACAACGCGCATCTCCGCTTCACCAAGTGGTTCAGTATTCGGATAATAGAATTTTCGCGCCTCCAGCGCGCGGTCAGAAGCCGCAGTTGAGCATATCGAAGCAAATGCCAAGCCTAGAGTTGATATCAGATTCAATCGCACACTTAGTCCCCCCCAAAATTTTTGATTTCGATAAGGATACTACGAAATACCATCAGCCCGAAATCGATAGCCATCGGACACGGAACGGACCCGCAGGAGCCCAGCGTGTGACACCAATGTGTACAAAATCAACGCTTCAATCAGATCGGAGACAAAAGCTGCAAAATTGATCGAAAATGGCGTTGTTCAACCCAATCAGTGGGAAACTATTTGTCCACCAAAACTCGCCAGTGCCGGTCAATTACACTCGGCCAGTTTTCTTGCAGTTTCAGATCGTTCGTTGTCTCGCCCATCAGAGTCATAACCATCATCCGGCCTCTGATCTCAGCGTCAGGGGGTGCAAAACCGAGCTCTTGGAATAGCCATGCAGAAAACTCAAATCGTCGTTTAATAGCACGCTTATAGAATTGTGCGGCATCGGCATCGGATTTTGCCCAGACCGCAATAGCTCCATCCGGCCTGGCAGCGTCTTCGCGGATAACCTGATGCATCAATATCCTTATCCGCTCTTCCGGTGGTCCCTGGAACTGAAGTGCGTCTTCGATGATATGACCAGTTAGAGCGTCTTCCCAAAATAGCAGAACCGAGTCGAGAAGATCCTTTAAGTTCCGAAAATGCCAGTAGAAACTTCCACTGGTCAGGCCAAGCCTGCGGGCAATTGCAACAACTTTTACACCTTCGATTCCCCGCTCCCTCAGAACGTCCAGTGTCGCAAGCAGCCAGTCTTCCCGTGACGCCTTTTCCCGTTTTTCAATTATCCTTGGCTCAGCTTCCATAGGCACCTCTATTGACATAGAGCAGTCTATGGATCTACCGTAGAGATGTCTACGGAGAATGGGGGGCTCACGAATTTGTGTGCTGAATGACTATTTCAGAATGGAGGGGGAACTATGAATAGCTTGCACAATTCCGCAACGGCTTTGGTTTTTGCAATGGTGATCGCGGTAGCTGGAACCGCCACAGCGCAGAATATGTTGCCCACGGGTCGAACAGCTGCCCCTATTGAAGATGGTGTTTATCCGGCATCCTATTTCCCCAATACTGAAATACTTGGCGAAGATGAGATGCGGATAACCGCGTTAGGGACAGGTATGCCAAACCAGACAAAGGCCGCCGTTTCAATTTCGTTTTATGTGGAATTGGGAAACGGTGATGTCTTTCTGTTCGACGTCGGTACCGGATCAACGGGTAACTTGTTCTCGCTGCGCCCGGATTTTTCGAAGATCGACAAAGTTTTCTTCAGCCACCTGCATGTTGATCATGTCGGGGACTTTATGGGGCTGCACGTTGGTGGATGGTTATCAGGTCGTTATACACCGCTTCACATCTATGGCCCCTCGGGATCAGAAGATGAACTTGGAACAAAAGCCTACGTCGAGGGTATGTCAAAAGCCTATGCGTGGGACCTTGCTACGCGAACGGGCGCGTTGCCGGATGAGGGCGCCAAGCTCGAAGTCACCGAGTTCGACTACATGCAGGAAAACGAGATCGTTTATCAAGACAACGGTGTCACCATTCGTTCCTGGCCTGCGATCCATAGTCTCGACGGTTCCGTCAGCTATTCCCTTGAGTGGAATGGGCTGAAATACGTTTTTGGCGGAGATACCTACCCGAACAAGTGGTATGTCGAATATGCCAAAGGAGCCGATCTTGCTTCCCACGAGGCTTTCCTGCCACCTGATGCGCTGGCACCGTATTTTGGGTGGGACATGACGCAAGCGACATATGTCGCCACGCGCGTCCATTCCGAGCCAGCGGCATTCGGAAAGGTCATGTCTGCCGTCGAACCGCGTATGGCTTTGGGATATCACTCCGTGCTTTCACCAGAAAACTACCAGGCGATTCTGGAGGGTGTGCGGTCGACCTACGATGGGCCACTCACGCTGGCACGTGATCTTCAGGTGATCAACGTAACCAAAGACCAGATCGTCGTACGCGAGGCGAGCGTGGATGACTATGCGTTGCCGCCCGCAGTAAGCGACGAATACATCAATGCACAGCGTTCAAAGGAAAAAGAACCGTCGGACAAGGTCCAAGCAGGTAAATGGGACGGTTACACGCCACCGCCTATGCCGGATAAAAACTGACGTAATGACATGTTTTGGAGCGGCTCGATAATGAGCTGCACCAAGACGGAAATGACACACTTTCTGTACTTAGTTTGACGCCGCGAAGGACGCTGGCCAAATTGTTGATCCAAATCCGATGCCTTCTGACGTTGTTCGCCGCTTTGGTGATAGGCAGCTCTGCAATAGGTGACGTCATTCCGTATAGCGGGGCGGAGGTCGCCAGAAATATCGCAGTCTTTCGGGTGGAAAACGACGGTGTTCGACTTGAGCTTGAAGTCTACTCCGAGGATTTTGAAGCTTTTGCGTCGTTTTTGCCCACCGAGGTATTGCAGGACCTCCACCCGACAGTGGCTACACATCAAGCTGCGTTTGTCCGCGAATCCGAAGGCATTTCGGTAAGCCGCGCCGACGGATCACCTTTGTGGTTCGAATTTGTGACTGCCGAGAACCGTGAGAGAATTGACCGCGCATCCCCCTTGGCCGGAAGAACCGATTCCGTTACCGGGCGCATAATTCCTGCTCCTCCTGAAGATTCGAAAGTTATCTACATCGAAGCTTTCTTCGGTTTTGACGGCGCGCGCCCCGAGACCCTGATCTTTCGCCCTCCGACAGCCAACGAGGATAAGCCCGCCACATCAATCGGTTTCATGGTTTTTGATCGCGCCGTCCCTGTCACCAAATTCAGTTACTTCGATAGTGACGCACGACTTGAGATTGACTGGTCCGACCCATGGTTCACCGCGTTTACCAATGTGAATCTCAATCGGTCAGCCCAAAGCGGCACAACGTCTTTTCTGTACGTGGCGCCACGCGAGGTTCGCCACGAGATCCTTATCCGGCTGCGGGAACTTGCGCCCTGGATAGACATGGACCTTGGCACGGGTTCCAAACTGAACCCATCTCAGCAGGAAACAATGCTCGACGCTGCGCTGAACGCATTCGAAACCCGTAATCCGGTCATTATCGCGGGGGAGCCGGTTCAGCCCACCTCTGTCAGGGGCGCATTTCTGACGCTGGGCGAAACAGGAGTTCAAGTCGTTGAGGGCTCTCCGACGCTTCTGACCGACACGGCATTTGCAGGTTTGATATTGTCCTACCCAATTTCGACTCTACCCGAAGTGGCGACTGTCACATGGGATATGTTCGATCAATCCATTCAGCATGTGCCTGTGACGTTGACAGATGTTGCCGGTCCTTTCCTGGATTGGGCTACCCCTGAAGATCCAGAGGTAAGTTGGATCAACCATTTGAAACGCTACGTCGACCCTGAAGTTACGCGGGTACAGGCGACAGGAGTTTTCTTTCTGCCGATTTGGACTGTACTGGCTGTCGCTGTTGCGCTTGGTGCAGGCGTGGGCGCGCTCTTGTCGCCCCTAAAAAGTCGGCGGATCGGGTTCGTCCTGCTGTCGGCTGGCAGTTTAGTTGCAGGGGTTGCCTTTCGGCACGAAATGCAAATTCCATTTCAAAATCCAATAGCCGGTCCATCCAGAGAACAGATGGCTTCTGAAACTTTTTCCCTACTTTTGGCGAACTCGTATGTGGCCGCGCTTGAGGTCTCACCAGAAGCACGTCGCAAAGCGCTAGAGCCAATTGTCAGGAACACGGCCCTCGCAGACGTCGCTGCTGAACTCGAAACAAACCTTGCCATTCGTGTGCCTGGCGGAAGTCGCGCGCAGATCGCCGAAGTGACCGATGTCGCAATCGTGGAAGGCGACATTAAGATAACCGGTGCTTTCGAAGGGGTTGCCAAGTGGATTGTAGACGCCCGAGCAGGTCACTGGGGCCATGATCATCGTCGTCGGGTGGAGTATCGGGCAAGGGTCGAGTTCCGTCCCGAAAGAGGCGTTTGGAAGCTTACGGGTATCACTGTAATGGAGGCGCGCGCACCGGATGTTTAACCGACTGAACAAGGTGTTGTTGATTTGGATAACGACCAGTTTGATCTTGGCTGCGGTCGCCAGCCAGGCGCATTTTCTGCTGAACCTCAATGTTCGTATTTTTCACGTAGAACACACAAGCGACGGTCTGCGCATCTATTTGCGAACGCCCATGCCTTATCTAGTGGCGGACAAAATCGGCAAAAAGGGTGCGGACGGCCTTCCTGAAGCGGCTCCTTTCACGACAAATGCGCTTGAGGATGGTCAGGTGGTTCATTTTGTCGACACCTCACAAATCGCTGAAAATCCTCTTGGTCTTGGGCACATCGCGAAAACCGGTACGATCATCGAAATCATGGGTACGCGCGTTCTTGGCGACGTTGAATCCGTGACCATCCACAAAGTAGGTGAAGAGCCGGGTTTTGCGACGCTGAGCGAAGCCCAGCAATCTGTGTCAGCGGGAACGACCACACTGGATGACCCGCCAGTTTATGTTGGTGACGTTATTGTGGATGTCACGCTCTGGTATGAATTGGGAAATGCACCGACCTCCTATGCCATCTCCAGTTCTTTGGACCCAGGCCTGCCTGATCAGGAGATGACCGCAAATCTCATTCTGGACTATGGATCCGGCGATCCGCTTGTTTTTCGAACTCGAGGCCTGATGGAAGAACCGGTGCAGGTTTCCAGGTCCCGGCTCTCAGGATTCGTAACTTTCGTATGGGAAGGTCTGCGGCACATCCTAGAAGGCCTTGACCACGTGCTATTTGTTATCTGCCTGGTAATTGGCGCCCCCGGATTAAGCGCCCTGTTGTGGCGAGTCACCGGCTTTACGGTCGGCCACAGCGTTACTCTGTCCCTCGGATTTTTCGGATATGTGCCGTCAGGAGCCTGGTTTGTGCCATTTGTCGAGACCGGGATTGCCTTGTCCATCGTCTACGCGGCCTTTCTGGCCGTTAGGCGGGATGAGCTAGAAAAGAACTCTAACAAAAAGGTTTTTGTCGTAACGGTACTTATGGGTCTTCTTCATGGCTTGGGCTTCAGTTTCGTTTTACATGAAATACTTCAGGTGACGTCGCCCAACATCTGGCAGAGCCTGCTGGCGTTTAATCTTGGCGTTGAAGTTGGTCAGCTTGCTATCGTTCTTGTGATCTGGCCATTGCTGCACCTCTTCGCGAGATTAGGTCCAACACCCGAAATGTCGTTGAGAGTTTCGATTGCAATCGGATGTGCAGCTATCGCAAGTTGGTGGACTTTCGAACGCGGAATAGATTTCCTATCTTTGATTGCGATTTAGAAGGGAATTCTGCTTCCAACCCTATGACAGCGTCCGGTTAGTCTCTTTGCCGATGCTGCCGCGATTTTGGGCACGGCTGGTTTCGGAAAGCGAACGGCACACAGCCGTTCGCCCAGTGCTTTTTATAAGTTTATTTTCTCGGCGATACTCAACACGTCTTCGAGTTCGACACCTAGGTAACGTACTGTACTATCGACCTTCGTATGACTGAGCAAAAGCTGAACCGCAGGTGAGTGAGCCAACCAAAAGGTCTGTTAAGTCCGTGATCTGTGAGCCGTGTTCTATCGTGTTGCTGTACTAAACCTGAACGGCCGCTTTTCCCGCAGCGGAGCGGTGCGAGAAATCAGGCGCCCTCTGAAAAATCCGTGCTGCGAGCGCACGCAGCGAAAAAATCGAATTCACTGGATGGGCTCAATGCGGTCGTTTGCTAAATTTTCCCGAGAGACCGCATTGCGGACAAAGCAGGCGTTTCCCTGCGTCCGATAAATGACCGCTCTCCACGTTATTTAGCTTCCAGCCTCGCAACGTCCTATGGAATTTTCCGGTCCTGGAACAGGCTCCGACAAATGCCGGTAAACCTGTCAGCCAGCAGGTTCTCCGGGGCTTCCATATGTGACGCGATGACAATTCGCATCGGGGGTATTGCATCCGAGAGTTTGATCGGGACAACCCGACCGCCGTCGTAGGTTTTGTTGTCGGCAGGTTTCATCGAGAGAAGCGAAACACCCAGCCCGTTTGCCACGTTACAGCGAACCGATTCAATCGACGACGATCGAAACGTGATCTTCGGTGCAATATCGAACTCGGCAAAAATGCTAAGAAAATAGTCCCGGCTTTGAGGCGCATCGAAAAGCACGAACTCCTCTCCGTCGATCTCACGAATAGACACGGACGCCCTTTTTGAAAGCCTGTGGTTTGGTGGGACGATCAGATAGAGGTCTGCCGTTGCAAGAGGACGTATGCGGAACAAGGTGTCATCAATGCCCAGATCATAAAGGATCGCTAGGTCGATTTCGTTTCGGCCCAGGGCTATGATCAGGTCTTCTTGCAGAAGTTCGTCGACATCCAAAACTACACCAGGCATATGTCTCGGGAAGACGCTGAGGATGTGCGACAGGTAGAACGGCGCAATCGACTGAAAGCAGCCTAGGCGTAATGTTCCCATTCTGTGAGCAGCAATATCTGCCACTGCGACGTCCATTTTGTCGGCGTAAACCAGCATTTGCTCAGCATATCGAAGGAACTCGACACCTTGTGCCGTCAGCTCCATTCCGCGCGCGTGCAAGCGTCGAAACAACACAAGTCCCGTTTGAGTTTCCAGTTTGGCGATAGCCTGGGCAACGGCGGGCTGCGAGATGCTAACGAGCTGCGCTGCCGAAGCGATCCCACCAGTCTGCGCCACTGCTTGGAAGTAACGGCATTGTTTGAGTGTTATTTCGGCCATGACGCTTGGATAACTTTTTCCACTTTAAAGGCAACAAAAAACAATTTTATTTGTTCTTTGTGCCTCTGTATCACGTCAACAACGCAACTTGACGGCAGGAGAGACCAATGGAGCTGAAAGACATTATCGACTTAAAAGCCTTTCCGATAGGCAATCCGGATTTCCGCGCAGCTTGTAAGAAAGAGTTTAACGAAACGGGTGTCTTCGTGATGCCGGGATTTGTTCAAAAGGGAGCGATTGATACAATCCGTGACGAGGGCATCGCCAGCAAAGACAAGGTCTTTAAGTCAACAAAGCAACACAACGTCTACCTGACCCCAAAAGACGAAAGGTTTGCTGACGACCATGCACGCAATCGCCTCGTTACCTCATCCAAAGGATGCATTACCGATGATTTGATGCCGCAGGGTTCACCGTTGCGCCAACTCTATGACGCCCCGGTTTTCCGGAGCTTCTTGTGCGATGTCCTTGGCGAAGACGCGATGCACCAATACGCAGATCCGCTATCTTCCATCAACCTGCATTTTGCTGAAAAGGGAGAGGAGCTTGGCTGGCATTTTGACAACTCGTCCTTTGCCATCACCTTGATGGTGCAAGCGCCTGAAAAGGGTGGGAAGTTCGAATACGTTAACGCCGTTCGCGATGCAGATTTAGGCGAAATGGGATTTGAGAAAGTTAATGAAATTTTGGACGGAAAGGCACCAGTGGAAATTGTCGAGGCCGATGCCGGTACACTGGTCTTCTTCCGGGGCCGCAACTCGATTCACCGGGTTGCACCTAATGAAGGTGATCTAACGCGCATTCTCGCAGTGCTTGCTTATAATGCCGAACCCGGTGTCGAACTTTCTGAAGCCGCCCGAATGACCTTTTATGGTCGATTGAGCTAAAAGTAGCTCACCGCGATCGCCTCGCCCCGCAATGTAGAAAATACGAGAGCGACCTGAAAGCTGACATTGCTGCCACGCGCAGCATCAAGTAGTTTGGACTTGAAACGGTCATTCGCCGCAGAACGCCCCTGGGTCTGCTTTGGGCTCGTCGAAACGGCAGGTGCGAATTCTCGACGCGGTTGTTGAGCCACCTTCCCGTCTGTTGTTTTTCGGGCCCGCCCATTTCTCTGAGCGCAGCTTTGTAGGAAGCGAAACGATCCGTCACGATCTCTCTACACAGCCATGGCGCTTCATCAATTTTTTGAGGAATTTCAATGCCGCTTGCTCGTTTCGGCGTTTGGTGACAACTGCTTCCAGCACCTCACCCTCATGATCGATTGCACGCCAGAGATAGTGGTGTTTGCCGTTCACCTTCACAAAAACCTCGTCCACATGCCACTTCCATTTTGAAAAGGCTCGAAGTTGTTGCACCCGCTTTCTTCGGATCTCAGCAGCAAACATCGGGCCGACCCTGTTCCATCAAAATCGAACAGTCTCGTGGCTCGCCTCAATTCCCCTTTCGTGCAGCAGGTCTTCCACGTTTCGAAGCGACAATGGGAACCGAACGTACAGCATGACTGCCAGAGGAATGACCTCTGGACTGGTCTTGAAGTATTTGAATGGCGATTGTTTGATCATGCGCGAAGGCTACGAAGGCACCCTGCCCGCCTCAACCCAAGTTCTTCTGACAACAACTATTTTCACACAAACCTGTTCACGTAGTTTTCCAGAATTTCCTGGCGACCGGACTTTGGTGCCGGGTTAATATCCTCATCTATGACCCGGTCGTATACTTGCTCCAGACTGCTTTCCAACATTGAGGCCGCCTTTGGAGTGTTCCAACCAGAATACCTATCCAAAAGAGCGGCATCCATGCCACCATCTTCAATCATTGCCGCGGCAGCTTTCAAACCGCGTGCACATATGTCCATTCCACCGATATGAGCTGCCACAAGATCGACGGCGTCAATCGATTGTCGGCGAATTTTGGCGTCGAAATTAGTGCCGCCGGTGGTAAAACCACCCGCCTTCAAGATGTAATAGTAAGCTAAGGCAACTTCCGGTGTATTGTTCGGGAACTGGTCTGTATCCCATCCAGACTGGTAGTCGTTGCGGTTCATATCAATCGAACCCAGCATCCCTTCGGCAGCCGCGACTGCAATTTCATGCTCAAAGCTATGCCCGGCAAGGATCGCATGGCCCTGCTCGAGATTCAGTTTCACTTCGTTCTCCAACCCGTACTTCCTGAGAAATCCGATGCAAGTAGCTGCGTCATAGTCGTATTGGTGCTTGGAAGGCTCCTGAGGTTTCGGTTCTACAAGAATGGTACCTTTGAACCCGATTTTGTGTTTGTACTCTACGACCATGTTTAAAAATCTGCCCATGTGGTCCAGTTCGGTTTTCAGATCCGTGTTCAGCAGGGTCTCATAGCCTTCACGTCCGCCCCAAAGAACATAGTTTTCGCCGCCAAGCTTGTGGGTCGCGTCGATACAGGATTTTACTGTCGCTGCGGCGTATGCAAAAACGTCAGGGTCTGGATTAGTACTGGCGCCAGACATCCAGCGACGATGGCTGAACATATTGGCCGTTCCCCAAAGAAGCTTGGTGCCTGAAACCTGCATCTTTTCACCAATGTAATCGGTGATCTCTTCCAAGGCATTGAGGTTTTTAGCAAAGTTGCCCTGCTCGGGACGGATGTCAGCGTCGTGCCAGCAAAAATAGGGTTGGCCCAAAAGTTCAAACATCTCGAAAGCGATATCGGCCTTCATGCGGGCCCGTCCCATGTCGTCCTGCGGATGCCATGGGCGCTCCAGGGTGGGTCCTCCAAAGGGATCCCCCCCTTCCCATGCAAAGGAATGCCACCAGGCCACTGCAAACCTCAGATGGTCTTCCATGCGTTTACCCAAAATCACTTCATCGGGGTTGTAATGCCGGAAGGCCATTGGGTTTTGACTATCCACGCCCTCATATTGGATCCGTTCGATCCCATTGAAAAATCCGCTTGCCATACCTGACCCTATTCTGCTTTTTGCGTTGGCTGTTTGCCGAGAATAATCATCGACAAAAGATCGTCATCAGTGACGTCTGCGATATCGACCGTGCCAACCAGTTTTCCGTTCTTCATGACCGAGGCGCGGTCGCACAGTTCCATGACGGCATGCACGTCGTGATCGATCAGGAATATCCCAATGCCTTGCGCCTTTAGCTGGTGGATCAAATCCGCCACCATCTGAGTTTCATGCGGCCCAAGCGCTGCTGTCGGCTCATCCATGATCAAAATACGTGCGTTGAAGTAGACAGCCCGAGCGATCGCCACTGATTGTCTTTGCCCCCCTGACAAGGCAGAAACCGGATCATTGAACTTCTGAAAGTTCGGGTTGAGCTGAGCCATTATCTTTCGGCATTCTGCCTCCATGGCTGCGTCGTTGACCAAACCAAAAGGCGTCGTCATCTCGCGCCCAAGGAACAGGTTCGATGTCGCGTCCAGATTGTCGGCCAAGGCGAGCGTCTGATATATCGTTTCGATGTTGTTCGCCCGGGCGTCACGGGGATTGCCAATCTCGACCGATTTGCCATCGATCAGTATCTCGCCGTGGTCCATCTGATAGGCACCGGACAATACCTTGATCAACGTGGACTTTCCGGCCCCGTTATGGCCAAGTAGACCAACGACTTCACCCGGATAGAGATCGACCGACACATGGTCGACGGCCTTGACCCCACCAAAGGAAATCGAGATGTCGCGCATCTCGACCAATGGCGGCGCGCCTGAACCGCCCCCTGTGCCGGAAGGTTTTTTCTGCACATCCTGTGCTTGCATCATTTTGCCCCCAGTCGTTTGCGATAGACGATGTCGATATAGACAGCCAACACGAGGACGCTGCCGACCACGATGTTCTGAAACGGCGCGTCAACGCCAACCATTGCCATGCCCGATTGCAGCGCCTGCATGATCAATGCACCAAGGATCGCGCCATAGATGGTACCGATGCCGCCCGACAATGCAGTTCCTCCGATCACTGCAGCGGCGATGACGCGCAGTTCGTCCAGCGTTCCAATGTCGTTTGAGTGGTTTGCAAGGCGCGCCGAGGCGACCACAGCAGAAACGGCGCACAGAAAGCCCATAAGCGCAAAAATCTTCACGGTCAGCAGCCGAGTATTGATGCCAGAAAGCTCTGCCGCATCAGGGTTTCCGCCGGTGGCAAAGATGTAGCGTCCAAACCGGGTTTTACGCGCCACGATTGTCAGCGAGACAGCCACGATAATCAGAATGAGGACAGAAATCGGTATGCCGTATCCTACAACCAGCCCCTCTGGCATTGTCTCGCCGCGCGCTTCGAACATACGTTGCAGACGGCGCGTAGGAATAGCGTAGCTGTTTACGATGTAAACGTACCCAAGGATAGCAAATGCGATTATCCCAGCCAGAGTGGCCTCGGCCCAAACAGGTTTCACAGGGAACCCATGTGACGCTTTTGCGCGGCGACCACTCCACAACGCCCAGATCGCGATCGCGGTAGCGAACAACCCAAACAGCCAGCTTGTCGACGTGCCCAGTGTTCCGTTGGTCCCGCCAAACATCAGGAATGTACTATCCAGAGGACCAATCGTCTGGCCGCTCGTCAAATACCACGCCACGTTTCTCCAAACCAGAAATCCACCAAGCGTGACGATGAACGCTGGTATCGTCAGATAACCAACCATCCAGCCATGAAACGCACCAATAAGCGTGCCGACAAATAGCCCGACGACAATGGTGATCGCCCATGTGGCCGGATTGTTCAAACCCATCCCAAGCACCTGCGGCAAAAGCTCGGTTTGCGTCATTGCCATCACTGCTGACGTTGTTGCAAGTAATGCTCCGACCGACAAATCGATGTACCGCGTGACGATTATGAACACCATCCCGCACGCCATAATGGCAACCGAAACCGTCTGGATAGACAGGTTGAACAGGTTTCGAGGCGTCAGGAACCGCCCATCTGTGAAGATGTTGAACCCGATGCACAGGATGACAAATGCGCCGATCATTCCCAAAAGCCGCATATCCAGTTCCAATTGATGGAACAGGCTGGGTTTCGCTTTTTCAGGTACCGGCTGAGACGAAGTTTCGGTCATTTCCGATCTTTCATATTCAGCAATGGTCCCCGGCCCAGACAGAGCCAGGGACTTTGAAGATTAGTTACAAGGAGCAGGTCCGTTTTCAACGCCTTGGCACAGATCTTCCAATGGGATCCATCCGGCGTCCACAACGACGGACAGGTTGTCCTTGGTGATCGGAACCGGCGCAAGGAAGACCGAATTCATCGCGGTGCCACCTGGTGATGTCCAGCTTGTTGCGCCTTCGACGTCAGCCGGGCTTGTTCCACCGCTCAGTGCGACAGCGATTTCGCCAGCGGCCTTTCCGAGTTCACGGGCATCCTTCCATACCGAAACTGTCTGAGTTCCCAGCGCAACACGGTTCAGCGCCGCGTGATCGCCGTCCTGACCAGACACTGGAATGCCTTCCATGCCCTGCGCAGTCAGGGCCGCAACTACGCCGCCTGCAGTACCGTCATTCGACGCAACGACTGCATCCACGTTGTTCTCATTCGCGGTCAGAATCTGCTCCATATTTCGCTGCGCGTTCGCGGGCAACCAGCCATCCGTATAGGCTTCACCAACAATTACAATGTCGCCGCTGTCGACGGCTGCTCCAATGATCTCTTGCTGACCACCGCGCAGGAAATCTGCGTTCGGATCAGTAGGAGAGCCTTTGATCATCACGTAGTTGCCTTTGGGCATGGCCTCAAAGACAGCTCGGGCCTGCATTCTGCCGACTTCCACATTGTCGAAGGTCAAATAGAACGCTCGGTCGTCCTCAATCAGGCGATCATAAGCAATGACTGGAATACCTTCGTCCGCCGCTGCCTGAACAGCCGGTCCAATGGCCTGCGCGTCCTGCGCGAGAATGATAAGCGCGTCCACACCTTGAGCGATCAGGCTTTCAATGTCCGATAACTGCTTTGCGGAAGACGATTGCGCGTCTGCCGAAATGTACTCGGCGCCGCCTGCTTCAAGCGCCGACTTAATTGCCGCCTCGTCCGTTTTCCAACGCTCTTCCTGAAAGTTCGACCAGCTTACGCCAACCACTGGCTCTGCGAATGCGGTCGAAGCCAACAAAGTGGCCACAGCCGTAAAGCTGAGAATTTTCTTCATGATTTCCTCCCATTTGCCGAGCCATCGCATTTCGATTCGCGGCTCTCACAAATTTGAATACCATATTTATTTCAGTCGGTAAAATATTTAGCCTACAAGACATCATTAAATTCACTTAAGTTGGGTCCAGAGTAAGATTCGCGAGGACAAGATGCTGAAAAGCAAAGCGTCTGTGGTTTCTTTGGACCAAAGAAACGCAACCCGCTTGCGGGTGTTGGAACAGATCAGAAGTAAGGGATCCGTTTCACGGATTGATATCGCGTCCGCCTTGGAAACCAGTCCTGCCACGATCACCTCAGCAACGGCTGATTTGATCTCGGCAGGGCTGATCAAAGAGATTGAAGGCGAAGCACAGTCAAAGTCGGGAAAAAGGGGGCGACCCAGAGTTTTGCTGCAATTGGACGGCCAGTCGTTCCTTGTCGCGGGCCTGAAGGTTGCACGCCAAATGATCTCGGTCATTCTCGTGGATTTTGAAGGGAACGAGGTGACGTCGCACAAGGCCCAGCTTGAAGACGCCCGAATGTCGCCGGCAAACCTTATATCGACTATCCGCTTGGCCCTTGAAGACACATGCCAACAGGTCGGTCTTTCAATCGAACACTTGGCTGGCATTTCAATCGGATTGGCTGGGCAGATTGATGCAGCTAGAAACTTTGTCCACTGGTCGTCTTCGGTGACCGAAAGAAACATTGATTTCAACCCTTTAATTGCGAAAGAGCTCCCCTGCCCTGCCTTCGTGGAAAACGACGCCAACCTCGTCGCAAAAGCCGAACAGCTTTTTGGGCTAGGCAAAGGGCTAAAGAACTTTCTTGTTGTCACGATCGAACATGGTGTTGGCCTCGGTATCGTTTTGGACGGTAGGCTCTACCGCGGGAAAAGAGGCTGTGGGGCTGAGTTTGGGCATATCAAAGTGCAACTCGACGGCGCTCTGTGCCAATGCGGTCAACGGGGGTGCTTGGAAGCCTATGTTGGGGACTACGCCTTGATCCGAGAAATGACTGTCACGGGTCACGCCGACGACATGCAAACGGTCTCGGACATCCACACTCGCGCCATTTCCGGTGATGACAGAGCCACCTCGGTGCTTGCGCGTGCGGGGCAGATGTTTGGTCTTGGAGTGTCCAATCTGATCAATCTGTTCGATCCCCAATGCATCATTGTGTCAGGTGCGCAAATGAGCTTTGAACACCTCTGCTCGGCCGAGGTTATGACGCGCATTCAAAATGGTGTTGTGAATGTCGACGCACCCTTGCCTGAAATCAAAGTGCATCACTGGGGCGATCTGATGTGGGCCAAAGGTGCGGCCGCGTATGGGATCGAACAGGTCTCGATCCTGAAGGTAAAGGGGCTTGCGGCGAATGCGTCCTGAATTTGCGGCATTACTCGTTCTTGCCACAGCTGCCGATGCCGATTCACAGCTTCAATTCAAAAGCATCGACGTGCCCGTTCATATTTACGATGGCGGCTGGGAGCACTTTGTTGGCGGCGGAGTAGCGGTTTTTGATTGTAACGCAGACACATTACCCGAATTGTTCGTCGCGGGCGGGTCCAATCGATCTCAGCTGTTCAAAAACACCTCTGAGGGCGAGGTTTCTTTTCTTATTGAGACACCGGATCAGCTGTCCTTAACCGGAGTAACCGGCGCCTACCCATTGGACGTTGACGGCGATGGTTTGATGGATCTGGCCATATTGCGTGTGGGCGATGATGTCCTGCTTCAAGGTCAGTCGGATTGTCAGTTCCGTCCCTTCGATAACATCAAGTTCCAAACCGTGGATCACTGGACCACTGGATTTTCGGCCACATGGGAAGACGACCAATCCTTGCCAACATTGGCATTTGGAACTTACGTGGATCGCTTCGACCCGGAAGGCCCGTTTGAATCTTGCGACCCAACCCTACTCTACCGCCCGAACGGGGGCAGCTATGGCAAACCCCAGCAACTAGAACCCAGCTTCTGCTCGCTTTCCATTCTGTTTTCCGACTGGGCACGATCCGGACGCGCAGACCTTCGTGTCAGCAATGACCGCCACTATTACGTGCGCAATGGGCAAGAACAGCTATGGGCGATGGAGCCTGAACCGCGATTATACTCGACCGAAGACGGATGGCTGCCCTATTCGATCTGGGGAATGGGTATTGCCTCTCGCGATCTGACCGGAGATGGCTTTCCCGAGGTCTATCTGACCTCGATGGGCGACCAGAAACTTCAGGTGTTTGACCCGGATACCAACGGCCCGACGTGGCGCGATGCAACTTACGAAAAAGGCACAACCGCACACAGACCGCATGTCGGTAACGACGGAAGGCCGTCGACCGGCTGGCACGCACAGTTTGGAGACGTCAACAATGACGGCCGAGACGACATCTTCGTGACCAAAGGCAATGTCGAGCAAATGCCGGATGCTGCACTGAACGATCCAAATAACCTGTTGGTTCAGCGCTCGGAAGGTCAGTTTATCGAAGCCTCGGCAGAGGCTGGTGTTGCTTCGATGGCGAAGTCTCGCGGTGCAGCGCTTGCAGATCTGAACAACGATGGGTGGCTCGATCTGGTGGTCGTAAACCGTGGATCAATACTTGAGGTCAGTCAAAATATCTCAACAGGCGGCAATTGGCTGTTGGTTGATGTTGCTCAGGACAAATCCAACCAGGCAGCGGTCGGTGGATTTGTCGAGGTTCAAACCGCGCAAGGTTTGCAAACCCGAGAAATAACCATTGGCGGCGGACATGCTGGTGGTGTGACTGGATATCAACATTTCGGTTTGGGGGACGAAACCCAAGTACAGCTTCGGGTAGTCTGGCCGGATGGAGAGGCCAGCACATGGCAGGACGTGGCACCGAACCAGATTGTTCAAATGCGTCGGTGACTATTGATCTACCGGCAGACCGCTTGGAACTTGGGCAGGCACACCCAGCCTCTGCGCCGGATCCTCAAGGCTTGCCAGAAAACTTAAAAGAGCGTCGACCTCGTGATCCGTAAGAGTAATTTTCGACAAGCTGTTGCTGTTGGCAATGGCATCCAGATGTTGCTGCTCCAGCAAGGGAGTTTCGTCTTCAGAGCCCGGGAAATCTGGCAACAAAGCCATCTCCACCTTGTAGTTTCGCAAGGATGTAACCGGGTCCAGATGGTGGCGCACGATATCTTCGAGTCGCGCAAATGCTCCGTTGTGCCCATACGGCGCGGTCAGCGTTACATTGCGTAGAGATGGCGTGCGAAATGTGAACGCATCTTCGGCACGACCTGTAACACGAAGTCGCCCATCATCGCGAACATGACTCTCAAACCGCGCGGCCTTTCCAGGCCCGATTTGCGGCAAACTGATCGAATGAAACTTGTGATCCGTCTGGAACCAGCCCGCGTGGCAACTGCTGCACCCCGCCTTGCCGAAAAACAGGTGCATGCCGAATTCGGCGTTTTTAGATAGTGCGTCTTCGCCTCGCATCGCGCGATCAAAGGGGCTGTTGTCGGCGCGCCATTCGAATGCGATGAAATCTGCGATCACGTTTGCAATGGCCGTGAATGAGATCTCACTACCCGGCGTAATGGCATCAAAGCGCTGCTTGTATTCTGGGATGGCGGCAACACGAGCCGCAATCAGGTCCCACGCTCCACCTTGTTGTGTCAATAGCCCCAATCGAACCGCTTCGCTGACGTCATTTTCGGAGTAATGACCGGCCATTTCGTCTGGTGAAAGCACCGGGAACATCGCCTGTGCCGCCAATGCCGATTGAAAACCGGACCGCATATGTGTCCCCAAAGGAGTTCTGATCCCGTTTGGTTGCGTTGGATCGGCTTCAAGACGCCCATCATGGAAAAACGTCGCGAACTCCGTCGCACCAAGATTCCAAAGCGCCGGTGAGTTTCGAGGGATACGTTGCTCCGGCGTATTCTGAGTATCCAGCGTGCGTTCAGTACCCAAGCCGATCCCGCCTTCCCCGATGCCGAGCGAAAGGCCGTCCGACGTGCCAAGCCTAGGGTGATGACAGGTCGCACAACTGATGTTCTTGTTGCCGGACAAAACCGGATCGTAGAAAAGCAACTGTCCCAATTCAACGCGGTGGAAATCAGGCTCAAGGAAAGTCGGAGGTGGTCCAAGTTCCTGAGCATTGGCGCTGGTGCCAGCAATCAAAAAGCTGATGATGGGAATGAATAGCCTAACTCCCATTGCCACCTTCCGTGATCTCGAGCGAGAGTTCATGCCGGTACGGTTTTTCGGGCGTGCAAATGACCGAGGGAAACGAAGGTATGTTGGGCGCGTTCGGGCATCCCGATGGCTCGATGCACGAACCAGATGAACCGCGTAGTGGCTTCGCCATATGGGCACCCGAATAAACCTGTGCTCCGGGTTGGTCAGCATAAGCGGCCAGAAAAAGAGCGGACGACGCGGTGAATTTCGTGACCGGATCTGTCGGGTCACGGGCTTGATCAAAGCAGAAATAGTGGTCGATCGGCATCGGAACATGCCCGATCGATCTAGGTGTAGAGAAATCCAATTCGCTGTCCTTGGTCGAACATAGCCCGCCGGACGGAACTCCTTGTTCGTCAATTTCTGAGTACCGCTCTGAGGCGAGTTCCAGCTCGTGTGCGTCAACACCCTTTGCGCTGCCCAAAGTATAGTAGTTGTGTTGTGTAAGATTGATCGGTTTAGGCCGGTCAGAATGATCTTGTAGTGTGTAGGTCAACCATGGGTTCCGTAGCGTGACACTGACCCCGAACCGGACGTTCCCTAGAAAGCTGCTTTCCCCGTCGCGTGAAAGGTAACGCAATACCACTTCGTTTGGTGCGGTCTGCTCAAGGTTCCAGAATTGTTTGGAAAGCCCCTCTGCTCCCCCATGTAGAGTGTTTTCACTTTCATTGGCGTTAAGTTCAAAACCAGCGCCTTGCAACTCGAACCGCGCGCCGCCGATCCGGTTCGCAACACGGCCAACGGTTGCGCCCATAAAGGTTTTATCGGCGAAGTATTTAATTAGGTCATTGAACCCCCAAAAAAGCCGCACGTCCTTGTACCACCAACCTTGAGTGAATGCCCCATTGTTCAGCACCGAGGCTCGCATGTCCCCATCAGTCAGCATAACCGTTTCGAACCGAGAAGGTTTTCCAACTTCAGCCATCATCCACCCGCCAAGGGCGCCAGCGCCTTATAGTACTGCCGATATTGTCCGAATTCCCTTTCATAGGGTTCGACCAGATCCTTGCGTGGGTCGATGCTTTCCTGAATTTTAGGCGGCTTCATAATGTCGCCGGGCTTTGCATTGTTAGCGGCACAGATCGCAAGTCGTGCAGCGCCCATGGCCGCGCCGAATTCGCTGCCTTTTGGAACATCCAAAGGCACTTGCAATACCGTAGCAAGTGTTTCCAACCAAAACCTGGATCTTGCACCTCCTCCAACAGCCATCAAGTTGGTCGGCGAGGTCCCTGTGCTTTTCAAGGCTTCGAGACAGTCACGCATTGCAAAGGCAACGCCCTCCATCACAGATTGGGTCAGATCGGCGGGGCCCGATGCGACGTCGACACCCAAGAATGCTGCTCGAATGCGACTGTCGTTATGCGGCGTTCGCTCGCCTGAAAGATACGGCAGGAACGTAATCGAAGAAGGTCTGGCAATGCTATCAGGTACCATCGACGCCAGTTTTTCCACAGGTTGGCCGAGATTGCTTGAAAGCCAATTCATACTGTTTGTTGCCGAGAGTATGACCCCCATTTGTATCCACATTTCGGGAACAGCATGGCAAAAGCAGTGCACTGCAGTTTCAGGCGCCGGGCCATATGCATCCCGAGCAACAAGAAGAACTCCGGACGTTCCCAACGACACGAAACCCGCACCGTCCTTTACGCTCCCGATACCGCAAGCCGCCGCTGCGTTGTCGCCTGCGCCACCCGCCACGACAACAGGACCAGAAAGGCCCCATGCATGCCGCAGCTCGGTTTTCAGTTCACCAGCCGGCTCATTCCCTTCGACAAGACGCGGCATCTGTGCGGCCTGCATGTGACCCAAACCCAGCGCCGTTTCAGACCACTGCCGTTTGTCAACATCCAACCAGGATGTTCCGGCACTGTCTGACATGTCCGAGATGTATTCACCTGTCAGCCAAAACCGAAGATAGTCTTTCGGCAATAAAACTTTGGCTGTTTTTGAGAAAACCTCGGGCTCGTGCGACCGCACCCATTCCAGTTTCGGCGCTGTGAAACCCGGGAAAACAATGTTCCCGGAAATGGTCCGCATCTGTGGAGACTGATCGAGTGTTTTTGCCTCGTTTGCAGATCGTGTGTCATTCCATAGAATGCAGGGCCTTAGAGTTTCACCTTCGGCATCCAACAAGGTGGCACCATGCATGTGCCCGCTCAGACCAATTCCGCGCAGTTTTGCGAATGCCGATGCGTTGTCTGACCGGAGCTTCGCAATAACCTTTGTGCACGCGTTAATCCAATCTGACGGATTCTGCTCGGACCAACCGGGTTTTGGCGTCGATGTGGAAATGCCAGCTTCTGCGTCGCTGACGACGAGACCGGCGTCATCAATCAGAATTCCTCTGAGACCCGACGTTCCCAAATCCAATCCAAGATACATTCGGCGTCACCCTTTGATGTTTTATTTTAATTGGTAAAATTAATTATGGATGACGCCCTGTCAAGGCGAGTATCGCGCTACTCCAACTTTACCCAAGCTGCATTTCTTGCAGAGCTTTGCACACAAGCTGCGACGAACCTGACACCATTCAACCCATCCTGAACGGTGGGATAGATCACCGACGGATCAGGCGAATTCCCACTTCGAAACGCTATAATGGCATCCGCAGCTTCACTATAGATGTTTGCAAACCCCTCCAGATACCCTTCCGGATGACCCGGAGGCACCCTGCTCAGCCGATTGGCGGCATCCCCGGCTCCGGCCCCATTTCGGGTGATCAGACGTTTTGGTTCGCCATAAGGCGTAAACCAAAGATAGTTCGGGTCTTCCTGCGCCCATTCAAGCCCACCCTTTTCACCATATACGCGCAATCGCAGGGCGTTTTCGTTTCCAGGGGCAACTTGGGACGACCACAGCATCCCGCGCGCGCCGCCTTCGAACCGCAACAGGACATGCGCATTGTCATCGACTTTGCGTCCTGGCACGAAGGCCTGCAAGTCAGCTGCAAGGCTCTCCGGTTTCAGACCTGTCACAAAGCAGGCGATGTTATAAGCATGGGTTCCGATGTCACCGGTCGACCCCCCTGTGCCGGAACGCTCAGGATCGGTTCGCCATTCGGCCTGTTTGAAGTCCTGCTGCTCGGTCAACCAATCCTGCGGATATTCAACCTGAACCACGCGGATTTTGCCGATCTCCCCATTGGCGACCATCTCACGCGCCTGACGGACCATGGGGTAGCCGGTATAATTGTGGGTCAGAATGAACAGCGCACCGGAACTTTCTGCCGCGTTGACCAGCTTCTTGGCATCCACAAGGGTCGAGGTGAGGGGTTTATCGCAAATCACATGAATGCCGCGCTTCAGGAACTCGCGCGCGGCGGCGTAGTGAACGTGATTGGGCGTGACGATCGAGACTGCCTCTATCCCCGATTTCAAACGCGCCTCTCTGATCGCCATCTGCTTGAAATCGTCGTAGACCCGGTCGAGTCCCAACACCGCACCGCTTTCCCTGGATTTCTCCGGCGTTGAAGACAAAGCACCTGCGACCAACTCGAACTTGTCGTCCAAGCGAGCGGCAATTCGATGCACACCGCCTATGAACGCATCATTGCCGCCGCCAACCATGCCAAGGCGAATGCGGCCAGATGTTTCTTCATTGCGTCCAGTTACCATCAGTCTATCCCCAGCATTTTCCGATTGGCCGCCTCGTCTGTGCCACCATCCGCAAAGTCGTCAAAGGCTTTCTCGGTCACGCGGATAACGTGATCGGACACGAACTGCGCGCCTTCACGCGCCCCGTCCTCAGGGTGTTTCAGACAACACTCCCATTCTACCACAGCCCAGCCGTCAAAGTCGTTCGCCGCCATTTTGGAGAACACAGCCCCGAAGTCGACCTGACCATCGCCAAGCGACCGGAACCTTCCTGCCCGATCAACCCAGCCTTGATAACCGGAATAGACGCCCTGCCGACCGGTCGGGTTGAACTCGGCGTCTTTGACATGAAACATCCGGATCCGGTCTTTGTAGATGTCGATATTGTCCAGATAATCGAGACATTGCAGTACATAATGTGACGGGTCGTACAACATACATGCCCGAGCATGGTTGCTTGTCCGTTCGAGGAACATCTCAAAGGTCACACCGTCATGCAGGTCTTCGCCCGGATGGATTTCATAGCACACATCGACGCCGCAGTCTTCCGCGTGATCCAGAATTGGCATCCAACGGCTGGCCAGTTCATCAAACGCCGTTTCGATCAGACCTGCAGGACGTTGCGGCCAAGGGTAGACATAGGGCCAGGCCAGTGCGCCAGAGAATGTCGCGTGCGCTGATATCCCCAAATTCTTGGAGGCTGACAGCGCCTTCTTGACCTGATCCACAGCCCATTCCTGCCGGGCTTTCGGGTTCCCTCTAACGCTTTCGGCGGCGAAGCCGTCGAAAGCTGTGTCGTAGGCGGGGTGCACGGCTACAAGTTGGCCCTGAAGATGCGTGGACAACTCGGTGACGTCTACGCCGTTTTCTTTAGCCTTACCCTTGAACTCGTCACAGTAGTCCGTGCTTGAGGCGGCGGTTTCAAGATCAAACAACCGGCTATCCCAACTGGGCACCTGAACGCCTTTATAGCCGCAATCCGCCGCCCATTTGGTGATGGCGTCCCACGAATTGAAGGGCGCTTCATCTCCGGCAAACTGTGCCAGAAACAACGCCGGGCCTTTTATCGTTTTCATAATGTCTCCTCCCCAAAAACCGATGCCTCTATGGCGGCAAATTTTCCTTCAGATAGATATCGATACGAATGCGCTCTTGCGCTTTGTTGAACGGAACCTTGTCAGATGTTGCGCGCAGTAGACGAACCGCAGATCGGACCAAGTGGCCTGAATCCTGTGAGATCAACGCATCAAAAGTCCCGCGAGTCAGCGCTTCGCGGCTCAGCGGCGTAAGCTCGTGAGCAATAATCACCAGATCTTTGCTGATATTGCCGTCGGACAGAAACTGGATCAGTCCGGCGTTGCCAGCAGCGGAAGAGTAGATCCCGACGAGATCCGGGTAGGTCTCAAAAATCTCGGGCATCATCTTGTAGATTAGCTCAGGGTCATCGCGACCTTCGACCGACGCCACTACTTCGAGATGCGGAAAATCCTCGGCGATAACCAGATCAAATCCCTGACGCCGTTCCAAATGATCTCGCGCCAGGCGCGAACCTGTCAGCACCAGCACTTTTCCCTTGCGATGCACAAAGCGCCCCATCAGTTGAGCTGCCGTACGACCTGCCGAAACATTGTCAATTCCAATGAAATGGTCCCTGTCCGAGCTAGGCAGGTCAGACACCAAAGCCACCACCGGAACGCCTTTGTCCCGGGCTCTTTTCACGGCATCCCGGACCGAAGGCGTTTCGGGTCCGAAAACGGCGACGCCATCAATATCGCGACTGTCCAGCGCATCCAGAATCTCGACAATTTCCTGAGGATCAAACGGAGCCACCCGTTGAATTTTCATACGCGTCCGCTCAATTAACTGGTCGCGTGACTGTTCAACGATCTGCTTGCTGAGCGCTTCGACAAACTCGTTGTCGGTATCGGGCAGCACGAACAAGAAGTTATAGATACGCTGTCGCGCAAGGTTAGCTGCAGCGGTGTCGCGGACATAGCCAAGCTCATTGATTGCCTGTTGAACCTTTTCTACGGTCACGGCCCGAACGCCTGGTCGCCTGTTCAGGACTCGATCAACGGTTGCTAAGCTAACACCCGCAACGCGCGCGATGTCATTCACAGTTGGCTTATTCACCAATATTAGTTTGTGTTTTTGGTCTTCCACAAGTCGTTCAGCCTTTAATCTCCTGCGCCAACCCCTCGAACAGCAAGGCGACGGCTTCAGCGCCAGGATCGTTATTTCCCATTAGGTTTTCCTCGGGAACATAGGCGGCCCGACCGGCCTTGGCACGGTGAATATTTGCCGTACTGTCTGCACCTTCGCGCGCCGCCTGTGCAGCTTGAGCCAAACCCAAAGGCAAAGCGTCCAGCGCGGGAGCCAACGCATCGATCATCGTTCTGTCCCCAACTTTGGCCCCGCCAACTTGGCTAACGCGGTTCAAACCTTCCACAAGGGATTTCGGGATCGACGCGCCACTGGCGCAGGCGTCTCCGGAAGCATTAAAAAAGATGGCAAGGATCACGCCCGAAGAACCGCCCATTGTCTGGCTGAGTTCGTTGCCCAAAGCGGGGAAGAGTTGTGTCAGATCCGCAAGGGGCATTCGGTCTAGGCTACCCTGCAATGCCCTCGCCGCAGTTGCCAATGTGCTACCGGTGTCTCCGTCACCGGATTTGGCATCCAATTCGTTCAGGTCTTTCTCGGCATTTATCAGCAATTCGGACAATCGCGTGATCGTTTCCTTTGTGGCTGGGTTGTTTGAAGGAATAGGATCAATCGGGGTCAAGCCATCAGGCAAAGGTGCAACTTGAACTGGACCAATAGAATTGACGCCGGGCCATGCCACCAGACCGACGTGAGCTTCAAGCGCCGACAATTCGCCTTCGCTGACGGGCAACACCGAAACAGAGAACCCATGCATGTCCAGCGATGTCATCATTGGCGCAGGACCAATAACGTGACTCGTCAAACCAGTCTCGGACAAAGCGTGCGTCAGCACGGACATTTCCAAAGGGGTTGTCGACCCGAGGTTGTTGACCAACGCAACACACTCCCCCGCGCCGACCCGTTGTTTTAACTTTTCCACGACGGTGGACATTGCTGTGACCGCATTGGCAAATTCCACCTGTTCGACACCCGGTTCGCCATGGATACCCAAGCCCAATTCAGCTTTGCCCGGCGCAATCCTGTTCTCTTTCGGAGACCCCGGTACAGTGCAGGTGTCCAGGCTCATCCCGATGCTGACCACTTTATCGATGACGCTTTTTGCAGCCTTGGTCACGGTGTCCAGATCAGCGCCATCTTCAGAAAGCGCGCCGGCAATTTTGTGTACGAACAAGGTCCCTGCCACACCGCGCGGTTGCGGTAGGTCCGGCAAGGCGATGTCGTCATCCACCACCACCATCTCAACTTTGCGCCCCAAGGCGCGGGCACGTTCTGCAGCGAGCCCGAAGTTCAACCGATCGCCCGTGTAATTCTTGACGATCAGCAAACACCCCGCCTCACCGGTCACGGCGAGAATACCAGCAAGAACCGCTTCGACCGATGGGGACGCAAACACCTCTCCGCAAACAGCGGCGGTCAGCATTCCAGCCCCGACAAAACCCGCATGAGCGGGCTCGTGACCGGATCCTCCACCAGAGACCAACGCAACCTTCGATTTGTCCCAGTCCGAGCGGTAAACCACCTTGATATGCGGATAACCGTCCAACCGAGTCAATGCGCCGCCAGAAGAGGCCAAAAGGCCGTCTATCGCCTCTGTTACAAGGGTTTCTTTTGTGTTGAGGAACTGGGCCATGCTTTTGCTCCTTAAGCCACGCGCGCGCCGGAGGCGTCGAAATACAACGGGTTATGAGGACGAATCTTTATCGTTTGCCCGGCAGGGTAGTCCTGGTGGACATCAATCAAGGTCACGACCGTGTGGCCATTCAAATCCAAGTGCAATCGCGTTTGGTCACCAAGGTGCTCGGCACGGATCACACGAGCATCACTACCCTCGCCTTCCAGGATGTTCTCAGGGCGCAGGCCAATCTGAGGGCCTTTGTGATCCCCACCAAACAAGTTGGATGGCAGAATGTTGATGCGCGGCAAACCCAACCGGCTCGCGACATACACGCTGCGGGGGTTTTCATAAATATCTCGAGGCGTGCCGTATTGCACCAACCTGCCCTCTTCCAGCACGCCGATATGCGTAGCCATCGTCATGGCCTCGACCTGATCATGGGTCACATACAAAAGCGTGGACCCCAGATCCGCTTGAATTCTTTTTAGCTCCACACGCAAATCCGCCCGCAGCTTGGCATCCAACGAACTGAGCGGTTCGTCCATGAGAAATATCTGTGGATCGCGCACCAGGGCCCGCCCAATTGACACCCGCTGCATTTCACCGCCAGACAGCTCTGTGGCTTTGTTGTCCAGTTTGTGTGGGATCTGGAGGATCTCCGAGACTTCGTTGACCTTCCTCGCGATTTCATCCTCTGGCGTCTTCAGGATCGGCGAACGCAGAGGGAAAGACAGGTTTTCACGCACTGTCATATGCGGGTACAGCGAGTATTGCTGGAAGACCATCGCCACATCGCGCTGGGCGGGTGTATCTATTCCAACGTCACGCCCGCCAATGCGCACTGTTCCTGAATCCAGTTTCTCAAGTCCGGATATCAATCTCAGTGTTGTTGTTTTTCCCGCGCCGGTCGGGCCCAACAACACCACAAAGGCACCGTTGGGGATCGTCATTGAGATATCATCCACCGCTTTAAGATTGCCGAATGACTTCGAGATACTCTCCAAAACGACTTCAGCCATTGCTCAGCACCTCGTCGTTCAGAGCGGACCTCAACGCGCGTCCGGTAGATTTTTCAAAAAGGGTTACTGCGGGTGAGCGGAACTCCAATCCCACGGTCTCGCCAGGGCTAACGACTTCGCGTGCATCAACCCGGGCTTTCAGCTCACCGTTCGGGCTTTGCAATGTCACGATCTGGGTAGTTCCCAAATATTCTGCGGCCAGGACCTTGGCCCGGTAGGCGCTTGCATCTGATAGAAAAACATGCTCGGGGCGGACACCAAAAACCAAGTCACCTTCAGCCCCTTCCATCAGTTTGGGAACAGGTTCGTCATGCCCGTTCAGGCGAACCATTTCAGTGCCAGGTTCGACCTTTCCCTGAAATGGCAGGAAGTTCATCGAAGGAGACCCGATAAAGTTAGCTACAAACATCGTAGCGGGTTTGTCGTAAATCTCCTGAGGCGTGCCGAATTGCTCGATCACAGCATTGTTCATCACTACGATTTTGTCGCCCATTTGCATGGCTTCCAACTGGTCATGTGTAACGTAAACAGTGGTCGCACCCATACGGTCATGAAGCGCGCGCAGTTCTTCGGCCATGTGTTCACGAAACTCTGCATCAAGTGCACCAAGAGGTTCGTCCATCATGAAGGCTTTGGGTTCGCGCACAATCGCGCGCCCGAGCGCAACCCGTTGTCTATCTCCTCCGGAAAGCCCTCCGACGGGGCTGTCAAGAATGTCTGTTATCCCCAGAATTCCGGCGACTTCTTCTATCTTGGCTTTGACCGCGGCACGTGGCATCCCCTGCGAAATCAACGGATAGCTGATATTCTTACGCACGTTCATATGCGGGTACAGCGCGAACATCTGGAATACGAAGGCAATGTCTCGCTCTGAAGGTGGCCGTTGACTGATTTCTTCACCGTCCAGGTAGATTTCACCCGACGTTGGAAGTTCCAAACCTGCGATCATCCGCAGTGTCGTCGTCTTTCCGCAACCGGATGGCCCCAGCAGCATGAAGAACTCACCATCCTCAATCGTGAACGAGCTTTCGCGTACAGCCGTGAAATCGCCGAACATCTTTTTTACGTTTTTGACTATGATCTGGGCCATTTCTACTCCGGGAAGTGGCTGACGATGATGAACATAACGGTTCCGATCAGCGTTACGATGAAAGAGTAGGTGAAAGCCCAAAGGACAAAGGGCTGCATCAGCATGAAGACACCCAGTGCGATAAGGATAGTTGCGACCATTTCCCATGGGCCGCGGCGAAGCCGCATCAATCCGGTAAGAAACTCGCTCATTTGCGCACGGCTCCGAATGTGATCCCACGCAGCAGGTGTTTGCGCATCAGGATGGTGAAAATCATAACCGGGATCAGGAAGATCGTTGCTCCAGCCGCCACAGCAGGCCAGTCCAGACCACCGATACCGATAATGGTTGGGATGAAGGGCGGCGCGGTCTGCGCATTTGCTGAGGTAAGCAGTACGGCAAATGCATATTCATTCCATGCAAAGATGAGGCAGAAGATAGCTGTCGAGGCTATGCCGGTCGCGGCTTGTGGCAGCACCACTTTGTAAAATGCCTGAAAGCGTGTGTAGCCATCTATGAGAGCGGCTTCTTCGTACTCTCTTGGGATTTCGTCGATGAATCCTTTCAGCAACCACACTGCCAGAGAGATGTTCACGCCTGTGTACAGCAGGATCATTCCCAAGTGCGTATCGCTGAGCCCAAGATTTCTGAACATCAGGAAGATTGGGATGGCGACAGCAACCGGGGGCATCATTCTTGTACTGAGGATGAAGAACAGAAGGTCGTCTTTAAGCGGGACCTTGAACCTACTGAAGGCATAGGCCGCCAAAGTGCCAAGAAAAATACTCAGGAACGTTGATCCAAACCCGATGATGACCGAGTTCATAAAGCGCTCACCGAACTTGGATGGTCCAACGATCACCATGTCGTATTGGCGCACGATCTCATCGGCCCAGTTCTGCGGTGGATTGGCTTCCAGAAACTCCTGCGTTTGCCGTGTGCGTGTGGTGAAAAGGTTGACATAGCCTTCTAGCGTCGGGTCAAAAACCACCTTGGGTGGATAGCTGATCGCATCGGCTGGCGATTTGAAGCCAGTCAGCAAGATCCACACCAACGGGATCATCGTGATCAGCGCATAAGTGATGACCAAGAAGCCTGCGATCCACTTGGACCGGTTCGAAGGTTCGGTGACGGAAAAGCTACTCATCTCTGTTTCACCTTGTTCAGGGCTTTGACGTAGATCGACGCAAGGCCGAACACGGTGACGAAAAGGATGATCGCATAGGCCGAGGCATAGCCGGTGCGCCACTTCTCAAACGCCTCCCGCTTGAGATTGATCGAAGTGAGTTCCGTTACAGAACCCGGCCCTCCGCCGGTTAGCTGAACCACTAAGTCGAACATCTTAAAGTTCTCGATCCCACGAAACAGCACCGCGAGCATCAGAAATGGCAGCACCATCGGGATAGTAATCGTGAGGAACTGCCGCAGCTTGCTGGCCCGGTCGATCTCGGCAGCCTCGTAGATATAGCCGGGAATGCTGCGCAGCCCGGCTAGGCAAATTAGCATAACAAACGGCGTCCACATCCATGTATCAACAATGACGATCGCCCATGGGGCCAAAGTTACTGAGCCTAACATCTCAAAGCTCGACGGCTCCTTGCCGGTGAACCAGGACACGATGTAATTGAACAGGCCGATCTGTGGCTGATACAGGAACTTCCAGAAGTTCCCGACAACGGCCGGGGACAGCATCATCGGTAACACAATGATCGTGGTCCAAAGGTCATTGCCCTTAAACTTCTTGTTGATCAGCCACGCCAAAGTGAACCCGATCAGAACCTGAAAGAAGATCGTCCAGAATAGAAAATGCGCCGTCGCCTGCATATTCAGCCAGGTGTCAGAGTCGGTTAGGATACGCTCGTAATTCTTGAAGCCAACGTCTTTGACCTCGCGCCCGATCCGATTGGCCTTGTAGTTGGTAAAGCTAAGTTTGATGGTCCAGATCAACGGAAAGATGTTGATTGCCAGCAGTAGAAATATCGTTGGGGAGATGAATATCCATGCGATCGCGCGGTCGGATAAACCCCTGATTTTTCGCGCAACTCTCTCGGGCGTTGCCTGCGCAACGCGATTTACGGACCTGTCAGACATCTCATTGCCAGTTCTTGTTGGATTACGACACACGGGAGAAGGTGGAGCGGGTTCGCACCCGCTCCTGCCTGCGTCCGGGTTACAGCTTACCTTCGTCTTCGAAGACTTCCGTCCAATCTTCGATCAAAAGATCAAGCGCTTCTTGAGCTGTGCCTTGGTCGGCAACAACGTAGTCGTGGATGCGTTTCTGCATTGCCAGCAGGAGTTCCGCATAGGCAGGCTCCTGCCAGAAATCCTGTACTCCACCCATTGCTTCTAGGAAATCACCGGCAAACGGTTGGCTGTCCACGAAACCAGGATCTTCAAGCACCGAGTTATGTGCCGAGTAACCGCCAAGTTCCCACCATTTGGCCTGAACTTCCGGCTGCGCGAACCACTTTATGTACTCAAGTGCGGCGTCCTGGTTATCCGAGTAGCTGACAACAGAAATTCCTTGTCCGCCCAGTGTCGAGCCTGCCTGATTTTGCGGTGGGTTCACAAAGAAGTCGATCTTGTCACCGCCGGTATTGGGATCGGCGTAAAGACCCGGGAAGAACGCAAACCAGTTCATAGCCATGGCGACTTGACCGGATTTAAATGCATCCAAGCTCTCACCCATGTAAGAGTTGGTGTATCCCGGAGGCGTCGCCGTTTTGTAGAATTCTTTGTAGAATTCCAGAGCCTCAACCGCTTCCGGTGAGTTTACGGCGCCTTCCATATCATATGAGCCAGGAGTGTTTTCGTATTTGAAACCCCACGGATACAGGGCCCCGGTGACACCCATGGTGATGCCTTCCGAGCCGCGCTCGGTAAAGATTGCAGCCCCATACACAGTCTTGCCGTCGATTTCACGACCTTGGAAGAACTGCGCGATCTGCAACAACTCTTTCTGAGACTGAGGCTCGCGTAGGTCCTGACCAGTCGCTTCTTTGTACGCGGCTTGGATTTCAGGGTTTTCGAACCAATCCTTGCGGTAGAACCAACCATTCGCATCGCCCATCGCGGGCAGCGCGTAGTAATTTGGTGTACCCTTGGGCCAGGTCGAATAAGCGTAAACTGTTGCAGGTGCGAAATCGTCCATGCTGATGCTTTCAGCATCGAAGAAGTCGTTCAGCTGGACATAGTGGCCATTCTCAGCGCCACCGCCGATCCATTGGCTATCACCAATCAGCAGGTCGCAGAGCTTACCGCCGGAGTTCAGTTCGTTCAGCATCCTGTCCGCAAAATTTGGCCAAGGAACAAATTCGAAATTCATTGTGTGGCCGGATTCTGCTTCGAATTCCTTTGATAGTTCGACAAGCGCGTTGGCCGGGTCCCATGCCGCCCAACATAGTGTCAGATCTTCAGCATTTGCCTTGGTAGAAAGAGTAGTAGCGGCAAGGACTATTGCGCTGACCGAAGCCAGTTTTGTGTAAGTCATCCATTCCTCCCTTTTTTCGCCGTCAATCGAGGATGTGCGAATCGCGGCATACCTCCAAGGCTATTTGAGGTACGCACCTCAAGTCCAGAAATTTTTGAGGTTCGTACCTCAGAGTTGTTAAATTCACCTTGACAATGGTCAATAGTACGTTGCTTTTATTGCATATTTCACCGCCCTACCTCCTCAGAATCATTATGCGAAAAGGGAGAGGGAATTCGAGATTGAACGCGTCTATGCTTTAAATCACGACGCCGAAGGCTTTAGATTGCCAACCCGAACCAACCAAAAATAGTGCCGAAACCATATTCTAGACGTTCATCCAAGGAGTTAAATTGGGATAGTTTGAAGAGCGCTTGCTAGCCCTACTGCCGGAATATCTCGACAAATCAGGATCCCACGAATGAACGAACTCAACATTGTGCGGATGAACCGCTACCCTATCAAAGGTTTGAGTCCGGAACCACTAAGCACCGTTAACCTGCTGGCGGGAGAAGGCATTCCTGGTGACCGCCTTTTTGGCTTTGCTCGCTACAACTCCGGATTCGACACCCTTAATCCGAAACCGCTGGAAAAAGACCGCTTTGTTGTGCTTTTGAATGAAGCAGGTCTGGCCGGTCTCCAAACTAAATTCGACGCTCAAAATCAGCTGCTGGAAATAAAAGTAGGAGTGAAAACTCACCACTTCGAAATGCGTGAGCCAAAGGGGCAAAGGGACGCGGCGACTTTCCTCTACAACACACTCGGTCTAAGGGACCCCGAGCCGCCAGTGTTTGTCTCTTCTTACCCACATCGATTTACGGACGTTTCGGTCGTGTCGCCAAAAATGATGAACGCTATTTCTGTTCTCAACCTGGCCTCTGTCGACGCGCTTAGTAGGCAGCTAAACGTGGAATTGCACCCGGCAAGGTTTCGCGCGAATATTGAATTGGAGGGGCTACCACCGTTTTCCGAATTGGACTCTGTCGGCTTTACCTTGGTGTTTGGCGACGTGAAACTAAAAATTATCTCGCGAACAAAAAGATGCGCCGCCACTGAAGTTAACCCAGAAACAGCCGAACGAGACATGAGAATCCCGTTCCTTATTCGAAAACACTTGGGCCACATGGATATGGGCGTTTATGCAGAGGTGAAAGACAGCGGAACTCTTAACGTAGGACAACTTGGAATGTGGTCGCCGTAGAACAAATTCGAAATAATCTCAGCGGGGTGCTGTCAGACTAATTCGAACTAGTCTCAGTTTGCCGCGGAAATCGCGAACTTATCCGGAACAAAGTTGACGCCACTCGCTAAGAGCGGCGGCGCGGGTCAGCTTGAAGGTGTCTCGACTGGCTAACGATCTTTCCTAGTTGAAGTGGTTGTAAACGGAGGAATGGACGGAGGCGAATTTCTGCAAACTTCGCATACGCCTGAAACGCAGCATGGCCCGTTCTCTTCGTCGAAACGGCAGGTGCGAGTTCTCGTCGCGGTTGTTGAGCCACCTGCCCGTCCTTTGTTTTTCGGTAGCGCCAAGCTCTCTGAGCGCGGCTCTGTATGAGGCGAAGCGATCCGTGACGACGTTTTCCGCTTCTCCGTGCCGCTTCATCAATTTCCTGAGGAATTTCAGTGCAGCCTGCTTGTTTCGGCGTTTGGTGACAATGGCTTCCAGCACCTCGCCTTCATAATCAACGGCTCGCCAAAGATAATGCCGCTTGCCACTCACCTTCACGAAAACCTCGTCAACGTGCCACTTCGATTTTGAAAAGGCTCGGAGTGGCTGAACCCGTTTTCTTCGGACCTCTGATGCAAACATCGGGCCAAACCTGTTCCACCAATATCGGACAGTTTCGTGGCTCACGTCGATGCCTCTCTCGTACAGCAGATCTTCGACATTCCGAAGCGAGAGCGGGAAACGGATGTACAGCATCACCGCAAGGCGGATGATCTCGGGACTGGTTTTAAAGTATTTGAATGAGGCAGGTCTGGTCATGGGCAAAAGCTACGCAACTGCCCTACCCCGCTCAAGCAAAGTTCTTCTGACAAGACCATTTTGGTGTTCCGTGTCCATGAGGAGGGCCAGCCAGGCAGAGTTTTGGTCAGCGACTGATTTTCAAGACAAAGGCGAAATATCCTTTACCGAATGCATGGTTGTCGGAACCGGGGGGGGTGCCGTTTGCCTTCACACTTGCAACCCTGCTTTTTTCCACCCGCTGCGCCAGCGATCAGCGCAGGTTGGAATAGAGAATAATGGTAAACGTGTTGTCTCGGTTATCGAAGCCGCATTCGGAGCGATTTCGTTCAATTTGACAGCCGCTGTTTTTGCCGCATCTATGTCATCGAGCTCAGCGAGCGAGGCAATCAGCATCAGGTGGCTCATCAGGAAGGTTGCACGCACAGCCAAGGCTTCGCGACAGGCCTGCGCGGCTTCCTCATAACGTCCCAAGTGAAACAAGGCGGCACCCTGTCCCATGAAAGCGGCGTGCCGCAATGGATCACCCGGGCTGAGTTCGACAGACCGGACTGCATGTTCCAGCGCCTTGTCAGGGCGATTCAGCAAATAAAGATTTGCAGCGGCGAGCATGTGGACCGTCGCCGCGTTGGGATTTTCCGACAATGCTTCCTTAAAGGCTGTCCGCGCGCGGGACAGGTCTTGTGCCAGCATAGAGATCGAATGCGCGGCATAAGCCTTTGCAATGCCGTCCGCGCGATCGCTCCGCAGCACCTGCTCTGCGGCCGCGACAGCTGACTTGGGTCCCTGATCTACAGGTTCCAAACCTTGCACAAGACGTTGGATATGAAGCCATGCTAGCAAGCCCGCTGCGGAGGCGTATTCCGGATCTCGATCCAAAGCCAGTTTTGTCAGTCGTATTGCCTCTATGTTGTCTTGGTCAGTCAGCAAGTGGAAATGTGATAAAGCTCGGAGGTAGAGCTCGTATGCCTGTAAGTCCTTGGTGGGTTTTGCACGCGCACGATTTGTTTCAGCGTGCCGCACCGATGGTTCAATAGCTGTAACTACGTCTTCGGTGACTTGATCTTGAAGATCAAAGATGTCGTCGAGCACACCGTCAAAGCGGTCCGCCCACAAATGGCTCCCATTTTCGGTATCTATGAGCTGTCCCGTGATGCGGACGCGCTGCCCGGAACGCCGAACGGAGCCTTCCAGTACATACCGAACCCCTAAGTCGCGGCCCACGTCGCGGATGTCCGTGCTTTTCCCCTTATAAGAAAAAGAAGAGTTTCGTGCGACGACCATCAACCAACGAAACCGAGATAGCTCAGTTATGATGTCTTCCGTTATGCCATCGGCAAAGAACTCCTGCTCCGGATCACCCGACATATTGTCGAATGGGAGCACTGCGATTCCCGGCCTCACATCCGCCTTGATCGCGAGATTGGCTTTCGTACCCTTTGGCCAACACCAGATTCCAACATGCCGCGTGATGTTTTTCAGTTCGGTTTGCTCTCCGCCGTCGAATAATCCCGCATCGTTACGGTCAAGGCTGTTATGTGACATATCTGAAAAGAGCACTTGTCCCGGCTTCGCGAGAGCCTCCAGACGCGCCGCAACATTGATGCCGTCGCCGAAAATGTCATCGCCATCGGTTACAACTTCCCCTGTGTGAACCCCGATGCGCAGTTTGATGTGGTCAGGTTTGTGGGCGGACTGAACTGCAATCGCGCAAGCTGCTGCTTCAGATGGTGATTGAAACTCGACGATCCAGCCGTCGCCCATGCTTTTGATCAGTGAACCATTGGTATCTTCCACGATCGGGAGAAACGTGTCCTCGCGGAAGGTCTTTAATGCAGCGACTGTGCCAGTACGGTCCTGATCCATCAGCGCGGAATAGCCCACAATGTCGGCGGCCAATACCGTCGTGAGACGTCTTCCCATTCACCCCTCCTCTTTGCAATGAAGTTAGCTCGGTGGGTTGCTTCTGTCAGCCCATTCGTCAGATTTTGAAAAGCCTTAATGAATAGAAAGCACAGGTACAGGCATACACGCACAACTAAAAAGGTAATGCTCAAATACCTGTCGTGCATTCAGCAAACGGTCACCTTCATATCCGCGGAGTTAGTTACTTGCGTTTCTTTAGCTGCCAACGTTCGTGGCAAAGCAATTCCGCTTTGGGCTCGTAGCGGTCATTCGCGGCAGTTGGTACGAACGACCACTCTGCGGACTTTGCGGCCATTGGCCCGCTTTCACCGGAGGACCGCAAACAGTGCAAACCGGACATTAAATAGGAAGGTCTCAAAATTTTGGCTACGCAAAGTTGCCCACGGTCTAAAGCGATGGCCTGCTCTGGGTGCGCCCAACCCAATTCGCGATTACGGCCGCTTCTAGCGCGTTGGTCGAACTGAGCCGCCCAATTTTAGTGGTCCAAATTGAAAGTTAGTGCATGATTGGCCTTTGATCTATCAGGACGAAGACTTCCGGGGCGGATTTGCACACGACGAAACTTTGACAAATAGATGAATCGCAATAATTTCATGTGAGTTGTTGGTTCTCTGCCGTTTTCCACTGACAACCGTCGTTGAACATGAGGCGGTCAAACTTTTATGCGAGTAAAGCAAGCGCTATTCGTGGGTTAAATCACTCAAAAAAGTGAAACGTTGATTTAGACCTAAAAACGACGACAGAGATTACTGAGGATGATCGCAAGGATCATCCAAAGTTTAGTGTCCTATCGACTAGTTGTTCGGTGTGATTAAACGGCGCCCCGAGAGGCCGATGTATCCAAAAGTATAAGAGGCCATTCGGAATAGGTCGTAGTGTGTTCAGTTCTGCACTGTATCAAAACCTTTAGAAACGCGCAGTTTCAAAACTTTAATACTTTTTACCCGGAGAAGGAGATAAACATGATTAAACCTCACCAAGTTGCCACGCCATTGGCTGCTTTCTTTTGTACTTTCGCGATCTCCGCGACGGCTCAGGATTTCGATCCGACGTCTTTGTCGACCTATGGCAGCAAGCCCAACATCATTATGATCGTTTCTGACGATACTGGGTATTGGGACCTTGGTGCCTATCATGGGGGCGCCGCGCGCGGCATGGACACGCCCAATCTTGATCAAATGGCCAAGCAAGGGATGATGTTCACAGATTTCTACGCTCAATCCTCTTGCACGCCGGGGCGTGCCGCGATGCAGACCGGGCGTTTCCCGAACCGCTCGGGCATGACGACGGTTGCTTTTCAGGGTCAGGGTGGTGGACTACCGGCGGCAGAATGGACGATTGCGTCTGTTTTGAAGCAGGCTGATTACAACACTTACTTCATGGGAAAATGGCACCTCGGGGAAGCAGATTATGCCATGCCGACAGCCCATGGCTACGACAAGATGGAAAACACATTTCTCTATCACCTGAATGCGTACACCTATGCGCTGGACGACTGGAATGTGCAGATGTCCGATGATCAGAGAGCATTTTACAAAGAGAACACCACCGGCGTTTTTGAAGGCGTGGCCGGAGATCCTGCCAAGGAAGTGCTGACTATCGAAGACATGACGACTGCTGATTTGGCCGCGCTGGACAAGGTTGGTGCGGAAAAAGCGGTGGCAGAACTGGAGCGTCTTGCTGGCCTGGACCAGCCATTCTTCATGTCTATCAACTGGGCTGCGAACCACCAGCCTAACCTGCCGTCGCCTGATTTTGTGGGCAAGTCGGCGGTAAAGAACAAGTATGGCGACAAGGTGGTAGAGCTTGATTTCCACACCGGTCAGATCCTCGACAAGGTGGAAGATCTCGGAATTGGGGAAAATACCCTGATCATTTACACTGTTGATAATGGCGCATGGCAGGATGTGCATCCTGATGCCGGCATGACACCGTTTCGTGGCACCAAAGGGACTGACCGTGAAGGGGCATACCGCGTACCTTTCTTCGCAAAGTGGACCGGTAAGATCGAGCCGAACACGAAGTCGAGCGACATCACCGGCGGCACCGATCTGATGGCCACCTTTGCCAACCTCGCCGGCGTTCCGTTGCCGACCGAAGACCGGGAAGGGCAGCCGACGATTTTTGACAGCATTGATATGGCTCCGGTCCTGTTTGGAGAGGCCGACCCACAGCGCAACACCTGGGCGTATTTTACCGAGAATGAACTCACTCCAGGCGCGGTGCGCGTCAATGAATGGAAGGCCGTCTTCAACATGCGCGGCGACAACGGTGCGCGTGCCGGATCCGAAGCTCCTGCTGCCGAATTGGGATGGCGTGGGGCCGAAATGTACGTTGCTACCGTTCCGCAGGTGTTCAACCTTTGGGAAGACCCTATGGAGCGCTACGACATCTTCATGACCACCGGGCGTGAGAACACTTGGACGATGCCGACACTGATGGGCGAGGTTGAGCGGGTTGTGAGAACCTACATCGACTATCCCCCACGTCCGGTGCAGAGCGAATCCTACTCCGGCCCAATTACGCTCAGCGAGTACCACCGCTTCACGACGGTGCGTGACCAGTTGAAAAAGGACGGCTTCAATTTGAGCCTGCCAACCGGCAACTGACGCAAATGGTCGGGGCGTCGTTATGCGGCGCCTCGACACATCGAAAATGTGAAACGGAGTAAGTGCTTCTTCACAGTTTCTCTAGGCTGGAGTGAGTTTTTTTGGATGCTATTGGCGAATGCCACGGACTTTCGCTCAGCGCCCGCAATCCCCTTAACTTGTGATTCTAAAAGGTGATCTACATGTCAAAGCACTGGTTGATCAAAGCAGCCTTTGGATCCGCTTGTCTGGTAATCGCCAGCACACAAGCCTTCTCTGACCCCCTGAAGTCTTGGAACGGCGGTGCGACGAAATCTGAGATAATCAACTTCGTGAAGACTGTATCGGATGAGAGGTGCTGTCAGACTAATTCGAACTAGTCTCAGTTTGCCGCGGAAATCGCGAACTTATCCGGAACAAAGTTGACGCCACTCGCTAAGAGCGGCGGCGCGGGTCAGCTTGAAGGTGTCTCGACTGGCTAACGATCTTTCCTAGTTGAAGTGATTGGAGACGGAGGAGTGAACGGCGACGAGCTTCTGCAAACTTCGCATCCGCCTTAACCGCTGCATCGTATGTCGCGAACGGCTGTTTTGTCCGCAAAGCAGACATTCACTGAATTCTACCGAATGGCCGCATCGAGCCTCACTTTGACCGGTGCTGCGCGATGCCCGAATGACGGCGATGCGCAGTTTACTGACTTTACAAAGTCGACCCAGTGCTCTGAATCTGATATTCACAAATCGTCGGAAATTGGCGATGTGAGCCCTTATGCGAAGTTTGCAGAAATTCGCCTCCGTCCATTCCTCCGTTTACAACCACTTCAACTAGGGGCGATCCCTTCCCAGCCGAGACACCTTCAAGTTGTCACGGCACCGCCGCTCTTGCCGAGTGGCGCGAACTTGGCGCGTTACAAGCGACATCTCTGTTGGCCTAGCTGAGACTTGTTCGAACCGGCCTCACAGTATCCATCGATATGCTTATTGATCCTTGTCAAGATTGGCGCGGGCAAGAAGTGGTACTGTCAATGGTAATTCAGGGGGGGCTCATGGAAGAGTTGATTGAAATCGGAAGATCATTCGTCCAGGCCATGCGTGAGCGCAGGGGCCTTGCAAGTGTTGATGAAATGTATGCCGAAAACGCACAGTCGATAGAGGCAGTCGTGCCTCCGGTTCGACAATTCCGCGTTTCAAAGGGGCGAGAAGCCATCAAGGGAAAAAGAGAGGATTGGTTGGCATCGCATGAAATCCAAGAACTAGAAGTGGATGGCCCCTACGTCCACCCACCCAACCGCTTTGGAGTCCGCTTCAGAGCCGAAGTCGTTCAGAAGGCCACGGGTGAGCGTATGACCCTGCGCGAGATCGCGGTGTATTCGGTCGCGGAAGGCAAGATTGTGCTGGAAGAGTTTTTCATGTTGCCGAAGTAAGAAGAGCGAATAACAACATCGGCTATTTGCTGGTTCAATCAATGCGCACGGCTTTCGGGCGAAGTGAAATTCCGGGCGGAGGTCGGGAATGCAACACAGAACAGTGGCATATTATGTAGGAGTTGATGCTGACGACGCGTCGATTTTGGAATGCGCTGAAACTGCCCATGTCCAGAACGACCACTTGAATTGCGTATTGTTCGCGGCCTTACCTAACCTGCCTTACCTGAAGTATGGATCAAACAGGTTCGTTGAGGCGGGTCTGCCCTCAAACTGGTTGGACGTTCTTCACGCGAAAAATGCCGCCCTGAAGTCTCGCGCCATTGAAGTTGAAACGCTTCTTGCTGGGCAGGGCGTATCTGCAAATGTAACTGGCTTCATGGGACTTGGAGCAGAGTTACAGAAACTTGTAGCAGAACAAGCCAAATGCTCTGATATCGCTTTTCTAGACGCTGATTTGCGAAAAGACCCCGATTTATTTCACAAGATCACGTGCGGAGTATTGTTTCATTCGCCGGTTGCTCTGATGATAAATGGAGATCCGTTTGCCCAACGCGACTGCGTTTTTTTGGCATGGAATGACAGCTTGCCTGCGTCCAGGGCGACGCATTTAGCTTTACCCATTCTTCTGGCGGCCAAGGAAGTTGTAATTGGATGTTTTGATTTGCCGTCGCCTGAGGACGTAGAAGGTAGTGTGCATGGAACTGACCTAGCTGAATGGCTCGGCCATCACGGTTGCAACGTGACCGTGTCGCAGTTCCAGTGCGGGGGAAATTCAGTTGCACATTGCATTCAAGAACGAGCAAGAGAAGCGGGGGCCGATCTCATTGTTATGGGCGCTTATGGGCATTCCCATTTGCGAGAGTCAGTTTTTGGGGGCACGACGCAAGCAATGTTGGAGCAGACAAGTTTACCAGTGCTTTTCGGACACTGATGAAGTGAGCCGATAACTGTGACTTTCTGGGAGTCATAGCAATCAAAGTTCATCGGTAAATAATTGAGAGACTTTTTTAAGAGTTTGCTTGAGGTTGAAGCGTGTTTGCCTGCCCGTTTTCGCCAAGGAACTCTATCACAATTAACGTGAGTTCATCCCAGTCAGTAAACTCCCTTGCCCCTTCTCGTGGATCGATTTTTCGACCGAGCAAGACGACGTGCTGAAGAATCTCCCTCTCAAAATACCCGTAGTTTTCGGGCCTCACCGCGCCTGCGATCAAAGCCGTCGCATTTGGTTCAAAACCTGTTCGAAGAAGCATTTCGTCAAGATAGTCGCGTGCTTCTTCTCGACCTGACGCGAAAGCAGCTTTTAGACCGACGGAAAGCACGAGGGACTTTCGCTTCATTAAGGCATCTCTATTTGAAGCGACAAATGCTTCGAATGACTTGGGGTGCTTACGCTCGTGGACAGGGGCCAGGAGAATAACCTTGACCACATCGTCAAGTGAAACGTGGCTGTGCATTTCATCGGTATTGATCAGCTTTGCGTCGAAACCGGCATTCTTCGCGAGATCGGTGATGAAGCGCGCAATCTTTGCTGTTTGGCCTTCGACCGTGGTGAAGGCGATGAGTAAGGTCATTCCGATTCTCCCAAAAATCGGTCTGAATAGATTGCTTATTATGAATAAGTGACGTGCGTTGCCCTTGATCTCTATCAAAGGCGTTTCATAGGGGCATATCTGGATCGTTGCGGTATGCTCATGCTGTCCACGCGGAGCATGTTTTTAAGGAAGTTCGTGACGGCATCCATCTCCAAGAAAACCTGCCTTTTCGGCCGGCAGCCTTGAAGCTAGCCAACCCCTGGCGGTCTAGCTTTCTACCTTAAGCAAAAGGCCAAGACAGCGACGAAGATTGAAATACTGATCAACCACACTGCGAGTTTCACTTGTTGGCGTGCGGGCAGGTTTCTGAGCAGTCTAATCATAGTCAAACCTTTCAGACAAAATCCGGTGTGACGCGGTGCCCCGCTCAATCAGATGATCTTCGACGGTGTCCATCATGGCAGGGGGGCCGCAGAGAACAAAAAGCCAGCTTTCAAATTGATCAGAAGACAAATTGCGGTCCAACAGATGACCGTCGATCAAGCCTGTCTCTCCGGACCAATCCTCTGGCGGCTCGGATAAAACAAATACTGTTTCTTCTTTGGACAACTCCTGGCGAAAAGCAATCTGCTCCTCCACCCGGTTGCCATAGATAAGCTTGAGATCGTACTGTGTTCCACTCAACCGTACCTGACGCACAATGCTCAACATGGGCGCGATCCCGACACCACCTGCGATCAGAACAATGCCTTTCTCAGTTCGGTGGCTGATCGACAGATTTCCGTGCGGGGCATCCAGATAGGCCGTGGTTTGCGGAGCGATCTGTCCGAGGCCGCATGTGAAATCCCCAAGTTCCTTTATCACGAATGAAACTTCGGGGCCTTCGGCTGGTGCCGAACTAATCGAGAATGGGTTCTCATGCAGCGAAAAAACACTGTTGCCGACGTTTAGCCAAGCAAATTGCCCTGCTTCGAAGTTTAGTCCGTTGTGACCATCTGGCACGACGCGCAACTCCCATTGCTTCGGTGTTAGTCGAGACACAGACGTGACGCGCCACGGTCTTTTCCTCTGACGTAAAGGGCGAACGAGATAGACATACAGCAAAGTTCCAACTGCAATACTGGTTAGGGCAAGCCAGAGATAGGTTAGTAGCGGATGCCCACCGTAGCGCCCAGCATAGACCGTGTGATGCAAAAGCAGGCATGCGATCACCAAGGCTCCCAGCCCGTGTAAGAGGCGCCATGTTTCGTATTTGTAATCAAGGGATTTGCGGGCAATTGCCGAGACGACCAGAATGAACAGTAAAAAATATGCGCCGATACCCGATAACAGCGCAGAAATGTCAGTTGAAATCGTAAGTTGGTTTGTTTCATCCCACGGGCGGCGTCCGCCAGAAGGCGTACCCTGATACAGAAGCGGGTGTATCAGCGTTAAGCCGAGTGCTGTACGCGCCATCAACTGATGCACCCGCATGGTCACATCCATACCTAAGCCGGAAGAGATGAACCTGAACCGCCCGGACAGCAGGAACTCGACTAAGATTATTGAAAACGCAAGCATCCCAAGCCCAGACGCGAGCTCTTGATGAAATGATCGCGGTGGCCATCCCAAAGACCAAGAAAAACCCAAGGGAGCCAAGATCAGCAAAACGTAAATCAACGCCAGATAAGGCCATTTCATACGGTTTTGCTCCGCTGTGTTAAAGGTGGGCAATTCGGGCTCATTTAGAATAAACGCTAAGCTGACCTGGGGTTCCGATCAAGACTACTAAGGTTGGTGGTAACTCCAGCACGACGTGGCAAGTTTGTTGGACAACGGTTCCCGTTTCTGTTCGTTCAGCCGCTGCGTTCGGTCTGGCTGATGCTGAGGTTGCATGCTTGCGCAAGATCAAGGTCCTTGACCGCTTTTCCTGTCATAATGTTGCGCGCGTGAAATCAGACCAAAGGAGGAGGCTCAAAAATGCTAGAAGACAAAAAGTCCCCGCAACTTTTCACTGGAACGCATCCGCTCTCCGACAACTTTCGGCGTGAAATGGAAACTCTGATGTCGCGTTTTTTCGGGGGAGGACCACCTTTCCTACCAATGGAAACGGCTGCGCAACGCACGGGTTTTCCGTCTCTTGACATGACAGGTGCGATTTCACCGGCAATCGATGTCCAAGAAACGGATTCTGCGATTGCCTTGACGGCTGAATTGCCAGGGCTCGGAGAGGATGATGTGGAAATTGAAATCAAGGATCGCAGGCTAATCCTACGCGGTCAGAAGAAGATTGCGCATGATGAAACGGGCGATCTGCGTGTCAGCGAAAGAAGCTATGGCAGTTTTTCCAGAGGCATGTCGCTGCCAGACACTGTGGAAATCGACAAGATTTCCGCAACATTCGACAAAGGCGTTCTACATATCGAAATGCCGAAGACTGAGCCTCAGTATCCAAGCCGTAAGATCAAGGTATCGTCGAAATAGACGGTCTGTTGGCTCGATACGGGGCTTGAAAATGCCAAAGCAGAGGGCCGATCATGGATCGGCCTTCTTTGAGCTGCGGCCTGATAGATGTTTTTTGATTGAATCCGGGCGGACATCGCAAGTGTTTGTATAAATGCGTTTTATGTACATTCGCACCAAGCCATGGGTTTGGTGTTGCAGCGTGGTAGAATGCCCTCACGCGTTTGGAAAGGGGGTCATAATGCGAAATCCAGAAGCGAGTAGCATTACATCCTCCGGGAATGGTGGTGAAGGTAAGGTGCGGGCATTTCTGGAGAGCCTGACAGGTCCATCGCGCGGAAACGTGAACTGGCTTGTCGATAAAACCCTAACTGTTTCAGTTGACGATGAAAGGGTGCTAAGCCTTCGTCCTAGGGATGACCTGCCTCCCCATGATAACGATATTGCCACCCTACAATGGGCTGACGAAGGTTACACAGTAACCGCGTCAGCAGGGCGCAATGTATGGGTAAACGGGCAAAATGCTTCATCAGTGTCTTTGAGGCACGGCGACATGATCGAGTTCGGCGAAAAGGGCCCTATGTCTCGATACAGGTTGTGCGATCACTCATTTCCCGCACACCACACAGTCGAAGATATTCTCAGTGACGCATATGCTTACACCCGAACGAGCCGTCGACCCTTCGCCAAAAAGATGTCTGGTGCCCTGCGCGATAGTGGGCGGCGGCTTGCGTCTCAGACCACGATACTTTTCAGGATCACAGTACTTGCAACGCTTCTTGTGATCGCGGGGTTTGGTTACCTACTTTACCAAAACGACCGGCGCTTGGCGGATAGTATCGGACAGGAGTCCCGCAAGATCGAAGCGGTCGCGGTTATGCTCGCTCAGACGCGAGAAGATGCACTTACGCCTGATGACTTGGCTTCGTTGCGTGACGCTTTTGAGAACCAGGTTTTGTCGACTGAGCAGCGTCTTGGAACCTTGGAGCAACGGGCGGGGGCACCCACGCGGGTGATAGCTGCCTCCACTCGATCTGTAGCTTTCCTTCAGGGAGCTTATGGATTGCGCCACGTGGAAAGCGGGAAGATATTACGGCACGTTTTGGGACCGAACGGAGAAAACCTGAAAACCCCGTTTGGCCAGCCTTGGATCGAACCGGACGGGACCGGCGAACCTGCAGAATTTCAGTTCACCGGAACCGCGTTTTTGATTGCTGGGGTGCCGTTGATGGCCACCAACCGCCATGTCGCTTTGCCCTGGACCTCGGGGAGTCGAGAAAAAGCGCTGAACGACGCTGGTCTCAAGCCTGAAATGTTGAGGCTGCTGGCTTATTTGCCTGATCAGACGGAACCAATAGAGGCGCGTTTGGTCCGGTTCAGCGAAGCGGCAGACTTGGCGATTTTGGCAGTAGAGCCTAGCCGCGTTCACGACCTCGGCATTCCGTTGGCGGATGCCACGTCGCGCGTAGGTGAAGAGCTTTATCTGTTGGGGTATCCAACGGGTTTGAGGGCATTGATCGCGCAGGCTGGTCCGGGCTTTTTAGAGGAACTGGAAGCAGAAGGGACGTTGAATTTTTGGTCGATAGCGTCCCGGCTTTCAGCACAAAGCAAGATACACCCGCTAGCAAGCCGGGGGATAGTTGCGCGGACAAGCGGGAGCGCTATAGTTTATGACGCCGAGACCACGGCCGGTGGGAGTGGAGGGCCAGCATTGAATCGGCGGGGCGAGGTCGTTGCCGTAAATGCTGCGATCCTGCCCGAGTTTGGCGGTTCAAACATCGGCGTCCCGGTCTCACATCTCAGAGCTCTGCTAGGAGAGGTCGAAAGCCAGTGATCATTCGCTCGTTCGGAAGCGCGAGTTTTGAACAAAGAACACTGTGGCCAGTGGAACAATCATCGAGATCACGGCCACGGAGATCAGCAAGTACCCAAGTTGGCTGTAGTCTGCGGTAGACGTGACTTCACCGGTCTCTGGATTTGTGACGGCGCGAGTGACGACGTATGTTTGGTTGAGGTATTTGGTGCTAAGGCTGCTGGCCGACAAAGCCATGTTTGTGAACGATGCCATCACCGCGAAGAAGGTCGCTTTCAACTGAACAGGGGCATTGCGTGCGATCCAAGCCAACATCGGGACCATGGCGATCTGTCCAAGCGGCGACTCAACAGCTGTATCAAGAATGGCAATGAACCTTGCGTCGACAACTCCGCCGGTATGCGCCGCCGTCCATTCGTGCACACCGTAGTAGAGGGCAAGGTTAGGCAGGGCGAGAACGCCCGCCGCAATCGTTAGCAACACCACCACATGCGCAATCGAGCGGGTGGCCATAAATGGTCGAAGGACGATTAACCCGAGCAGGGCCAACATCGAAGTTAACAAAGCCAGAATTGCCAGGAATTGCTCATCGAACCCCAGTTCATCGATTTCAAACCAAGTCAGGCCTGGTCCCGGCAGAGGAACGGCACGAAATACAAAAATGACTGTCGCTGTCCCGATCAAGGCTTTGGCTTGGGCTGGTTCCAACTCCTTCAGCAGACGCGACATGAGGTAAAGGATCACCGTCAGGGAAACCGCAAAAACGGTCTCTTGCGCGAATTCGAAATCTGCGGTTCCCAGCACGATGCTGAGCACAACAAATGCAAGGCCGCCGAGCAATATGGACCATTTGACTTCGGTGGCTTCATCCGGCGTATGTGGCGGGTGGCCGCACTTAATAAGCTGACGCTGGATAAAGCTGTGAAGAACGACTCCACTAACGGACAACACCGGGATGGTCAGAGCTATCAGATATACTTGGCCATAAAGCGCAAGGCGTTCGGATTCTTGCAGTTCTTCGGTTCCAGAGAATATCCAGATGTTTACAGCCGCAACCGCCGCAAACCCGGAAATGATCGAAACTCTGCCCAAGGTCTGCATCGTTGTGTGCTGTGCACGAGTTTCTTCCGGCAAAAATGGTGCGCCGCTCTGGTCAACCTTTGGCACCGCCTCAACCGTCATGGCGTCGGCAACAACGTCCTGAATTGCATAGCCCGAAGGCGCCAAGAGCAAGGCAACAACATACCAGTCTTCCAGCGGCATGAAACTGGACATCAGCGCAGGTGCGGTCACGAGCCCGTACATGGCGAGCAAAGACAACGTGATCAAGGACGCGCCGAACAATATCAGCAGGGACTTCCAGCGCCAAAACAGGTCCACGACATGACCAAGCGGCATTTTGAGTATCCACGGGATACCAGCCCAAAATGCTAGCCCTGCAACGAAAGAGGCGGATAAATCGAGGTAGTCTTTTAGGAAAAAAGCACCGACGACCGAGGTCAGGCCGGACACGCCGGCCGCAAAATAGACCATCAATGGCGGCAGATAGGACCATTGCAGCTGCTGAACCAGATCCACAAACGTTCTATGCCACCAGGCTGAAAGTTTTGATCCTATGGAAGTTTGGTCAGTCGTCATATGCCGTGGCAGTTCGTTGAGGCCTTTGGGTCGTTTTGTCTAGTTAGAGAAATCCAGATCCGAAAAGCAATGCACTGGTGATCACCCCAAGGATCGGTACCACAATAGGAACTCGGAAATGCTTGGCGGCCTCGTCCGGCTGCATCTTCAGCTGGATCAGCGAAATGTTGACGAGCACAAAGACGCCCAGAACGATCTGAGACGTGCGCTCTGCCAGGGTACCAATCGGTATAGTTTGGGTCAGCAGAACGATGATTGCGACGACCAGCAAAGTAGCAACTACTGGTGTCTGCGTTGATTTAGGGACTATCGCCAGAACCTTCGGCAAATGGTCACGGTCAGCTAGTCCGTAGATCACCCGCGAGGCCATAATCATCTGAATCAGTACTCCATTGACTGTCGCCACAATCGCGACTGCGGAAAAGCCCTGTTTGATGACCTCGGGCGCGTTTGAAAACACGAGCGCGAGGGGTGCTGCGGAAGTCGAAAGAACATCGATCGGCACAACAAGTAGAACCGTCATTGAGGTTCCTAGATACAACACGGTCGCCAGAACGAGCGTTAGCAAAATCGCTTTTGGGATGGTGCGCACGGGGTCTTTAACCTCTTCCGCGACATTAGCCATGTCCTCGAAGCCAACAAATGCAAAGAAAGCGAGAAGTGATGCTGCGAAAATGCCTCTCCACGCGTCGAGTTCCAGCGGCGGAAGCATCGAACTGATCCCGTATCCCTGCGGATCCTGGATCGACATGCCCCAGCCAATCACAAAGAGAAGACCTGCGATCTCAATGATCGTGATGACAGCCGCAATAAAGACAGACTCAGTGATCCCCCAAAGCGCGATTAGACCCATGATCAAAACAACACTGATAGTCAAAATAGGGATCGCAAAACCGGTCAAAGCGTGAAGGTATGATGCTGCGCCAATTGCAACGGCAGAAGCGGAGATAACGCCCGAGGCTGCCACCGCAAGCCCAACGAAAACCGCCATCCAGTTTTTCCGAAATCCCGCCTCAACATAGGCTGCTTCACCTGCGCTGACAGGAAATCGAGTTGTGAGTTCTGCATACGAAAGCGCGGTGAGTGATACGACGAGCGCGGCTACAACGAACGACAACGCCGCAAACGGTCCGGCAATGTCTGCTGTTGCGCCGACTAAAACGTAAATGCCCGCTCCGACCGTTACTCCAAGGCCATAAAGCGTGAGCAACGGGGTCGTAAGGGCCCGTCTGAGTTTCTGTTCGTTTGGATCAACAGAGTTCATAAGCGATTTCCACAAACTGCCCATTCAGAACGTCGTCAGAGGCGTCCGTCTCGTTTTTGTCCGCGATTGGCGCAGCGGCTTAATCCGATGGTCAAAGCTGCATCGAATGCCTTGTGTCTCAACGCCTGGGCGCATTGGGCGCCAATCAAGTAACACGGGGGCTCGCCACCACTCCTGCCGAGCCCCCTTGGGTGGAACTTCCACTCCTTAAGAATTCCGTTCACCTTTGTGTTTGCTTGGGGACAGACCGGTGAACGTAGAACACGCTAAAACATTCGTATTTCACTATGTGATTCTTGTTGGTGCTTTGATCTATGTCAATCAACTCGCGGTCGGCGGTCTGCGAGGCTGAATCCCAACCAACTGTCGTTTGCCTTCGGACTTAAAGGCAAAGCAAACATGTGAGGCGGTTTGAGATTTAGGGTAGAAAGCTATTCTTGATGCTCTGGAACCTGTTACCAACCTTGGGCTCGACTGGTTGCATCGCGTGTCGCATCACCTCTGGCGAATTCGTTGGCATTTGAACGCTTTGGAAGGAGTGCCGCCAGGGCGCAAGGGGGAGTGAGGTCAATGACGAAGTGGCGTAGTTGGAGGCCGCCGGGATTGGACTTGGCGCGTGCTCAAGCGCCATTCGACCGAAAAACCAATCTTTGTGCTGAAGCGTTCAACATGAGCGAGGTCAAAGAAGTTTCTTAAGGATGCGGTTTAAATAGATCTGCATCCGGGGCAGTAAATTGGAGGAGCATATGCAGATTGTTCGCGGAATTTTACTGGCACTGTTCGTCACGGGACCCGTTCTGGCGCAGGACGTCAGCGTCGATGAGGGGCGTGATTTGTACCGGACGTATTGCTGGCAATGTCACGGTTTCGAAGCGACCGGAGACGGGCCAATGGCGGAAATGCTGGCTATTCGAACGCCTGACCTCACCAAGTTGGTGGGCCAAAACGACGGTGTGTATCCAATAGATCGCATAGCTGAACAGATTGATGGTCGTTCACAATTGCTCGCCCATGGTGGCGAAATGCCAATCTTTGGCGCAGTGTTTGAGACAGACCAACAAATCGCGGTGGCTTTGCCCAATGGGCAACGAATAATGGTAGGTTTGCCGTTGGCGAATTTGCTCGCCTTTTTGGAATCGATCCAGACGGACTAGTCACTGGCTGATTTACTAATCCGTATCAGCCGTACGTCTGATTGACATGAGAGTCAACGGCGGCCCCAACACTTCGAAGGCCACAGTGCTGGCTAGAGTAAAGGCCATGATGGACGCGGCCCAATTCGGAAATTGCTCTCCGGCAACGAGTGCCATTCCTACCGCGACACCAGCTTGTGGCAACAAAGCGGGACCATACCAGTGGGTCTGACGGCGAGGCAGGCCGCCCAGTCTCGCTCCGCAATAACCCCCGACAAGGCGGGCAACGGCGCGCAAGAATAGGAAAAGAGCACCAGCCCAGCCCATCAAGCCGAAGGCTTCAATATCCAACGTGGCGCCAGCCAGCAGGAAGAACAAAATCATGAACGGCCACTGAATGTGCTCGATCTCCTGAAAAGCACGCTCGTGATGGCGGGCAAGATTCCCGATCATTGCGCCCGCAACCATGCCTGCTACCAAGAATGAAACCTCCAGCCAAAGCGCAAGGCCCGCTGTAAGAAAAACTATGCCCACTGCTTCTGCCTGCATTGGCTCTCCCGGTTTCAAGCGGCCGGTCAGGTAAGCGGATGGCACACCTAGGGCGGTACCCAACAGTATCGCCCCTCCGAAATCCCACATCGCTGTGGTCGTGACGCTTGCCCAACCATCCGAATGACCGGCCAGAACCAGGGCGATACTGAATACGATCAGACCCCAAGCGTCATCAATTACGACGACGCCCTTTAATGTCTCGGTAAAGCTGTTGGACACTCCAGATTGCTTGATAACGTCTGTCATGGCGGCCGGAACTGTAGCCGTAGCAATTGCCGCCAGCGCCAATGCCAACCCGAAGGGTACGCCGACTGCGGTCAATCCAGCAGACATGATAACAAGGGTTGCAACCACGATTGCAATCGAAATAGTCAGAATGGCTCGGCCATGCCGAACCAGGTTCTCGCGGGTCAAAGATCCTCCAAGAAGGAAAGCGACCATCGTCAAGGCCACAATGGATATCTCGTCGAACCACGTTGCGACGTCGAGTGGGATCAACCCCATTCCGGCGTTCCCGGCGATCAGACCGAGGAAAAGTAAGGTAGTAACACGAGGAAGATGCGTGGCCCGGCCTAATTGAGCGGCTGCCAATCCGGCAAGGAAGAGGACACCAAGGCTAATGAGAAAGCCGGCAATGTGCATAGAAATCCAAGCGTTAGGTTCTTGTCTAAACTACTCTAATTCCAACCCTGCCACCTAGGAACCGTTGTCGGAGAGAATGCGAGTGTCCCGTCGCAGCTTAGGCCGAAAATCCGCAAAATATGGGATATTGATCTGTATTAAGGCGAAAGCGCGCCGCAGGTGGCACAGTAACTCATACAGGAAATGAGGAGGAACTTTCGATGTCGAGAAAGAAAACTAGCACAAACAGCCCGACCTCACTGTTGGATGTTTTTAAGCAAATGCAGCCACCCATGTCTGGCAATCCGGCCTTCGGAGCCCAGATCGAACAATTTTGGGACGCGCAGGAAAAATTTCTCGAAGAAACGGAGGCCTTTGCACAGCATTGGTTCGAACGGCGTCATGAGGCGGTCCGGACGGCTCTACAAGCTGCACGCAATGTGTCGTCCGCGAACCCGTCCGATCCATCGAAAGCCTTTCAGAGCATGGCGGAATGGCAGCGCCATTCAGCTGAGCGGTTGGTTGCTGACGCGCAGGAATGGTTCGAAACTGTGTCCCGTTGTGCATCTTATGTCGCAGAAACAGAAGCTGAAGCTGTTGAGAAAACAGTTGGTGATGTTGCAGCCGCTACAAAGAGCGCGGGGAAATCTTCAAAGTCTGAGCCTGTGTAGGTTTCCTGCTGCCGAAATACCAAACTGAAATCATCTGCGCAGTAGATAGGAGGTCAAATGTACAAGAATATCCTGATCCCGGTTGCTCTGGACAAAGAACATGACACTCAAGCGTCGTTTAAGGCTGCGCGCCAATTGGCTGATGCCGACGCTGTTTTCACCGTTGTGCACGTCCAAGAACCTATTCCGGCATATGTGGGTTCTCAGATTCCAAGTGAAGTGCTTGCACATACGCGGCATGAGATATTGGAGAACCTACAAAAGACTGCCTCTGAAATTTCAGACGCGAAGGTACAGCTCATCTCCGGGCATGCGGGTAGGGCAATTGTCGACTTCGCAAACCAGAGCGACGCCGATTGCATCGTCTTAGCTTCGCATAAGCCCGGATTCGAGGACATATTTCTAGGTTCCACTGCGAACAGAGTCGTGCATCATGCCAAGTGTTCGGTTCACGTAATTCGGTGATCCAAAGCTAGCGATGCGAGATCTCTATGGGGTCTTGTCAGAAGAACTTGGGTAGAGCGCTGCAGGGCGGTTGCGTATCTTTTGCCCATTAGCAGACCTGCCTCTTTCAAGTACTTTAAAACCAGTCTCGAAATCATCCGCCTTGCGGTGATGTTGTACATCCGTTTCACGCTCATTCTGACGTCAGCAAAGCACATCAAACTGCAATTGGTGCAAGTACCGCGAATCCACACTTCGTCCGCAACGTAGACGTTTCAGCAAGTTGCAGCCAACGTCCGAGTTGCGGGCTAAGCCGCCGTTCGCTGCTGCGCGGCACGTTTCGTTTGAACGAACGACGAATTTACGGACAAAGCCACCGTTCAGTTTTTAGGTGGTTCGTAGGGATCAGGCGTTCCCGGTGGGATTGGAGGGTATTCCTCGAACGTTGCAATGTGTTCCTGCAATTGAGGCAACGCCTTTTCGACCGCCCAAGTGTGTGGAAAGAGTACGCTTTCACGCTCGTGTGGATCATTAAGAAGGTTGTAGACCCTTGGTGTGTCGAAAGACTCCGTTGCACCAAAAGCCGTCGTATTCTCTTTGAAAAGAACTTTCCAATCCTTCCATTTTACGCCGAATATCTGCTCGCCCATGTAGACGATCACGCCTTCTCGGTTTGAGTTTGGTTGGTCACCAAGAAAGAACTTTGACTGGTCGACACCATCAAAGGCCCTGTCATCAGGCACCTTGCCCCCTGCGAAAGCCGCAAGTGTCGGATAGAGATCCATTGAGTGGACAACATCGTTGCTTTCAGAACCGGTAGGGATCTTTCCCGGCCACTTGATTGCAAAGGGTACACGCATACTTCCTTCGAGGCTGGTGAACAGAGTACCGCGCCAAGGCCCGGCCGTACCATGTACCGCAGGAACTGGCGAGACGTTGGCGTTCCCAACCGGAAGAGCTTCGGGGCCGTTGTCAGCAGTAAATATCACCACGGTGTCGTCGGAAACGCCTGCCGCCTCAATCGCATCAACAATACGTCCGATATAGCTATCTGTTTGAAGCAGAATGTCGGCCCAGACGCCGTTTCCAGTGGCGCCTTCGAACTCCTCGGACGCGATGTTTGGATAGTGGGTCTGAGTATAAGCAAGATAGATGAAAAACGGCGCGTCTTCGGCACTCTTCGCTTCGATAAACTCGATGGCCTTCTTTGTCAGGTCGCCATCTATTTTGCCGCGATAGTCCAGATCGTAGTCTTGAGCGATGGTTGCTGGCTCGCCTGCAACACCCTGCATCACAACTGGCTCTTCCATGTTGGCATCGGCAAAACCCGGAAGCGTGCGCCAGACTGTAACGTCAGTGGTCTCAACGCCGTAAAACTCATCGAAGCCTTGATTCGTTGGATAGCGCCCTTCGGTCCATCCAAGGTGCCACTTACCGTACATGGCCGTGTTGTATCCTACCTCCTTCAGCATCTCGGCCATCGTGATTTCCCATTGGGTCAGACCGTAAACGCCACCTCCCAGTGGGACCGTGTGGTTGCCGCTTCGGATACCGTATCGTCCTGTCATGGTCGCTGCTCGGGACGGCGTGCACTGGCTTTCCACGTTGAAGTTCGTGAGTCGTAGTCCCTCCGCAGCGAGGGCGTCCATCTCGGGAGTCACTGTACCACGGATTATGCCGCCTCCATTAAACCCAGGTTCGCCCCAACCAAAATTATCAAGAAACATGAATACGATGTTGGGTTTGTCTTGAGCTGAAGCGCCCGTGGCAAATAGAAGATACAAGGACAGCAGGAATGTTCGCGATAACCACTTCATAACAACGTCTCCAATCAAGATCACGGACTCAAGACTGACGAACCAAGTCACCAGTCGTCAATAACGTCGTCTCGTTGCGGTGTTTTCGCACAGCGGATGAGCGTCAAATTTACGGACGAAGCTGCGGTCCGGGATTAGTCAAACCTCCCCCGGGATCACTTATGCTCAACTAAGAAAACCTTTGTTTTCCTTGACGAACCACCGGCTCAGATGTTGCCATGGTTTGGCATTCAGTTCGGCTGGGAGGTTCAAATGAAGTTTTTTCTGAAGACATCGACAGCAATAGTTTCCGCAGCATTCATAGCAAGCTCTTCAGATGCTCAAGACGCCGCACAAGGCGGGCAAGTTGGCGAGATGACCATATCAGTTGATGATATGCGTGAACCAGCGCCTGCTGATTTTTCGCCTTATGCAGGTCGAGATTTTCCTACACGCCCGCTGTGGGGTGACACTCACCTGCACACGTCAAACTCGCTCGATGCCCGCGGATTTGGTGTCATTCTGAGCCCAGACGATGCCTATAGGTTTGCACGTGGTGAGGAAGTCACGACATCGCATGGCCTCCGCGTGCAGTTATCACGTCCCCTCGACTGGCTTGTCGTATCTGATCACTCGGATGCCATGGGGGCTATGAATGAGATCGTTGCGGGGAACTCCACACTGATGCGTGACCCAACCCTTCGAGACTGGAACGAACGCCTCAACGCCGGCGGGGACGTCGCTCTGGGCGCAACCATGGAAGTTATTGAAACATTTGCAGGTATCACCGGGGATGCTCTTCCCGAGGCTGTTTCAGATCGCAGGTTTGTACAATCCGTGTGGGACGAGTTCACGCAAACTGCGGATCATCACAACGCGCCCGGCACATTCACTGCGTTCATCGGATACGAGTGGACGTCCACCGAAGCTGGAAACAACCTCCATCGTAACGTGATCTACCGGGATGATGCCATTCGCGCTCGGCAAATGCTGCCCTTCACAACCGCGGAAACCTTCAATCCAGAACGGCTATGGGACTGGATGGAAACATATGAGCAAGAGACTGGCGGTCGTGTACTGGCCCTTGCCCACAACGGCAACGTTTCCAACGGCCTGATGTTTCCGGTTGAGACAAACCCTGAAACGGGTGAACCGTTGACGGCGGATTACGCAGAGCGGCGTGCCAAGTGGGAGCCGATGTATGAGATCACCCAAATCAAAGGTGACGGAGAAACGCACCCGTTTTTAAGCCCAAACGATGAATTCGCAGACTATGAAACTTGGGATAAATCCAACCTCGGCCCAACGCCCAAGGAAGACTGGATGCTCCAATACGAGTATGCCCGTGAGGCCTTGAAGAACGGTCTTAAACTAGAGGATCAGCTGGGTACTAATCCATATAAATTTGGCGTGGTGGGCTCTACCGACAGCCATACGGCTTTGGCAACAGCGGAAGAAGACAATTTCTTTGGCAAACACTCTGGCGTCGAACCAGAACCCGGCCGTTGGCAACATGTCGTTGGCGAGTTCGATGCCTTGAGGATTCTCGGGTGGGAAATGGCAGCCTCTGGCTACGCAGCAGTTTGGGCTGAAGACAACACACGCGAAGCCATATTCGACGCCATGGAACGGAAAGAAGTTTACGGGACAACCGGAAGTCGCATTGCGCTCCGTTTCTTTGGCGCCTGGGACTTTACGGAAGAAGATGCAAGATCCCGTTTGCCCGCCGAAATAGGATATGAAAAAGGCGTTCCGATGGGTGGAGACCTCTCACAAGCACCTGAGAGCGCAGACGCCCCAACTTTCCTCATCGCTGCCCTGAAAGACCCATTTTCCGGCAATCTCGATCGTATCCAGATTGTGAAAGGTTGGTTAAATGCCAGCGGTGAAACTGAAGAGCGGGTTTATGACGTGGCTTGGTCAGGAGACCGAGAACCTGATGCGGATGGAATTCTACCACCGGTGGGGAATACCGTGGATGTCGCTACAGGCACATTTACCAACTCCATAGGGTCTCCAGAGCTGATCACCGTTTGGACGGACCCTGAGTTCGATCCTTCAGCGCGGGCTTTCTACTATGCCCGTGTCTTGGAAATTCCCACGCCGAGGTGGACTATCTACGACTCCGTTCGGTTCGGAGACGAACTTCCCGCGGAGGTTCCGACTTCAACGCAGGAACGCGCGTACACTTCGCCAATTTGGTATACGCCCGAGAACTGAAATATACCTAATCCAATGTCGTAGCGGAAAAGCCCGGCAGTTCCTGTCGCAGCAACACTGGGTTAATGCGTTCATGCGAATGTCCGCTTAGGGCTCGAAGCAGCCATTCACTACAGCTTGCATGAGTGTCCGCTCTGCGGACAAAGCACCAATTCGCTGCGCTTGCGCCAAGGTCGGCTTTCAACGGCGCGCCTAGAGTTTTAGGCGCGCCCAGTTCTCTGACCTAATCCTACCGGACTATAGCACTGTAGTCGCCGCGCAATTGAAGCGTCACCGTTACCGCCTCATCGTCCCTGTTGCGCCAGAACCAGCCGTGATCTCCGGCGAAAGGAGTTTCAAGACTACCTTCGCCTTCGGTTTGACCGCGCCCTTTCTCATAGGTCACGTTTTGGTCGCCCGCGTGTGCATGGAGGTCGAAGTTGACCCGACCACCTTCGGCCACCCACGCGTAGAATAGGGTCGCTCCCTCTTCCATGGTTGCCTTGATCTCGGTGAACTCACCCGGTTCGAGCGTGAACGTGATTGTATCCTGCCACGCCTCCTGAGCGTGTGCTGTGCCAACGAACAGACCGAAGATGTCATCGAGTAAGTTCGATGACTGATCCGCCCCGTGAACTTGCTGATCCTGCTCGGCTTCATCTGCCAGTTCCTGCTTGATTTCGCCCATCTCAGTCAGGCCAAGCACGCGGCCTGCGCCCGTTGGGTCAATCCCGTATTCAGCAGGCAAAACGACCACAACGAGTATCGCCGCGGCGCTGATAGCAGCGATTATCGTGGATCGAAGAAGCTGGGCTGAGCTCGGTAATTCTTCGAGGCTCGGTTTCTTTGCGTTAAACATTTGAGGTTTTCCTTATGCGGCCACGAAATAGCCGGTCAGTTGGTATCCCATCAGCACAAAACCGATGGTCATCATGACGACATTGACGGTGTAGGCTTGTTCGAAAAATTTGGCGCTCTTTCGCCAGTGCCCCATGACGATGAGGATCGCTGCGAGTGCCAGAAGTTGGCCGATCTCGACGCCAACATTGAATGCCAGGAGGTTGGGTAGCAGCCCGTCTGGTGCGATCTGGTAGTCCAGTATTTTCGTGGCTAAGCCGGTGCCGTGAAACAGGCCGAAGATGAAAGTCGCTGCCTTGGTGTTAGGCTGGAAGCCGAACCACCGTTGATAGGCCCCTAGGTTGTCGAGCGCCTTGTAGACAACGGACAGCCCGATGATGGCATCCACAATGTAGGAGCTGATGCCCCAGCCGAACCATACTCCCGCGAGCATCGTTATAGAGTGGCCAATAGCAAAGAGGCTCACGTAGACTGCAACGTCTTTCGACCGATAGAGGAAGAAGACGACACCAAGGAGGAACAAGATGTGGTCGTAGCCCGTGACCATATGTTTAGCCCCGAGATACATGAAGGGGACGATGTGCACGCCCCAGATTTCTTGGATGTATCCAGCATCGCCGGGCGTAACATCATGCGCCAATGCTGCGCTGGGCGATAGCAGCAACATGGGCAGGACGAAGAACGCGAGACGTTTAGAATTGCGTCTGACGCCTTTATGGAAGGTTCTCATGGAGTAACTCCGCTAAATATTTGGATTGATCGGTGATGCGCGTGAGCCGCGCGGTGCCGATCAAGTTCGCGGAGGTCGATCTATTCGGAACTGACGATTAGGGCCGCGGGCTGAGGTAAGCCTTCGCCATGCCTCGCCCCTGTGCCATTCAGGTGCGGTGCCTGAAACACTGGCGAGAAACGGCTGCTTGTGATCATGATCCGCCACGTCGTGGCTATGGCCGTGCATCGCCCAAAAGAGGTCTTTTTCGAACCCGTGCGAATGGCCATGATCCTCGACCATTTCAACATGGTCTTGGATCGTCTCAATAATCGCCGGTGCATGCGAGAATGATGGTGTTACGGACCAAACGACCAACGCCAGAAAGAGGGCAGCCAAGCCAACTCTCTGAATGTGCACGTAAGCCTGTTTCATCACATCTGTCAGCCCGGTGATTACAGCCTTTATGCGGCTGCCACGAATTTGTTCACTTCTACCGTAGTGTTTGCCACGCGGTCAATTCCACCTATCAGGCTCTTGCATTCGTCTGGTGATCTTGGAACTATTGAAGCGACCTAGACGATGATTGAAAAATATCCCGGGCCGACCTGCCAGATGTGCAGGTTAGTGGTCTTGTCAGTATCGCTTTCGATTGCATCGCGCATCACCGACCTTCACTCAAAGACGTGCGCGCAAAGCTTTTTCACGAAAACCCGACATGGGGGCTATGTCCTTAACGCCAGGTGGCGAAGGTTGCCTTTCTTAGTCATGCGCTGGGTTGCGGCCTGCTTGAATTTCCTGAACACGTTCAGGCCAAGTGGAACGGATATAGGCAAGAATATCCCAAATATCGTCATCGGTGAGGGTATCACTAAATCCGAGCATGCCACTTGCAAAGCCGTCGACGCCACGCGCTGCCAGCGCCGCCTCGCCACCCAGCCGGGTGTACTCGAACAGAAGCTGGTTGTCGTGGTGCCATGTATGCCCAGTCTCGTCATGGGGCGGCGCAGGCAGAATGCCGTTGTTGTCAGGCGTCTGCCAATCCGGCTGCCCTTCGAGATTGACGCCATGACAAGAAGCGCATTGTTCGGCGTAGAGGGTCTCCCCATTGGTCAAATCCCGGTCGTCCATTTCGTGACCAGCAGTTACACCCGTTGCGAAGCTGAAAAATGGGATGATCAAAAAGTCCCGCACGTTCATGGGATACCTCAGTTCGGTAGGGTCAAAACGCTGGTGAGTGTTGCGGTTGCTGCAAGGACCATCAGAATGATCACAGTTTCGATTTCAATGGAGCGCGCCAAGTGGCGGGCGGCATTATCATCCCCGGACTGCATGGCCGGAACGAAGCGGAGCTTGTTTGCGGCTGCCAACGTCAGGACCACGCCCACAAGTGCAAGTTTGACCAGCAGGGTTTTCCCATAACCCGTTGTCATTAACGCCCGCATATCGCCCAGCAACATCCAGGCCATCAGCAGTCCCGCCAAAATCAACGCAGGGACAATGATCGAAGCTGCCTGTCCAAACCGATGCCCCAACATGGCCGCGTTGTTCAAATACTCTGGCTGTTGCGACAGGGTACGCAACGGTCCAAGGATACCGACCCAAAACGCAACTCCCAGAAGGTGCAAGAGCAATAGCAAACGGACGCCAGTTATCTCCAACTCGGGGACATGCCCGATCTGGGCGAATGACCACAGGGCGATCATTCCACCAGCAAGCGCGATCCATTGGCCGACTAGGGGTATGAATATCCCGAAGATCATCAATACCGTCCCGACAACCCGATAGACGAGAACGTCGCCAACCGAGGTCTGCCACAGCAGACCGAGCATTTCTGGATCGGTCATACCATCAGCTCCGCCCGTCAAGGCTGCACCGCGCAGCATGAACCCCAGGAAAGAGCCCGCAAGCGCAAGCCCCGCCAACAGAGCAATCTGACCACGCATTCTATCACCCAGAGGCGACACCAATTCGGCAAAAGCAGCCCGAATGATCAAAAGACCGGTCGCACCACTAATGCCGACATACAGCATCAGCTTGGACAAAATCGCGCCTATTCCCCAGATATCGGGCATGCTCAGTCCACTGTGAAGGTGAATTCGCCCTGCATGGCGTGCCCATCCGCACCCAAGCCCCGCCATTCAATGCGATACGTGCCTTCGCCCATGCCTTGAAGCGGGAGCGCGAATGCGCGGCCAAAACTTGTCTGGCCTCCAAGATCGAGTGCGACGGTATGTGCCTCTTGGTGGATCATGTTGACTTTTGTCAGGCGAATATCATCCGCGAAATTGAAACTGATCTCAGAGGGCACTTCGGCAACTGTCGCGCCGTTTTCGGGTGTGGTGGTGTCCACGCTCGAATGGGCAAAAGCGCTTGTGACAAGCGTGGAGATCAATGCAACTATGCTGAGCGTTTTCATTGGGGTATTCCTCAGTTTATTCCATTAGCGCGCTGGATTTCGCGGAGATAGTCGATGACCATAGCCACGTCACCGCGGGTTAAGCCTTCAACCGGAGGCATGTTGCCAAACTGCCAGTGGTGGCTTCTGACGCCCATTGCGACCGCGCGTTGAAAGGACTCGTCTGCATGATGGCTGGGTTCATAGATTACATGGATCAGCGGTGGCCCTGCGCCTTCAACGCCTACCGCGTTGCTGCCGTGGCATGCGGAACACGCGTTTTCGAATATGCGCTGCCCGATGGCCGCATTTCCTTCGATAGGCGGCATCTGAATTGCCACCATTGCCTTGCCCTCGGTAGGTGCCGATTGCGCTGCGTCCTCAACAGGGGCGGGACGTAGGGTGATATAGGCAGCGATGGCTACCACGGCGCATGTGCCAATCAGGAGATATTTTTGATTCATATACTGGTCCTAACCTTATGTAACAGAGTGGTGCCGCAAACAAATCGCAGCACACCGGAACGTGTTCACTCCCGTGAACAGCGTTGGAAATCTGTTTCAAGAGTTAGGTGGTCTGTCCGGGTTGCCCGGTTCATTGAGCGTCGAGAGGTTTGAGGCCTGCCATACCGCTACAATCACGGATCGGTTAGGTGTCGTTTGGAAATCCTGCGCCGTGAGCGCGAGAACATTGCACAGGAAAGGATTGCATCCTTCATGTGCTGTGCTGTCCGGTTCATGCTGTCTGTCTTCGCTAGGAGCGACCAGCCCGTGGTTAGCGTGTTGCACCTCAACACTTGTGGCCATGTGATCAATACAATGCCCGCCAACGCACTCACTAGCTAGCGCATGCGCGACGTTCCCAAGCCCCATAACAAGGATCAGGCAAACCGTAAGAAGTGTCGTGGTTATTGGCCGAAGGTACGTCACGTGGCGAGGCTACCCCGGATGCTGAGCGAACACAACGCGCGTACCAAAGGGTCGCGCAACACCCGATGTTCCACTACCCGGTACGCAATTGAGAAAGCAAAGGGCAGGAAGCATTCCCGCTGTCGCAATTGGATGTGAGTTCAGTCAACGCCGCTTCCAAACGCGCAAGTTCCTTTATCTTTTTGCGCACATTCAGGACGTGCTGTTCAGCCAAGTCCTTAACAGATTGGCAATCATCGCCATCGCTTTCAGATAGCTCGAGGAGCGTCCTCGCATCCGCAAGCGGAAAGCCCAGTTCACGGCATTTCTTTAGGAACCGAAGCCGTCCAATATCCTGCGTGGAGTAAATCCGCCGATTATTTGAAGCGCGTTCCGGTTTAGGAACGATCCCTTCGCGTTCGTAGTAGCGGATCGTTTCAATGCCGACACCGCTTTGCCGGGATGCTTCCCCAATCGCAAACATGTGAGACTTCCCACCTTGATCCTGTAGTGGCTACAGAAGTTATACGAGACAGGGTCACTTAGACAACTCCGCGCAAAAGGACTGTTGAAAACGAAAATGCAGAGGGTGCTCAAACTTAGTTACATAGGATCGTTGTCAGCACTTGGCGTGGCGACTTGCTGTGTATTACCCATGACGATGATGCTGCTGGGATTGGGCGGCAGTTGGCTGGCAATCTTTGGGAAGATCGCAGCGGCTAGCTACTACGTGTTGGTAATTTCGACCGCGCTCGTCGCGGTATCTTGGCTGGTATCTTACCAACACGGCTCCCAAAAGCAGTTGAAATGGTGGCTTTTGGGGGCGACCGTGATGACCGGCTTGGCTTGGGTCGTCGTATTCTATGAGGCTCGGATCAACGATTTTTTGATTATGCAGATGTGAGACAATGACGGAACAAACTGTTGTGCTTGAAAGCACGCTGACTTGCCCAAACTGTGGGCACAGCGAAACTGAAGAAATGCCTACGGATGCCTGCCAGTGGTTCTATGAATGTAAGTCATGCAGAACAGTCTTGAAGCCGTTGGAAGGCGACTGTTGTGTCTACTGTTCCTTTGCCACCATTCCCTGCCCACCAATTCAGCTGGGCGATGGCTGCTGCGGATAGTGTGTCGTGTTGCTCGCTAGGTGAACTTGTCACCAGAGAATTTCGACAATTTGCCCAACTGCAGCCCCGGTAAATGATCGCGAGAAACCCGTCATTCAGCGCTTGCGCAGCATGAGGTATTTAGGGCTCGATGCGGACCTTCGCTGCAGTACATCCGAACGACCACTCTGCGGGACAAAGCAACCGTTCGCTGCTGTTTAAGCCAAACTACGGCTCCGCGGCCTTTTCAGCCTGGCATTGCTGTTAGCCAGCAGAATGAACAAACAGCAGCGAAATCGACCCCACAAGAATCAGGCTCAGCGCCCATATTACGTCCAGATTGAACCACCCTTTCGAAAGGAATCTCGGGTTCCAAACTTGTTTTGCAGAAATTCCCTGTAAATTGCCGGGTATCAGGGAAATCCAGCCCAAAGCGACCCCGCCAAAATGCGGCACTGAGACTGGGGCCTGAATTGTCCTCTGAATGTACGAACCGCTCTGTCTCTGATTGAAAGCGCATGCGCCAACTCGCGGGAATTGCGGAACAATTCCGGGTCAGAAAACACAACTGAAGTGAGACAGGTGTGAGTGGCGGGGAGACAGGGATTCGAACCCTGGGAACGCTCTCACGTTCAACGGTTTTCAAGACCGCCGCATTCGACCACTCTGCCACCTCCCCGCGTGGGGCCGGGTCTAAGGCCATCGCGAACCGGTGGCAAGACCAAATAGGGAATTCTTGCCGAAGCGCCCGCTGCGGTCTTTCCATGACACTTTGGCCGCGTTATGATCTGCAGGAAAGACCGAAGCAGGCTGGCAATACAGAACCAGCAATCGGCGGCGGGTCTCGGGAAACGAGGCCCAATCAGGCAAGGGATGACAAGATGAAGCGAGCGACAGAGACACGCGCACATCCGCGAGCGTTAGCGGCTTTGGCCGTTGTGTCCGTGGTTTTGGCTGGTTGCGATGAGGTGCTTTCCCCCGAAAATGTCTCGGCAGATACCCAGAGCTCCGAATCCGCACCAGACGGTCGGACCGACCTTTTCCCCACTCCAAGCGGAAGCCCGAAAGATGATGTCGAAGCGCCTGAGGTGTTTCAACTGTCTGAGCCCGGACTTTGGGACGGCCGCCCGTCTTTGGGCGGAATATGGGTTGCCCACCCGGATGTGACACAGCCCGAACGTGTGCGCGTCAAAAACCCCAAAAATAATAAAACGATCACAGCCGCGTTGTTCCGTCGCGAAAGAAACCTGCCGGGTCCTGAACTGCAGCTTTCCTCTGCTGCAGCCGAAAAACTGGGCATTCTGGCTGGTGCACCTACACAGGTTGATGTCGTCGCCCTGCGTCGCAAAGCGCCCGAACCGAAACCTGAGCCGGTTGAAGAAAAGCCCGCAGCCGAAGAGATCCCTGTCGAAGAAACGCAAACCGCAGCAGCGGATGAGCCCAAGACCGACATCGCCGAAAGTGAGGCCGCAGAAGCTGAACAGCCAGCCAAGCTCAAGTGGTGGCAACGCAAAAAACCTGCAGCGGCGGCCGGTGCCGCGACTGCGGCTGCTGTAGCCGCAGATGCCGCGACCGACACGGCAACCGACACAGCGGCGGAAACAGCCGCCGAGGCGGTCGAAACCGTCACAGAGACGGAAGTACCGGCCAAGCCCAAATGGTGGCAGCGCAAGAAACCAGCCACGGCGGCCGTGGCCGCTGATGCCGCGACCGATACGGCGACCGACACAGCGACTGAGGTGGTCGAAACGACGGCAGAAGCAACATCATCGGCTTCACTGGTGGATCCAGAGGTTACCCCCCCGACTGAACAACCGGCCAAACGTAAATGGTGGCAGAAGAAAAAGCCCGATGAAATCACCGAAACGCCGCTGGACCCTATAGCGGGCGCGGCTGCGGCGATTGACGCGGCAGAACCCACACCGGCCAGCCCCCCCTCTGCCGCAACAGCGGACGCATCGGCAGCTACGGCGGCTTCGGTATCGTCCTTGTCAAAACCGTTCGTCCAGGTCGGCACTTTCGGGGTTGAAACCAACGCCAATAGCGCTGCCAACAAGATCCGCCGCAACGGAATGCCTGCCGAGGTGCGAGAACTAACCTCGGACGGCAAAACGGTCTGGAGGGTCCTAGTCGGCCCAGCCACGTCGCGCTCGGAACGCAATGCCATGCAGCGCGATGTCAAAGACCTGGGCTTTAACGACGCGTTCACCGTCAAAAATTGAAACCTAGGAGGCCCCCATGCTGTCCTCACTGCGATCATCTGTTTTGACCCTCGGGCTGGCGCTGTTTGCCCTGCCCGCCCACGCTTTCGACACAACCGCCCGCGCGGCCTATGTGATCGATCAGACGACCGGAACGGTTCTGCTGTCGAAAGAAGCAGACCAGCCCCTGCCGCCTGCGTCGATGTCCAAACTGATGACGCTCTACGTCGCGTTTGAGGCGCTGCGCGATGGCCGCCTGACCCTGGGGGAAACCTTGCCCGTGTCGGAACACGCCATGAGCTATGGTGGGTCGACCATGTTCCTGAACACGCAGGATCGTGTCAGCGTCGAAGATCTGCTGCGTGGCATCATCGTTTTGTCTGGTAACGACGCATGTGTGGTGATTGCCGAGGCGCTAAGCCCCGATGGGACCGAGGCCGGGTTTGCCCGCTACATGACACAGCGCGCCAAACAGATGGGCATGGACAACTCGAACTTCGCCAACTCGAACGGATGGCCGGCGGCGGGCCACATGATGTCGGTCCATGACCTTGCCGTATTAGCCAACCGGCTGATCAGCGACTTCCCCGAATACTACCCACTGTTCGCTGAAGAAGAGTTTGAGTTTGATGGCCGTGCGCCGTCTAACAAACGTAACCGCAATCCGCTGCTGAAACTGGGGATCGGGGCCGACGGCCTGAAAACCGGGCACACGCAAGAGGCGGGTTACGGCCTTGTCGGCTCGGCCAAGCAAGGCGACCGTCGGGTTGTCTTTGTCCTGACCGGCCTCGATAGCACCGCCCGTCGCGCAGAGGAGGCTGAGGCCGTGGTTAACTGGTCGTTTCGCAATTTTGTCGAGAGGACCATTGCCGACGCCGAAACGCCGATAGCCGAAGCCCAGATTTGGATGGGCGCCGAAAAAACTGTTGGGCTGGTGCCCGAAGGGGATCTGACCTTGTTGTTCCCAGTTCTCAATGACAAGGACGTCAAAGCTGAGGTCGTCTACGAAGGTCCGATCAACGCGCCTGTGGAAAAGGGGCAGAAACTGGCTGAGCTGGTGATCACACCCGAAGGATTGCCCGAAATCCGTCGCCCACTGTTCGCGGCCAAAGACGTGCCTGTAGGCGGCTTTGTCGTGCGCATGAAAACCGTTGGCGGTATTGTTCTAGAAGACGTGATCGGCAATCCGCTGGAGGCGATGTGACGAAGGCAGGGTTGTTTCTGACCTTCGAAGGTATTGACGGGTCTGGAAAATCATCACAAGCACGAATGCTTGCCGAACATTTGCGTGGCCTCGGTTACGATGTCGTTCTGACCCGCGAGCCCGGAGGATCTGCAGGCGCTGAAGAGATCCGAAGCCTTGTTCTGGAAGGTGACCCGGATCGCTGGTCTGCAGAGACGGAAATCCTGCTGTTTACGGCGGCCCGCCGGGATCATTTGGAACGCACGATCAGGCCAGCGCTGGCCGAGGGCAAAGTCGTGATCTGCGACCGCTTCGCCGACAGCACCCGCATGTATCAGGGCCTGTCGCGCGGCGATCTGCGGGGATTGGTCGATCAATTGCACGACCTGATGATCGGGCGCGAACCCGACATGACCGTTTTGATCGACATGGACCCCGAAACCGGGCTGTCCCGCGCCAAGGGGCGTCAGGGAACAGAAGAACGGTTCGAAGATTTCGGGCTGGATCTGCAACAACAGATGCGTGCAGGGTTTCTGGCCCTTGCGGATGAGTATTCCGACCGTTTCCGCGTGGTTGATGGTAACCGGGACATGGACAGTGTTGCACAGGATGTGACAGATATCGTTCTGCAAGCTTTGCGATAGACGATAGATGAGCGACGACACCCCAACCCCGGATCAGGCACCCGGTGCCCCACACCCGCGCGAGACACTGCGCCTGTTTGGTCAGGACGCGGCGGAACAGGCTTTTCTAAGTGCCTATACCTCTGAACGTCTGCACCACGGCTGGTTGATTACTGGTCCACGTGGGGTCGGCAAGGCGACGCTGGCCTGGCGGATCGCGCGATTTCTACTGGCAACACCTCCGACTGAGGATGACGGGCTATTTGGTGCACCGCCACCGCCCGATAGCCTTGAGATCGATCCTGAACACCCCGTCGCGCACCGTATTCAGGCTGGGGCCGAGCCCGGCTTGGCCGCAATTACCCGATCTCTGAACGATCAGGGGCGGTTGCGTAATGAGATTGTGGTTGATGATATCCGCAAGCTTGGCAAGTTCTTCGGCCTTTCCTCGACTGACGGTGGTCGCCGCGTTGTGATTGTGGATGCCGCGGATGAGATGAATGTCAGCGCCGCCAACGCGCTGTTGAAAATGCTCGAGGAGCCCCCGGCCCGCACCACCCTGCTGCTGATCTCGCACCAGCCGTCGCGTCTGTTGCCGACAATCCGGTCGCGGTGCCGGACACTGCGCCTGTCTCCGCTGGGATCTGAGAATATGGAAGCCGCGCTGATGCAGACCGGCACAGAAATGCCGGGACAGGTGGATCATTTGGCTGCACTGGCTGCCGGGTCCGTGGGTGATGCGGTGCGCCTGATAAACTTGGGCGGGCTTGAGATTTACGCCGAGCTGATCGCCATTCTGGGCACCCTGCCCCGAATGGACCGTCAGCGCGCGCTTGCCTTGGCCGAGACTGCTGCCCAACGTGGCGCGGCCGAGCGGTTTGAACTGTTACTGACGTTGATCGACGTCGCCCTGTCCCGGCTTGCGCTGACCGGTGCAACCGGCGCGGCCCCGATGCCCGAGGCCGCTCCGAACGAGGCAGAAACCCTTGCCCGCCTGTCTGCCTCACCGCAGCAGGCCCGCAAATGGGCAGAGGTCGCTGCAGTGATCACCGCACGTGCGCGTCATGGGCAGGCGGTGAACCTTGACCCTGCCGCTCTGGTCCTAGATACGGTGTTCAAGATACAGGAAACCGCCGGTCAGAGCAGATGAGCAATACGCCCGAAATCACCGACAGCCATTGCCATCTGGACTTCCCCGATTTCGAAGGTCAGCTGGATCAGATCGTGGCCAATGCTACCGAGGCTGGCGTGACCCGCATGGTAACAATTTGCACCCGCTTGCGGAACGAACCAACCGTCCGCGCCATCGCCGAAACCCACGCGCCGGTCTTCTACGCGGCTGGAACGCACCCGATGAGTGCCGCTGATGAGCCGATGGCATCGGTCGATGAACTCGTCGCCTTGTCCCGGCACCCCAAATTTGTAGGTATCGGCGAAACCGGGCTGGATTATCACTATACCGCCGACAGCGCAGCGGTGCAGAAGCAATCCTTGCGGGTGCATATTGAGGCTGCCCAACGCACTGGCCTGCCTTTGATCATTCACGCCCGTGCCGCCGATGACGACATGGCCCGCATTCTGGCCCAGGAACACCGCAACGCGCCCTATTCCTGCGTGATGCACTGCTTTTCATCTTCTGCCGAACTGGCCAAAGCCGCCCTTGAACTGGGGTTCTACTTGTCGATGTCCGGCATCGCGGCCTTTCCCAAAAGCCAAGAGCTTCGCGATATCTTTGCCAGCGCCCCGGTCGACCGCATCCTTGTTGAAACCGACGCGCCATACCTGGCCCCCCCCCCGTATCGCGGCAAACGGAACGAGCCCGCCTATACCGCCCACACAGCGCGCAAAGGGGCCGAGGTGTTTGGGATGGACTACGCCGATTTTGCTGCCCATACGCAGGCAAATTTTGACCGGTTGTTCACCAAAGCAGCGACCTACAAGGCGGCTGCATGACCGAATTGCGATGCACCATCCTTGGCTGCGGATCATCCGGCGGCGTCCCCCGGCTGGGCGGGCACTGGGGCGATTGCGACCCCAAGAACCCCAAAAACATCCGTCGCCGCTGTTCATTGCTGGTGGAACGGGACGGCCCGGACGGTACAACCTCGGTGCTGATCGACACCTCCCCCGACATGCGCAGCCAATTGCTCGACAGCGGGACCGGACGTCTGGATGGAGTTATCTACACCCATTCGCACGCCGATCACGTCCACGGCATCGATGACCTGCGTATGATTGTGTTCAATATGCGCGAGCGCGTGCCCGTGTGGGCCGATGGCGACACGCAGAACGCCTTGTTGGGACGGTTCGGTTACGCCTTTGTCCAGCCCGAAGGTTCACCCTACCCGCCGATCCTTGACCTGAAGTCCATCGACGGCCCGTTCGAGGTGGACGGCCCCGGCGGCCCGATCCCGTTCCAGCCATTCAAAGTCAACCACGGCTCGATCGACTCGCTTGGTTTCCGGATGGGCAACCTGGCGTACCTGCCGGATGTGGCGGAAATCTACGAAGAGGCCTGGCCGATGATGGAAGGGTTGGATTGCCTGGTCATCGACGCGCTACGTCGGAAACCTCACCCGACCCATGCGCATCTGGAAAGGACCCTGGGCTGGATCGAACAACTGAACCCCAAGCGCGCGGTTCTGACCAACATGCATATCGATCTGGACTATGCCACGGTTGATGCAGAAACTGCCGACAACATCACCCCAGCCTATGACGGAATGGTGATCCATCAGGCGCTCTAAGACCCCACGCAACCGACCTGGGACGCAGCAATTTTGCGTCGGCCCAGCCTGCAAAGCGGTGCCATGCTTCAAAGTCTGATCGACGTCATTCTACCGGTTTTCCTTGTGATCGGGGCAGGTTATGCCTCGACCCGGTTGGGGTATTTCAAGGAAATTCACATCGATGGATTGATGAAGTTCACCCAGGGCTTTGCAATCCCATGCCTTCTGTTCCTTGCAATCTCGCATCTGGATCTAAGCGCTAGTTTTGATCCCCGGCTTCTGATCAGCTTCTACTCAGCAGCTGGCCTGTGTTTCACTGCTGGTCTGTTCGGTGCACGGTTGATCTTTGGCCGGGATTGGGAAGATTGCGTTGCCATCGGGTTTTGCTGTCTGTTCTCGAACTCTGTCCTTTTGGGACTGCCTATTACCGAACGCGCCTATGGCCCCGAAAACCTGACCGGCAACTATGCGATCATCGCCTTCCATTCACCCTTTTGCTACGGCGTTGGCATCACGGTGATGGAGGTTATTCGAAATCGCGGCCAAGGTGGCCCCCGCATGGTCAAATCCATCTTGTCGGCCATGTTCCGCAACGCACTGATCCTTGGCATCGCGCTGGGTTTTGCCGTGAACCTGTCAGGTATTGGCATACCTGCGGTCGTGGACGAAGCGCTGGGCCTTGTGACTCGCGCCGCCCTGCCCGGGGCGCTGTTCGCGCTTGGCGGAGTGCTTGTGAAGTACAAGCCCGAAGGTGACCTGCGCGCCATCGCCTTTGTCTGCGCGATTTCACTAATGCTGCATCCCAGTCTTGTCTGGTTATTCGGCTCAACAGTTGGTCTGCCGCAAGACCTGTTCCGCTCGGGCGTGCTGACGGCAGCGATGGCTCCCGGTTTTAATGCTTACATCTTTGCCAATATGTACGGACGGGCAAAACGGGTCGCGGCCTCGTCCGTTCTGGTCGGAACCGGCGTCTCGATCCTGACAGTCTGGCTTTGGCTGACATTATTGGGATAGCGTGACGTCCCACGGATTGACTTTGCACCAGCCGGACACACCTAACTGAAAAGCCACAGGATACTCCTAAATGCCGCACGCCCTGATCGTCGCCCACGGCCAACCCTCGGACCCGGCCCCTGCCGAAGCGGCGCTAGCTTCCTATGCGGCAGAGGTCGATGCGTATTGCGATGGCGTCAGCGTTCATTCAGCTACGCTTGCTGCGCCTGGAATGCTGGAGGCTCGTTTGGATGAACTGCCCGACGACACTGTCATCTATCCCCTTTTTATGGCCAAGGGGTGGTTCGTGACACGTGCGCTGCCCAAGCGTCTGGGTGATAGAAACATCCAAATTCTGGACCCGTTGGGCGTTGACCCAGAACTCCCCGCTTTGGCTGCGGGCGCATTGCTGGATGCGCTATCGGGCAAGGGGTGGGACGCGGACAAAACGGATCTGGTTCTGGCGGCACATGGATCGGGCCGTAGCCGCAATCCATCAGCTGTCGCCATTGAGTTTTCCAGGGAACTGGCCCGGTGCATGACCTTCCAATCCATCCGCGTCGGGTTTGTGGAAGAGGCCCCGTCCATTGCCGAAGCCGCGACCGGGGCTGGCGATCACTCTCTGTGCCTACCCTTCTTTGCCTGCACCGGCGGGCATGTTTTGGAGGACGTGCCACAGGAGCTAGAGCGAGCGCGGTTCAAAGGCCACGTGATGCCGGTTGTCGGAGATCTTCCCCCGATCAAGCGCAATATTGCGGAAATTCTGACACGAGCTATTGCGCTGGATTAACTTAAATACCCGCCCCGCGCGGAATTAGAAGTCATTGTGAACTGGCCGGTTTCAGCCCAGAGGCCGCAAGTGCCGAGTACAGACAATGCCGCGACCGTCCCTGCCGCTTTGCCTCGTACAGCGCCTGATCCGCTGCATTCAGCAGCTCTGCCGCATCCGGCGTGCCAAATTGCGTGGACAGAGCCGTTCCGATGCTGGCTGAAATCTTACACTGGGCACCCTGAAACATCATGGGTTGGCATAGCCTGCTGATCAGGCGCCCCGCTATTTCAGACAGGACACTTTCGTCGACCAGACCTTTAAAAATGATAACAAACTCATCACCACCGATCCGGGCGACCGTGTCCTCAGTTCGTGTTTCTTCCTCCATAATGCATGCGGCCTGTTGCAACACAAAGTCCCCCGCCGCATGGCCAAGGCGGTCGTTGACACTTTTGAAGAAATCCAAGTCCAGATGCATAAGCGCAAAAGCGCAATTGGCCGAGATCAGGTGGCCGAGAACCACATCCATCGCACGGCGGTTTTTCAACCCCGTCAACATGTCTGTCACCGCCTGTTCTTCAGCGGCCAGCATAGCTCCCTGCAGTCGCAGGTTCAGTGAGCGCGATGCCTCCATCGCGGCTGTTTTCGCCTCAACCAAGTACAGCAGTTCGATCGCCAGATCCGTGCCAGAGAAATCCGCGCTAGTCAGGGCATAGTCACGAACTGCATCCAGTATCGAAATCCCGAAGGACAGGTTGATGATGGCCCCGTTCCCCTTTGGCAAGGGCGCGATTAGCCCGGTCAGCGCGGTCCGAGGCTCGTCGTGAAATTTCAGATGTACTTTGCCACCGGTCAGAGATAACAGCGTGGAAATCGTTGTTATTGTTCGCGGTCGCACAAGTTCAAAAACGTCCAGAAAATCGCGCCCCTGCATCGGATGGTCCGGACGGAGCTTTTGCAGCGTTGGTCCTGCGTTTACGATCATGCCCTTGTCATCCACCATCACGAACATGGGGCACAACGTGTCCAAAAGAGCTGAGAGTTCAGAGGCTTGCATCATGACTTGCGCGCCCCAAGATCGAAATGACGCCCTTCGGCAAAGGCGCTTTCTACAAGGGCAATCGTGATGACCTCGGCGTCGGCCTGCTGCCCTTCATGCGACAACATGGCCAATGCTCCATAATCGTCTGCAATTGCCCGTAATACGCCGACCATCACGCTGGAATAGCCTGGCAGGCCGGGGTAGCAGTACAAGTGATATTCTGCCGGTGACACCTCACACAACTCCAGCATTGGCAGACGCAGATCAGATACTGCAAGGCGGGCACGATCCGATAAGTCATCCAGCGAGTGCAGGAATTCGACATATGTCACACCGCCGAACCGAAGCAGTCGGCGCAAATCTTCCATATTGGGGTGCGACACCAGATAGGTCCCAAGATCCTCCAGTATCTCGGCCCGTGGACGATTCAGGTCAGCACATAACACGTCCAAAACCTGCGCGGTCATGGCGTCGTCATAAAGCAGCATTGCCTCAAACTCGGCAAAACCCAGGCGCGCAGCCTCGGTCACCCGCAGCCAGCAGGGTTGTCCATAAGTCGCGCAAACAAATGATTGTATTGCCCGATTGATCAGACCATGCATGAGATGCCCCAAATTGGTTACGCCCCAATCTGGACAGATAATCCTTAACAAATAGCCAAAAAACACGTTGTATTGACGGCAATCCGACAGAGTCTTAATCTGGAAGTCACTGTTGTTACATTAGAAATCCGTCGGCGCGCCACCCTCGGCCTTTCGGCGGGCTACAAAGTCCTCCAACTCCTCGCGAATCCCGTCATCTATCGGCGGGGGCTCAAAGCTGGTTACGATTTCCTTGAACATGTGGTGGGCGCGCTCAGCCGTCCAGATACCACCTGCCACATCCCAACCTTCATAGTTTTTCCAATCACTCAGGAAGGGTTGGTAGAATGCGGTCGTGTAGCGGTCCTGGGTGTGTTGAATACCAAAGAAATGGCCATCGTTCCCGACAGACTTGATAGCATCCAGCGCGATTTCGTCTGGGCCTGTCGCTGTAATTTCTGGTTGCATATACCTTTGGATTTGCTGCAGAATTTCACAATCCATGATAAATTTTTCGGGGCTCGCAATCAGACCGCCCTCAAGCCATCCCGCCGCGTGATACACCATGTTGGTACCCGACTGCACAGCAGCCCAAAGTGAGTTCGACGTCTCCCAAACAGCTTGCCCATCGGGTACGTTCGCCGCACACACGCCCGAAGACCGCATCGGCAAACCATAGTATCTTGCCATTTGGCCGGTCATCTGGGTTGAGCGCATATATTCGGGCGTTCCAAATGCAGGTGCGCCGGATTTCATGTCAACGTTGGAGGTGAACGTCCCGATAACACAGGGAATTCCCGGCCGGACATATTGGAACAGCGCAATTGCGCACAGCGCCTCAGCCAGGGATTGCGCAACCGCACCGGCCATCGTAACCGGCGCCATCGCACCGGCCAATGTGAACGGCGTCACGACAATTGCTTGCCCGCGCCGCGCAAGACGCAGGCAGCCGTCAATCATCGGATGGTCGTGTTTCAACGGTGAGGTCGAGTTGATGTTGGTATACATCCGCGGGGTCGCTTCGAACTCTTCATGGCTGTGACCTCCAGCGATCCGCACCATCTCCATCACGTCCTCAACGCGTTCCTTACCCAGCGAATAGGCATGCATCGCCTTGTCGGTCAGCGTCAGCTTGTCATAGAGCACGTCCAGATGTCGGACGCTGGCGTGGATATCGACCGGCTCGACCGGATAGCCCCCCGCAAAGTGGATGCAGTTGAAGTACTGCGTCAGCTTCAGCAAATTCCGGCACATCTCGCGATTTCCGGCCACCTTGGTACCAATCTCAAGATCCCAGTAGTTCGGAGGAGAAGACACGTTCCCGAACAACAGGGTTTTGCCACCAACTTCAATCGTCTTGTCAGGATTTCGCGGCGTGATCGTGAACTTTGATGGCGCTTTGGCCACCATTTCCATCACAAAGTCACGACCCATGCGAACGTTGTCGCCATTGATCGTACAGCCTGCCTCTTTCAGGATGCCAAGGGCTTCTTCGTTGTAGAACTCGATCCCGATCTCTTCGAGGATGCGCATGGCCCCCTCGTGGATCGCTTCGATTCCAGCTTGGTCTAGCGGTTCGGTGGGTTTGTCGGTATTGATCGGCGGGTTCCACGGCATTTGGTCGATCACCGCGCTGCCCCTGCGCGCTGCCGCACCTGCCCGTCCCCCTCCGCGCCGTTTGCGAGTCTGTGTGTCAGCCATTGGATCCCTCCGGAACTTGCTTTCTTCAAGCAAGCCCTGAAGTTGGCCCAGTGGCCGCTCTGTCTGCGACAAGGTTTGTCGGTTTTATTACTTGGACAGTCGAATTCAGCCGAAGCTGGATCAGTTTTCTGCCAACCAGGCGGGAATGTGACCGATGTCCGGCAGCACGACATCTGCCATCGGCGCGAGCGCTTCGGCCGGCGCCAACCCCGTCAGCACACCGATTGTGGTCATTCCGGCAGCTCGCCCGGCCTGCAGGTCATGCAGGCTGTCCCCCACCATCGCCACGCGCGACGGGTGGACGTCAACATGGGTCGCAAAGGCAATCAATTGCCCGGGTCCGGGTTTGAACCCATGGCCGCTGTCGTAGCCAGCAACAAAATCGAAGTGGTCGCGAATCCCGACTGAGGCGAGATGTTGCAGCGCTGGCATTTCCCCGTCATTCGTGGCTACACCCAGTTTTAGGCCCGCCTGCCGCAAAGCATCGAGGAAGGGAACCAGTGGAACAGCCGGAGCCTGTGTCGCCGTAGCCGATTCCGTGTTCAGAATGTCGATCAGCTCATCGCTGGGCATATCCGGGAAATAGGGTGCAAGGGCTTCGGCGATCTCTTCGACGGTCCCCGCAATCACGATGCTGTCGTCAGCATATTCTTCCGAAACCGGATCAAACCCGATGGCCTGGCCCAGTTCAGCAGCCCGCTTTTGGTCGCCATCTGACAGCTTTTCCAACACGCTGCGCCCGAAACCACCCCATGTCTCCGCAAAGTCAAACAGTGTTCCGTCCTTGTCGAACAAGATCGCATCGATGGGCATTACATGCTCCTGTCAGTGAATTAAATCAGGTCCAGTGAACGTCGCCACCGGACAAAACAGCCCGCGCCTGACCCGGCAGGTCATAGGGCACGGAATTGGCGTCACAAAAGGCGATCACCCACGAATCGTCAAGCATCAAGAATTCAAGAACCGAATTCAGGAATTCCGGCTCTGATGCGCGAACCCGCAGATCCTCGGTGGATGCACCCGTCGAGCCCAAAAAGATCGGCAGCAATTCGTCATTCCCGACCAGCCAGCCAAGGGCGTTCAGGGCAATCGTTTCGGCGGATTGGGCGGTGATCGGCATAAAGAGGCCTCGAATATGCACTTGGAAAGGGTTTGTTAACCAGACTCATAAACACTTTGGCAACGCATGCAATCAACGGTGACAGATATGTCCGTGCAGGGAACCATCCTTGTCCTCGACGGGACTTCGACCAATCGCATTATGCTAAAAGTTCAGCTGACGGCGGCGTGGTATCACGTGGTTCAGGCTGAAAAGCTGCAGGGGCTGGCCGAGCTGCTAAGTCGCACACGCCCCGATCTGGTGCTGGTGGCGAAATCGCTGCCCGATGGCTCGGCTGCGGACGTCAAAAGACTGGTGATGGCCAACGCGGAACTGGCCGATGTACCGGTCGTTGCAATCGCGCCGCAGAACGACAAGGCGGCAAGGTTACAGGCATTGTCAGATGGGTTGGACGACGTGTTGGCAGCCCCGTTCAAGGACACCCTGCTTCTGGCGCGAGTTCGCAGCCTGCTGCGCGCGCGCGCAGATACGCAAGAGCTTCAGCTGGGCGGCGGATCACATCCAGTCGGATTTGCAGAACCCGCGACCGTGCTGATTACGCCGTCGAAATCGGCCCATGTGGCCATACTGACCCAAAGCGCCCGGATCGGGACATTGTGGAAATCCGCGTTGTCCGAGAAATCGCATCACAGCCTAAGCACACATGCAGCTTCGAACATGCGTGCCCTGCTGTCAGGACCAGTGCCAGACGCAATCCTAATCGAAATAGATACGACGGCCGCGGGCCTGAGTACGTTGGCGGACCTGAAGTCACGGGGGGCAACTCGGCATACCGTATTGATCGCCGTCTTGGCCGATGAAAATCCGACAATGGCGAGCGAGGCGCTGGATCGTGGCGCTGACGCCGTGTGTATGGGGGGGTTCTACCTCGAAGAGGTTAAACTACATCTGGATAACCAGATCGCGCGAAAGACCCGAATGGACCAAATGCGCGCCTCATTAAAACGCGGGCTGGCCGAGTCATGGGTCGACCCCCTGACTGGGTTGCACAACCGTCGCTATGCTATGCAAGCTATGGATCAGATGGCACGACAACCATCGCATACCGGTCACGGTTTTGTTGTCATGCTGGCAGACCTGGATCATTTCAAAACCATCAACGACCGTTTTGGGCATGTCAGCGGCGACCAGGTTTTGACCGAGGCCGCAAAGCGCATGAAGCGCACGGTTGGCGCGGCGGGTTTTGTCGCGCGCATCGGGGGAGAGGAGTTTATGATAGGTCTGCCTGACAGCTCTCAGGCTGGGGCGATGGATCTGGCTAAAACCTTGCGCGACTGTATCAGCAAGACACCATTTTCTCTGCCCGATACCACAGCCCCCGTGCCAGTCACCATCAGCATCGGCCTGACGGCACCGATCCCGCCCCTGCCCCCTGGTGACCCGGTGGAGCGGTTGCTGAAATCCGCCGATACTGCGCTTTATGCAGCCAAGAAGGCTGGTCGCAATCAAGTAAGGATCAGACAGAGCGCTGCCTGAAACCCTCAGTCCTTTTTCTTGTGGCCACGCGGGCCGCGTTTAACGACCTCTTCCAGCCGGTCGGCATAGACCAGACGCTCTTCATCGCTCATGGCTTCTACCCGAGCCAACCACTCTTGCTGCAGGGCATTCTGCAGGTCCGCCATAGACTGCGCTTGCTGGTCTAGCAGGGCTTGAACCGCCGCAGCGTCAAAGGGGCTTGCCCGCAAAGCAGTGCTGAGTTGGGCAAAATCCTGGGATCGGTTGTGTGTCCCCTTTTTGTGTCGGTCGAACAGCTCGCCCCGCATGGCTTTACGCTCTTCCTTTGGCAGCGCACGATACAGCGCCGAACCAAAACCTGGCGGAGATTTTGCATGATCCCCACCTTTGACTCGCAGTGCGGTCCCCAGGGCAACGCCGACGATCAGCAGGTTCAGGGCCAGCGAGATGACCAGTAGAACCGACATCCAGCGGTTTTTGGGTTTGGGGCTATCGCTCATTCGGCGTCCTCCAGAAAACTCGTATCCAGACTTAGGTCAGCGACCACGAAACTAACATCCTGCGCGTAAATGTAATTGGCGGGATCAGGCAAAAACGCCGGTGCTGAAAAGCCGATCCAGACGCCCGCCATACTGGCGGCAACCAAACCGCCCATTCCCTGCCAGCCGCCAAACCCGGCCAGCAGGCGCGCCCACAGAGAGTTTGTCTTTGGCTCATCTGGCTTCAGGCGACCCAGCCGAACAGATTCCGCGTCGGTGAGAATGCGCACAGCCAGATCATCCGGCAAGTCTTGCCGATCCTGCCGGGCTTGGGCGAACAACAGATCCAGATTGTCTTTGTCGTCAGTCATCGTCGTACCCCAGTTCATCACGTCGCCCGGCCAGAATCGCCGCTAACGACCGTTTTCCTCGTGCCGTAAGGCTTTCCACCGCTTCCACCGAAATACCCATGATCCCAGCGATTTCAGGGTTGGGCAATTCCTCAATATGCCGCAAAACAACAGCTTGCCGCTGACGTTCGGGCAGTTGTGATAGTGCCATTTGCAGTGCATCCTTTCGGGCTGCGTCCTGTAGACGGTCGGCTGCACTGGCCTTTTCATCTGCCGGCTCTGGCACATCCGCCAGCCGGTCCGGCGTCTTTTTTCGGCGCAGATCAACACACAGATTTAGCGTCACGCGATAAAGCCACGTCGATACTTTGGCCTGACCAGGTACCCAATCAGGTGCCATCTGCCACAGGCGCATCATCGCATCTTGTGTCACATCTTCAGCCTCGGCGCGATTGCCCAGAAACCGAAGGGCCACTGATAAGCTGCGCGGCGCAAGCCGATCGGTGAGAACGCGCGCCGCCGCAGCATCGCCATCGGCAAACTGCCTGAGCAACACATCGTCGCCCAATTCGTCCGCGGCGTAATCCACGCCGCGAACGTATTGTGGAGCAGAGGTCAGGTCCTCCATCCCGCATCAGCTGTCGTCAGAGTCCGCTTTCCCATGTTTCTTGTGGCGCTTTCCCATTCTGTCTTTTGCATCGGCAAATTCTTCTTCCGAGATAGCGCCGTCCTCGTTCGCGTCGATCCGGTCAAACATCTTGTCAGCACGGCGCGGCTTGGGCAACTCGTCCTCGCTCAGAAAACCGTCCTTGTTGGCATCGTTGCGTTCAAACATCTTCGTAACACGGTCGTTGGCCTTCTTTTGACCTGCTGCCTGCATCTCTTCGACGCTCAGCTGGCCGTCGCCATCGGTGTCGGCATTGGTGAAACGCTGATTCCGATGAGCCTGCATTTCTTCCTTGGTCACCTGCCCGTCACCGTTCGCATCGAGCTGTTGAAAGGTCACAGGTTCGCGATCTTTACCGCCTGCGGCGAAAACGGATGTGCCAGTGATTGCCAGTGCTGACACAATGATTGCCGGAATGAATTTGGCGCTTTTCATAACGTTTTTCCCTTGTTTTCGCGGCGCCATTGCCGCTGCTTACATAGGTTCAAACGGGGCAGGCATCCCATTCCGTCGCAGGAAGTGAAACTTTTTTAGAAACGTCTTAGCGATGCAAAGCGACGCACCCCCTTTCCCGAAGCTGCAAACAAGCGTTATATCCTCATCATTGGAACGCGCGAGTATCAACATGACAGATCAGACGATCGAAACCCACGATGTAGAAGACCGCCCGACAAAGCCAGCACTGGTCAAAGGGTTCCGTTGCCGTTGCCCAAATTGCGGCGAGGGCAAACTGCTGCACAGCTACCTCAAGGTTAACAACGAATGTTCGAATTGCGGGCAAGAGCTGTTTCACCATCGCGCCGATGACGGGCCGGCCTATCTGACTATTCTTCTGGTGGGTCACCTGCTGGCACCGGCGCTGCACTTATCTTATGTCCATTGGCGCCCTGAGCCCCTGACGATGTTCCTGGTTTTGGCAATTGGCTGTACTGCCCTGTCACTATTCCTGCTGCCACGATTGAAAGGGGCAGTTGTCGCCTATCAATGGGCTCGTCGCATGCACGGCTTTGGCCAGTCCGCGTGATCTTGGACCGCAAGTTGAGCAACGGATGACGGTGGACAAAACAGCCATACGCGACGCGGCGACAGTCATCGTTTTGCGGGATCGTCTGACCAATCCATCCATCCTGATGGGGCAACGCGGTGCAAAAGCCGCGTTCATGCCCAACAAATTTGTCTTTCCAGGCGGCGCTGTCGATGCGTCTGATGCAGATGTTGCACTGTCAACAGATCTGCCCGCTGTGTGCTGTGATCGCCTTGCGGAGCGGTCACAAGCCGGGCTGCAAAATGCCTTGGCGGCGGCGGCGATCCGAGAGCTTTGGGAAGAAACCGGACTGATTTTGGGCCAACCAGGTGATTGGGCGGGCCCGCGGACCGAAGATTGGGCGACATTTGCGCAGATGGGATACCGCCCATCGGCACAAGCACTTCAGTTCGTTTTTCGTGCCGTCACACCGCCTGGGCGACCCCGCCGGTTCGATGCACGCTTTTTCCTGGTAGACGCCGCCGCAATACAGGGCGATCTGGATGATTTCAGCCACGCCTCGGACGAGCTGTCACATCTGCAATGGGTGCCGCTGGACCGGGCGCGCGAATTCGACCTGCCGTTCATTACAGAAGTCGTGCTGGCCGAAATCGCCGCTCGGGTGACAGACCCAACGCCACCTGAAACTGTTCCGTTCTTTCTGAACAGTGAGGAGGAAAGCCTTTTCCTCAAACTTCGCGGTTATCCCATGCCAGAAGCAGACTGAGGGCCGGTGGCCCTCAGACACGTTATTTCATGCGGCTGATTACCGTGGTGACTTCGGGCTTTTTCCCAATCTCGGTCTTTGCTGTTTGGCGAACGATCCGGCGTATTGCCTCTTCCAGTTTGTCATCATCGCGCAGGGTCTTGGCATCGGCCCGCATCAGGAACTGATTCAGGTCTTCTTCTAGAACTTCAACCAATGCAGCCCGGGACGATCCAATCTCGGACAGTCCCATCGTATCGCACCACGGCTCGCCCAGTGGTTCGTCCTCTTCGTCCAGAATGACCGTGACAGTGACGTGCCCGTTCAGCGCCATGCGAAGCCGGTCACGCACAACCCCATCCAGGGCGCCAACTTTGACCGTGCCGTCCAGATAGGTCCGTCCGGTTTCGACATAATCGACAACCCGTGGCGCATTCCCTGTCAGATCCAGCATGGTTCCGTTTACGGCCAGAATACCGGTACGCCCACCAGCTTCGGCCAGTTTGGCATGCTCGCGCAGGTGACGATGTTCACCGTGCATCGGAATGATCATCTGCGGATCGACCAGCCCGTGTACTTTCTCAAGATCCGGACGGTTGGCGTGACCAGACACATGGTACAGGCCCGCACTGTCATCGACCACATCCACGCCCTTTTCACTGAGCTGGTTCATGATGAAAATCACGCCACGCTCGTTGCCTGGGATGGTTTTGGACGAGAAGAGAAACAGATCGCCCTCTTTCAGTTCCAACCCGCGGTATTTGCCCCGCGCAAGTTGTGCGCTGGCCGCGCGGCGTTCTCCCTGGCTGCCGGTGACGATCAGCATCAGGTTCTGGCGCGGCATGTCCACAGCCTCTTCGGCGCTGACGACGCGTGGAAAGCTGGTCAGAATGCCCGTTTCGGTCGCGGCTTCGATCATCCGGCGCATCGCGCGACCCAGCAGAACGACCGAGCGCCCCGCCCGTTCACCCGCCTCGGCCAGCGTTTTCACACGTGCGACATTCGACGCAAATGTGGTGGCAACAACCATGCCGCTGGCTTCCTCAACCAGCCTGGTGATCTCGGGGCCGACCTCGGATTCCGAACGACCCGCATGGGGGGAAAACACGTTCGTACTGTCACACACCAGCGCTTTGACGCCAGACTTGGCAACCTCAGCCCAGAGATTGGGGTCAAAAGGTTCACCCACGATCGGATTTTCATCCAGCTTGAAGTCGCCGGTATGTACGATCCGCCCCTCTGGCGTGTCGATCACCAGGGCAGCGCTTTCGGGGATCGAATGCGAGACCGGCAGGAAACCCACCTTAAACGGACCAACGGAAATCTGTTCGGGCCAGGCCGATGCAGTATGTACGGCATCCTCGGGGTGTCCGTGCTCTTCCATCTTGCGGCGCGCGATGTTGGCGGTGAAGGCCCGTGCGTAAACAGGCGCACCCAGCGCCTCATAGCAATGCGCCACAGCGCCCACGTGGTCCTCGTGTGCGTGGGTAACGAACACGGCTTCCAGCCGGTCGGCACGTTCGCGCAGCCAAGAAATGTCGGCATGGATCAGGTCAACGCCCGGGGTGGTGTCCATGTCCGGAAATGTCACGCCCAGATCCACAAGGATCAGCCGTTCCTGACCGGGTTTGCCATAGCCGTAGACATAGGCGTTCATGCCAATTTCGCCGGCACCGCCCAGCGGTAGGTAGATCAATCTTTCGCTGCTCATGTCGAGCCATTGTCCTTGTTATAGCGATGTATCACGGTAAGCCCGTGCATCGTCAGATCATCTTCGATTGCGTCAAACCCCACGTCCGCCTGATCGAACAGCGGCGCGAGCCCACCGGTTCCAACGACTTTCATCGGCATTCCATATTCCGCCTTGATCCGGGAAATCAGCCCCTCGATCAATCCGGAATAGCCCCAATACACGCCGGATTGGATACAGCCAACCGTATTCGTGCCAATCACATTTTCAGGGCGGGTGATATCGATATGCGGCAGGGCAGCCGCGCCCTGGTGCAACGCCTCGAGGCTGAGATTTACGCCCGGCGCAATGATCCCGCCGACATAGGCCCCATCCGCCGCAACCACATCAAAGTTCGTCGCCGTGCCAAAATCCACAACAACCACGTTGCCGCCATGCCGGTCAAACGCAGCCACCGCGTTGGCCAGACGATCCGGACCGGGCACTGTGCCCTCGTCTACACGCGGATTCATCGGCAACAGACAATCGGGCTTGCCCACGACAAGCGGCCGACATCCAAAGAACCGATCAGCAAAGACCCGCAGGTTGAACACAACCCGAGGCACGGTCGAGGCGATGATCACATCAGTAATTTCAGCCTCGATCCCATAGTGTTTCACCAGCGTCGAATACCACGTGAAATAGGCATCCGCCGTGCGCGCATGGTGGGTCGATGTGCGCAGGGTGCACAGAAACCTTTCACCGTCCCAGATCGAGAACACAGTGTTCGTGTTGCCGCAATCAATAGCCAGAAGCATCTGGGCCTCCTTCAGAAAAAAACATCCGCCGCCGGAATGCTGACGCGGCCTTTGGCGGTGTTTAGGACAAGATTGCCCGCTGCGTCCACCGTTTCAAAGGTTCCAACCGTTTCCGACGCTGCGGTACGGGCGGTGATGACCTCACCCAACTTGGCAGCCCGGGCCAACCACGCGGTCCGGATCGGTTCGAACCCGTAAGTCACGAATTGGTTCTCGTATCTGGCATAGGCGACAGCCAGTTCGGTCAGAAAATCCTCGGGCGTTACGTTGGCTCCGGCTTCCGATAATAGGGAAACCGGTCGGACGGCGCCGGGTTCTACCTGATCTGCTCCGGGTGCCTCTGACAGGTTCACACCGATGCCGATGGACAGGTGCGAGACGCCGTGCCCCTGCCCTGTGCTTTCCAACAGGATACCTGCTAGTTTGCCACCGTTCAGCAATACGTCGTTGGGCCATTTTAGGGACAAGCCTGTCGCCCGACCTGTCACTGCAACGCAGGCGTCAAACAGCGCCAGCGCAGCCACAAAGCTGCGCAGTGCGGCCTGTTCCGGATTTCCGTGTGGCCGCATCAAAAGGGTCGCGGCAAGATTTCCCTTGGGATTTGCCCATGCCCGCCCCCGTCGCCCACGCGCCGCCGTTTGGTGATGCGCCATGATCCACACCGGACCGGTCGTGGTCGGGGCCATGCGGGTGGCCTCGTTCAATGTGCTGTCGACCTCTTGCAGCACGTGCAGGCCGTATCCCTGTGGCCAGTCTGTCATGTCAAAAAGGCCCGGTCTGCTGACCGAGCCCCCAAGTTTGCTGTGTTACGCTGATCAATTGACAAGAGTGGCCGCCGCAGCTGCCGCCGCGCCTTCAATACCGAACTGATAGAACACACCCACCAGCATCAACGCAGCCGAGCCCATTAGAGCAACCCACAGAACCGGCGAAGAATGCGTTTCGATCGGGTCGTCGTTTTCAGCTCCGAAATACATGTAGAACACGATCCGCAGATAATAAAACGCGCCGATGACCGAGGCGATGGCTGAGGCGATCACAAGTCCGGTCAGGCCCGCGCTTACGCCGGCCTGCCAGACACCGAATTTGGCAAAAAAGCCCAGCATTGGTGGGACGCCCGCCAGGCTGAACATCAGGATCAGAACCGCCAGTGCCTTGCCCGGTTCGCGTTTGGAGTATTGGCGTAGGGCGTCGATGTCCGTGACCGGTTTGCCGTCTCTCTCCATCATCAGGATGAAAGCGAAAGTGCCGATATTCATCGTCACATAGATGGCCAGATACATCAGCATAGCCTTGATGCCCAACTCGGTACCTGCAGCCAGTCCGATCAGCGCATAGCCCATATGGGCAATCGACGAAAACGCCATCAGCCGCTTGATGTCACGCTGGCCAATCGCTGCGACCGCACCCAACAGCATCGACAGGACCGAGAGCAAGACGATCACCTGCTGCCAGTCCTTGATCACACCACCAAAAGCGTCGTGCATTACGCGTGCGAACAGGGCCATGGCCGCCACTTTCGGCGCTGTGGCAAAGAAAGCGGTGATAGGCGTGGGCGAGCCTTCGTACACATCCGGTGTCCACATGTGGAACGGTACAGCGGACACTTTGAACGCTAGACCCGAGATCAGGAACACCAGACCAAACAGAAGGCCAACCGAAATCTCACCATCCTGAACCGTTTGAATAATGCCCGAGAACAGCGTGGTGCCTGTGAACCCATAAACCAGCGAGGCACCGTACAGCAGCAGGCCCGAGCTGAGCGCACCAAGCACGAAGTACTTCAAACCGGCCTCGGTCGATTTGGCACTATCCCGGCGCAGCGCGGCCACGACGTACAGCGACAGTGACTGCAGCTCTAGCCCCATGTACAGCGACATCAGATCGCCAGCACTGACCATCATCATCATACCTACAGCGGCCAGCGCAACCAACAGAGGGAATTCGAACCGCAGCAGATCGCGACGCGCCATATATTCCTGGCTCATCACCAGAATGGCAGCCGCTGATAGCAGGATCGCCACCTTCGAGAACCTTGCGAACCCGTCATCGACAAACATGCCATTGAACGCGACATTGGTACCATCGCCGTTGGTCGCGATCCAAATCGCCAGCAGCGCCATCAACCCAGCGGTCGTCCAGACCAGCAAAGGTGCCAGCCCGTCTTTCGTCGTGTAGACAGCCGCCAACAGCGCCGCCATCGCATATACGGCCAGAACAATCTCTGGCAGGATTATCGTCAGATCAGCCTGGATCATGTCTCCAAAGCCCCCTTAATGCGATGCGGCTGACTGGGTCGCGGCCTCTGCCGCGGCCAGAGCCATGTCATAGTTCGAAATCAGCGCGGCGGTCGAGTTGCCGATTACATCGGTCACCAGCGACGGGTAGACGCCCAGCAAGATGGTCATCACGATCAGCGGCGCAAAGATCAGCCGCTCGCGCGAGCTCATGTCCGTCATCGCCTTGAGGCTTTCTTTGATCAGATCGCCAAAGACCACCCGACGATACAGCCATAGCGCATAAGCTGCCGAGAAGATTACGCCAGAGGCCGCAACAGCTGTCACCCATGTGTTGACCTGGAAGGTGCCCATCAGTGTAAGGAATTCTCCGATGAATCCACTGGTGCCAGGCAGACCTACATTGGCCATCGTGAACAACATGAAAACCAGCGCATAGGCTGGCATGCGAATGACCAAACCACCGTAAGCCTCGATGTCGCGAGTATGCATCCGGTCATAGATCACGCCAACACACAGGAAGAGCGCAGCCGAGATGAACCCGTGGCTGAGCATCTGGAAGATCGCGCCGTCAATGCCCTGCTGGTTCGCCGCAAAAATACCCATGGTCACAAAGCCCATATGCGCGACTGAGGAATAAGCTATCAGCTTTTTCATGTCTTCCTGCACCAGCGCCACAAGCGAGGTATAGACAACGGCTATCGCTGACATCCACAACACTACATCGGTCATTACTGCCGAGCCCACCGGGAACATCGGCAGGCTGAACCGTAGAAAACCATAGCCGCCCATCTTCAACAGGATCGCCGCCAGAACGACCGACCCGGCGGTCGGCGCCTGAACGTGCGCATCCGGCAACCAGGTGTGTACTGGCCACATCGGCATCTTCACTGCGAATGATGCAAAGAATGCCAGGAACATCAGCGTCTGCATGCCGCCGACAATATAGATGCCAAGCACGCTGAACCCTTCGGACGAGAAGTGGTGGCTCATCAGTGCTTCGATATCCGTAGTGCCCGCGTCCGCATACATCGCAACCATCGCCACCAGCATCAGCACTGATCCAAGGAAGGTATAGAGGAAGAACTTGAAGCTGGCATAAACCCGGTTCGCACCGCCCCATATGCCGATGATCAGAAACATTGGGATCAGACCTGCCTCAAAAAACAGGTAGAACAGCACCAGATCCAGCGCCATGAACACGCCCAGCATCAGCGTTTCCAACAACAGGAAGGCGATCATGTATTCCTTGACGCGGTCCGTGACGTGCCAACTGGCCAGAATGGTCAGGGGCATGATGAAGGTGGTCAACAAGACAAACAGAACGCTGATACCGTCCACGCCCATCTTGTATTTCAGACCCAGCAGCCATTCGCCTTCTTCCACCATCTGGAAGCCGGTGTTGGACGGATCAAACCCCGTATAGATGCCGATCGAGACCAGGAACGTCACCGTGGTTGCCACCAGCGCGACCCATTTGGCATTGCGCTGTGCGGCCGCGTCCTCGCCATGCAGGAACAGGGCCAGAATGCCTGCTGCCACAGCGGGGATGAATGTGACGATGGAGAGGATATTATCCATTAGTGTGCGCCTCCGCCGATCGAAATCCAAGTGACAAGGGCAGCGATACCCAGAACCATCCAGAAGGCGTAAGTAAAGATGTAGCCCGTCTGCGCCTTGCCAGCGAGGCGGGTAAAGAAGGGTACAACACCCATGGCCACCCCGTTGAGGAAACCGTCAATGGTGTTGCCGTCACCCCGCTTCCACAGGAACCGGCCGAGCGCGATGGTGGGTTTGACGAAGACCGCGTCATAGATCTCGTCAAAGTACCACTTGTTCAGCAGGAACAGGTACAGAGGACGCTGGTTCTGCGCCAAACGCGCCGGCAGCGACGTGTTCACGATGTAGAACCAATAGGCCACGATAAAGCCCAAAGCCATGGCGACAAAAGGCGAAACCTTGACCCACTTGGGGGCAGCATGCGCATCGTCCAGAACATGATTGTCCGGCGCGATGTAAATCGCGCCCTCGCCCGGTTCGCCCGCAAAGACGTAATGGTGGTCGTCGCCGTGAGCCGCTTTTTCTTCGTGTCCGGCGTCATCACCATGGCTTTCATCCGCGTGCGCCTCATCCGCATGCGTATCGTCACCATGGGTCGCATCAGCAGTACCGTGATCACCAGTCTCAGCATGCTCGGACGCCTCAGCCACTGGTATTCCGTAGAACTTGCCGACTTTGTCTGTGTGACCAAAGAAATTGCCATACCAGATCATCCCGGCAAACACCGCGCCCAAGGACAGAACACCCAGCGGCACCAGCATGGTCATCGGGCTTTCATGCGCGTGCTCATGCGTATGCTTGTCGCCACGCTCTTCGCCATAAAAGGTCAGGAAAATCAGACGCCAGCTGTAGAATGACGTGAACGCCGCCGCGATCACCAGCATCCAGAAAGCATATCCGGTGCCGCCGGCAAAAGCGCTTTCGATGATGGCATCCTTGGACAGGAACCCGGCGAACCCAATTTGGGTCAGCGGGATGCCGACGCCTGTAATCGCCAGGGTGCCGACCATCATCGCCCAGAATGTATAGGGGATCTTCTTCCGCAGGCCGCCGTATTCGGTCATCTCCTGCTCGTGATGCATCGCGTGGATCACCGAACCTGCGCCAAGGAACAACAGCGCCTTAAAGAATGCGTGCGTCAGCAAGTGGAACATCGCTGCCGAATACATACCAACACCCGCGGCCACGAACATGTAGCCCAACTGAGAACAGGTCGAATAGGCAATGACGCGCTTGATGTCGGTCTGAACCAGACCAACGGTTGCAGCAAAAAACGCGGTCGAGGCCCCAAGGAAGGTGATGAACCCGGTGGCACCCGGCGCAAATTCCATCAATGGCGACATCCGGCAGATCAGGAACACACCCGCCGTCACCATGGTAGCAGCGTGGATCAGCGCCGACACAGGCGTCGGGCCTTCCATCGCGTCCGGCAACCAGGTGTGCAGGATCAACTGCGCTGATTTACCCATCGCGCCAATGAACAGCAGAACGCAGATCACCTCAATTGCGGTCCACTCACCCCACAGGAAGTGTAGCTTTTCTTCGGCCAGCGCAGGGGCCGACGCAAAAATGTCCGAGAAATTGATGCTGTCCGTCAGGAAGAACAGCGCGAAGATGCCCAGAGCAAAGCCAAAGTCGCCAATCCGGTTTACGATGAACGCTTTCATCGCTGCCGCATTGGCCGTGGGCTTGCGATAATAGAACCCGATCAGCAGGTACGAGGCTACACCCACACCTTCCCAACCAAAGAACATCTGAACCAGATTGTCCGCTGTCACCAGCATCAGCATGGCGAAGGTGAAGAACGACAGATAGGCAAAGAAACGCGGCTTATAGCTCTCGCCCTCGCGCCATTGCGGATCGTGATCCATGTAGCCGAAGGAATAGAGGTGCACGAGCGCCGAAACCGTCGTCACCACGATCAGCATGATCGCGGTCAGACGATCCAGTCGAACGGCCCAGCTTGTCGACAGCGAACCGCTTTCGATCCAGCGCATGATCTCGATCTGCTGTGTCACACCGTCGAACGAGAAGAACACGATCCAGGACAGCAGACAAGCCAGGAACAGCAGGCCAGTGGCGGTCCACATGGCGGCTTTCTCGCCAATGAACTTCCAGCCGAACCCGCAGATCAGCGCGCCCACCAACGGGGCAAAGAGGATGGTGGTTTCCATGTTCTCTTACCCCTTCATCATATTGACGTCTTCAACCGCGATGGTGCCACGGTTGCGGAAGAAGCAGACCAGAATGGCCAGCCCGATCGCCGCCTCGGCCGCCGCCACGGTCAGCACGAACAGCGTAAACACCTGCCCGACCAGATCGCCGAGGAAGCTTGAGAACGCCACGAGGTTGATATTCACCGCCAGCAGCATCAGTTCGATGCTCATCAGCAGGATGATGACGTTCTTGCGGTTCAGGAAGAGACCGAAGATGCCGATGACGAACAGCGTCGCCGCGACTGTAAGATAGTGTTCAAGTCCGATCATCGTCTTAAAGCCCCTGCCCCGGTTTTACGTCCTTCAACTCCATCGCCTTGGCCGGGTCGCGCATCATCTGGCCGACGATGTCCTGACGCTTGATGTCCTTGCGGTGGCGCAGCGTCAGAACGATGGCGCCGATCATGGCCACCAGCAGGATCAGGCCCGCCAGTTGGAACAGAAGGAAGTATTGATCATAAAGGATAACACCTAGGGCCTCGGTGTTGTGCCGGTCCACCGGGATCGGCTGCGCCAGATTGGCCGCTGCACCCTGCGCGCTGTCCCATGCGCCAAAGGCCATGACGAACTGCATTAGGATGACCAGACCGATCAGCAAGGCCAGCGGCATATAACGCGCCATCTCGGCCTTGAGCTCGGCAAAGTCAACATCCAGCATCATCACCACAAACAGGAACAGCACCGCGACCGCGCCGACATAGACGATGATCAGCAGCATCGCCACGAACTCGGCCCCCAGCAGAACGAACAGCCCTGCCGAGGACAGGAAGGACAGGATCAGCCACAGAACCGAGTGCACCGGCTGACGGCTGATCACCGTGAACAGCCCGCCGGTGATGGCGCTGATTGCAAACAGGTAGAAGGCAAAGACGGTCATTGATCCTCATCCTCGTTGTCGCCCATGACCTCTTGCGCCAGTTCCAACGCGCGGGTCATAGCCGGGATGCCGGCAAAGACCGACATCTGACCGATCGTTTCCACGATCTCTTGTTTCTTTGCGCCCGCCTCCAGTGCATGGCGCACGGTCTGCCTTACGGCCGCATCCGCCTGCGCGCCCTGACAGGTCAGCCCGGCCAGCGTCAACAGCAGGCGTGTCTTGGCATCCAGCCCGTCCTTGTTGACAGTGTTGCCGAACATCATCTCCATGACCTCTTTCGGCATGGTCGGCCACAGCGCCTCGAACCCTTTGGGCGAGAAATTCTCCATCGCCGGGTTCATCGCCTTGGCCATGTCCTGAGCCTGCTTCATCATTAGGTCGAACGGATTTGTAGGATTATCAGTCATTGGGGGCGCAACCAGTATGCTGTCCACGTCGCAAAGACGAGAATATATAAAAGGACGTCCAATCCCGGCTTTTTGAATTTCGAAAGCACTAGATCAGCGGCAAAGTACAAAGTGCAAAGGAGAATCCCACCAACGAACGCATCGAAGGGCCTATCGAAACCCATGTACCAATTAAGACCAGAGAACAGCGAAAATCCCGCAATTATTGCAAGATAGAATTTTCGCCTGGACAAGAGCACATTCATCATCGGTACGGCGCGTCCATTTCCAGATTGCGGGCGATCTCGGCTTCCCAGCGTTCGCCGTTATCCAGCAGTTTTTCCTTGTCGTAAAACAGCTCTTCGCGGGTTTCGGTGGCGAATTCGAAATTCGGACCTTCGACAATGGCATCGACCGGGCAGGCCTCCTGACAGAAGCCGCAATAGATACACTTGGTCATGTCGATGTCATATCGCGTGGTGCGGCGGCTGCCGTCTTCGCGTGGTTCGGCGTCGATGGTGATCGCCTGCGCCGGGCAGATCGCCTCGCACAGCTTGCAGGCAATGCAGCGTTCTTCGCCGTTGGGATAACGGCGCAAGGCGTGCTCACCGCGGAAACGCGGGGACAGAGGGCCCTTTTCGTGCGGGTAGTTGATGGTGGCTTTCGGGCCGAAGAAATACTTCAGCCCCAGCTTCATGCCGACCCAGAAGTCCTGAAGCAGAAAGTATTTGGCAGCGCGGGTGTAGTCTATGTTTGCCATATCAGCCTCCTACGCTCCAACGCGCAAACGCGCCCCAGAACCAATCGAATTTTGCCGCGAAGGCCACGAAGACCACCCAGGCCAGCGAGAACGGCAGAAATACTTTCCAGCCCAGACGCATCAGCTGGTCATAGCGGTAGCGAGGGGTGATCGCCTTGACCATCGCAAAGAGGAAGAAGAAGAACGCCATCTTGGCGACCATCCACAGCACGCCATCCGGCAGGCCCGGGATCGGTGACAGCCAGCCGCCGAAGAACAGCAGCGTGGTCAGCGCGCACATCAGGAAGATCGCGATATACTCGCCGGCCATGAACAGCAGGAAGGGCGTGGCCGAGTATTCGACCTGATAACCGGCGACCAATTCCGACTCCGCCTCGGGCAGGTCAAACGGAGGCCGGTTGGTTTCCGCCAGCGCCGAGATGAAGAACAGGAAAACCATCGGGAAATGCGGCAGCCAGTACCAGCTGAAGAACCCGAACCGACCGTCCTGCGCCTCGACAATGTGGCCGAAATTCATCGAACCGGTTGAGATGATTACGCCGATAATGATCAGACCGATGGAAACTTCATAAGAAATCATCTGAGCCGCAGAGCGCAATGATCCAAGGAAAGGGTACTTTGAGTTCGAGGCCCAACCGCCCATAATCACGCCATAAACTTCCAGTGAGGATACGGCAAAGACATACAGGATTGCGACATTGATATCCGACAACACCCAGCCATCATTGAACGGGATCACGGCCCAGGCGATCATCGCCAATACGAATGAGGTCAGCGGAGCGAGGATGAACACAGTGCGGTCGGCCCCGGCGGGTATGACCACCTCTTTTACCACGTACTTCAGGGCGTCAGCCACCGATTGCAGCAGTCCATAGACGCCAACCACGTTGGGGCCGCGGCGCATTTGGACGGCGGCCCAGATCTTGCGGTCGCCGTAAACAAGGAACAACAGCGAAATCATCACGAAGGCAACAACTGCAAGCACTTGCGCCAGAATGATGATGGCTATTCCGCCTGGGGTGTTAAAGAAATCAGCCATTGGTCCTCACACCGTGGGTATTCAATTTTTCGCGGGTGATGATCAGGCCAAGTGCCTGCGCATCTTGCGGTTGGGTCGGCGCATAGGTGTAAACAGCATCCACAGCCATCGCGCTACCTTTTTCATTGCGTTTCATGCGCAGTTCCCTGGTGCCCGCACCGCAAGCGATGTTGGCTTCTGAAAGCGATATGAAACGGGTCTGGTTCATTCTGCCGCAATCTTCCCGGTATTCCGAGACTGCGCCTGAGCAGAAAGCTCGGCCATCAACTGCGACGCCCGTGCAATCGGGTTGGTCAGATAAAAATCCCTGATCACATTGCGGAACGTCGCCTGACCCAGAGGGCCGGCATCCAACGGCTGGACCTCATTCTCGATCACGTGGTCGATCTGGGCCAGATGCGGGACAGCTTCGATCAACGCTGTGCGCAGTTGCGCCAGCGAGTCGAAAGGCAACGTAGCGCCCAGCTCTGCCGACAAAGCCCGCAAGATGGCCCAATTCTCTTTCGCCTCACCCGGGGCGAACCCGGCACGCATCGCCAGTTGCGGGCGGCCTTCAGTGTTCACGAACAATCCGTTTTCCTCGGTATACGCGGCACCAGGAAGGATCACATCGGCGCGGTGCGCGCCACGATCACCATGGCTGCCCTGATAGATCACAAAGGCCCCTTCGCCGATTTCAACTTCATCTGCGCCGAGGTTGTAGATCACGTCAGCCGCACTAACCGCATCTATGCCGCCTTCGTTGGTGGCATCCACATCCATCGCCCCCACGCGAGACGCAGCGCTGTGCAGGATCAGCAATCCACTTTCGGTATTGGCTGCAATCGTTTGCGCGGCGGCCAGCACAGCTGCGCCGTCGGCTTCAAGCAGCGCACCCTGCCCGACGATGACCAGCGAGGCTTTGCCCTTGATCTCAACATCGCCGCCCATATCGACAACCTTTTGCAACGCCGCGCGGTCGTCGCCCATATGGTGATACGCGTAGGTCAGATCGGCCGCTGGCCCAACCAAGGCCACCTCGGTCCCATGTGCCCAGGCCTTTCGGATACGCGCGTTCAAAACCGGAGCTTCGTCGCGCGGGTTCGTTCCGATCAGCAGAATACGCTCGGCTGTGTCGATATCCTCGATCGCGGCCGTCCCGGCATAGGCACCGCGATTTCCCGCAGGCAGCTTGGCCCCATCGGTTCGGCATTCAACAACACCGCCCTGCCCTTCGATCAATTGCTTCAGCGCGAACGCGGCCTCGACCGGAGCGAGATCACCAACGATACCCGCAGGTTTTTCCGCCCCTTTCAGCGCTTCGGCAGCTTTGGTCAGCGCCTCCGGCCACGAGGCCGGACGTAACTTGCCGTTTTCGCGCACGTAAGGTTTGTCCAAACGCTGACGACGCAGGCCATCCCAGACAAACCTGGTCTTGTCGCTGATCCATTCTTCGTTCACGCCGTCATGGTTGCGCGGAAGAAAGCGCATGACTTCGCGCCCTTTGGTATCGACCCGGATGTTTGAACCCAAGGCGTCCATGACGTCGATGCTCTCGGTCTTGGTCAGTTCCCACGGGCGCGCTGTGAAGGCATACGGCTTCGAGGTCAGAGCTCCAACTGGGCACAGGTCGATGATATTGCCCTGCAAGTTCGAATTCAGCGTCTCGTTCAGATAGGACGTGATCTCGGCATCTTCGCCACGCCCGGTCTGACCCATCTGTGTGATCCCGGCGACCTCGGTCGTGAACCGCACGCAGCGGGTGCAGCTGATGCAGCGGGTCATCGCGGTTCCGACCAGCGGCCCCAGATCCAGATCGTCCACGGCGCGCTTGGCTTCCTTGAAGCGCGAGCCCGACACACCATAGGCCATCGCCTGATCCTGCAGGTCACACTCCCCACCCTGATCACAGATCGGGCAGTCCAGCGGGTGGTTGATAAGCAGGAACTCCATCACTCCTTCGCGCGCTTTCTTGACCATGGGCGAGTTCGTCTTGACCTCTGGCGGCTGACCTTCCGGTCCCGGGCGTAGATCGCGTACCTGCATCGCACACGACGCTGCAGGTTTGGGCGGGCCGCCAACAACTTCGACGAGACACATCCGGCAATTCCCGGCAATCGACAGACGCTCGTGATAGCAAAAGCGCGGCACCTCGACCCCGGCCTGCTCACAGGCCTGGATCAGCGTCATCGCACCGTCGACTTCGATTTCCTGCCCGTCGATATTCACTTTACGGAGGTCAGACATGGTCTAGTTCGCCCTCAAATACACGCCAATGGCGCTGTTTCTTTCGATCTCTGCCTGCCCCAACGTGCAGAAAGATATGGGATTGTCATAAGACACACCGTTCGCGGCCAGATACGTCTCGCCTTTGGCACGCATCCGGTCCTTTTCGGCATCCGATTCCACGTAAGCGCGGATTTCGCCGTCCGAATACCCCAGACTGTTCGCCTTGGACTTGAGCCCCCACATCACGCCAATCGCCTTCAGCCTGCGCCCGCTGATCGACGGGCAGTAATCCGAAATCTCGTTTGCGATAGCGATGTAATAGAGTTCGTCGTCAATCTCTTTGACTTCGCGCAAGGGCGGTTTGGCGTCGGCCATGGCCGGGATAGTCAGAACAGACAGCACAGTAAGCAGTTTCACACCAGACATGACAAATCCTTTCGTCTTGGACAGGCCAAAACGATCCAGGACTGGCGCGCTATTTAATAACACGCCCTGCGTCACGCTCTGATATGCGAAAAACCGGTTCATGGTCGCTGGCAGGTTCCTGCAAAGGTCAATTTATTGTCGGTGATGCGCAAATTCTGCGGTTCGGTGTCGGGTCCGACTATCCAGTTGATTTTAGAAGTCCCAAAGGCGTCGATACAGAATTTGGTTCCTTCGTGCCGCCCCGCTTCGCGCGCGCCATCCAAAGACGCGGACACGCCGTTCACCACAACCGTAAAATCCGTCGGAGCGTTCCTTTTGTCGACGGCCTTCGCTTTGGCCCGGAAGGCTTTGCCATCAAAGAGGATTCGGTCACTGGACGACGTGCCGCAGGCCGAGACAAAAACTGCAGCACCCAAGGCGGCGGTCAGTACCACACGTCCCTTCCTGAATTTTGATCCAGTCAACGGATAAGTACCTTTCTTTTCCATTAGAACGCCGCCACCAATGCCATGAAGCCCATCACAACCATGCAGGCCCATCCGATAACGTAGGATACCGATCGAACGCCGCTGTGCGGTTGTCCAATACCACGCATGTGAATAACCAACATGACGATGCGCGCAATCAGAGCGACCGATGCCAATAGGTTCACCCAGAACGGGCTGACCCCAAGCAACATGGCCGCGACCGTGACAGCGATATAGGCCGGCAGCGTCTCGGTCCCGTTCAGATAAGCCCGGTTCAGGCGATACGCCTTGTCGGAATAGTCCTGTTCCGGCGTTGCCCCGGGGGCCAAGCCCTTGCCCTGTTTGGCCAGCGCGGAAAACGGCGCAAGCGCCAGAATGATCAACGTAAAGACCACGAGGGATGCGATTGCATGTGAATACTCAGCAAAAGATTCCATTAGTTCAACTCCCTGATCTCAACTTGGTTTGGGTTTGATCCGATATCCCGCAACTTGATCACTCCGCCGCCATCGCGCCCATACGGCCCGATTTCTGGACCTTGATACGGTCTTCAATCTCTTCGCGGAAGTTGCGGATCAGGCCCTGGATCGGCCAGGCGGCAGCATCGCCCAAAGCACAGATCGTGTGGCCTTCGACCTGCTTGGTCACGTCAAACAACATGTCGATCTCTTCCAGTTCGGCCTCACCCCGCACCAGACGGTCCATCACGCGCATCATCCAGCCGGTGCCTTCGCGGCAAGGAGTACACTGACCACAGCTTTCATGTTTGTAGAACTTCGACAAACGCCAGATCGCTTTGATGATGTCGGTAGACTTGTCCATCACGATTACAGCCGCCGTCCCCAGACCGGACCCCAGATCATTGCGCAAATGATCGAAATCCATGATGGCGTCGCGCATGTCTTCACCGCGGACACAAGGAACTGATGAACCGCCGGGGATCACGGCCAGCAGGTTGTCCCAACCGCCACGAATGCCGCCGCAATGGGTTTCGATCAGTTGCTCAAACGGGATCGACATCGCCTCTTCAACCACGCAGGGGTTATTTACGTGGCCCGAGATCGCAAACAGCTTGGTGCCCGCATTGTTCTGGCGGCCAAATCCAGCAAACCAATCCGCACCACGGCGCAGAATGGTCGGCACAACGGCGATGGATTCCACGTTGTTCACCGTGGTCGGGCAGCCGTAAAGCCCCGCCCCCGCCGGGAACGGAGGTTTCATGCGCGGCATGCCCTTCTTGCCCTCAAGGCTTTCGATCAGGGCTGTTTCCTCACCGCAGATATACGCCCCGGCCCCGTGATGCAGAAACAGGTCGAAATCCCAACCCGAACCGGCGGCGTTTTTGCCCAGCAATCCGGCATCATAGGCCTCATCAATCGCGGCTTGCAGTGCCTCGCGCTCGCGAATGTACTCACCACGCAGGTAGATATAGCAGGTATGTGCATTCATCGCGAAAGACGCGATCAGGCAGCCTTCGATCAGCGTATGCGGATCGTGGCGCATAATCTCACGGTCTTTGCAAGTGCCGGGCTCGGATTCGTCCGCGTTCACCACCAGATAGGCCGGACGACCGTCGCTTTCCTTGGGCATGAACGACCATTTCAGACCGGTGGGAAAACCCGCACCGCCGCGACCGCGCAGGCCCGAGTCCTTCATCGTCTGGATGATCCAGTCACGCCCGTTCCCAATCAGGCCAGCTGTGCCGTCCCAATGCCCGCGGGTCTGCGCGCCTTTCAGCGTACGCTCATGCATCCCGTAGATATTGGTAAAGATCCTGTCCTGATCCTTCAGCATCATGTCTTACCTTCAGCTGTCCTGACGCATGCGCCAGAGTTGAAAAATGTTCACGCCCGCATAGATGAAACCCGCCAAAGCGGCGAAATCAAACAGCAGCGCATAGCGCCCGGGCAATCCCAGCGCCGGGCCGATGAACAACGAAATGGCAAGCCACAACAGCATGGTCACCGCGATGACCACCCCGATATGTCGGCCCTTGCGGGCCATGGCCTGTTCTTTTTCTTTGTCCATCTCACCTTGATGCCCCGAACGGGCACCGTCCTATTCAGTCTTGGTAGGTGCCGTCTTCTTTGGCACGTTTTGCAAATTCGGTTTCTTCGCCTGTCGCCAGTAGGGCTGCTTGTCCGATCCAACCGTCCCGCTCGATCCGGCCCTTGAATTTTAGCCGCGCATCTACCCAGGCCACCTGTTCCGGCGTCCATGCTGCGATCTGGTCAAAGTGGAAAAAGCCAAGTTCGTTCAGCGTCTGTTCAAGCTTGGGGCCCACACCTTTCAGCATCTTGAGGTCATCCGCTTTCCCCTCCCGCGCGGCGGTCAAAGTTTCGGGCTGATCCTCTTTGATCAGTGCCTTCTTTGCCTCTTCCGCCTGCTTCACGGCGGGTTTGGCAGGTGCCGGCGCCTTTGGTGGCTTTGGAGCGGCCTTGGTCGCCGCAGCCTTGCCGTCTTTGCCCAGCCATGGCGTCAGGATCGGAACCTCGGTCCCGTCGATGCGCTTGACCGTATCACCAAGTTCTTCGGCCAGTTCAACACTGGCATTGTACTGCGGTTTTCCGGCATCGTAGTCCGTGAGGCTGGTCAGACCGCTCAGCGGTTCTGCCGCGTATCTGCCATTCTGCGGACCCGGTGTCGGCACCTTGCCTGCGGCCAGATCGTCAATGATCTTGCCAAAACTGTCAGCGGTCAGATCTTCGTAATAGTCCTTGCCGATCTGCGCCATCGGCGCATTGGTGCAGGACCCAAGGCATTCCACCTCTTCCCAACTCAATTTACCATCAACTGAAAGCTCATGCGGTTTGGCAGCGATCTTCTCCTTGCAAACCGCGATCAGGTCTTCGGCCCCGCAGATCATGCAGGAGGTCGTTCCGCAGACCTGAATATGCGCGACAGATCCAACCGGTTGCAGTTGGAACATGAAGTAGAACGACGCAACCTCGAGCACCCGGATATAGGCCATGCCCAGCATGTCGGCGACAGATTCAATCGCGGGACGGCTCAGCCAGCCTTCTTGTTCCTGCGCGCGCCAAAGCAGCGGGATAACCGCGCTGGCCTGACGGCCGTCAGGGTATTTGGTGATCTGTGCTGTGGCCCACTGCTGGTTGGCAGCAGTGAAGGCAAAGCTTTCAGGTTGTTCGGGGTGCAGACGGCGCAGCATTAGCAGGCATCTCCGATCACGATAATATAGGGGTCTTCCTGATGCGCGCGGCGTTGATTGACAAGGCGGGCAATCAGATCAGGCGTTTCGGCCTGAGTAAAACCGGCGGGGCGCAATTTGATCTGAGCTTCTTCGTCGACCATGCGGCACCCGTTCAGACGCACAAAATCATAAAGTGCATCGGCACGGCCCGCCGCATCTTCGAGTGCCAGCCCATGCGCACCGCAAATCGCCGGAGCAATTTCGAATGTCGCACCGTCCAGCCCGGCTACCCCCTGTTCAGCCCAGGAATTAATCACAGCGCTGACATCTTCGGGTCGCAGGTCATGGGCAGAAAAGGCTTCCTCGGCGCGCGATACATCCAGCCGGCAGCCGTTTTCGCGCATCACCTCAAGCACTTTTGCCGTCGGATGGGTCGAGGCGGCCTGCAACGGTGTGGCGGCTGCTAGCGCCAGGATCAAAACAAGGCGTCTCACCGGTCAATCTCTCCGAACACAACATCCATCGTCCCGATGATCGCGGCCACGTCAGCCAGTTGGTGGCCCCCGGCGATATGGTCCATGGCTTGTAGGTGCAGGAAACCCGGCGCGCGTAGCTTGGCGCGGTAAGGTTTGTTGGTGCCATCAGCGACGAGGTAGACGCCGAACTCACCCTTGGGGGCCTCGACGGCGGCGTAGACCTCGCCTGCGGGCACATGGAAGCCTTCGGTGTACAGCTTGAAGTGATGGATCAGGCTTTCCATCGAGGTTTTCATGTCCGAACGTTTCGGCGGAGTGATCTTGCCGCGTGCCAGGACGTCACCGGGGCAGTCACGGATTTTGACAATGGCCTGCTGGATGATCGACAGCGATTGACGCATCTCTTCCATTCGGACCAGGTAACGGTCATAGCAGTCACCGTTTTTGCCGACGGGGATCTGAAACTCGAACTCGTCATAGCATTCATAGGGCTGCGCGCGTCGCAGGTCCCATGCCAGACCCGATCCACGCACCATCACGCCCGAGAAGCCGTATTTCTGGATATCTTCCTCGGTCACGACACCGATATCGGCATTGCGCTGCTTGAAGATGCGGTTTTCGGTCAATAGGCCATCTATGTCGTCCAAAACGGCGGGAAATTCGTGGCTCCACGCCTCGATATCGTCCAGCAGTTCGGGCGGCAGGTCCTGATGCACACCACCGGGCCGGAAATAAGCCGCGTGCAGGCGGGCACCGCAGGCACGCTCATAGAACACCATCAGCTTTTCGCGTTCTTCAAAGCCCCACAGAGGCGGGGTCAACGCGCCCACATCCATCGCTTGCGTGGTCACGTTCAAAAGGTGGTTCAGAATTCGCCCGATCTCGGAATACAAAACCCGGATCAGTGAGCCACGGCGCGGAACCTCGACGCCGGTCAGCTTTTCGATGGCCAGACACCAGGCGTGCTCCTGGTTCATTGGCGCCACATAATCCAGACGGTCGAAATACGGCAGGTTCTGCAGATACGTTCGGCTTTCCATCAGCTTTTCGGTGCCACGGTGCAGCAGGCCGATATGCGGGTCACAGCGTTCAACGATCTCGCCGTCCAGCTCAAGCACAAGACGCAAAACCCCGTGCGCCGCAGGGTGTTGCGGGCCGAAGTTGATGTTGAAATTGCGGATCTTCTGTTCTCCGCTCAGCGCGTCAGTGCTGCCGTCATCGTATCTTGAGCCGTCCATCAACGCCCCCGTTTCTTTTTCGCATCAGCCCGAACCCGGACCTTTTCCGCCTCGACAGCCTTGGCCGCAGCCCCTGCCAGCAGGACCCCCAGCGCACCCAAAGCGATCAGTTCCCCCAGCAGCATCAGCATCTTATCGGCGCTCCAACTCTTGTAGTTTCAGCCCGACCCACCACAGCAACGCGATCGTGCCGAATGGAACCAGACAAAGAAGGCACCAGAATTTATTGATCCCGAAAAACGGCAATATCTTCACCATCGGGATGATGGTCAGCGCAGACAGGATCAGCCACCAAATGCCACCCATTATTCGGCCTCCTGCTTTTCATCACCCGGCAGTATGTAATTCGCGCCTTCCCACGGGGACATGAAATCGAACTGACGGTATTCCTGGACTAGCGACACAGGCTCATACACAACGCGCTTTTGGGCCTCGTCATATCGAACTTCGGTGTATCCTGTGGTTGGGAAATCCTTGCGCAGCGGATAGCCACGGAATCCATAGTCGGTCAGGATGCGCCGCAGATCCGGGTGGCCTGAGAACAAGATGCCGAACATGTCGAACACTTCGCGCTCAAACCAATTGGCCGAGGGATGCACATCCACGATCGAAGGCACCATGTCCTCTTCGCGGATCGAGACCCGCAGGCGGATACGCTGGTTCTGATACATCGACAGGAAGTGATAAACCACGTCAAAACGCTTGGCCCGTTCCGGGTAGTCGACGCCGGTGATATCGACGAGCGTGGAGAACTGGCAGCCGCGGTCGGACTTCAGGAATTCAATAAATTCCACAACGTTCGACAGCGCCACATCTACGTTCAACTCACCATGGGTTACGTCCCAGGACAGAACACAATCAGTTCGCTTCAACTCCAGCTGGGTGCCGAGTTCTTTGAGTGCTTCGCTCATCAACTCTCTCCTCAGCGCACGATGGTGCCGGTACGGCGGATTTTGCGTTGCAACTGCATCAGACCGTACAACAGCGCCTCAGCGGTCGGGGGGCAGCCGGGGACGTAGATGTCCACTGGAACAATACGGTCGCAGCCACGCACAACGGAATATGAGTAGTGGTAGTAGCCGCCGCCATTGGCGCAAGAGCCCATTGAGATCACATAGCGCGGCTCGGGCATCTGGTCATAAACCTTGCGCAGAGCGGGGGCCATCTTGTTGGTCAGGGTGCCAGCCACGATCATCACGTCCGACTGTCGGGGGGAAGCACGGGGTGCGATGCCAAACCGTTCCGCATCGTAACGCGGCATCGAGGTGTGCATCATCTCAACCGCGCAGCAGGCCAGACCGAAAGTCATCCAGTGCAGCGAGCCGGTGCGAGCCCAGTTGATGATGTCCTCGGTCGAGGTCAGCAAAAACCCTTTGTCCTGCAGCTCGGCATTCAGGGCCTGGGTGGCGACTTCTTTGTCGACGCCGGCGGTGTTTGCACCCGTCATCACTCCCATTCCAGGGCCCCCTTCTTCCATTCATAGGCAAAGCCGATGGTCAGAACACCCAGGAACACGATCATGGACCAGAAGCCAACATCGCTGATGTCCTTGAAGCCGACAGCCCAGGGGAACAGAAACGCGATTTCCAGGTCGAATATGATGAAGAGAATCGCGACCAGATAGAACCGGACATCAAACTTCATCCGCGCATCATCGAACGCGTTGAAACCACATTCATATGCGCTGACTTTCTCGGGGTCGGGATTGCGGACCGCCAGAACGACTGCCGCCAGAATCAAAACGATTCCAAGGCCCACAGCTACGGCCAGAAACACCAGAATCGGGAGATACTCCCGCAATAGGTCTTCCACGTACAGCTCCTTTCCTGCGCATACCCTGAAAGGGAGCGCCGTCAATTGGCGTGTTGACTGGACATTCTCTATCCCTGCGGGGTCAGAGGGTCAACCGAACACAAACGCACAGGGGGTTAATATTCGACTTATCGAAGCTCTGTCCCAGAAGGTCACCCACACAATCGCGGCCACATCACAAGTGGCGCCTAAACCTTACTAATCCATGCAGGTTTTCTTTTTTCAAAGAATGCGCCGATTCCCTCCTTGGCCTCTTCGGTTTCCCACCTGTCAACCAGCTCGCGGATCGTGTGGTCGATCACGGCATCGTCAATGCGCGGCCCCAGCTGGCGAACCAATTGCTTGGCCGATGCCACCGCGCCGGATGCACAGGTAAGATAGGGCAGGACTTCGGACTCAACCGCATCATTCAGGTCGGCAGCGGGCACAATTCTGGCCAGCAGGCCCAGCTCTACAGCTTCTGCGGCTTCGAAGACCCGGGCCGACATGAACACGCGCCGCGCGCGGGCTTCGCCCATGCGGGCGATGACATAGGGGCCAATCGTGGCCGGGATCAGCCCCAGCTTGGTCTCTGTCAGCCCCATTTTGACCGTTTCCACTCCGATCGCTACGTCGCAAACCGACGCCAATCCCACACCGCCGCCAAAGGCATTGCCGTGGATCGCGCCGATTAGCGGTTTGGGCAACGTGTTCAGCGCCTGCAACATTTCGGCCAGCTTACGCGCCTCGACAAACCGGGTCTCGGATTCTGCCGCCATCTGAGATTGCATCCACCCAAGATCACCGCCAGCACAAAAGCTTTTGCCCGCACCGGTCAGTACAACAACACGCACGGCGTCGTCGGTTCCAAGCTGGTGCGCGGCTTGCGTAAGATCGGTGATCATCTGGGCCGACATGGCGTTGTGCTTGTCGGCACGGTTCAGGGTCAGAGTGGCCACACCGCGCGCGTCCGTGGTCACCGCAATCGTTTCAAACATGTCCGCTCCTTACTGGGATCGTATGGCGCGTGTCATCTGCGCGGCCTCTTCAATGACCGCAAGGTCGAGGCCGGTCTGATATCCAAGCCGCTCCAAATGAGCCACAACAGCTTCGGTGGCGACGTTTCCGGCAGCGCCCGGCGCGTAAGGACACCCGCCCAAACCGCCAACGGCGCTGTCGAAAACCCGAACGCCCAGCGCCAGCGCAGCGTCGATATTGTCGATGGCCCGCCCGTTGGTGTCGTGGAAATGCCCCGCGAGCCGCGTCATCGGAACGCGTTCGCGCACGGCCAGCAGCATATGGGCAATGGTGTCGGGCGTGCCCTGCCCGATCGTGTCCCCCAGCGATACTTCGTAACATCCCAACGAGAACAGCCGGTCCGCAACTTCAGCCACTTTCTCGGGCGGTGTTGGTCCGTCAAAGGGGCAATCAGTCACGCAGGACACATATCCACGTACAGGCAAGTCGATGTGGCGCGCAGCTTCAAGGATCGGGACAAAGCGGTCGATGGATTCTTCAATAGTCGCGTTGATATTGGCTTTTGAGAACCCTTCCGAAGCCGAAGCGAATACCGCGATCTCATCCGCCTTTGCGGCCAAAGCGTCTTCGTATCCCTGCATGTTCGGTGTCAGCGCTCCATAGCGGACACCGTCGGCCCGTTTGATCCCGGCCAACACGTCCGCGCTGCCCGCCATTTGCGGCACCCATTTGGGCGAGACAAAACTGGCCACTTCGATGCGGTTGAAACCGGCCTTGCTCAGGCAATCGACCAGCGCCACCTTGTCCGCCACTGCAATTTCGCGCTTTTCGTTTTGCAGACCGTCGCGCGGACCCACTTCGAAGATTTCGACCCGTTCACCCATTGCTGTGTCCTTCTCTGATTGCCGCATTCGATTCGACTGTGCCACGTTGTTCGAAAAGGGGACAGTTCATTCCTCCTCCAGCCGGACCAACGCGGCCCCAGCCTCAACCTGCGCCCCGGCATCCGCCAGCACTTCGGCAACGATGCCGTCACGGGCGGCCAGCAGGGAATGTTCCATTTTCATGGCCTCAAGGATTGCCAGCCGGTCGCCTTCCTGCACGGCTTGACCCACCTGCGCAAAGACAGCTTTGACCAGACCCGGCATCGGGGCCTCAATCACATTGGTGTCGCCAGCGGCACCGGCATCGCGGTCCAACGGATCAACAATTTCCAGGACTTGACCATAGTTTTCAAAGACTGTGATCTGCGAACCCGAGACAGACACGCGCGGCATAGGGGCTCCGTCGATCATCCAACCGCCCGGACCGCGCTGGGCAAGGATTGTTTGCTCTCGGACCTGCCAGACCTGACGGTTCTGACCTTCTACCTGAACGTCCAGATCAATATCATCACCTGCCCGCAAATGGACCGCGCGATGCAGCGGTGCCCACAGCGAAAACCCTGTTTCCTCAACTGTATCCACCAGATCCAAAGCCGTCATCGCGGCCGCGACGATCGAAGACGCCGGGATCGGCTCTGCACGGGCCAGCACATCCAGATCGCGACCAATCAGGCCAGTATCAACATCACCGACGGCAAAGCCCGGATGCCGCGTCAGTGCACCCAGAAAGCCAAGGTTCGTCACTGTCCCCGCAACCTCAGTGCCTTTCAGGGCGCGATGCAATTGTTCCAATGCGACAGCGCGTGTGGGGCCGTGCACGATCACCTTCGCGATCATCGGATCATACCAGGGGCTGATCGTATCGCCCGCACGAACGCCACTATCTGCGCGGCATGCCGCCGGAAAGCGCAGATGGGTCAGTGTACCGGTCGCCGGCAGAAAGCCCTTTGGCACGTCCTCGGCATAAAGCCGCGCTTCGAAGGAATGGCCTGAGATCGACAGGTCACTCTGCTGCTTCGGCAGGCTCTCGCCCGCCGCAACACGCAACTGCCATTCGACAAGGTCCACGCCGGTGATCGCCTCGGTCACCGGGTGTTCAACCTGCAGGCGGGTGTTCATCTCCATGAACCAGAAACGGTCCGGACGCAGCCCGTCCGAGGCATCCACGATGAATTCAACCGTCCCCGCGCCTTTGTAACCAATGGCCTCGGCGGCACGCACGCCCGCCTGCCCCATCGCCTCGCGCATCTCAACGGTCATGCCCGGAGCTGGAGCTTCTTCGATTACCTTCTGATGTCGCCGTTGCAGGGAACAGTCGCGTTCAAACAGATGCACCGCATGGGTGCCGTCGCCAAACACCTGAACCTCGATATGGCGGGGCTTGGAGACGAATTTCTCGACCAGAACAGCATCATTGCCAAATGCGGTGCGGGCCTCACCCCGGGCGCTGTCCAATGCCTCGGTAAAATCTGCGGGCCGCTCGACCAGCCGCATGCCTTTGCCACCGCCACCCGCGACGGCCTTGATCAGGACCGGATAGCCAATCGTGTCGGCCGCACCCGCCAGATGCTCGGGGTCCTGATTGTCGCCGTGATACCCCGGAACAACCGGCACGCCTGCCTGCTCCATCAATACCTTGGCCGCGTCTTTGAGACCCATCTTGCGGATCGCATCCGCCGAAGGGCCAATGAAGGTCAGGCCAGCCGCCTCGACCGCATCCACGAAATCGGGGTTTTCCGAGAGAAATCCATAACCCGGATGGATCGCCTGCGCCCCGGTATCGAGCGCGGCTTGAATGATCACGTCGCCCTTGAGATAGCTCTCAGCCGGCGCCGCACGACCAATATGAACAGCCTCGTCCGCCATCTGCACATGCCTGGCCGACGCATCAGCATCAGAAAACACAGCCACGCAAGTTACACCCATTTTCTGAGCGGTTTCCATCACCCGACAAGCAATCTCGCCCCGGTTGGCGATCAGGATTTTTTTGAACATAGTTTAGCCCTTATCCACCAGGTCTTCGATCAGGCGGAACCGTTCGCAAAGCAATTCCATCTCGGGATCAAACCCGCCGTTACGCTCAAAGTAACGCCGGTGATCCTCACGCCACCCATCTAACGTTTCGTTTTCACCCTCGGCCAAGGCGAAGTCTTCGGTCATGTCACAATAGCGGCAGATCGAAACTTCGACCGTCTCAATCACCAATGCGGGACGATCATCCCATTCAAGGGCAATATCGCGCCGCCCAACAACCGGGGTATCAAGGCTGCCTTCGGGATAATCGCGCAGTGCGCCGCAGGTTGCCGTTTTTTGCCCTGCCCGAACCAGCGCTAAAAGCTCGGCACTCAGGATTGCACTGTCGCCGAATTTGAACGTCTGTGCATCGGGATAACGCGCTTTTATTTTTTCCAGGTCGATGCTCATCTTACATCCTGAACACGCCAAAGCGTGTCTCCTCAATCGGCGCATTCAGTGCCGCGTTCAACGACAAGGACAGCACGTCCCGGCTTTTGCGCGGGTCGATAATTCCGTCGTCCCACAGCCGCGCTGAGGCATAGAGCGGATGGGATTGTTCTTCGAACATCTCCAGCGTGGGGCGCTTGAACTCGGCCTCTTCTTCCGCCGACCAAGTTCCGCCCTGGCGTTCAATCCCATCGCGTTTTACGGTGGCCAGAACACCCGCCGCCTGCTCTCCACCCATCACGGAAATGCGCGAGTTTGGCCATGTCCACAGGAACCGCGGTTGGTAGGCCCGTCCTGACATGCCGTAATTCCCCGCTCCGAATGAGCCACCCACCAGCATGGTGATTTTTGGCACATTGGTCGTCGCGACCGCAGTCACCATCTTGGCCCCATGCCGCGCGATGCCTTCGTTTTCGTATTTCCGCCCAACCATGAAGCCAGTGATATTTTGCAGAAACACCAATGGAATTTTGCGCTGTGAACACAGTTCCACAAAATGCGCGCCCTTTTGCGCAGCTTCCGAAAACAGCACGCCGTTATTGGCGATGATCCCAACCGGGCAGCCTTTGACATGAGCGAACCCTGTCACCAGCGTCTCACCAAAGCGCGGCTTGAATTCGTCAAAGCGCGAGCCATCGACCAACCGCGCAATCACCTCGCGAATGTCATAGGGCGTGCGCAGATCGGCGGGGACGACGCCCAGAATCTCTTCGGGGTCATAGGCCGGATCCTCGGGGTTGGCCCAATCCACCGTCTGTGGCTTGCGCCGGTTCAGCGATCCGACGGCCCGCCGCGCCAAAGCTAGCGCGTGGGCGTCATCCTCGGCCAAATAATCCGCCACCCCGGACAGGCGCGTATGGACATCTCCGCCACCCAAGTCTTCGGCGCTGACCACCTCACCCGTCGCGGCCTTGACCAAAGGTGGTCCGGCGAGAAAGATGGTGCCCTGTTCCCTGACGATGATCGTTACATCTGACATCGCGGGCACGTAGGCCCCGCCAGCCGTACACGACCCCATCACCACAGCGATTTGCGGGATGCCCTTCGCGCTCATCCGCGCCTGATTATAGAAGATGCGGCCAAAGTGATCGCGATCGGGAAACACCTCATCCTGATTGGGCAGGTTTGCGCCGCCGCTGTCGACCAGATAGATGCAGGGCAGTTGGTTTTCCTCGGCAATCTCTTGCGCGCGCAGGTGCTTTTTGACTGACAACGGATAATAGGTGCCACCCTTCACGGTGGCATCGTTGCACACCACCATGACCTCTTGCCCCTGCACCCGGCCAATCCCTGCAATTACCCCGGCACAGGGAGCGGCGTCGCCATACATCGCATGCGCCGCCGTCGCGCCGATCTCAAGGAACGGCGACCCCGGGTCCAACAGGTTCGCCACCCTACGACGCGGCAGCATCTTGCCCCGCGATTCATGCCGTGCGCGGGATTTTTCGCCGCCGCCCATGCGGGCGGCCTCGGCGGCGTCGACAATTTGCGCCAACGCGTCCAGATGAGCCGCGCGGTTTTCCCGGAAGCCTTTGGACGAGGGCAAAGCAGAGGATCGGAGCTTCATCTTGTGTACTCTCTTAGAAAATCTCGAACGGGGTTTTCGCTGACTGCAAAGCTCTGCATCAGACGCGCGTAACCTTGCGCCACGTTGCTGGAACAAACTGCGTCAAGTTTTTTGATCTCTGGCTCTTCCAGAAAATCTTCCAGATCCGACATCGGGACCATAAAATAGTAGTCAAATGGCAGCATCTCGGCCGCCATCTCCATCGCCTCGATGGCCTCTTCGTTATCCCCGCGGCACAAATAGGCCAGGGATAGGTTGTGATAGGCGCCTCCCATTGCGTCATAGTCGCCGTCCGCCTCGTACTGGCTCACGGCAAGTTTGAAACGCCCGACGACTTCGCGATTGTAAAAATTCTCATCAGCTTGCGCTTCCGGCAGGAACATCGAGACATAGGCCAGATTTTCATCATGCCATCCGTCGGTTTGCATCTCGGTGCTGAAGACACTTCTCAGCATGCGAATTTCGGGTTCATATTTCAAGGTGCTGTAAGAGGCAGAGATCGCATCTAAATAGTTGTCGTAAAATGCAATTTTTCGTTTGTCTTCGTCATCAAGGCTCGCCACTCGACCGGCTACTTTGCGCAATTCAGAGATAGCCTCGTCGGGATAATCATAATAAACTAGAAGGTCTGCCAGTTGCAGTTGCTCTATGACTGCAATTTTGTCTTCGACGGCTTTATCGATTGTGTCCCGCATCCACGTCTCGAAGTAAGCCTTACCGGCCCAAGCCGCGCCAATGACCGCAATTGCCGTCGCGCTGAATTCAATCCCCGTTCTGATACTGGACTTATCCGCCATGATTTCCCTCCTCAGACGCGCGACGCTTCAATTCCTTTCGGATTACTTTTCCGGTCACGGTCAAAGGCAACTCTTGCACAAAAGCCACTTCACGGGGGTAAGAATAATGCGCAAGGCGGGTTTTAACCCACTCCTGCAACTCGGATTCCGAGGCGTCAGCCGCCGGTTTCAAAACCACATATGCCTTGACGATTTCTGTCCGCAGCTTGTCGGGCTTGCCGACCACGCCCACCGTTGCCACCGCCGGGTGGGTCAGCAGGCAATCCTCGATCTCTGCCGGGCCGATACGATAACCGGACGAGGTGATGACATCATCGTCGCGCCCTACGAAACGCAGGTACTCACCCTCCCACACACCGCGGTCGCCGGTAATCAGCCAATCGCCGCGAAATTTCTCAGCCGTTGCCTCGGGGCGGTTCCAATATTCCAACAGCATTGAGGCCGAGCCTCGCCGGATGGCCACGTCACCCTCATCAGCCGTCGGGTTGCCGTCCTCGTCGATCACCGCAATTTCGTGCCCCGGGACCGGTTTGCCTATGCAGCCGGGCCGCACCGGGAAGTCATCTGAGCAGGAAGAGACAACCATGTTGCATTCGGTCTGGCCGTAGAATTCGTTGATCGTTAGACCGAAGGCCTTCTGCCCCCATGCTAACATCTCGGCCCCCAGCGGCTCACCCCCGGACGCGACTGACCGTAGCCCGGGAAGTGCCTGATCCGCCGCCTTGAGCATTCGAAGTGCCGTTGGGGGAAAGAACACGTTTCGCACACCACCGCGCGCAATCACATCGGCGCAGGCTTCTGGGGTGAATTTGTCCAGCCGTGCGGCGACTACGGGGATTCCCAGCGCAAGACCGGGCATCAGCACATCGAACAACCCGCCGATCCAGGCCCAATCGGCCGGTGTCCAGAGGCAGTCGCCTTCGCACAGGTTGTTATGGCTGATCGAAACCCCCGGAAGGTGGCCGGTCAGCACCCGGTGGCCATGCAACGCACCTTTCGGGCTTCCCGTGGTGCCAGAGGTATAGATCAACACCGCCGGATCCTCTGGCCCGGTGTCAGCGAATGGCACAACGCCTCCGTCTTCGCCAATCTGGTCCGCCATGAGCGGTTCTGCCAAGTCGCCTAACAGCGTCGCGCCGTCCGGGTCGGTCAGCACAACCTGCGCTCCGGCATCGCCTACCCGAGACCGCAGGGCATCTTGCTTGAATAGTTTGAACAACGGCACAGAGATCGCGCCGATTTTCCAGATCGCCAGATGCGCCGCCGCACACCACGGTGACTGGCTGAGCAACACGCCCACGCGATCCCCCGGCTGCACTTTCTTCGACAGCGCACGCGCGATGCCGTCTGTCATTTCAGCAAGCTGCCCGTAGGTGACGCGCCGCTCGTCGCTTCCTGTCAAGTCGATCACGGCGACCTGATCCGGTGCGTGATCAAGACACTGACGCGCCATATTCAGACGAGATGGCACGTCCCAGCCCCCCGCTGAACGCAAACCCGGTATGCGATTAGCTTCTGGCACGCTGCAATTCCCTTATTTTCAAGGGCCTTACCGGAGAAACCTCCGATGACCCCGTCACACAAATTTGATGCAGATCAGAGTGCGCGGATCGCGCGGCTGTCAATTCAATCTCATCAACTGAACCAAAGGCAAGACCATGACCAACAAACTCGCCACTTTGACACTTTCCACCGCGCTGGTGGCGCTTGCCGCCCCCGCCTTTGCCCAATCGCAGGGTGATTGGACCGTCGGTGTCGGTGTCGGTTACCTCAACCCCAAGTCCGATAATGGCACGCTGGCCGGACAAAAGGCCGAGATCGACTCGGACACCCGCCCGATCTTCACTGCCGAGTATTTCATCCGTGACAATCTGGGCATCGAATTGCTGGCCGCGACACCGTTCAAGCACACCGTAACCCTGGGCGGAAGCACCGAGGCTGGCACCGTCAAGCACCTGCCGCCCACCCTGTCGCTGAACTATCACTTCCCGACCAACAGCGCATGGAAGCCCTATGTCGGTGCCGGTCTGAACTACACCATCTTCTTCGACGAGCAGTCCGCACTGGGTGATCTGAAGGTCGATGACTCTTTCGGTGTCTCGCTGCAGGCCGGTCTGGACTATATGGTCTCGGACAATGGTGCTGTCCGTCTGAACGTACGTTGGTTTGATATCGACACGGACGTCAAACTGAACGGAACCAAGATCGGCAAAGCCGATATCGATCCCTTCCTTGTCGGCGTATCCTACGTTCATAAGTTCTGATCCTTCCAAGGAAAACGCTTCGCAGTTCCCTCGTCTGCGAAGCGTTTTCTTCTCTCAGCGCATCTCGTTCATCAGTTCCCGCCCGATCAGCATCCGGCGGATTTCGCTGGTGCCCGCGCCAATCTCCATCAGCTTGGCATCGCGGAAAATCCGGCTGACCGCCGAGTCAGACAGGAACCCTGCCCCACCCATCGCCTGAACAGCCTGATGCGCCTGCGACATGCCCTGTTCTGAAGCATAAAGACAGCACGCCGCCGCATCCTGACGGGTTACATCCCCCCGGTCACAAGCCTTGGCGACCTCATAGACATAGGCCCGTGCGGAATTCATCGCGGTGTACATATCGGCGATCTTGCCCTGCATCAGTTGAAAGCTGCCGATCGGTTTGCCGAACTGCTTTCGCTCTGCCAGATAGGGCATGATCTCATCCAGACAGGCCGCCATGATGCCGGTTCCAATTCCGGCCAGAACCACACGTTCGTAATCCAGCCCGGACATCAGAACCGCAACGCCCTTACCTTCTTCGCCCAAAACGTTTTCGAACGGCACCTCGACATCTTCAAAGATCAGCTCGGCCGTGTTCGAACCGCGCATCCCCAACTTGTCGAAATGGGGCGAGGTCGAGAAGCCCTTCATCTCTTTCTCAATCAGAAACGCGGTGATGCCCTTCGATCCGGCCTCCGGGTTGGTCTTGGCATATACGACCAGCGTATCCGCGTCCGGCCCGTTGGTGATCCAGTATTTGTTGCCGTTCAGCCGGTAGTGATCATTGCGTTTTTCCGCACGCAACTTCATCGACACAACATCGGATCCGGCGGAAGCCTCGGACATGGCCAACGCACCAACATGTTCGCCCGAGATCAGGCGCGGCAGGTATTTCGCCTTTTGCTCGTCATTACCGTTCAGCTTGATCTGATTGACGCACAGGTTCGAATGCGCGCCATAAGACAGAGAGACCGAGGCCGATGCCCGCGCAACCTCTTCCACAGCTACAGTGTGGGCCAAATAGGACATCCCTGCCCCACCGTATTCCTCGGACACAGTGATGCCGAGCAAACCCAGATCGCCCATCTCTTTCCAAAGCTCGTTTGGAAATGCGTTCGAGGCATCGATTTCACCCGCCATCGGCTTGACCCGCTCCTGCGCCCACCGGTGTACCATTTCACGCAGGGCATTCACGTCCTCGCCCAGATCAAATTGCATGGCCGCCGTGAACATAAGCGATCTCCTCTTTCGCATTAATGAACAGTTGTTCAATAAATAGCAGCGAATCTGAATTGGGTCAACGACGGCATCCCAAAAACAAACCGCCGCCCTGATCGGGGCGGCAGTTTCATACAAATAAAGCGTGCGCGTCACGCGCACTCGATTGGATTACGACTGATACACTGCGCTCACCTCTGCCCGAATGATCCGTGCGATCAGCGCGCAATCATCAAGCGAAAAGGTTAAGGGAACGCGCATGTCGACGATCCCGGCGAGGATTCGATCACTTTTTGGCATCGGCGCGCTGTCGGCATATCGCCAGCTGTCATAGCGCGATGTAAAGCCGTTCGGCTCGGCCCCGCCGAACCACTTAAGCTCGACCCCCCGGGCCGCGCAGCGCTGGATAACCTCGTTTACCCGCTCCGCCGTCCAATCGAGCAACAGGAACTGGATCGAGGAACCGACAAATGTCTCGGCCTCTGGCCGGTCGACAACGCTCAGACCTGGCGTCTCGCGCAGGCCTTTTTCGATTTCGAAATAGCGTTCGTTCCAGCGTTCAATCTGCCGATCCAGATCGCGCAATTGCGGGCGCAGGATTGCGGCCCGCAGATTATCCATTCGCCCCGAGACATTGGGGGTATGATACTTGATCCGCTCAAACACCTCTGGCCCCGGTGCCGCAAGGTGGCGTTCGTACAGCATGTAGGACCCCGACAGCATCGTTGCCTTTGCCGCCAGTTCCTCATCATCGGTGATAAGCAAGCCGCCCTCGCCCGAATTGACGTGTTTGTAGGTCTGGCAGGAATAGCAGCCAATCGCGCCTTGTCGGCCCGAAACCTGCCCATGCCACGCAGCGCCCATTGTGTGGGCGCAATCCTCGATCACCGTGACACCTGCGGCATCGCACATCTGCATCAGCCGATCCATGTCACACAGATGACCACGCATATGGCTCAGCATCAAAACGCGGGCCTGATCCAGCTTGGTTTCGAGATCGTCCAGATCAATCGTAAGGTCTTCGGTCACACCCACAAAAACGGGGCGCGCACTGACCGAAGCAATAGATCCGGGCACAGGTGCCAGAGTGAACGTGTTCGTCAGCACCGGGTCCCCCGGGTTGACCCCCACGGCCCTCAGTGCCGTTGCCATCGCATAGCCGCCCGAGGACACGGCCAGACAGTATTTGGCACCTGTCTGGGCGGCAAATTCCTGTTCCAGCAGGGCGGTTTCGCCCAATTCGCCAGGTACGACGTTATAACGATGCAGACGCCCGTGGCGCAGTACCGCCAGCGCGGCCTCAACCGCCTCTTCTGGAATGGGTTCCTGCTGGGTGAAGCTGCCAGTGAATATCTCGGTCATAAGAGTGTTCTGGTCCTGCAAAACGTTCGGGTCAAGGGATTACGCGGCCGCGCCAATCAACTCTGCAACCAATTCTGGTAAATCATGGAAATGGTGCAGCAGAGCTTCGGGTTCCAGCGCGGCCATATCATCGCCGGACGGGCCGAAGGTAACCAATACCGACGGCACACCCGCGGCACGGGCCGTGTTTCGGTCAGTGTCGGAATCGCCAATCAGAACACATAAATCAGGATGACCACCCGCCCGGCGTGCAGCTTCGCGCAACGGCTCCGGATCAGGCTTGCGCACCGACAGCGTGTCTGCACCAACTAAAGAGGCAAACAGTTCACGCACTCCCATCTGCGTGAGCAACTGATGGGCCAAGGCTTCAGGCTTATTGGTACAGATGCCAACCCCGTAACCTGCGGACTTCAACATTTCCACTGCGTCCAGCGCGCCAGGGTAGAAATGGGTATGCCTGTCGATATCGTCGGAATACGCTTCAAGCAGCATCGGGTAGTAGTCTTGAACCGTTGCATCGTCATAAGCGCCCACCCGTTTCAACCCATGGGTCAGCATCATTCGGCCACCGCGCAGCGCAACGCCCGCATCTTCACCGTGAACCAACACATCCCCATGCCCCATATGCCGAAAACAGTGGTTAGCGGCGGCCAGCAAATCGCCCGATGTATCGGCCAAGGTCCCGTCCAGATCGAAGATAACCGTACGCATTTTGCCCCCTAATTCGGCGATACTTCGCCATAAGTGTTGCAAACGGCAATCTTGTTTGATGCCCGAACCGCTTGCGCCTTTGAACTCAGCGGATAAAACGGGCCGCAACAAAACACAAAGAGAAATCGATTTTATGACCACTGCCCTTGTTATCCTTGCCGCCGGAAAAGGCACCAGGATGAATTCGGATACCCCAAAAGTTTTGCACCCGATTGCCCAGACCCCGATGCTGGTTCATGCAATGCGCGCCGGAGCAGTGTTGTCACCCGAACGAACAGTTATTGTAACTGGTCACGGCTCTGAGGAGGTTGCTAAAGCCGCCACTTCCGAGGATGAAGCCGCGCAGATTGTCGTTCAGAAAGAACAGCTTGGAACAGCGCATGCAGTTGCGCAGGCGCGGGATGCACTTGCCGATTTCGATGGCGATGTGATCGTCCTTTACGGCGACACGCCCTTTATCAACCCCAGAACACTGGAGCGTATGATTGAGGCGCGCGCGTCCTTTGATCTGGTCATGCTGGGCTTTGATATTGCCGAAGTTCAACCCCGCTATGGCCGATTGATCATGGATGGCGAAAAACTGGTCGAAATCGTTGAATACAAAGACGCAACCGAAGAACAGCGCGCCATTCGCTTTACCAACAGTGGATTACTGGCCTGCAACGCAAAAGTACTGTTCGAATTGATTGACGCGGTCGGCAACGATAACGCCTCGGGTGAATACTACCTGACCGAAATCGTGGCACTGGCAAATGCGCGCGGTCTGTCGGCAACTGCCATCAAATGCGATGAGGCTGAAACGCTGGGCGTGGACTCTCGTGCTGATCTGGCTGCGGCCGATGCCGAGTTTCAGACCCGTGCGCGCAATGAGTTGTTGGCTTTGGGCGTGACGCTGATGGCCCCCGAAACGGTTTATCTGTCCGCTGACACGATCGTAGGCCGAGACACGGTGATCGAACCCAACGTCGTCTTCGGCCCCGGCGTTACCGTCGAAAGCGGCGCGACGATCCGTGCGTTTTCGCATCTGGAAGGGTGTCATGTCAGCCGCGGTGCCATCGTCGGCCCCTACGCGCGCCTGCGCCCAGGTACAGAACTGGCCGAAAACACCCGTATCGGCAATTTCGTTGAGACAAAGAATGCCCAGATCGCTGAAGGCGCTAAGGTCAACCATCTCAGCTATATCGGCGACGCCTCGGTTGGAGCGTCGACCAATATCGGCGCGGGTACGATCACTTGTAACTATGACGGCGTGATGAAGCACCAGACGACCATCGGAGAGAACGTCTTTATCGGCTCCAACACTATGCTAGTTGCCCCGGTTTCTGTCGGTGACGGCGCGATGACCGCAACAGGTACAGTCGTCACGCGGGATGTAGAACCCGACGCGCTGGCCGTGGCACGTGCCAAGCAGGACAACAAGCCCGGCTATGCGCGCAAATTGTTTGAGATGTTGAAGGCGAAGAAGGCTCGCCGCAACAAGGGAGCCTGAGTTATGTGTGGAATTGTAGGTGTACTGGGTGAGCATGAGGCCGCGCCAACTTTGGTCGAGGCGCTAAAACGTCTTGAATATCGTGGCTATGACAGCGCCGGGATTGCCACGGTCAATGGTGGCACGCTTGGACGTCGTCGGGCGGTCGGCAAGTTGGTCAACCTGAGCGATCTGCTGGTGCACGACCCGCTGCCCGGCAAATCCGGTATTGGTCATACCCGTTGGGCTACCCATGGCGTACCGTCGGTGACCAACGCGCACCCGCATCAGGCCGGCCCTGTGGCGGTTGTTCATAATGGTATCGTCGAAAACTATCGTGAGTTGCGGGCAGAACTGGCCGAACATGGCATCGGTTTCGCGACCGAGACGGACACCGAAACCGTCGCCCTGATGACGGAGTATTACCTGAAGACAGGCCTGTCGCCGGTTGAGGCCGCCTTCAAGACCATCGATCAGCTTGTTGGTGCGTTTGCGCTGGCCTTTCTGTTCGACGGTCAGGACGATCTGATCGTCGCCGCGCGCAAGGGATCACCTTTGGCTATCGGTCACGGAGATGGTGAGATGTACGTGGGCTCAGACGCCATTGCGCTGGCCCCGCTTACGGATCGCATCACCTATCTCGAGGAAGGCGACCGGGCTGTTCTGACCCGAACCTCTCTGGAAATCTGCAACGAAGCCGGTGAATTGGCTAATCGCGAGACTCGCCAGATCAAACTGGACCACACACAGACCGAAAAGAACGGCCATAAACACTTCATGGCCAAGGAAATTGCCGAACAACCCATCGTGATTGCCGACGCGATCCGGTCATACCTGCCAAGTGGTGGTGATCAGGTGGTTCTGCCTGGCGCCGATCTGGATTTCACCAAACTGGATCGATTGACCATGGTGGCCTGTGGCACCGCATTTTACGCCTGCCTGACGGCGAAGTACTGGTTCGAGCAATTGGCCCAAATGCCAGTCGAGGTCGATATCGCCAGCGAGTTCCGCTATCGCGAACCTCCGATCACGGGGCGCACGATGGCGCTGTTCGTTAGTCAGTCGGGTGAAACTGCCGACACTCTGGCGGCACTGCGCTATTGCGAAGGCAAGGCGGACAAGATCGTCTCGGTCGTCAACGTCCCCGAAAGTTCGATCGCCCGCGAAAGCGATATCGCCCTGCCCATCCATGCAGGCGTTGAGATCGGCGTGGCTTCGACCAAGGCGTTCACGTGTCAACTGAGCGTTCTGCTGATGATGGCGCTCAAGGCGGCTGCGGATCGTGGTACGCTGACCGACGACGAGCTGGCCGACCACTATGCTGCGCTACGCGGCCTGCCAACGGTGATGAATGCAGCGCTGGATCAGAATCCGGCCATCAAGACGTCCGCACAGCGCCTGTCCGAAGCCCGCGACGTTCTGTTCCTGGGTCGCGGCCTGATGTATCCGCTGGCGATGGAGGGGGCGCTGAAGCTCAAGGAAATCAGCTATATCCACGCCGAAGGTTATGCTTCGGGTGAGCTGAAGCACGGACCAATCGCCCTGATCGACAAGAACATGCCTGTGGTGGTTATGGCCCCGCGCGACGCCGTGTTCGACAAAACGGTGTCGAACATGCAAGAGGTGATGGCGCGCAAGGGTAAGGTTATTCTAGTCTCGGACGATGACGGGATTGCCGAGGCTGAAGATGGCGTCTGGAGCATCATCCGGATGCCGCATGTCCACCCTAGCCTGGCGCCGATCCTCTACTCGGTCCCGGCGCAACTGCTGGCCTATCACACGGCGGTGGCCAAAGGCACGGATGTAGACCAGCCGCGCAACCTGGCAAAATCGGTTACAGTGGAGTGAGACATGGCCAAGCAATTTCCGGAACTGGACGACGGGCAGCGTAAATTCATCGAAGAACAGCACATGTTCTTCGTCGGCACTGCGGCACCCGACGGACGGGTCAACATCTCGCCCAAGGGCATGGATTCGCTACGCGTTCTTGGCCCGAACCGGATTGCATGGATGAACCTGACCGGCAGCGGCAACGAAACCGCCGGTCATCTGCTTGAAGCGAACCGCATGACGCTGATGTGGTGTTCGTTCACGACCCGCCCCATGATCCTGAGAACGTATGGCACCGCGCGCACGCTGCATGTGGGGGACGATGGCTGGGATGAATTGGCTGGCCTTTTCCCTGATCACCGCAGCGCGCGTCAGATCTATGATCTGGATATCGATGTGGTCCAGACTTCGTGCGGCTATGCCGTGCCGTTCATGGAATATCAGTCCGAACGCGACACGATGCAGAAATGGGTCGATGGCAAGTCCGACGAGCAGATCCAATCCTACTGGGTTGAAAAGAACCATCAGACCATTGATGGCAAACCCACGCGCACCCGACCCTGAGTTTATTGATGCTTGAAGCCTATCTGAACCAGATCAAAGCCCATTCCGATCCCGAGCGCGCCGAACAAATGGCGGCCTACCACAAGGCCGACCGCACCCATCTGGGCGTGGCAAACCCGATCCTGAATGATCTGACCAAAACCTGGCGACAGGAGTTGGATGTGGCAGCGCGCGTCGAATTGGCAGATGCGTTGTGGCAGACCAATATCCACGAAGGACGCCTTGCCGCTGCAAAACTGCTGACACAGGCACGCATACGACCTGATGATGCCGTTTGGGACCTGCTGCAAAGCTGGTTGCCGGATTTTGATGCCTGGGCTGTGGCGGATCACGCCTGCATGGCGATGCAAAAGCGCCTGTCAGCCGACCCTTCGCGGCTGGATCAGGTGGAAAGCTGGACAAAATCGGACCACATGTGGACCAGGCGCGCGGCGCTGGTGGCGACCCTGCCCTGGACCAAACAGAACCACCCCAAACCGGAAGACCTGCAACGCCGAGACCGCATTCTGGGTTGGGCTGCAGGCTACGTGCCCGATCGCGACTGGTTCATTCAAAAAGCCGTCGCTTGGTGGCTGCGCGAATTGTCCAAGCACGACCCGGACCGGGTCATTGCCTTTTTGAACACACACGGCGACGCGATGAAGCCATTTGCGCGAAAAGAGGCCGGTAAATATCTGAAAGGTCAGTTGGAATAAACTTCCAGCTCAACCAGTTCATCAAATGGCAGCAGCAGGGCCCGCATCGCATCCAGCGAAAGGCGGCTGCCGCCCCCGGCTGGCCCGGATGCCGGAATCAGCGTGATATAGGCCTGCGCGCCCGTCCGCGGTACAACCACGCGCCCGGTGAATTCAGTCTCCACCAAAGACGTTTCCAGCCATCGACCAGGTGTTGTGGGATCTCCCAGACCGGCAATCGTGGTTTTTGGACCGAGCCAACCAGTGGCGGCAACGGCAACGGGTTGCGGCTCGACCACCTCTTCTACAACGGCTGGTTCTGCCTCTTCAGGGGGCTTGTCACCACCAAAGACACGATCGGTGGTCGACCGAACGGTGTCACATCCCGCCACCAGAACACAAAAAGCCAAAAGCGCATATCTCATGACGCAAACCTATCGCCCTGCGCGCATCTGTTCCAGCGCAAAGCGCAGTTCGCCCTTGTCGCAGGGCGGTTGCAGCTTTACCTATGTCGCATGACAGCTCCGCTTATCGACCCGTTCGCACGTGCCATCACCTATCTCCGCGTATCCGTCACGGATCGCTGCGATTTCCGCTGCGTCTATTGCATGTCCGAGGACATGACCTTTCTGCCCAAGAAAGACCTACTGACGCTGGAAGAGCTTGACCGCATGTGCTCGACCTTTGTGAACATGGGCGTGGAAAAGTTGCGCATCACCGGCGGTGAGCCTCTGGTGCGCCGCAATATCATGACATTTTTCAATTCGATGACCCGACACCTGGACAGCGGCGCACTGAAAGAGCTGACGCTAACCACCAATGGTTCGCAACTGCACCGATTTGCCGATGATCTGTACGCCGCAGGTGTGCGTCGCGTGAACGTATCGCTGGATACGCTGGACGAGGATAAATTTGCCAAGGTCACCCGTTGGGGACGCCTCAAACAGGTTCTTAACGGAATCGACGCCGCGCAGAAAGCGGGTCTGCGGGTCAAGATCAATGCGGTCGCCTTGAAAGGGTTCAATGAACCCGAATTGCCAAAGATCACCGAATGGTGTGCCGAGCGTGATATGGATCTGACCTGGATTGAGGTCATGCCCATGGGTGATATCGGAAACGAAGACCGCCTGGACCAGTACTGGTCTCTTGAAGATGTGCGCAAGGAATATGAAAAACATTATTCCGTCACGGATCTGGCCGAACGTACCGGTGGCCCTGCGCGCTATGTACGGCTTGAGGATACAGGCCAGAAAATCGGCTTTATCACACCGCTGTCGCATAACTTCTGCGAAAGCTGCAACCGCGTGCGCCTGACCTGCACCGGTGAGCTGTACATGTGCCTTGGGCAAGAGGATATGGCCGACCTGCGCGCGCCGCTGCGCGATCATCCCGACAGTGATAGATCATTGGAAGAGGCAATCAGGTCCGCGATCACGCTCAAGCCCAAAGGGCATGATTTCGACTATTCCCGTCAGGCCGTCGGCGGCCAGATGAGCCGCCACATGAGCCACACGGGCGGCTAAAGTGCCAAACAACCCCGACCAGCCAACGCTGCTGTACAAGCTGTATTGCGGCCTGACTTCCATTGCGGCCCCGCTGGCATGGCGCACGGTTCGCAAAAAGCTGCAGACGGCGGGCGTTCCCGAAACGCGCCAGCAGGAACGCCTTGGCCACGCCACGCAAACCCGCCCGGATGGGCAGCTGATCTGGTTCCACGCCGCCAGCGTTGGCGAAACTCTGTCCGTCATCAGCCTCATCAAACGTCTGGGCGAACGCCTGCCCCAGGCTGAGTTTCTGATTACCTCCGGAACTCCAACTTCGGCCGCGCTGATCGAAAAACGAATGCCACCGCGCGCACGCCATCAATACCCACCACTGGACACAGCCGGACCGGTGAAGCGTTTTTTGGATCACTGGCGCCCTGACGCCGGCGTCTTCGTCGAAAGTGAAATCTGGCCACGCCTGATTGTCGAAGCATCTCGGCGCGAGGTTCCGCTGGCGCTGCTCAACGCGCGTCTATCGGATCGCTCGGTCGAGGGATGGAAGAAGCGACCCAAAACCGCGCGATTTATTCTGGACCATTTCACACTGTTCCTAACCCAGAATGACAAGACGGCGGGAAATCTTATCGACATGGGTGCACTCCCCGATCGGGTACAGCCCGGCACCAACCTCAAAGCCATGTCGGACCCCCTGCCGGTCGATCGGACCACGCTGAGCGATATCCGCGCTCAAACCGCCGACCGCCCGGTCTGGATCGCCAGTTCGACCCATGCAGGTGAGGAAGAAGCGGTTCTGGCCGCGCATGCCAAGCTGTTGCAACGCTGGCCCGATCTGCTGCTTCTGCTGATCCCCCGGCACCCCGAACGACGGTCAGAGGTTGCAGATCTTCTCGAGTCCGCCGGGCAGTCCGCCGCCTTCCGCACCAAGGGCGAAAAGATCGCGCCGCAGACTCAAGTTTACGTCGCTGACACACTGGGCGAAACCGGCACATGGTACGCATTGTGCCCAATCGTGTTCCTGGGCGGCTCGCTCAAGGAAATCGGCGGTCACAACCCGTTTGAGCCCGCACAGGCCGGTGCCGCTGTGATCACTGGTCCGGGGTACTTCAATTTTTCTGAAACCTTCGCGCCACTGATCGAAAGCGGTGGCGCGGCCGAGGTCAACTCCGCCCCGCAACTCGCGGATGCCGTTGCAAATTTGTTGTCAGACGACACCGCGCTGGACAAAGCGCAGGCTGGCGCGAAATCCTGCGTAAATCTCCAGAAATCCGCGTTGGGCGATGTGATCAACACCTTGTGCGAGACACTCAGCCTCGCCTGACGCAGCAAGGGTCCACTTTCATCTGCCATAAATATCCCGGGGAGCGCGAGGGGCTGGCCCCTCGCTTCCTTACGCCTACATCAGGCTGCGGGCATCCGTTGTTCCACGATCCCGGCCCACCAACTGCATCCAGCCGGAATCGCCTCGTCGTTAAAATTGTATTCAGGATGATGCACAGCAGCCGTGTCGCCATTGCCAACCAGGATGTAGGCTCCTGGCCGTTCTTCCAGCATAAAGGCAAAATCCTCACCGCCCATGATCAGGGGCGCTTCGTCACAGTTTCCGGACACCGAGCGCGCGACATCCGCTGCAAAATCGGTTTGCTCGTCGCTGTTTACCATCACCGGATAACCCCGGTAATAGGTCACATCGGCCGCGCCGCCAAAGGTGGTGGCGATACCTGCGCAGATTTCCTGAACGCGCTTCTCAGCCAAGTCGCGCATTTCCTTGCTCATCGTGCGCACGGTCCCTTTGATCTTCACCGATTGGGGGATCACATTGAACGCGTTTGACGACGTCTCAAACGACGTGACCGAAACCACAAGACGATCAATCGGATCGGCATTGCGCGATGCAATGGTCTGCAGCGCCAAAACGGCCTGCGCAGCCATTACCGTAGTGTCGACCGTTTCATGCGGCTTGGCAGCGTGCCCGCCTTTACCTTCGAAAGTGATATCGAACTGATCTGTTGCCGCAAAAAAGGCACCAGGCCGAATGGCGAAACTGCCCACCGGGCGGCCGGGCCAATTGTGCATGCCATAGACCTCCTGAATGCCCCAGCGGTCCATCATGCCGTCTTCGCACATCTCGCGCCCGCCGCCACCGCCTTCTTCAGCGGGCTGGAAGATCACAACCACGGTGCCGTCAAAATTGCGCGTCTCGGACAGGTATTTCGCGGCCCCCAACAGCATGGCCGTATGCCCGTCATGCCCACAGGCATGCATCGCGCCATCGGTTTTTGAGGCATAGTCCAGCCCGGTCGCCTCGTGGATCGGCAGCGCATCCATATCCGCCCGTAGCCCGATCACCTTGCCGCTTGTGTCCGTCTTGCCCTTGATCACGCCGACAATTCCGGTTCGGCCGATGCCTGTCACCACTTCATCACAGCCAAAGTCCCGCAACCTGTCGGCGACCAGGGCACTGGTGCGGTGGGTTTCGAACAGGATTTCCGGGTTTTCATGAATATCGCGTCGCCACTCGGTGATTTCACCCTGCAACTCGGCGAACCGGTTTTTGATCGGCATGTTGGTCTCCTAACTGTTGGTTTTCCGGCCTGCTGCTCCGCTATGGCTCCGCCATGACTTCAATCTGTTTCGGCGGGTCGCAACGAACCCGCCAACAGGACGATGAATACGGCCAGCGGCAACAGCGCCGTGAATGCTATGCGCAATGTAAGCATCTCTGCGAGAAACCCAATAAGCGGTGGGCCAATCAACAGGCCTCCGTACCCCAGCGTGGCGACGCTGGCGATCGCCTGCCCCGGCGGTACGTTGGGATCACTTGCCGCCCGGCTGAACGCCAACGGCATGATCACCGCGTACCCGATCCCCATCATCGCAAAACCTGCCAATGCCAGTCCTGCCTCGGCAGCGGACACAACACAGAACACACCCAAAGCGGCGCAAGCCCCGCCAAATCGCGCTGTTGCCACCGGTCCAAACCGCGCAATGACAAACCCGCCTGCCAAGCGGAAAGCAACCATGGCTACCGAGAATACCGCATAGCCCAATGCCGCAATGCTTTCGGCGGCGTCGGTCACGTCCCGTAGGAAAATCGCACTCCAATCCGCCACTGCACCTTCCCCCAAAGCTCCGCACAGAGCGGTGAAGCCCACAAGGATCAAAGCGCCTGAAGGCAAAGCAAAAACCTTGCCTCCGGACACGGCCGCGCGGCGCGATGTCCAGCGTACCCATGACAATGCCAATGCCAGCCCAACGACGATCCCGCCCGCCAGCAAAAAGTGTTGGATCACTGTCAGCCCCATCTGCACCGCTGCAAATCCGCTGAGGGCGCCCAACCCAGCCCCAAGGCTCCACATCGCGTGGAATGATGACATCACGGGCTTCTTGTACGCCTGCTCAACCTCCGCCGCCCAGGCGTTCATCGCCACATCCATCGAGCCGTGGAAAGCCCCGAATACAAACAAAAAAGCCGCAAGCGACCAAAAGCTACCCGCGAGGGCCAGAAGGATCAACGAAACCGTATAGAGAACGGCAATGTACCGCGTCAGAACCATCGCGCCGAACCTGTCGGTCAACCGGCCTGTGATCGGAAATGAACACACCGCGCCCGCCGCCATGAACAACAGGCCATATCCCAGTGTCTCATGCGTCAGGTCCAGTTTGTCCCGGACCGCTGGAATGCGCGATGCCCAGATGCCGAACAATGCGCCATTCAATATGAACATGGCGGCCACGGCCCGCCACGCCGACACGATTCCAATCACAGAGAATTCCTCGACCCAAGTGTCAAACGCGTTTGTTGTACAACTCGCAGGTCCAAAGGCAAATACGGATCTACTCCAACCGCTTTCGAATCCTGCGAACGGCAAACCATACCGCCAAGACAACCGGAATCGTCACTGCTGCGCTTAACATCCCTTTACTGATCCCGGCACCCGTCAGGGGGTAGAGCAGATAGCTGACCAGCGATACAGCGTAATAGCTGATCGCGACCACGGAAAGCCCCTCGACCGTGTGCTGCAGACGCAGTGCCAGATCCGCCCGGCGATCCATACTTTCCAACAGGGCCTGGTTCTGTGCGCTTCGCTCAACATCTACGCGGGTTCGCAGCAATTCCCCTGCACGGATGGCCCTATCTGACAGGGCTTGCAGGCGACGTTCCGTGGATTTCACCGTACGGATCGCCGGGTCGTATCGGCGCATCATAAAGTCCGCAAAGTTCTGACCGCCTTCAAAACGCTCTTCGCGCAGGACCTCAATCCGCTGATTTACGATGGCCTCATAGGCACCCGTGGCTCCGAACCGGAACGAACACTGCGCCGCCAAAGTTTCCAGTTCAATCGAGGTCGACAGCAAGTCCTGAAGCAACTCGTCGGGCTGGGCAGAATTGTCGGTCATCTGCCCCATCAGGCGCGTCAGTTTTTCATCCAGCTTTCCGATACGAGGCATCAGTTGTTTGACCCGCGCAAAACCCAGCATAGACATTGCCTTGTAGGTCTCGATTTCACACAAACGCTGGACGATCCGTCCCGTCCTGCGCCGACCGGTTCCATTCGCGACAAACAGCGCAAACCGCATGTGCCCTGCCGGATCGATACGAAAATCACTTGCACAAACAGCTGCGTCATCCAGCACCCGAGCAACAGCCAGGCTTTCTGGTTCGAACCATTCCAGCAGCTTGGATTTGATCACCTCGTCGCCTTCGCGTTCGACAACACGCACCATGGCCGACGTGACCCTCTGACCGGGGCTGGCCATCAACCAGTCGGGGGGAAAAACCTCAAAATCAGCCGGGTTGAACGCACGCTCGCTGACGTTCTGGGCGATGGCCGTATAGGTCACGAACTCGGTATGTTGTTCCCACTTCAACCAATGGCGGCCGATTTGTCCGGCATAGTGTGTGGCGTCCGGCTGCGGATGCTGCGCCCCGTGGCGGTCGAGAAGATCGATCAGGTGATCCAGATCTTCGCGGCGATCCCGTGCGACGGCGGCAACAGATTTCTTGATCGCAAGAAAGACCACTGTACAGGGCATTGCCGCCACCGGAAAGGGACGGGCGTGCAATTCATTAGCCAGCGCATAGCGCAGCGGATGGTCATCTATCGGCGTCATCTTGGGCTCCGTTTCGTCCGAGGCACTATACGACACCTATAAAATTCATCAATTCTCTTTTTATTTCATATACTTACAAGGATACTACGGTATACAAACCCGCTATCTCATTGATTTGGCTGCCACAGCTCGATCGGGTTGCCCTCAGGGTCATGGATGCGCGCGAACTTGCCAACCTCACTGTCCCACTCTGCGTTAGTTTCAACCTTGATCCCTGCGGCTTCAAGCTGTGCAATCATGGTGGCTAGGTCATCGACACGAAAATTGATCATCCACTGCTGCTCGGATCTTCCGAAGTACGCGGTGTCCTGCGCAAAGGGGGCGAAGACTGTGTAACCCTCGCGCTGTTTCCATGGCTCCGGGATATAGTGATTTACGCCCAGGTGCTTTTCATACCACGCGCTCAAGGCCTCGGGATCACGAGCGCGAAAGAACACGCCGCCTATGCCGTTCACTTTTTCCATCGGGCACCTCCTTTTCAATTCAGAATACACCAAAAACAGAAAAGGCGCCCACTGGGGCGCCTTTCCGATAGTTATCCTGACCCGTTCAGTCGATCATGGGCAGTAATTTGTCCAGGCTTGCCTTTGCGTCGCCGTAGAACATGCGGGTGTTTTCTTTGAAGAACAGCGGGTTTTCGATGCCCGAGTACCCGGTGCCTTGGCCGCGTTTGGACACGAAGACCTGCTTGGCCTTCCAGCATTCCAGAACCGGCATGCCGGCGATGGGGCTGTTGGGGTCTTCCTGCGCCGCAGGGTTCACGATGTCGTTCGAGCCGATGACGATGGCCACATCCGTTTCGGGGAAGTCATCGTTGATCTCGTCCATTTCCAGCACGATGTCGTATGGCACCTTCGCCTCGGCCAGCAGCACGTTCATGTGGCCCGGCAAACGGCCCGCGACCGGGTGGATCGCAAAGCGCACATTCTTGCCCTGTGCCCGCAGCTTGCGGACCAGTTCGGACACCGATTGCTGTGCCTGCGCCACCGCCATGCCGTAGCCGGGGATGATGACAACGCTGTCAGCGTCGTTCAGGGCCGCAGCCACACCGTCGGCTTCGATGGCGATCTGCTCGCCCTCAACCGCCATCTGCTCACCCTGTGGGCCACCAAAGCCGCCCAGGATCACGCTGACAAAGTGACGGTTCATCGCCTTGCACATGATGTAAGACAGGATCGCACCCGACGAGCCCACAAGCGCACCAACCACGATCAGCAGGTCGTTACCGAGGCTGAAGCCGATCGCCGCAGCCGCCCAGCCCGAGTAGCTGTTCAGCATCGACACAACCACCGGCATGTCGGCACCGCCGATACCCATGATCAGGTGATAGCCGATGAACAGCGCCGCCAGCGTCATCAGGAACAGCGGGAAGAAGCCGCCCGATGCGGTGTACCAAATCAGACAGATCAACGAGAGACCCGCCGCTGCCGCGTTCAGCGCATGACCGCCCGGCAGCTTGGTTGCCGTAGACGTCACCTTGCCCGCCAGCTTGCCATAAGCCACGACCGACCCGGTAAAGGTGATCGCACCGATGAAGACGCCCAGGAACAGTTCGACATGCAGGATCGACAATTCCGCCGGGGTTTTCTTGGCGATCAGTTTGGCAAACCCTCCGAGGCCCGTGTACAGAACTTCTTTCGAGGCATCTGAGACCGCCATCACCTCGGCGACATTCAAAACTTCAAAATGCGCGTTGTATCCGACGAACACAGCTGCCAGACCGACCAGCGAGTGCATCGCGGCCACCAGCTGCGGCATCTCGGTCATCTGCACGCGCTGTGCGACGTACTGACCGATCAGACCACCGCCCGCGATCAGCAGCAGCGACAGCAGCCACAGACCCGAACCGGGACCAACCAGCGTGGCAAAAACCGCCAGCGCCATACCGACGATGCCATACCAGACCGCGCGCTTGGCGCTTTCCTGGTTCGACAGGCCGCCGAGCGAAAGGATGAACAGAACAGCCGCAACAACGTAGGCGGCAGTAGTGAAGCCAAATTCCATGTGCCCGGCCTCCTTAAGATTTCTGGAACATGGCGAGCATGCGCCGGGTTACGAGGAAGCCGCCGAAGATGTTGATCCCGGCCATGAAGATAGACAGCGCCGCCAGCAGAATGACCAGGATCGACCCCGATCCGATCTGCATCACAGCCCCGACGATGATGATCGACGAGATCGCGTTGGTGATCGCCATCAGCGGTGTGTGCAGGCTGTGCGCGACGCCCCAGATCACCTGGAAGCCCACAAAAATGGCCAGCACAAAGACGATGAAATGCTGCATGAAGCTGGCCGGAGCGATCAGCCCCACCAACAGCATCAGCGCGCCACCAACACCCAGCAGGGTGAACTGCTGTTTGGTCTGCGCCTTGAAGGCCGCAACCTCCTGTGCCTTTTTCTCTTCCGGGGTCAGTTCCTTGACTTCCGGTTTCTTCTGCGCCGCGATCGCCTGCACCTTGGGTGGCGGCGGCGGGAAGGTGATGTCCCCTTCAAATGTCACAGTCGCACCGCGGATCACGTCATCTTCCATGTCGTGATTGATCTGGCCGTCCTTTTCAGGCGTCAGGTCAGTCATCATGTGACGGATGTTGGTCGCGTACAAAGACGAGGATTGCGCCGCCATCCGGCTGGGGAAGTCGGTATAGCCGATGATGGTGACGCCATTGTCGGTCACGATCTTCTCATCCGCCACGGTCAGCTTGCAGTTGCCGCCCTTTTCCGCCGCAAGGTCAACAATGACCGAGCCCGGCTTCATCGCCTCGACCATATCCATGGTCCAAAGCTCGGGCGCTTCGCGGTTCGGGATCAACGCGGTGGTGATCACGATGTCTATCTCGGGCGCCAATTCACGGAACTTGGCAAGCTGCGCCTCGCGGAATTCATCCGACTGAACGCTGGCGTAACCACCGGTTGCTGCACCGTCCTGCTGGTCTTCTTCGAAGTCCAGATAGACGAACTCGGCGCCCATGGATTCAACCTGCTCGGCCACTTCGGGGCGTACGTCGAACGCATAGGTGATCGCACCCAGCGAGGTCGACGTCCCGATCGCGGCCAGACCGGCCACACCGGCACCAACGATCAGCACCTTCGCAGGCGGAACCTTACCGGCAGCCGTCACCTGACCGGTGAAAAAACGGCCAAAGTTGTTGCCCGCCTCGATCACCGCGCGGTAACCGGCGATATTGGCCATCGACGACAGCGCGTCCATCTTCTGCGCGCGGCTGATCCGCGGCACCATTTCCATGGCGATGACATTGGCACCCTTGGCCTTGGCCGCCTCCATCCCCTCTTCGTTGCCCGCAGGGTTGAAGAAGGAAATCAACGTCTTACCCTTGGTCAGACGCTTCAGCTCAGCCTCGTTCGGTTGACGCACCTTGGCAACAATGTCGGCCTGCTTCCACAGCGACGCAGCCGTCTTGACGACCTCAACCCCAGCTGCCTCATACGACGCATCCGAAAATCCAGCCGCAGCACCAGCACCCTTCTCAATCAGACATTCATAGCCCAACTTCTGAAGCTGCAACGCTGACTCTGGCGTCATCGCAACACGGTTTTCACCGTCATAAGTCTCTCTCGGTGTGCCTATCTTCACTGGCAGTCCCCCTAATTTTCACTCTGACCGAGCGGGTGGTCGGTATTGTTTGTTAAGCAAAGGTGTATCCTGCGCAACATTATTTCGCAAGCGCAGCATTATTACGTTGTGTCATTACCACATCACCTCATATCCATCGGCGGGTTTGGCGTTCATATCGGGCAAAGTCGGCGCGAAAAGTTCTGCGCATTCTGTCCTCTTCTGGCACGATGAAACGACGTTCCAGAAGCCATACAAATATTGGAATCAGAACCAATGACGATATGGCATCAAACCGCAGGATCAGGCCGGCTAAGATCAGCACATCGCCAACGTATATGGGGTTTCGGCTACGCTTGAAGATCCCCGATTGCACCAGCGATGTAGGCGTTTCATGCGGGATAATCGTGGTGCGATGACGGCGAAACTCGGCCGCAGCCAGGACGATCAGAATAACTCCGCCCCCGATCAGAACACCGCTGAGCAAATCAACAAACCCATTGTCGAGCGACAAACCCATTGGGAAATGCCGCGCCTGCAGCCATGCCAGCACCGCAAAGCCCAGCAACCACACCGGAGGGACGTCGATTTTTCGCATGTCTGGCAGTCTTTCTTATCCGGGCGAAACAAAGTGTCGCTTTTGCCCGATGACCTACCGCTTTTTGCCGGAAATAGCAAAATCACAGTTGGTCGCAGCCGCGCAATCGACGCGGGTCCGGACATGGCTGCAGAGAGGGTCTTCGATGATGGACAGCCGCTTTTGGATCAGATAGCCATTTTGCATCAACAATTGCACACACAATGATGAGAAAACGATGACCGACTTTGCCGCGACAAAAGCCATGTTCAACCTTCCCCAAGGCGTCGTTTATCTGGACGGAAACTCGCTTGGACCGCTGCCCCGCGCCGCCGGAGATCGGGTCAGTGGCATGATGGTTCAGGAATGGGGGCAGATGCTGATCACCGGCTGGAACAAGGCAGGCTGGATGGCGATGCCGACCGGTTTGGGTGATCGCATCGGACGGCTGATTGGCGCAGAACCCGGTAGTATCGTCACCGGTGACACCCTGTCGATCAAGGTTTACCAGGCCGTTGCTTCAGCGCTGGAATTGTGCCCGGACCGCAAGGTCGTGCTTTCGGACAACGGTAACTTTCCTTCCGACCTCTACATGGTGGATGGCCTGCTTCGCTCACTCGGGCCGGAATATGAACTGCGCGTCGTCGCACCGGAAGACGTAGCTGACAATGTGACCAAGGATGTAGCCGTTTTGATGCTGACCGAGGTGGATTACCGCTCGGGCCGGATCCACGACATGAAAGCTTTGACAGAACTTGCCCATGCAAACGGTACAGTGACAGTCTGGGACCTAGCCCATTCAGCTGGCGCGATTCCCGTCAATTTGGCGGCATGCAATGCAGATTTCGCGGTTGGTTGCACCTACAAATACCTGAACGGCGGGCCGGGTGCGCCCGCATTCATCTATGTCGCCCCGCGCCTGACGGGACAGGTGCGCCCCGCTTTGTCCGGGTGGTTGGGCCACGAGTCGCCTTTTGCCTTTGATCTGGACTATCGCGCCGGCAACGGGATCGAAAGAATGCGTGTCGGTACGCCTCCGATTCTTCAGATGGTCGCCCTATCCGCAGCGATGGACATATGGGATATGGCTGACATGCAGGACGTACGGACCAAATCCATTGAATTGACCGAGTTGTTCATCAAACGTGTCGAAGCCGCCTGCCCCGATTTGCAACTGGCAAGCCCGCGTGATCCTGCCCAGCGCGGTAGTCAGGTGTCTTTCCGATTTGCCGACGGCTATGCCGTCATGCAGGCCCTGATTGCCCACGGTGTGATCGGAGACTTCCGCGCGCCTGACATCATGCGGTTTGGCTTCACGCCGCTGTACATTGATGAGCAGGATGTTGAAAATGCAGTCGGAATCTTGGCGGACATCATGCAGAACCGACTGTGGGACACCCCAGAATTCAAGGTGCGCCAGCGGGTTACCTGACTTCTAGCCCTGCCCCTACCAGAGCGGCAAACTGGGCAACACGGGTTTCATATTCTTCCGCGCCAATAGCGCTTGCCTTCAGCCCTTTCAGAGTGGCCGTTATCGTTTTGGCCGTCTCGTCTGCCTCCACCTGCAATCTGACTCGCCCGGCCTGATCTTCGCGCTTCAGCCACTCGGCATATAGGCGCGCAAGCTTAGCCTCGCCTTGCGATATGATTTCTGACGACATGGATTTGGTCGTATCCAACATTTCAAACCCATGTGGGGACGCTAGGATGGTGGCCATCCCTTCGGTTTGAGCTTGAACCGCGCCCTTGAAAATGTCCGAAACTGAGCCCGGTTTGGTCAGCGCCGCAGCCACTGCAACGCTTTTCGCGGCATAGTAGAGTTCGGTCAGCTTAGTGACGATCGCCTCTTTATTTTTAAAATGCAGATACACTGCCGGACGGGACATCCCTGCGCCCTGCGCTATGTCATCCATCGAGGTCTTGCGGAATCCATAAGTCGCAAAGGCCCGAAACGCCGAGTCCAGGATCGCCTGTTGCCGTGAATCTTCAGTTACATCTGCCATCCCCGAACTCGTGACACTTTTTGTTCATTTTGTCAATTGACATACTGACACTTTTCACCAATTATGTCAGAGACCAGCCACAGTTACGAGAGGTGCGCCATGGCGACCGCCCTTAAGATCAATGGAACGCAACATCAGGTTGACCTGCCCGATGACGTCCCCCTGCTTTGGGTTCTACGGGATGAGGTCGGCTTGACTGGCACCAAATTCGGCTGCGGCGTGGCCGCTTGCGGGGCGTGCACCGTGCACATTGACGGCGAGGCTGTGCGTTCGTGCCAAGTGGCCCTGTCCGATGTCTGGGGCGATGTGACCACGATTGAAGGCATTGGCACCCCGGACGCGATGGCCGCGATTCAGCAGGCCTGGGTCGATCATCAGGTGGCGCAATGCGGCTACTGCCAGTCGGGCCAGATCATGCAGGCCGCAGCGCTGCTGGCCGAGAACCCTGCGCCTTCGGATACCGATATCGACGATGCCATGCAGGGCAATTTGTGCCGCTGTGGCACCTACCCCCGCATCCGCGCTGCAATTCACGACGCGGCATCCAAGCTGAAAGAGGCATAAACGATGGCATCTGTTGGAAAAATCCTCCGTCGTACGTTCCTGATCGGCTCGGCCGCGATTGTCGGCGGCGTGGCATTCGGCGCCTATTACGTCAGCCGTCCGGCCGCCAATCCGCTCAAACCTGCTAAGGGCGAAACCGCGCTCAGCCCCTTTGTTCTGATTGATCAGCAAGGCGTCACCCTGTTCGCCCCGCGTGCTGAGATGGGACAAGGTGTAATGACCACGTGGGCGGCGCTGATCGCAGAAGAACTGGATGTGGAACTGGACCAGATTCGCGTTCTGCACGGCCCTGCAGCGGCGGCCTACTACAACTCTGCCCTGATTGGGGAAGGCTTGCCGAACAAGGGTTATGACATCTCGGGCTTCCAGCACAATCTGGGGGAAGCGCTGGGTGTGTTAGGTCGAACGCTGGGCCTGCAAGTTACCGGTGGCTCGACCTCGATGAAGGACGGGTTCGAGCGTATGCGCGAGGCGGGTGCGACCGCGCGCGAAACGCTGAAACAGGCCGCTGCCGACCGTCTGGGCGTGGATCGTGCGCAACTGAAAACCGAGAATGGTGCTGTAATCGCGCCGGATGGGACGCGCATTCCGTATACTGAGCTTGCCGAGGCTGCCGGTCAGATTGAACCGCCCGAAGTCGAACTGCGCGACCCGTCCAACTGGCGCTTGCTGGGGCAGAACTTGCCGCGTGTGGATGTGGTCGGCAAATCCACCGGAACGGCTGAGTTCGGGATCGATGTGCGCCCCGAGGGTCTGAAATTCGCCTCGGTCCGGATCAATCCCAAGCTGGGCGGCGAGATGAAAGGCTTTGATGCCAGCGCGGCCGAACAGATGCCGGGCGTTGAAAAAGTGGTTGATCTGGGCAACGGCGTGGCTGTGATTGCCACCAACACATGGCTGGCCATTCAGGCCGTCGAGGCGATTGACGTAGATTGGGGCGACGCCCCCTACCCGCCGGAAACCGACGCCATTTTCACCGAAATTGCCAATGCATTCGACGCGTCCCCCAATTCGACCATGCGCGATGACGGGGATGTTGACACTCTGCCCGACGGCGCCACCGAAATCACGGCCGAATATACGGTGCCCTATCTAGCCCATTCCACGATGGAGCCGATGAACGCCACAGCGTTGTTCACGGGATCGGCGCTGGAATTGTGGTGCGGCAATCAGGCCCCGACGCTTGTCCAGATGCGCGCGGCCAACACGGCCAACCTGGATAAAGACGCCGTTCAAATCCACACCACCTATCTAGGTGGGGGATTTGGCCGCCGGGGTGAGCTGGACTTTGGCGAGATCGCCACAAAGGTCGCGATGGCCATGCCCGGCGTTCCTGTCCAGACCACCTGGAGCCGTGAAGAGGACATGCGTCACGACTACTATCGCCCCGGTGCGATGGCCCGTATGCGCGGTGCTGTCAAAGACGGTCAAGCCGTTCTGATTGACGGCAAGGTCGCAGCGCAATCCTGCACGCAACAAGCGGTTCAGCGCTATACTGGCCTGCCGGCTGGCGGCCCTGACAAAGTGCTGGTCGAAGGGTTTTTCAACCAACCCTACGCGGTGCCCAACTATCGCATGAGCGGGCACATCGCCGATCTGGATATTCCCGTCGGCTTCTGGCGTTCAGTCGGGAACAGCCACAATGGCTTCTTCCATGAGACCTTCATGGACGAGATGGCGCATGCCGCAGGTCGTGACCCGCTGGAGTTCCGTTTGGAATTGGCCAAGGCCGAGCACGCTCCATCGGCAGGCTGCCTACAAGCCGTGAAAGAGATGTCCGGCTGGACCGGAGAAACTCCTGACGGTGTCGGGCGCGGTGTGGCGATGACCTATAGTTTTGGCACGCCGGTCGCTCAGGTGATCGAGGTCGTCGATGAGGACGGCACTATCCGTATCGCCAAGGCATGGATCGCATGTGACGTCGGTCTGGCCTTGGACCCCGGCACAGTCGAGGCACAGATGTTCGGCGGCATGATTTATGGCCTGTCGGCGGCCGTGATGGGTGAGATCACATTCTCGGACGGTGAGGTCGAACAGTACAACTTCCCCGACTACGACGCTCTGCGGATGCACAATGCTCCGGTGACACAGGTGAAAATTCTGGAAACGAACCACCACATGGGTGGCGTTGGCGAACCGGGGACACCCCCGTCCATGCCGGCCCTTGGCAATGCCCTTTTTGACCTGACGGGTGAGCGCGCCCGCACCCTGCCTTTGATCAATCAGTTCAATCTGCTGGTTTGATCGTGCTGCGCCGGTCCGATCCCTCTCTCTCGGATCGGCGCAGGACTTACGCGGATTGTTGGACCAATGCCCTATCCGAACCGGTTGCCCATGCATGTACAGCAGCACCGAACGCCTTGAATAAAGGGCGGGACACGGGATCATTTTCAGCATCCCATTCCGGGTGCCATTGCACTGACAACGTGAATCCGGGCGCGTCCTGAATGTATATCGCCTCGGGCGTTCCATCGGGGGCTTGACCATCAATCACAACCCGACGCCCAACCGATTTGATCCCCTGTCCGTGCAACGTGTTCGTCATCACTTCGGTCGCGCCCATCAGGCGGTGGAATACACCGCCCTCGTTTAGCGCAACGACATGACGCAGGGCAAATTTCTCTTCCAGAGTCCCATCGGGCGGCATGCGGTGGTTCATCCGACCCGGCAGTTCGCGGATTTCCGGGTACAGTGTCCCGCCCATCGCCACGTTGACTTCTTGGAACCCTCGGCAGATGCCAAAGAAGGGCTGGCCACGCTCCACACAGGCGCGCACCAGCGGCAATGTGATCGCGTCGCGCGCCCGGTCAAATTCACCATGGGCCTCAGTTGCGGGCTCGCCGTATTCTTCAGGGTGAACGTTCGGGCGCCCGCCGGTCAGCAGAAATCCGTCACAGACCTCTAGCAGCTCATCAACCGAGACATAGCGCGGATCGGCTGGGATCAGCAGCGGCAGACAGTCCGACACATTGGCAACCGCGTCCGAGTTCATCGTGCCACCGGCATGGGTCGGATATTGATCATTCATCAAATACGAGTTGCCGATGATACCGACGACGGGTCGAGACATGCTGCGTTCCTGCGTTTTCTGTTTGCTTTCCAAAAACTATCGACCGCAAGAACAGCGCGCAATAGCACAGGCCCTGCGTGTCAGCGCAAGCTCTTGTTCAACTGTGCACATGATGGAATATGAACGCGCTTTGTCTGGTACCTTGGCCATTGGCCGTTTTTATGGCTTTGCACGAACACCGCATTGGGTCAGAGAGCCCAAATGGCTCTCCGACAGTCATCAGGTTCAGATCTCGCCAATCAGGCCGGCAGTTTCGATCCCGGCCAATGCCGCTGCGGCATCATTGTCAGACGTATCGCCGGTCACGCCGACGGCACCGATCACCGCGCCCTTTTTGTCGCGCAGCAACACACCACCCGGAACCGGCACGACCTGCCCGCCATAGACGCCATTCACAGCTGCCATGAAATAGGCCTGCGCTTCGGCCCGCTGCATCTGCGCGGTACCAGCCATGCCCAGCATCACTGCGCCATAGGCCTTGCCATGCGCAATCGCGAACCGACCCGGGGCCGCGTCGTCTTCGCGTTCGAAAGCAATCACGTGACCGCCTGCATCAAGAACGACGACGGAAAGGGGTTTCAGCTCCATTTCGTGCCCCTTCTCAAGGGTCTTTCGGATGATGGTGCGGGCTTTGCGGAGGGAAACTCCCATGTCGTGTCCTATCGTTCCTGATGGTTTAAAGGCTGGCTTTTAGTTCCAGACGGCGGGCATGCAGGACCGGCTCGGTATAGCCCGAGGGTTGCACACGCCCCTTGAAGACCAGATCACAGGCCGCTTGGAAAGCAATTCCGTCGAAACCGGGTGCCAACGGGCGATAGTCTGCGTCATTTTCGTTCTGGCGATCCACCACAGCGGCCATTTTTTGCATCGCAGCCATGACCTGCCCTTCCGAGACAATATCATGGTGCAACCAGTTGGCCAGCGCCTGAGATGAAATCCGGCAGGTCGCGCGATCCTCCATCAGACCGACATCGTTGATATCCGGCACCTTCGAACAGCCAACACCCTGATCAACCCAACGCACCACGTATCCAAGAATGCCCTGCGCGTTGTTCTCGATCTCGCGGGCGATCTCGTCTTCGCTGAGGTTTCGACCGCCCAGCAGCGGAATGGTCAGCAAATCCCCCAGCGTCCCCCGTGCGCCACCGGCAGCCAGTTCATCTTGGCGGGCCAGTACGTCGATCTTGTGATAGTGCGTCGCGTGCAGTGTCGCGGCCGTCGGCGACGGCACCCAGGCACAGGTCGCGCCGGATTTCGGGTGGCCGATCTTCTGCTCCAGCATGTCGCCCATCCGGTCGGGCATAGCCCACATGCCTTTGCCGATCTGCGCCTTGCCCTTCAGGCCACAGGCCAGACCGATATCTACGTTGCGATCTTCATAAGACGCAATCCAGGGCGTGTTCTTGATGTCGCCCTTGGGCAGCATTGGCCCGGCTTCGATCGAGGTGTGAATCTCATCCCCGGTCCGATCAAGAAAACCTGTGTTAATAAAGGCTACCCGCGATTTCGCAGCGCGGATGCATTCCTTGAGGTTGACCGACGTGCGGCGTTCTTCATCCATGATGCCCAGCTTCACAGTGTTGCGCGAAAGGCCAAGGATGTCTTCGACCATGTCAAAAATCTCAACCGAGAACGCGACTTCTTTCGGGCCGTGCATTTTGGGTTTCACCACATAGACCGAGCCTTGGACCGAATTTCCGCCGTCACGCTTGAGATCGTGCATGGAGATCAGCGTCGTGCAGAGCGCATCCATCAACCCTTCGCCGATCTCATTGCCCTGTTCATCCAACACAGCAGGGTTTGTCATCAAATGCCCGACGTTGCGGATCAGCATCAGCGAACGACCCTTCAAGCTGCCTGTCTCACCGGATGCCGTTGTAAAGCTCAGGTCTTTGGCAAGTTTGCGGGTGAAAGTCGTGTTGCCCTTGTTCACCTCTTCGGTCAGGTCACCCTTCATCAACCCAAGCCAGTTGCCATATGCCACCACCTTGTCAGCGGCATCGACGCAAGCGACCGAATCCTCGCAATCCATGATGGTCGACAAGGCCGATTCCAGACGCATATCGGCAATACGCGCCGGATCAGTGGCCCCTATAGCGCTGTGTCCGTCGATCCTGATCTGAATGTGCAGCCCGTTGTTGCAGAGCAGTACCGCATCCGGTTTGCCCGGATCTCCGTCGTAACCTACAAATTGTTTAGGATTGGCCAGAGTTGGCATCAGCGCGCCGTCCTGTACGCTCAGATCTGAGACATCAGCCCATGACCCGAAAGCCAGCGGCACTGCGTCATCCAAGAACCCTTTGGCCCATGCAATCACCCGCGCGCCCCGCGCTGCGTCGTAGCCGCCAGCCGCGGGCAGATCACCCATCGCATCCGTTCCGTAAAGCGCATCATAAAGGCTGCCCCAACGTGCATTGGCTGCGTTCAGTGCAAATCGCGCATTGGTAATCGGAACAACAAGCTGCGGTCCGGGGATCGAGGCGATCTCGGGGTCGACATTGGCGGTTTCAATCTGGAAATCCGCACCTTCCTCAACCAGATAGCCGATCTCGTGCAGGAAAGCCTGATAGGCCTCGGCATCGTGGTCCTGGCCTTGGCGCTCAAGATGCCATGCATCGACCTTACCCTGAATGTCCTGCCGCTTGGCCAGAAAGGCGCGGTTCTTGGGGCCAAGCTCGGCGACCATGCGCGCCAGACCATCCCAGAAGGCATTTGCTGTGACACCGGTTCCCGGCAGGGCTTGGCCTTCGATGAACTCGGCCAGAACCGTATCCACCTGCAATCCGCTGCGCGCCTGTCTGCTGCTCATTTTGTTTCTCCCGGGAATGTGCACGACTGTATGCCGTCAGCATTTAGGACGAAAGTTTCCGATAGGCAACGTGCGCCGCAGCGTCGCGGTCAAAAAGACTTACCAAAATCAATTTTCGGGACATTCCGACGCGCGGATCGCACCGCTTGCAGCCAACCGCCACAGCCCATACGTTCGCGCAAACACAAAATCACGCGAGGCCCCTGATGCGCGACGCTGCCCCAACGACGATCTATCTGAAAGACTACACACCCTTTGGTTATCTGGTGGACAGCGTGCACCTGACGTTCGACCTCGCCGCCCACGCAACCCGCGTCACCTCTCGCATTGCATTTCGCCCGAACCCGGAGGCCAGCGACAAGACGTTCTTCCTGCACGGCGAAGACCTCAAGCTGATCCGCGCATCCATCGACGGCGCGGATATCACCCCCGAGATTACCGACAAGGGCATGACCGTTGTTACCCCCGACGCGCCGTTTATCTGGGAGGCCGAGGTTGAGATCGATCCCGGCAATAACACGGCGCTCGAAGGCCTATATATGTCGAACGGCATGTACTGCACTCAGTGCGAGGCCGAAGGTTTCCGCAAGATCACCTTCTACCCTGACCGCCCTGATGTGATGTCCACCTTCACTGTGCGCATCAATGGTGATCTGCCTGTTTTGCTGTCCAACGGCAACCCTTCGGGCAAAGGCGAAGGTTGGGCAGAATGGACCGACCCGTGGCCCAAACCCGCTTACCTGTTCGCGCTGGTCGCGGGCGAGTTGATCGCCCATCCCGGCCAGTTCACCACCATGTCGGGTCGCGATGTGGAGCTGAACCTCTGGGTCCGTCCCGGCGATGAAGGTAAATGCGATTTCGGTATGGAAGCCCTGAGGAAGTCCATGAAATGGGACGAAGACGTCTATGGTCGGGAATACGATCTGGACGTTTTCAACATCGTTGCCGTGGACGATTTCAACATGGGCGCGATGGAGAACAAGGGGTTGAATATCTTCAACTCATCCGCTGTTCTGGCCAGCCCCGAAACCTCGACCGATGCCAATTTTGAACGGATCGAAGCGATCATCGCGCATGAGTATTTCCACAATTGGACCGGCAACCGGATCACCTGCCGCGACTGGTTCCAACTGTGCCTGAAAGAAGGGCTGACCGTTTTCCGGGATGCGCAGTTTACCTCGGACATTCGCTCGGCCCCGGTAAAGCGGATTGAGGACGCCATCGACCTGCGCGCGCGGCAATTCCCCGAAGATAACGGGCCCTTGTCGCATCCAGTCCGGCCTGAGAGTTTTCAGGAAATCAACAACTTCTACACCGCGACCGTCTACGAAAAAGGTGCCGAGATCATCGGTATGCTGAAACGTCTGGTTGGTGATGAGGCCTACTCAAAGGCCTTGGATCTGTATTTCCTCCGCCATGACGGACAGGCCTGCACCATTGAAGACTGGATCAAGGTGTTTGAGGACACCACCGACCGCGATCTGAGCCAGTTCAAGCGCTGGTACAGCCAATCTGGCACGCCGCGCGTGACAGTGAGCGAAGATTGGAATGACGGCACATATACGCTGACATTGGCGCAGCACACCGAAGAAACACCTGGGCAGTCCGAAAAGCTGCCGCAAGTGATCCCTGTCGCGGTGGGTTTGCTTGGACAAAATGGTGTCGAAGTACGCGCGACCGAAGTTCTGGAACTGACTGAGGCGGAACAAAGCTTCCAATTCACTGGGCTGGCGGCAAAACCTGTGGCCTCGATCCTGCGAGATTTCTCGGCCCCTGTGATCCTTGAGCACGATCACACTGACGCCGAACGCGCCTTCCTTCTGGCCCACGACACTGATCCTTTCAATCGGTGGCAGGCGGGACGGTCATTGGCGCAGGACACGCTGTTGCGCATGATCCTCGAAGACGCAACGCCGGGTGCGGATTACTTGGACGGGGTGCTGGCCGTTCTGCGCGACGGCGAATTGGACCCGGCGTATCGCGCCCTGATGCTGGGTCTGCCTTCCCAATCCGAACTGGCCGCTGCGTTGTTCGACCGGGGTGAAACACCTGACCCGATGGCGATCTGGACAGCGGTAGAAACACTGCGGCAGGCAACAGCCCAGCACGTTCAGGATCTTCTACCGCGTTTGCACAGCGAAACCTTGATTGAGGCGCCATACAGTCCCGACGCAGACCAAGCCGGCAAACGTTCGCTGGGCAATGCCGCACTGGCCCTAACATCCCGGCTTGATGGTGCGGCAATGGCGGCCGAGCAATACGCGGCGGCTGGCAACATGACGCAGCAGCTAAGCGCGCTGTCCTGCCTGCTGCGCGCAAGCAAAGGCGAGGCCGAGCTTTCTGCATTCTACGAACAATGGCAGCACGACCGCTTGGTGATGGACAAATGGTTTGCCCTTCAGGTCGGGATGGCCTCGCCGGCGGCCACGGCAGACATCGCCCGCACCCTGACCGAGCACGCCGATTTCAACTGGAAAAACCCCAATCGTTTCCGGGCGGTGATGGGTGCGCTGGCGATGAACCACGCCGGTTTCCACCGCGCAGATGGTGCGGGTTATGCGTTGCTGGCCGACTGGCTGATCAAACTGGACCCTGTCAACCCGCAGACCACGGCGCGGATGTGTTCGGCCTTCCAGACCTGGAAACGCTATGACGCGGACCGTCAGGACCTGATCCGCGCACAGCTGACCCGCACCGCAGAAACGCCCGACCTGTCGCGCGACACGACCGAAATGGTTTCGCGCATTCTAAACGCATGACAGAATTCAAGTTTACACGTCAGAACCGGGCACCGCGCACTGTCGGTGTCCTGATCTGCGTTTATGCGGCCTTGCTGGCACTTGTGATCCTGTTCGACGCGGCATGGTGGCTGATGGCGCTGTTGGCGTTGCCTACGTTACCGGCCATTTGGGATATTGCGCAGAACACCAGCGCAGGGCTGGTTCTTGATCAAAACAAACTGCGCTGGTTTACCGGCACCCGTGAGGCCGAAATTGATCGTTCGGACATTGATTATGTTCGCTTTGACACGCGTTGGGATTTCTCGGTGCGCGTTTCTCTGATTTTGAGATCCGGCAAGCGGATTCGGCTGCCTGATGAGTCGTCTCCGCACCACAGGGACTTCGAACAGGTCCTGCAACAGGCTGGTTTTCGAATTGAACGTCATCACTTCGTCACATTTTGAAACAATAGGTTCATTTTTGAAAGATTAGAGGCAAATGCTAACCGGTCCCCTTCAAAGACCTTGAATTTGACACCGATTACGGCAAAGCTCTTACCCTCAAGTTTCTGGTTTGTTTGTTTCGAGTGCCGCCATGTTCTGGTTTTTTAGGGACCGTTCGTCCCGTTCCCGATCTTCTATTGCTCATCCCGCTGCATCCGGCGCGTATTTCGCTGACCCGGCTGTTTCGCCCGTGTTACCGGACCAAGGGCAACTGAACATCCCATTGGCTGATGTTCAGGCCCAGGATGAGATTGGGCGCAGCTCGATAGAAAAAGGCCGTTTCCTCGCCAGGCAGGATCGCTGGGCAGAATTGTCCGACCTGATGCACAAAGCAGACGACGCACGGGAAACTGCACCCGACGGCATGCCTGTCGCGGAATTGCTGGCGTTTGGGGCGCGGGCCGATGTGGTTCTGGCGGCAGAACATGCGCTGTCCGATGCCAAAGCGCTATCAGAGTTTGACGTCCTGAGCGGCATTTCCGAATTGGAAGACGAGATGCGCGCGCATTCGTGTGACCCGATGATCGCCTTGGTTGTCGCTTTGGCCCACATTGATATGGCATGGGCATGGCGCGGTACGACGAACGAAGCAACCCTGCCCTCGCTGCACCAATCCCGCTGCGCCGCCCATTTCGATCGGGCAGCTGCAATCCTTCCCAATTGTCGCGAGGCCGCAGCGGACAGCCCCATTGTCGCCTCGGCTGGCTGCGCAATTTTGGCAGGTCAGCGTAGAGCCAACACACGGGTGGCGGATGAATACGAGCGGTTGATTAAGCTCGACCCGTTGAATCATCGGCACATGCGCGCGATGGGGACCCACCTGCTGCCGCGCTGGTTCGGAAGCTATGGCGAGCTCGAGGTCCAGGCGCTGCGTATGGCGGCTCAGACCCGGGACATCTGGGGGGCCGGAGGCTATACTTGGGTTCAGTTCGACGCAATTGCCCTGGACGAAGAGGCCTGCGCGCGTCTGGATGTCGATTTCTTCCTGGAAGGCATGCACGATATTCTCCGTCGGCGTCCTGACCAGCAAACCGTCAACATGTTGTCTGCCTACTGCGCCATCACGATCCAGAACGGTGCTGGCCAGTGCGACAAGGCTGATCTGGTGCGCAGCCAGATACACCAGGCTGCAAACTGGCTGATCCGCGATCACCTGACAGAACTGCACCCGTTGATTTGGGCCCATGCAGCAAATGGGTTCAACAACAGTGTTCGGATCAATTCACCCGAACGGTTCGCGGCCCGCGGGCAGCGCGATGCCCTGCGTGCAATTGGCGATCTGTTCCGCGATGAGCTGCGCAGCGGATTGGATGTGACGTTTACTCCGACGGGTTTGCGCCTGTCCGGGCACTGATTCCCCCTTGCCCCTAGGCCGTGCCGGGCCTAATACGCAGGCTTAGACTTCTGCGGAAATGAGGCGCGCCATGCTCGACCTGACATACGAAATGCCCAAACCCAAAACCATTGCCGGGGCCAAGCACGATTGGGAACTGGTCATCGGGATGGAGGTGCATGCGCAGGTCTCGTCCAATGCCAAGCTGTTCTCGGGAGCATCGACTCAATTCGGGGCCGAGCCAAATTCGAACGTGGCATTCGTGGACGCGGCGATGCCGGGAATGCTGCCGGTGATCAACGAATACTGCGTTGAACAGGCGGTACGAACCGGTCTGGGCCTGAAGGCGGATATCAACCTGGTATCGGCCTTTGACCGCAAGAATTATTTTTATCCGGACCTGCCGCAGGGTTACCAGATTTCTCAGCTGTACCAGCCCATCGTGGGCGAAGGTGAAGTGCTGGTGGAAATGGGCGACGGCACCGCGCGCATGGTGCGAATTGAACGCATCCACATGGAACAGGACGCAGGCAAATCGATCCATGACATGGACCCGCATATGTCCTTTGTCGACCTGAACCGGACCGGTGTTTGCCTGATGGAGATCGTCAGCCGCCCCGATATTCGCGGCCCCGAAGAAGCAGCAGCCTACATCGCCAAGATGCGCCAGATTCTTCGTTATCTGGGTACCTGCGATGGCAACATGCAAAACGGCAACTTGCGGGCGGACGTCAATGTTTCGATCTGCTTGCCCGGTGCCTATGAAAAGTATCAGGAAACGCAGGACTTCTCGCATCTGGGTACGCGTTGCGAGATCAAGAACATGAACTCGATGCGCTTTATCCAGCAAGCGATCGAGGTCGAGGCCCGGCGTCAGATTGCCATCGTCGAAGGTGGCGGTACTGTCGATCAGGAAACCCGCCTGTATGATCCGGACAAGGGTGAGACACGCTCGATGCGGTCAAAGGAAGAAGCGCATGATTACCGCTATTTCCCCGACCCTGACCTGCTGCCCCTGGAGATTGAACAGGCGTGGGTTGATGACATCGCAGCCAGGCTTCCAGAACTACCGGATGCTAAAAAGGCGCGTTTTATTGGCACCTTCGGTCTGACGGATTACGATGCGTCGGTTCTGACGGCCGAAGTAGAGTCGGCTGCCTATTTCGAAGAGGTCGCCAAAGGCCGCAACGGCAAACTGGCCGCAAACTGGGTCATCAACGAGCTATTCGGTCGCCTGAAGAAAGAAGACCACGACATCACCGCCTCACCGGTCTCGCCTGCGCAGCTGGGTGGGATCATCGACCTGATCGCCTCAGACGCCATTTCTGGCAAGATCGCTAAGGATCTGTTCGAGATTGTCTACACCGAAGGCGGCGACCCGGCGCAGATCGTTGAAGAACGCGGCATGAAACAAGTTACCGACACCGGTGCCATCGAAACTGCGCTGGACGAAATCATCGCGGCCAACCCATCGCAGGTCGAAAAAGCCAAGGTGAACCCGAAACTGGCAGGCTGGTTTGTTGGTCAGGTCATGAAAGCAACCGGCGGCAAAGCGAATCCCAAGGCCGTCAATGAGTTGGTCAGCAAAAAGCTGAGCTCGTAAGCCTTTCGGTCCAAGAAACTGCTACGGCAGGGTCCGTGCGTCTGGCGCGGACCTTTCCGGTCCCGGGCGCGGGACGCAACAGACAAAACAGAATTTGCCCAACGGGCGATGATGACTGTTCGAAACTCGACAACATGTTAGATTGCCAGGGATCGGCAACCAGGAAAGTCTGATGCAGCGCTACGAATACAAAGTTGTCCCCGCCCCACAAAAAGGCACCAAGGCCAAGGGCGTCAAAACTGCCGAAGGGCGGTTTGCAGTGTCGATCGAACAGATCCTGAATCAGATGGGGCAGGATGGCTGGGATTACCAACGTGCGGAACTTTTGCCCAGCGAGGAACGCGCGGGCCTGACCAGTTCCACCGTGAACTGGCGCAATGTTCTGGTGTTTCGGCGAGAGGTTGCAGTTGAGTTTTCTTCAGAGCGCGAGCCGGTTGAGGACAGCGATGATGCACCCGTGGCTCAGCCGGTGCCCGGACCAGAAGAAGTGCAGGCCCCTGCACCGATTTCAGAAGAGGTCAAAGACCCGCCATTGACCCTGAAGCCCACGGATCTGTCCGAAAAGGACAAAGAGCAGACCTAAGCGGTCTGCTCCGCGTTTTCACAGCATGCAGCTGAATTACTCGGCAGCGCTTGCCGCTTGGCTAAGATCCTGCGCCAGCATCAGCGCATTGCCGTCCGGGTCGTAGAAAGTTGCGGTGCTGACCATGCCCTCGATCGTTTCAGTCGCCCCATCGAACCTGACGCCCGAGGATTCGAGCGCCTGACGCGCCGTCGCAATATCGGACACCCCGAACACCGGCACCGTATTGCCTGGCGCAGGCTCGGCCTGCTCACCCAGGCCCAAGGTCACACCGTCGGTTTTGGTCTTCATCTCACTCCAACCGGCTTCGTCAATATGGTGGATCAGCTCGAACCCCAGCTTGGCCTGATACCATTCGGCACTGACATGCCTGTCTTGCACGGACATGGCGAGCGTGATCGTGTTTTCCAGTGAAACGAGTGGCATTGAACTATCCTTTTGGCGAAAATTAAAGTAACTATACTTTATGGACATAACGATTCTTGTCAAGCTTACGTCCCGCGCCTGGTCCCTAAACATCCTGGCGTTAATGCATGAAGGCATGCCGGGACGACAGGCACCGCTACAGGCTGCGACAAGCGCCGGCAGAACGGCATTTGCCCAGAGCCTTGACCACCTGATTCAATTGGGTTTTCTGGAACGGAATCCTGGCCACGGTCATCCGTTGCGTCCCGAGTTTCGATTGACCCAAACGGGTGAATCTGCGGCCGAAATCGCCAGCCGAATCGTGAATGCCGTGCCAGATGACGCTGATTTCGCGTTACTCAGACGCAGTTGGACGGCGCCTATTCTGGCGCTGACCGACAGGCCCCGACGGTTCTCGACCCTCAAATCCGGTCTGATCACGATTTCCGACCGCGCACTTTCGACGTCGCTTCATCGCCTGGAAGAGCAAGAGTGGATACAGCGAGACATTGATGCAACGCACCGGCTGCCTTTTCCCACCTATCGCGCGGTGAATCAGGGAATCGCGGTTAACAGGGCCATTTCTCTGGTCGCCTAGGCACCGGCCAAAGGGCCTGTTCAGGTATCAATATCCAGCGCCAGCGCATGAATGCGGGGCACGATGTCTCCCAGTGCCTTATGTACGGCCCGGTGGCGGGCGACGCGGGATTGACCCTGAAAAGCGCTGGCACGAATGCGGACGTTGAAATGGCTTTCGCCGCCCTCTTGAAACCCGGCGTGTCCTCGGTGGCTTTCGCTGTCATCCACGACTTCCAGCTCACGCGGTTCAAAGGCTGCCATCAGGCAGGTTCGGATCTCGTCGGTAACAGTCATTTTTTTGCTCACGGGCGAAAATTTTACCGCCCCCCCTCTTCTACTTTCGGCTGCTTAGACTAAACTGCTGCCTCCGAGTCGAAAAGATGCGTTCTTAAGGATGAGCACATGGTGAAGTCAGACCCCTTCGGATTTGATATGTCCGTATCCACTTCGAAGAAAAAGAACCCGCGCGGGCGTCGCGGAATGTCGGGCGCGTCTGAAACCTCGACGCGTATCTGCGATCACGAAGGTTGCGAAGAACCGGGCAAGTTCCGTGCACCCAAGGCCCCTGACGTTCTGGACGACTTTTTCTGGTTCTGCCAGCAGCACGTTCGCGAATACAACAACAAATGGAACTTCTTTGACGGCACCACCGAGGCCGAGCTAAACGCCCAGCGCTCCAAGGACAAAGTGTGGGAGCGCGAAACAAAGCCAATGGGCGATCCCGAAGCGCGCGCATGGGCGCGTCTGGGCATCGAAGACCCGCATCAGGTACTTGGCGCAAACAGCACCCAAAACAAAGGGCGCACGTCAGGTGGTGGCGGTCGTCGCCTGCCCCCCACTGAACGCCGCGCGATCGAAATTCTGGAAGCCAATGACAGCTGGACCAAGGCCGAGGTGCGCAAAGCGTACAAAAAGCTGATCAAGGTTCTGCACCCCGACATGAACGGCGGCGATCGTTCCCAGGAAGAACAGCTGCAAGAGGTTGTCTGGGCGTGGGATCAGATCAAGGACAGCCGGAATTTCAGATAGTCGATCTATTGTTTGATCATTTCCCGTAAAAGCTCGGCTTCGGGGCGCTTCAAGCAACGCACACGCGTTTGTTTCCAGGCGGATCCACGGCTGAACCGTTCTGGAAAGAGCACACGAAGTTCTTCTACATCTCCGCGACCGAAAGACAACAGCGCCATATCACCCAGAAACAAGCTTTCCGTCGGCAAACCGTGCGACATCAAAACTGCGTGGCGGTTGCAGGCAATATGGAAGTATGTCACCGCCTCATTGGACCACACCTGTCGAATAGTGTTGTCGTTCACAAGATGTATTGCTGCTGCAAAAACCCTCGGCTCACCGAACAACAATTCGGCGCGCCACCCTTCTAAAACAATTCTGTGTTGCGGTGACAAGTACAAATCGCGGTCAGGCAAAGCATCTCCGATCGCTCCTTTTTTGATACAAACGGGACGCAATCGCGGGTTTTGCTGCAACGCTTCCGCGCTAAGGGTCTTCTTGCCAATCCACAGAATGGATAGCAACTCACCGCTGGAAACACGAACTTTGTCCCCAACCGACAGTTCTTCGACAGGGCGAGGGCCTTTTTCGGTTTCTATCAAGGTGCCCTTTACAAAACACGGCACTGTTCCCGCAGGAAGGTCGACTGTCACATTCAGGATGGCATTGTTACCGGCTCCTGGCTGCCCGTTCGTCGCCCCTATTCGAACCGAGAGTTGCGTATTCGGAGGGATGTCTGCCCCCTCAGTAAGCTCAACGGTCAAAACTCCGCTAGGTGAAATTGAAACAGTGTAGTCGGAAGGGTCCAATCCGCCATCGCCAGTTACGGTCACGCTCCACGTCACAGCTTTGGTCGTGGTATACTGCTCCATAACCGAGGTCGACCCACTGGGGATCGAGATAGAAGTCGGACCTGAGATTACTAACGACATTTGTACCTACACTCATAAAATAACAAAATCGGGAACCGCTTTTGCATAATCATATATGCATATTTAACTCATCACATCTTACTATTGCAATATTAATGCTTCACGGGACTGCGTGGCGGCGTTCTGGGCCCAAAATTCGGGCTGTCCAAGATTTGAAAGATTAGCTCGAGACATTGGACGCAACATCGATAAGGCCAGTTTCAAAGAAACATCCGCCTAAGTACCTAGCAGCACGGCTTTCCCTTGCCCTTGCCCGCAATATGTTGCACCACACACGAGTTCAAACCCGGCAACGCGGGGCAAAGGATAAGGACAAGGCGAATGGCTGACGGATCGATCGACGTAAACGCAAAACCCACCGAAGAAATTTCGGTCCGTGACGTGTTCGGTATTGAAACCGACATGGCGATCAAGGGCTTTGCTGACCGCAGTGACCGCGTACCCGCGATCGACCCGACCTACAAGTTTGACCCCGAAACTACACTAGCCATTCTGGCAGGCTTTTCGCACAATCGGCGTGTGATGATCCAAGGCTATCACGGCACAGGCAAATCGACCCATATTGAACAGGTCGCGGCCCGCCTGAACTGGCCCGCCGTCCGTGTGAACCTCGACAGCCACATCAGCCGGATCGACTTGATCGGTAAGGACGCGATCAAGCTCCGTGATGGCAAACAGGTGACCGAGTTCCACGAAGGCATCCTGCCCTGGGCGCTGCGCAACCCCGTTGCCATCGTTTTCGACGAATACGACGCAGGTCGTGCGGACGTGATGTTCGTGATCCAGCGTGTTCTGGAACATGACGGTAAACTGACCTTGCTGGACCAGAACGAGATTATCACGCCGAACCCGAACTTCCGCCTGTTTGCCACCGCGAACACCGTCGGTCTGGGCGACACTACCGGCCTCTACCACGGCACGCAGCAGATCAACCAGGCACAGATGGACCGCTGGTCGCTGGTCTCGACGCTGAACTACCTAAGCCATGACGCTGAGACGATGATCGTTCTGTCCAAGGCGCCGCATTACAACACCGAAAAGGGCCGCAAGACCGTCAGCCAGATGGTCACCGTCGCCGACCTGACCCGGACTGCCTTCATGAACGGCGACCTGTCGACTGTCATGTCGCCCCGGACCGTGATCAACTGGGCCCAAAACGCCGAGATCTTCCGCGACGTCGGCTACGCCTTCCGCCTGTCCTTCTTGAACAAGTGTGATGAGCTGGAACGCCAGACCGTGGCCGAGTTCTATCAGCGTTGCTTCGACGAGGAACTGCCGGAAAGCGCGGCGAGTGTGAGCTTGGGGTGATAATCTTCTTTGTCATAGCATCTATCTGGGTTGTTCTTGATTCAGCTTGGCTTTTTGACAAAGTAGATTGGAAAAAGACGGCGCCTTCAGAAATGACGGCGCCGCAGCATGTCCACCTGACACGGCTGCGCTGGGAATGCTTAGTGCTTTTCTCGGCAGCAATGATCTGGAGTACGTTCATTGTCTAAACCAAACGACAACCCCGCCGATCCGTTCAAGAAGGCCTTGGCCGAAGCCACCAAGGTGATGGCCGATGATCCCGAATTATCAGTGAGCTATACTGTCGACCCCTCGGGTCTGTCGGGCGAGTCGATGCGTTTGCCGCAGGTTTCTCGGCGCATGACTCGCGAAGAGGTTTTGCTGGCGCGCGGTACGGCGGATGCTTTGGCGTTGCAGCGCCGGTACCATGACGATGCGACCCATAATCGCTATGCGCCTCCGGGTGATATGGCGCGGGATCTTTATGAGGCCATGGAAGTTGCCCGGTGTGAGGCGATGGGCGCGCGGGATATGCCCGGCACGGCCTCTAACATCGATGTTAAAATTGGGCACGAGGCGCTGCGCCGTGGGTACGACCAGTGCAAGCAGCCTGCTGATGCCCCCTTGTCGGTGGCCGCGGGTTATCTGATCCGTCACTTGGCAACCGGACGGGACCTGCCGCCTGCGGCCGAGAACATCATGAACCTGTGGCGCGGCTTCATCGAAGAGCAAGCCGGCGGGACGCTGGAAAACCTGCAGGAAATCCTGTCGGATCAGGCCGAGTTTGCCAAATTTGCCCGTCAGATGATCAAGGATCTGGGGTATGGTGACCAGCTGGGCGAAGATCCGGACGAGCTGGACGAAGATCAGGAAGATCAGGCCGAGGACGACGCCGAAGAACAGCCCGACCCCGATAGCACTGGTCAGGATGATCAGGACGAGCAGGACGCCGACGCGACCCCCGAGCAAACGCAGGAAGAGCAGCAGGACCAATCTCAGGCCCAGGTCTCGATGGATGAGATGGCCGAGGATGAGATGGGCGATGAGGCCGAGATGCCCGAGGGTGAGGCCCCGATGGAGCCGCCTACCCTGCCGCCTGCATCCGAGGCCGATCCGGATTACAAGGTCTACCTTGGCACTTATGACGAGGAGATCGCAGCCGAGGATCTGGCCGAGCCTGCCGAATTGGAGAGGCTGCGCGCCTATCTGGATCAGCAGCTTGAGCCGCTGAAAGGTGCCGTCAGCCGTCTGGCGAACAAACTGCAGCGCCGGTTGCAGGCGCAACAGAACCGCTCTTGGGAGTTTGACCGCGAAGAAGGTATTCTGGATGCCGGGCGACTGGCGCGTGTTGTGGCCAACCCGACCACGCCGCTGAGCTTCAAGGTCGAGAAAGACACCGAATTCCGCGATACGGTGGTGACACTGCTGCTGGATAACTCGGGCTCGATGCGCGGTCGTCCGATCTCGATCGCTGCCATCTGTGCCGATGTTCTGGCCCGGACGCTGGAACGTTGCAACGTGAAGGTCGAAATCCTTGGCTTTACTACGCGCGCTTGGAAAGGCGGCCAAGCACGTGAGGCATGGCTGAATGACGGTCGCCCGCAACAGCCGGGGCGTCTGAACGATCTGCGCCACATCATCTATAAAGGTGCGGATGCCCCGTGGCGTCGCGCGCGACCCAATCTGGGGTTGATGATGAAAGAAGGCCTGCTGAAAGAGAACATCGACGGCGAAGCACTGGAATGGGCGCATCGCCGGATGCTTGCGCGACGCGAGCAGCGCAAGATCCTGATGGTGATCTCGGACGGTGCGCCTGTTGATGATTCAACGCTCAGCGTTAACCCAGCAAATTATCTGGAAAAACACCTGCGCGACGTGATCGGGATGGTCGAAAAACGTAAGATGGTCGAGCTTTTGGCCATTGGTATCGGCCACGATGTGACCCGGTACTACGACCGCGCGGTAACAATCACGGATGTCGAACAGCTGGCAGGTGCGATGACTGAACAGCTAGCGGCATTGTTCGACAGCGATCCGCGGGCGCGCGCGCGTGTGATGGGGATGAAAAGGGCCAGCTGACGCTGGCCCTGCCTCCGGCAGGAATATTTTTCGAAAGATGAAGGGGCAGCCCCCCGTTTGCGAGAGGTGTCACATGTTTCAGTCCTTTGCAGTCACTGCGCGTCCGGAACAGGGACCGCCCAGGCTGGCCGCTTTGCGATCACAGATGGCACAGGATGGGCTGGACGGTTTTTTGATCCCACGCGCCGATGCGCATCAGGGCGAGTATGTGGCCCCTCGCGATGAACGTCTGGCATGGCTGACGGGTTTCACCGGGTCGGCCGGTTTCTGTGCAGTGCTGACCGGTATTGCGGGCGTTTTCATCGATGGCCGATATCGCACGCAGGTCAAGGCACAGGTTGCGGCGGATTTCACGCCCGTGCCGTGGCCCGAAACCAGCCTAGGCGCATGGCTTAAAGACCAGCTGCCGAACGGCGGAAAGGTTGGCTTTGATCCCTGGCTGCACGCAGCGGGGCAAATTGCCAGTTTGAAGAAAGAGTTGAACGCGAACGGTATCGATCTTGTGCGATGTGACAATCTGGTGGATCGGGTGTGGCCGGATCAGCCGGACGCCCCGATGAACCCGGTTAAGGCGCATCCGATTGAGTTTGCAGGGGAAACAGCCACAAGCAAAATCGCGCGGCTAGCGGAGGATTTAAAACGGAACGGGTGTGATGCGGCCATCATTACATTGCCGGATTCGATCATGTGGCTGCTTAACATTCGTGGATCAGATATCGGGTATAACCCGGTGGCACATGGGTTTGCCATTCTGCATGCTGATGGTCGGGTTGATCTGTTCATGGCGGCGCAAAAGCTGGCCGGGGTGTTGGATCACCTGGGCGACCAAGTTCAGGTTCACGACCCACAGTTGTTTCTGGAAGCCGCTGCGGGTTTGGACGGCAAGGTTCAAGTCGACTTGGGGACTTTGCCGCAAGCAGTTGCTGACGTTCTCAGCGACAAGATGATGGATGCAGGGGATCCCTGTGCCTTGCCCAAAGCTCGCAAGAATCCGGCCGAAATCGCTGGAAGTGCCGAAGCGCATCTTCGCGACGCGGTCGCCGTTATTGAGACGTTATGCTGGCTGGATGCACAGACCCCGGGCACAATGACGGAAACGCAGGTGGTCACGCAGCTTGAGGAAAACCGCCGCCGGGAAAACGCGCTACAGGATATCTCGTTCGACACGATTGCGGGCACCGGGCCCAACGGCGCGATCATGCATTACCGGGTGACCGAAGAAACCGACAGCCGGCTGGAGTATGGGCACCTGTTGGTTTTGGATAGCGGTGGTCAGTATCTGGATGGCACAACTGACATCACCCGCACCATTGCGATAGGGGAAGTAGGCGATCAGGAAAAAGCCTGCTTTACCCGCGTGCTGAAAGGGATGATCGATATGTCCATGCTGCGCTGGCCCGCCGGGCTGGCCGGACGAGATATCGAATGCATCGCACGCGCCCCCTTGTGGGCAGCGGGCCAGGATTTCAATCATGGGGTCGGCCATGGCGTCGGTGCGTATCTGAGCGTCCATGAAGGGCCGCAGCGCTTGTCAAAGGTCAGCCACGTACCGCTCGAGCCAGGTATGATCCTGTCCAACGAGCCCGGATATTATCGCGAAGGCGCGTTCGGCATTCGGATCGAGAACCTTGTTGTGGTGCAGGATGCCCCGACGCTGCCCACCGCTGACACCGAGCGTGCGATGCTGAACTGGCGGACACTTACATACGTACCGATTGACCGGCGGCTGGTAGTAGTTGATATGCTAACGGTAGATGAGCGCGCGTGGCTGAATTCATATCACCGCGACGTTGCGGAAAAAGTCCGCCCAAGGCTGGGCGACGACGCTCAACTGTGGTTGGATGCCGCAACTGCGCCGATCTGACACTGAGCTGTCACATAATCAGGGCAGAGGAGTGATCCGTACTGAAGACGAGGGAAGAAGCAGAGATGACAGACATAACGATCCGCAATGCAGCTGGCAAATGGAGCGTTCGTTCCGGCGGCGCCGTTCTCGGAGAGAGCATGAATGCGCTGGAGCTGCTGGAAGGTGATCTGGAGCCGGTGATCTATTTCCCCCGCGCCGATATCGGAATGGCCTTTCTGGACCGTACAGAAAAGGTCACACATTGCCCGCACAAAGGCGAAGCAACGCATTTCTCAATCGTCAACAAATCATCGGTGACCGAAAACGCAGCGTGGAGCTATGAGGATCCGGTCGCCGCAATGGCCGAGATCAAGGGTTATGTCGCGTTTTACCGCGTCGATTCCGTTAAGGTCGAGCAGATCTGAACCCCTTAGATGGCCTCTCTGACCCGTTCGGTCGAGGCCATGTCGCGACGCACACGCCCATAAGCCTGCGCCATGGAGGTTAGGGTATGCGGCGCGCAGCCAATTTCTGCGAGGCAAGAGGCGTCAATAACACGCACGCGCCGCTGAAAGGCCTGCTCAACCACCTGATCTACAGGTTCATCGCCCGGCCCAAAGGTCAGGTTGTGATAGTGGAACCCCTGCCCTGGCGCAGTAGTGCCCAGATTGTGACGGACGCGATGCGAGCCCAGCCAGTCAAGTAGAAACTGTAGCCCCTCGTCCTGCCCCGGGTCCGGTACATGCGTCGCCTCGATCTGACCAAGCTCAGGTTGCAGATGAAACTGTACATATGTCTTGGGCGTCCAGATCCGAACGGGTTGCACAAAATCAATGAAACGCCCCATGCGCCAACCGCGTAGGCGCGGACCCAGGCCCAGGGTTGTCGTAACAAGGCTTACCGGGGCTTGCGACACCGCATAGACAGACGCAAAAAGACTGCATCGACCATCCTGTTTCCGCTTGAGTGTCAGCGCATTGAAATTTCCACGATTCGTGTAATTCCGCGGCGATCCCAACGCGCGTGCCAGCCTCAGACAGTTGATCGTATAAGGCGCGTGGTCCAAAAAGCCGATCTGAGTAATTTGTGGCAGGCTTCGCGCAAGCAACGTGGCTGTGCCCAGGACGCCTGCAGCCAGGAACACCTGGCGGGCCTGAATGCGTGTCCCATCCGCCAGTTCCAAGCTTACACAATTCTGGTCATTTTCGATCCGTTGCACACGGCCAGCACGGACTTCGACATTTGGCATTTCGCTTAGACGGTTTCCTACGGCCCGCGCCATTGCACCCAAGCCGATATCCGGGGCGTCTTTTGTTCCCGTCAAAAGGCGTGGCACACTTTTTTCCAACCCATCGCCCAGTTGCTCGCGCCGGATGCCGCCTATGACCTGCAGGTCACTTTGCACGGTCTCGCAGGCGGCGGTGTAATCTGCCCAGCTTTCAAGATATCGCCCCTGACCCCAGGGATCATCGTTATCGTAGACCTGCAATTGTTTGCCCCAAAAATTGGCAAGCCCACCCACTTCGGCGGCGACGAACAGCGGCGGGGCATCCCCGGATACATCGGTCCGTTCGGTCATAAAGGCCGGCTGCTGACGTTCGTACGCGACAGACACAATCTTGGCCGGGCCGTCCTCACATGGTTCAGATCCCGCGCCTGTAATCACCACCACCGAACCTGAAACCGCTCGCATTGCAGTCAAAGCGGCGTAGCCAGCGGGGCCCGCGCCTATCAACGCAACATCAAATACTCGCATAGTGTGGACCTTTGCCCGGCGCCCACCGTTGTATTGACCTGATGGTCGCCAAACAGTGGCTGAAACAGCCTCGTGGGGGCATTGCAGAAAAACTGGTAACAAATTGGACGTCCTGAGATACTTGTTTGCCTGACCCGTCCCGATCAGCAAACCACCTGCCTCCCAATTTGGCGAGGTACGAACCTCCTTGTTCGGACAACAACCCGCCCATCCGGTTATTGCCGTGCGAGACCCTCACACCAGGTCTCCGAGCCGGATACCTGAAGGAGGGGTTTTGAAACATAGCCGTTGAGACACATGATGCGTGTAGGCTGCATAAATCCGGGAGTGCAAATCAAGATGCAGAAATAGCATTTTCAAAGTACTCCCGTTCGCGCGAGTTTCAGTTCAAAAATAAGTCAATGCAGTTATGTCGTTCAAGATCTTGAAATTTCTTGGCTCCCGACACTCGCTTTGGGAGTAAATTTCCTTTGGTCGCGTAGGGATATCGCTGCAATCGTCACAAATATTAACGATTTTTTGGCCTTTTGATCAAGAAATTCGGAAAAAAAGTGAAATTTTTAGCTGTATTTGGGATGCAGCTTACCAGCAAAAACCCGCCAAGACATGCAGCCAGAAGGGTTTCGCCAGCAGTTCAACCCGGGCCACACCCCCAAAAACATCGGGTTCACGATCTAATCACGGGGCTGTTGCATGCATGTGAGGCATCAAGAGTGCACAATGCCACCAAACACCGCCCAGAGGATGCCATGTCACTTACCCGTCGCAGTTTCGCAGGATCATTGGGGACCGTGCTCTTGTTGCCTGGCGCATTGTCCGCGCAACAAGACCCCGTGCTGGATGCTGTGCGTTCCACCTTGTTCGGAAGCAACGCGGAGTTTGAGCAAGGCATGGCCATTCTCGTGCAACGCGACAACCCGGATGTGGTGCCTGCTTTGCTGACCGGTATGCGATACGCCAGACGTCGCAGCAGCGACATCGTGAAGGTCATGCAGACCCTGACTGGTGAGAGTATCGGCCAAGACTGGTTTGAGTGGATGCTCTGGCAGGAAAAGAACCCGCAAATCGTGCCGCACCCCTCGCTCATCCCGTTCAAGCGCGAGGTTCTCCTGGGGATAGATACGAATTTCGATGTCTTCCTGAAGCCAAAGTACTTGCAGCGCGACAAGATGAAGATCCGGCTTGAAGAGATCGCGTGGGGTGGTGTGAACAAGGATGGTATCCCATCGCTGGACAATCCGGCGCTGATCCCTGCCGCGCGCGCAGATTACCTTAAGGACGATGACCTGGTCTTTGGCATTTCGATCAACGGGGACGAACGGGCTTACCCGCTGCGGATCATGGGCTGGCATGAAATGTTCAACGAAGTGATTGGCGGGGTTCCGGTAGCCTTGGCCTACTGCACACTGTGTGGTTCAGGCATTCTGTTTGAAACGCAAGCGCCGGGTCGCAGCAAACCGCTGATCTTCGGCTCATCCGGTTTTCTGTACAGATCCAATAAACTGATGTTCGATCGTCAGACGCATTCCCTGTGGAACCAATATACCGGTAAGCCAGTTGTTGGCGCGCTTGTCGGCAGCGGTATCGAGTTGAAACAACGCCCGGTGGTTATCACCACATGGCAAAGTTGGAAAACATCGCATCCCAAAACGAAAGTTCTTTCAATGAACACCGGTCACCGGCGGAACTATGGGTCGGGTGTCGTGTATCGGGAGTATTTCGCTTCGTCCGAATTGATGTTCCCGGCGCTGGTCGATCAGTCCAGCCACAGGCAGAAAGACTATGTTTTCGCCATCCGGCAATTCGGCGCGGCGCGAGCATGGCCCCTGGATGCGTTCGGCAGGAGCCGGGTAATCAACGACGCCATCGCCAACCGGCCTCTGGTGCTTATCGGAAACGACGAGAAGCGCGCAGTGCGAGCTTATGAACGCGCGTCCCACAAGTTCGCTGCGTCTGGCAGCGAATTGGTGGATGAAACGGGTCAGAAGTGGACCATGACCGAAGAGGCGCTGGTTGGACCGGGAGGCACGGAATTGCCCCGGGTCGCAGGCCATATTTCGTACTGGTTTGCTTGGGACAACTACCTAGGCGATACCGCGACCGTGTATAAACGCTAAGAGTGCTCTTCAGCCGCCGTGGCAGCCAAGGCGCGATTATACGCTTTCAGTGCATCGACGTGGTAAAGCGCTCCGACCGGGTTTTCACTGCCGTCCTCTTCGACAATCACCACCGGAATACAGGGGATGTCATCCCTGTCGAAATAAGGCATCGCGGCCTCTAGCGTGGCGCTAGCTTGAACACATAGCCCTTGTTCGATCAATTCGACCGCCTGTTCTTTCGTGATCGAGCGCGAATCGCCCAAGGGGCGCATGACCGCCCCGGTTCGCAGCATCGCCAGCAGATAGGCTTGCGGCCCTGCGGCCAGATGCACGTTACGACGTTCCAGCTGGGTCAAGAAGAAGGACCGATCCACAAGACGCGAGGCCAGCGCTGTCGACATCGACACCGAAACCATCACAGCCAGGCCGATCTGCCAGTCTCCGGTCAGTTCAAAGACAATCATCGTGGTCGAAATCGGTGCGCCCAGAACCGCGGCAGCAACGGCCCCCATTCCGGCAAAGGCATAGAGCGTATGGGTGCCAGAAACATCAGGCAGCAGCCCGGTTGCGATCAGGCCGAAGGCCAGTCCGGTCAACGCCCCAATCATCAGCGATGGGGAAAACACCCCGCCGCCCATACGTCCGCCCATGGTGATCGCTACGGCAACCGTCTTGATTACCGCAAACAGGATGGCAAAACTCAGGGTCAGGTCACCTGCCAAAGCGCGGATCGTGGTTTCATACCCGACGCCGATGATGTGCGGGAACCAGATCGCCAGCAGCCCCAACATCGCGCCTGAAACAGCTGGGCGCAGCCAGCCAGGCAAGGCAAGCCGGTTCTGGATATGGTTGCCGATATCTTCGGCAAAAAAGATCGACCGCATGAGCAGAAGCGAAACCAGCCCGCAGATTAGGCCAAGTAGCAGGAAGGCGGGCAATTCCACGTAGAATTGCAGGGAACCGGGTGTATCCAGAACAAACTCGGTCACGTCGCCATATTCCAGCCGGTTGATTACTGTCCCAGCAACCGAAGCGATCACGATGGGCGCAAACGCATGCACTGCAAAGTGGCGCAGTACGACCTCAAGCGCGAAAAGTGCACCTGCGATCGGTGAGTTAAAGCTGGCCGAGACGGCGGCGGCAACGGCGCATCCCAACAGATCGCGCCCGGTGATGCCATCGGCATGGATGCGGTTGCTGACCCAGGTTGAGATCACGCCAGCCATGTGCACGACCGGCCCCTCTCGGCCCGTGGACCCGCCTGTACTGAGCGTGACGAGCGAGGCAAAGAACGACGCGATACCCGCCTTGCTTTCCACGCGACCATCGGTCACCGCGGCCCCTTCGATGACGTCAGCGACGGATCGCACGCGTCCGTCGTCGGTGAACTTGTTCAGGATCACGCCCACGATTAGCCCGCCGATGATGGGAATGATCAGGATCAGAAACCAAGGCAGCTTTTCCGCATGGCTGTGCAGCAGCAAAATGTCATCCGTATCATAGACATAAGCCTGCAGCGACCGGATGGCCTTGCGAAACCCCAATGCCATGAAACCTGCCGCAATCCCGATCGCCAGCGCGATGAACCAGAATTGAATCTGGCTGGGCCCACGCCGTCGCATCACCCGCCAAGCGTCCTTGATCGCGGCCAAAGCCTGATTGAGCTGGTTGCGCAGAACAGTGCGGGTTGATTGGGTCATTGGCTCTCGGGGATCACGTCTTTCCCCTTAGTAAGCCACGGAGCGCCCTTATAAAAGTGGGATCGCGACGGATTGAACACGCGAAAGCGGCAGAATTGCCTCAGGCCTGCAAAAGGGCCCGGGCGGCAGCGCGGGCTTCGTCCGTGATCGTGTCACCTGCGACCATACGGGCAATTTCATCCACGCGGTCGGGTTCGGCCAGCGGAACAACGGTAGAAAGGGTCTGCCCGTCGGTGACGTGTTTTTGCACCCGCCAGTGATGCGCCGCGCGGGCCGCCACCTGCGGTGAATGCGTCACAACCAGCACCTGCCCGCCCTGCGCCAGCGCCGCCAGACGCCGCCCGACCGCATCGGCAGTTGCACCACCAACGCCCCGATCGATCTCATCAAAAATCATCGTGCGCGCGCTGTCATCCCCGGTCAGGCAGACCTTGAGCGCCAGAAGAAACCGACTGAGTTCGCCGCCCGAGGCAATTTTGTTCAGCGGACCAGAAGGTGCGCCGGGGTTGGTGGCAACTGTAAACGCGACAGCGTCGATGCCTTCCGGACCGGGGTCTGACGCCATGATTTCCGTTTGGAACACGGCACGCTCCATCTTCAACGGGGCGAGTTCGGTCATCACGGCGACATCCAGCTGCCCGGCTGCCTTCTGGCGCGCAGCACTAAGCTTGACCGCTGCATCGTCATATGCGGTCTGAGCGGCGTCCACCGCTGCCCGCTGAGCGGCAAGATCCGCATCGCCTGCGTCAAGTCGGTTCAAACGGTCACGCAAAGTTTCGGCAAAGGTGCCCAGATCATCAGGTACAACATCATGTTTACGAGCCAGTGCGCGGATGGCGAACAGGCGTTCTTCGGCCTGCTCCAATTCCACCGGATTGAAATCCAATTTTTGCAGACAAGCATCGACACCGTCCTGCGCCTCACCCAATTCGATCAGGGCGCGCCCCAGGGCCGCGATTGGTGCCTCCAATTGGCCGCCGGCATTGTCCGAGACGCCTTCGAGCCAACGCACAGCGTCCGCTATTGCGCTTTCAGCCCCGTCCCCGCCAAGCAGAGAGAAAGCCCGAGCGACATCATCCCGGATACGCTCAGCTCCTTGCATCATGCGACGGCGAGCATCGAGCTCAGCGTCCTCGCCGGGTTGCGGGTCCAGCTGATCAAGCTCAGATACTGAATGCCTCAGAAATTCCTCTTCCGCGCGCATCGCCGCAAGGGTGGATTCTGTTTGAGCAAGAGCTTTGCGCGCACGTGACATCTCGGACCAAGAGGACCGCACCGTTGCAAGGTGGCCATCGACTCCGGCGTAATCATCCAGTATTGCCCGGTGACCGCGCGCGTTCAACAGGCCGCGATCATCGTGTTGACCATGCAGTTCGATCAGGGTCTCGGACAATGCGCGCAGCACCTCGCCCGAACAACGGCGATCATTGACCCACGCGGTCTTGCGCCCCTCGGCCGTATTCACCCGCCGCAGGATCAGTTCCTCTCCCCCGGGCAGGCCCGCCTCGGCCAGAATTGCATGTGCAGGATGGTCTTCTTCTAATTCGAACTCGGCCACGACTTCACCCTGGGCGGCGCCCTGACGGACCAGTTCAGCCCGGCCACGCCAGCCCAGAACAAACCCCAGCGAATCCAGAAGAATCGACTTGCCCGCACCGGTTTCACCAGTCAACGCATTCAGGCCCGGCTGAAACGTCAGTTCCAGCCGGTCGATGATCAGCATGTCACGGATATCGAGGGCGCGCAGCATCGGGTCTTAGCGTCCCACCCCATTGGCCATGGCGATTACAACCACTCACCTTTGACGGTCTGACGGTAGATCGTGCTGAGCCAGTTGTTGCCACGGCTCTTGAGATCCAACCCGCGTGACGTCAGCAACGAATAGCCCGCATCGTACCATTCGGACGATTGATAGTTGTACCCAAGAATGGCCCCTGCCGACTGTGCCTCATCCGCAAGACCCAGTGCCAGATAGGCTTCAATCAAGCGGTACAGAGCTTCGGCGGTATGAGATGTGGTCTGGAAATCTTCAACCACCACACGGAACCGGTTGATGGCTGCGGTATAATGGTCCTGGCGCAGATAATAGCGTCCAATTTCCATCTCTTTGCCAGCCAGATGGTCAAATGCCAGATCGAATTTCAACACCGCAGAGGTCGCGTATTCGCTATCCGGATAGACCTCGATCACTGTGCGCAGCGATTGCAACGCCTGAAAAGTCAGGCCCTGATCGCGCCCGACCTCGTCAATCTGGTCATAATAGCTGAGCGCCAGAAGATATTGGGCATAAGCCGCATCTTCGTCCGTCGGGTAAAAGTCGATGTACCGTTGTGCGGCGCCTCGGCTCTCTTCGTAGTTTTTGTCCGAGTGGTATGAGAACGCCTGCATGATCAGCGCGCGCTTGGCCCAATCGGAATACGGATACAGACGTTCAACTTCTGAAAAATACCACGCCGCATCGTCCGAACGATTCTGCGACAGCTCATATTCGCCGCGCGTGAAAATCTGTTCAGGAGTGAACCCTTCCAGGTTCTGATTGCGGTCTGCGCCTTTTCCAGCGCACGCCGTCAAAACTGCTGTCAGAAGAATCGCGCCTGCGAACCTGACTGCCGCTTTGCTGCCAACCATTCCGCCTATCCTTGTCGTATTACTTGACGGGGTTAAGCCCCGATTTAGGCCAAGGTCTAGCACATAAAATTCCGGTGCAAAACGTCTTATGCGCCCCTTCGCGGAATTGTCGACAGAGTTGATCCAATCAGGCGACTTCGGGGATTTCGTCCCGGACCAGGCCCTGCCCCGGAAGGCGGGCTGCCTGTTCGGGCGTACACAGGATCGGACGGACGGCACCCGGTGTTTCGAACAGCTTGCGCAGCAGAGTATTGGTCATTGCATGGCCGGATTTGTCACCGGTAAAGTGACCAAAGATCGGACCGCCTGCCAAATACAGGTCACCAAGGGCGTCCAGCATCTTGTGACGCACTGCCTCATCCGCGTGGCGGAAACCACCCGGGGTAAGGACTTCATCACCCTGGACAACGACGGCATTTTCCAGCGTACCGCCCAAAGCCAGCCCGTTTTCGCGCATCGCCTCAACATCAGTACGGCGACAGAACGTCCGGCAGTCACACAGCTCACGTGCGAACGAGCCGTTGCGCATATCCAGTGTCTTGGTCTGGCTGCCGATGGCACCGTCTTCGAAGTCGATATGGAAATCGATGATCAGACCATTTGCAGGCGCAATCGATGCGCTGGCACCTTCGCGCACAGCGGTCACCGGCTTAAGAACCTCATAGGCCAGAACCGGGCTGGCTTGGCGACGCACGCCCTTCGCCATGATACCGCGAACGAAATCAATCGAAGACCCATCCATGATCGGAACTTCGGGACCATCAATCTCGATCAGTGCGTTATGTATTCCGCAACCGGCCAGCGCGGCCATAATGTGCTCAACCGTAGACACAGACACACCTGCGTCGTTGATCAGGCGGGTGCACAGCGGGGTGCGCTCGACCACGTCATAGATCGCAGGGACAAGGGCATTGCCCAGCTCAATATCCGTCCGTTTGAACCAGATGCCGTGACCGGCGGCCGCCGGTTTCAGGACCATCGTCGCAGGCTTACCGCTATGCAGTCCGACGCCTGTAAACGTGACCGGAGATTTGAGCGTATGTTGCAAGGTGAACCTCGAAGAGTGGTGTCCGGCCTCGGTTGGCCGTGTTGGACACTCAGTTAAGGAAGGCGGCGTCAAGGCTCAACTCACTCTTTGCAACCGAATGAAACATGTATGTGACAGATCGGCAAATCCCTGCTTACACCCCATTAAGCATCTGTAAAACAAAAGAAAAGGGCCGCCATTTGGCGACCCTCTGCATTCATTTTGTTACCGCGATCAGTTGGCCTGGCGCCGCAAAAAGGCGGGAATTTCGATCCGGTCCTGTTCGGGGTCGACCTCATCCCTTGCAGGTGCCGTAGCGTCAGATTGGCGCATAACGGGCTGCTGGCGCGGTGGTTGCGCGGGAGTATCTGCCGCGTGACCGGTCATCCGATCGATCAGGCGGTTAAAGCCAAAGCGGGGACGATCATGCGCTTCTTCCTGCGGTACAGCGGTCGGCTGTGGGGTCGCGGGGCGGGCCATCGAAGGGCTCCGCTCGGACGGTGGAACGTTCTGAACGGCGGCCTGCAAGCGTTGCAGTGCCTCGGGCGACGGTGTTCCCGCTGCCGGTTGAGGCTGCGGCGCGACATAGTTTTCGGACGCAGGCTCAACCGGTTCGGGGGTCGGCTCGAATTCGGCAACGCGCGGCTGATAGGCCGGCGGAGGCAGACCATCATCATCCTGCCGGACGCGCGACTGGAACTGCGGCTGTGCGGGCTCTTCTGGCGTTTCAAACAGCGAGGGTTCGCGGATCATATCTTGTTGCGGCGCGTGCTCAGCGACTTCCGCAGCAACCGGAGCCTCTTCCTGCACCGACTCTTCTGCCGAAACGGTGCGGGTCAGCGGTGCCGACATTGAACGGCGCGCGACGGGGACATCTTCCTGCTTTTCACTGGCATCGATACCGGTCGCGACAACCGATACGCGCATGCCGCCTTCCATCACGGTATCCAGAGTCGAACCAACGATGATGTTCGCCTCGGGGTCCACTTCTTCGCGGATGCGGTTGGCGGCTTCGTCCAGTTCGAACAGGGTCAGGTCGTGCGAGCCGGTGATGTTGATCAGAACGCCCTTGGCACCCTTGAGGCTGATTTCGTCCAGCAGTGGGTTGGCGATCGCCTTCTCGGCGGCCTGAACCGCGCGATCTTCGCCGGTGGCCTCGCCCGTTCCCATCATCGCTTTGCCCATCTCGTCCATCACGGCGCGAACGTCTGCAAAGTCGAGGTTGATAAGGCCCGGACGGACCATCAGATCGGTCACGCCTTTGACGCCCTGATAGAGAACATCGTCCGCCATCGAGAACGCCTCGGTAAAGGTGGTCTTTTCGTTGGCCAGACGGAACAGGTTCTGGTTCGGGATGATGATCAGAGTGTCGACGACCTTTTGCAGCATCTCAACGCCGTCTTCGGCCTGACGCATCCGCTTGGCACCCTCAAACTGGAAGGGCTTGGTTACAACGCCAACGGTCAGAACGCCCAATTCCCGCGCGGCCTGCGCGATGATCGGAGCGGCGCCTGTGCCAGTACCGCCGCCCATACCGGCGGTGATAAAGCACATATGCGCGCCGGCCAGATGATCAACGATCTGTTCAATGCTTTCTTCGGCTGCTGCCGCACCCACGGTCGGACGGGCCCCTGCCCCCAGACCTTCGGTGACTTTCACGCCTAGTTGAACCCGTGCCGAGGACTGGCTTTGTTGCAGTGCCTGCGCATCGGTGTTGGCGACCACAAAATCGACGCCGTCCAGCTGTTTCTCAATCATGTTGTTGACAGCGTTGCCGCCTGCACCACCAACGCCAAATACTGTGATCCGAGGCTTCAGTTCGTCGTGCCCGGGCATCGAAAGATTCAATGTCATGCTCTGTCCGCCTGTTTTTTTGTTCCCGCCAAAGCGGTGTTTTTCTTACCTATCCACTAACAATCCTACCGTTTGAAACGGCAAACGTCACGCCAAAAATCGCGCAATTCCACAAAATATGGAGGAAATAAGGCGCTGACCGGCAGTATTTCGCAAATACCGCCAGATGTTGCGTAAAGAACTCAATGTAGCACAAAACAGGCGATTTGCGCGCGGCACTCAACCGACGCATCACCAAAGGGACTCATAAACTGTCAAACTGCGGAAAACTGCTCAGGTCCTGCCGCGGGCCTCTGTCGGGCCTTGTGGATATCTTGCGGGATAAACGAGTTAGCTGCAACCCATTTCTTTAGCTGATCGGGGCACTTGGACAATTCAAACCGTCCTCGGTGATGCTGCGCACCTCCTGGATTTCGCTGTCCGCAAAAGTGGCCAGTCGCACCATCAACTTGCCCTTATATTCGAAAGGCCACCAACACACCGCTGGCCCTTCGACGGCATCATCATAGAGAAAACAGATTTGGCCGTTCGGCGTTGTGATATGCCCATAAACGCACCCTCTTCCTTCACGGCGCCAAACCGAAACGGTGGAGCTGAGAAATTCTTCGGTGCCAACAAGGTCGCCGCTGCGAAAGTCATGAAAGTCGACGGTTTTGCCCAGAACCGCATCCAGAAATGCCTCGGGGGTGATCCGGGTTTGCGCCTGAGCGGTCAGCGGTGTCAGGGCCAGCAGCGCTGCGACCCCTAGCTTACCAATTGTCACGGAACCAACGCACGGCCCGCTTGAACGGGCGCGCGGCATAGGTGTCGACAGGGATTTCAAAGTCCCACCATTCGTCCTGTGGGTGCGCTGCAAACAGGCTGAGCCCCACTGCGGAAGAGAATCCCGGCCCGGTCGCCGATTGCGGTAGACCATGCACACGCAGCGGCCGGCCAAGGCGGACACGCTGCCCAAGGATGCGGGTCGCCAGGCCGTCCAGACCCATGATCTGACTGCCACCACCGGTCAGGACAATCTGCTGGCTGGGCATATGCTCGAACCCGGCCGCATCCAGACGAACGCGCACTTCTTCAAGGATTTCCTCGACGCGGGGGCGCATGATCCCGATCAGTTCAGCACGGCTGACGGTGCGGCGATCATGTTCCCAGTCGCCAGTATCCCCGCCGATGTCGATCAGGTCCCGATCATCCGCGCCAGTTGCGTGAACGCCGCCGTTAAAGGTTTTGATCCGCTCCGCCACTGAGGCCGGAATACCCAACCCCATCGAAATGTCGGAGGTCACATGATCCCCACCCATGCGCACGCAGTCGGCGTAAATCATGTGCTTTTTCATAAAGATCGACACGCTGGTCGTGCCGCCACCCATGTCAATACAGGCCGCGCCCAGCTCCTGCTCATCCTCGACCAAGGCGGAAACACCAGACACATAGGCCGAGTTTGCAATTCCGGCCAATTCCAGATCGCAGCGTTTGATGCAGCGCACAATGTTCTGGATCGCGGTCGCGTCGACCGTCAACATGTGCATGTCGACGGCTAGGCTCTGCCCCATTTGGCCGCGCGGGTCGATCAGACCTGAGCGGTTGTCCAAAGCGAAGTTTACCGGTTGGGCATGCAACACCTCACGCCCTGCCCCATAGTCCGGCACATCACAGGCGTTCAGAACACGGCCAACTTCGGCCTCCGTCACGACCTGCCCCTCAAGATCGACCTGCGCATCTAACCCGTAAGAGCGCGGGTTCGCACCCGAGAAGCTGGCAATCACATGATCGACCCGGATATCGGCCATCTTTTGCGCCGCCTGCAGGGCGGTTCGGATCGCCCGTTCGGTTTCCTGCATGGCGGTGACTTCGCCAAATTGAACGCCCCGCGACCGTGTTGTCGCAGCACCAATCACACGAAAGCCGGTCTGCCCGGCCATCGACCCGATGGTGTTGTCCTCGCTCAGGCGGCCGGTCCCGTCAAAGCGAAGTACAAGACAGGCAATCTTGGAGCTGCCAACATCGAGAATGGCGACAACACCGCGCTGCATGGCTTGTCTGCGCATCTGCCGCATGGCGCGCTGGGACTGATAAAGATCGGTCATCATGGTCGTTACTGCTCGCTACCCACTGTCACTTTTGTATTCCACCAGTCTTCGCTGGCAGCTTTGGTCATTCTTATTGTCGGACGTTGCCCAAGGCGCATGTCGACTACAGCCACGTCACGTTCCAAAAGGTCCTGCACTTCATTCACGGCCAGAACGCGTTCCAACGCGCGTACGGGGCGCTCGGTCGGCAACATGATGCGCTGGCCGCGGTCCATAACCAGGTCCCAGCGACGCTCACCGATCCGGACCAGCCCGCGCACACGGCCGCCCAGGCTGCGGGCGGTTGTCAGCAATTCAAGCGCCTCACCCACGTGACCGTCTGCACCTTTGCCCGCGATCAGAGGTAAATTAGAGTGATCCTTGCGCGACGCGATGCGTTCCACATGCGCGCCGGTCTCATCCAGCAATTCGATCCCATGGCGCGTACGCCAGACGATGACGGGCTGACGCTCGACAACATCCACCTGCAGAATGCCGCCCGGGCGCACCCGTACCGTGGCGGATTTGACCGGATTCAGCCCGGTAATCGTGTCGCGGATTTGCTCAACATCCAGATCCCATGAGCTGACAGGGAAATCCAGCGGCACGACCTCACGAATATCCTCGGACAGGTTGGTCCCTGCCCCGTCAATGGCCATCAGATTGACCATGAACTCTGGCCGTTGCTGGATCGAGGTTTTGATGTCGATGACATAGGCCACCACCGCATCGCGACGCTCTTGCGAGCCGAAATAGATGCCAATTGCGGCGCAAACCGCAAATACCGGCAGGCCAATCTTTAGGCTGCGCCGAACGCCCCGCGTCAGCATCCAGCGCTGCAAGCGGTAGCTGAGACGAGACGGGGCCGGGTCGAGGCGATCGCCCTTGCGGCCAAACATTCCGCGCAACCGCAATTTGGGTGCGGCTCCGGTACGCGCGCCGGATTCGAATTCGGCATCGGGACCGGCCAGTTGCTTGGGCCGGTGAACCACAGGCGCTCGGGTGGCTCTTAGCGGTCGCATGATGCGTCCTCCACCATCCAGGCGCAAAGCTGCCCGAAACTCATCCCCAGATGTGCGGCCTGTTCAGGCACCAGGGACGTCGGCGTCATGCCGGGCTGAGTGTTGGTCTCGAGAAGGAAAAGCCCATCGGCACCCATACTGTCATCCCAGCGGAAATCCGTACGGCTTACGCCCTTGCATCCCAGCGCAGAATGAGCGCGCAATGCGTAGTCCATGCACAGGTCAAATATCTCGGTCGGTACGTCAGCGGGCAAAACATGCCACGATCCGCCGGGCTTGTACTTGGCGTCATAATCATACCAACCGCCATCGGTCATGATCTCGGTAACCGTTACGGCCTTGTCGTTCATCACCGTCACGGTCAACTCGCGCCCGGCAATGTACTTCTCTACCATAACCTGATCGGGCATCTCATCCGACAGTTGCGGTGGACCATTGGACCCTTCATGCACGATGTAGATCCCGACGCTGGAGCCTTCGTTGTTGGGCTTGGCCACGTAGGGCGGCTCCATCACGTGAACCTCGACCACTTCGATCTTGGGGACGATCACGCTGGGAACAACGGGCAGGCCCACAGCCTCATAAACCTCTTTGCTGCGTTGCTTGTCCATCGCCAGAGCCGAGGCAAGAACGCCGGAATGCGTGTACGGAATGCGCATCCATTCAAGTAACCCCTGCACACAGCCATCCTCACCCCAGCGGCCATGCAGGGCGTTGAACACAACGTCTGGTTTGATTTCCAAAAGGCGCGCATAGAGGTCAGGACCTGCGTCCAGCTCAACTACTTCAAAGCCTTCTCCCACAAGGGCGGCCGCGCATTCGCGCCCAGAGCTGAGAGACACCTCGCGTTCCTTCGAGGGTCCACCCATCAATACCGCCACTTTGGGGTTTGTCCTGCTCGACATACCCAACGTGCGCCTCAATGTCCCCGGACCTTATGTGGTGGTCCGTACTGCGTTTATCTCCTTGATCCGTCGCCTTAATTTGCCTGTTATGGTCTGACGGTCAGGGCTTTATTTTGTCAACGGATCACCGACCCGCATGATCTCCCACTCTAGCGTGATGCCGCTTGTTTCGTAAACCTTTTTTCGCACCTCTTCGCCCAGACCTTCGAGGTCCGCGGCAGAGGCATCACCGGTATTGATCAGGAAATTCGAGTGCTTTTCGCTCATCTGTGCGCCGCCGCGCGTCGCGCCGCGCATGCCCGCATCGTCAATGACCTTCCATGCCTTGAGGTCGTGCACATCATCCGCCCGCCCGGTCGAAGAAAACCCTGCCGGGTTGCGGAAGGTTGACCCGGCGCTGCGGTCTTTGGTCGGCTGTGTTTCGTCGCGTTTTTGCAACTGCGCGGACATCCGGGCGTGCAGCTCTTCCGGATCGCCGGATGGACCTTCGAAAGTGCTCGAGATCAGCACCGCGCCTTCGGGCAGATCGGACTGGCGATAACGAAAATTCAGGTCTTCCGGAGTCAGTTCCACAAGCTCTCCCTGCCGGGTAACAATGGTCGCCTTGCGCAGCACGTCCGCCGTGTAGCTGCCATAACACCCTGCGTTCATCCGCACCGCACCGCCAATTGAGCCCGGGATGGTACGCAAAAAGGTCAAGTCCACGCCCTCATCCGCCGCCTTGCGCGCCACATGCGCATCCAACGCAGCTGCTCCGGCGGTAACGATGTTTCCCTTTACCGAGATAGCATTGAACCCGCGCCCCAATCGGATCACAACCGCGCGCAGACCGCCATCACGCACAATCAGGTTTGACCCGACCCCCATCGGGAAAACCGAAATATCTGCGGGTAACCCACTCAGGAAACTCTGTAAGTCTTCTATGTCAGCTGGCTGGAACAGATAATCCGCCGGACCGCCAACGCGCAGCCATGTCAGATCATTGAGGGATCTCTGCTCGGTAAGTCTACCGCGAACCGGGAATGAAGTAAGTGTCATCGGCCTCTTCTATAACTGGCTTTCGTGGATGTCATCCTTCGAACAAACAATGATCAATGATTATCCCGCATCTTCTTAAGGGCACCAATCAACCCACCTAAGATGGCTCCCGCCAGAGCGGGAAGTACCAATGACCACGTCAAAATGACCGCCAAAAAATCAGCGTCTTCTGGCGGGCCGTCGTTACCAGAGGGGAAGAGATATGCGATGCTCATAGCTGATACCACGATTGCCACAATCACGATCCACGCAAATCCGCCCCTAAACAACAAATGGGCGACGGTTGTAGTGGCAAGAAAAGAAACAACACCCAGGAAACATAAGGCGATTAATGCAGCTGTCATTCAAAACTGCGCCCCATCCGCCGTACCCACCGCCCCAAATAGATCACCGGCCAACGCAGCACCGACATTCCTGCGGCCAAAACGATCAGTCCAATCCATGGGCCGTTTTGCAAGGTGACGTAACCCAATATCGGAATCCCCACAGCGATCAAAACATAGGCGCGCGTCCAGTGGTTGTCCTTGCTGGGGATCATCGCCAGCACATTCGCCGAAATTCCCCAAAGCGCAGCGAGGGCGATCGACAAATTCATTCCTCGACCTCCTGCCCGGTCCAGCGGCGCCAGTAATAGCGAATGGGATTGCGGAACATGGATGCAAAGGCGGCAAAGGCCAGCACCGAAAAAAACCAGCCAAAGTCACGGCTCAGCCAGACGATCAGCGCAGGTGCGGAAATGAACAGCACAACGCCCGGCGGAAATTGAAGGCGCATCGGCAGCATAGCCACGACCGTTGAGGCCAAAACCCACAAGCCAGCAAAAAGCACTGAATATACCAACTGCCCCTCCGAGGACGATCATTGCTGCAACTGCAACATCACACTTTAAAGTTGCAATGCTAGAGAGTCCATTCCATCAAACGGCTTGTTTTTGTCGCAGCCTTTCTGGCAGCCCGTTGGCCCAAGTGCTGATCGTACCAGCGCCGAGACAGACGACCATGTCGCCGGGGCGGGCCTGTTCGCGCACAAGGCGCTCCAGATCGTTTTCGTTCAGCAATGCACGCGCGTGGCGGTGGCCGTGACGGATCAGGCCCTGCACCAGATCATCTCTACTGGCTCCTTCGATCGGGTCCTCTCCGGCAGAGAAAACATCGGCGATGGCGACAACGTCCGCGTCATTGAAGCAGGTGCAGAAATCGTCAAACAGATTGGACAGGCGCGAGTACCGGTGCGGTTGGTGCACGGCGATAACGCGCCCGTCGGTTGCCTGACGCGCGGCTTTTAGAACGGCTGCGATTTCTACCGGGTGGTGGCCGTAATCGTCGATGATGGTAACTCCATCGACCTCTCCGACTTTGGTGAAGCGGCGGTTGACGCCACCGAAATTGGCCAGCGCATCGCGGATTTCTGTGGCCTTCATTCCCAGATGGCGGGCAACGGCCACTGCAGACAGCGCGTTCGAGACATTGTGGTCGCCGGGCATCGGCAATGTGCAGCCCTCGATCATCTTGTCTTCGTACTGAAGGTGGATGTCGAAATGCGCCACGCCGCCTTTGTAGGTCAGGTTCAAGGCGCGCACATCGGCCTGCGCGTTGAACCCATAGGTCTGGACACGGCGGTCGGTGATACGTCCAACCAACGTCTGCACTTCGGCGTGGTCCGTGCAGCACACAGCCAGACCGTAGAATGGCAGGTTCGAGACGAACTCATAAAACCCGTCACGCAATTGGTCGAAGTCACCCCAGTGCTCCATATGCTCGGGGTCGATATTCGTAACAATGGCAATGGTCGCGGGCAGTCGGTTGAACGAGCCGTCGGATTCGTCGGCCTCGACCACCATCCATTCGCCTTGCCCCATCCGTGCGTTCGAGCCGTAGGCGTGGATGATGCCGCCATTGATGACGGTCGGATCGAAATCACCCGCCACCATCAGCTCGGCCATCATGGTGGTCGTGGTGGTCTTGCCGTGGGTTCCGGCAATGGCGATGTTGGATTTCAGGCGCATCAGCTCGGCCAACATGTCGGCGCGACGAACAACCGGCAGGCCTTGCGCCCGGGCGCCGTCCAGCTCGGGGTTGCCAGGCTTGATCGCAGTCGACACCACGACAACGGCCGCGTTTTCAAGGTTTTTGGCACGCTGGCCGACAAATATCTCAGCCCCAAGGCTCGCAAGACGATCAGTGATCTTGGACGCTTTCAGGTCTGACCCCTGCACGCGGTAACCGAGGTTCAGCAAAACCTCGGCAATGCCCGACATCCCAATCCCGCCGATCCCCACAAAGTGAATCGACCCCACGTCTTGCGGCAGTTTGGTTGCAGGATTCATGTGGTCTCCTTCTGCGCCAGTTGTTCGACAAGGGCCGTCAGACGTTCAGTCGCGTCGGGGGCACCGGTCGAGAGGGCGGCATGGGCCATCTTTTGGGCGGCTTCGGGGTTGGTAAGAACGGCGCTGATTTGCTCTGCAAGCGCGGGAACGTCAAGTGCGTTTTCCGGGATCATGATCGCGCCGCCTGCCTGAACCAATCCTCGCGCATTGGCGGTCTGATGGTCGCCTGCGGCTGCGGCAAACGGAATCAGGATCGATGGACGTCCGATGACCGAGATATCCGCCACACTAGATGCGCCGGATCGGCTGATGACAAGTTGTGCATCCGACATGCGACGCGGAACGTCGTCGAAAAAAGGTTTGACCTCGGCCCGGATGCCATGTTCGGCATAGAACGCCGTAACACGTTCCCCGTCTTCGTCGCGGGCCTGATGTGCGACCCGGATATGGCTGCGGAGGTCGTCAGGCAAGGCAGCAATCGCCCCAGGGACAATATCGCTGAGAATGCGCGCACCCTGACTGCCGCCCATAACCAGAATAGACATAGGATAGTCGCCCGGTGGGATGTAACCTGCGGCCTCGCGCTCAAGCACGGCGGCGCGGACCGGATTTCCGGTGTAGATGCCATTGGCCCCTACGGGCAGATCGGTCGGCCAGACACCACAGGCGACGTTGGCAACACGCGTGGCAAACAATTGGTTCACGCGCCCCAGAACCCCATTCTGTTCGTGGATCATGCGCGGAACTTTCAACATCGTCGCGGCCCCCAAAGCCGGGATCGACGGGTATCCGCCAAAGCCCACGACAACGTCCGGTTTGTCGCGCATCATCTGAAACGCCATGCTGGCGACACCACCCGCAATCTTGGGCCCTGCCAGCGCTTTAGCGGCCAGCCCGCCGCGCGCGAAAGTGGCAGAGGCGACCTCGACAATCTCAACCGTTTGCGGAAAGGCGCCTGTGTAGCGCGCGCCACGCTCATCCGTGGACAGGCGCACGCGCCAGCCTTTATTCAGCATCGCTTCGGCCAGCGCCTGCGCCGGGAACATATGGCCCCCGGTGCCGCCAGCCGCAATCAACAGGTAAGGTTTCCCCATTATCCTCTTCCGCGCAGAATATCGCCAAGTTCGCCCTGTGGGCGGCTTCTGGTGAAGGCCAGCAGCATGCCAACAGCGATGCCACCTGCAATCAGCGACGACCCACCATAGCTGACAAAGGGCAGCGTCATGCCCTTGGCGGGCAGCAGGCGCACGGCCACACCCATGTTGATCATGGCCTGAACGCCAAACATGCAGGCCAGACCGGTCCCGGCCAGGCGGATGAACATATCGCGCTCGCGCATCAGCCGAAGCAGTGAGCGTACAACGATCAGTGAATACAGCGCGATGATGATCAGCACCAGGATCAGCCCGTATTCCTCGGCCGCAACGGCGATGATGAAATCCGTATGGGCATCGGGCAAGGACCATTTCACCTGCCCCTCACCCACGCCGACACCGAACAGACCGCCTTCGCGGATGGCGTTGGTGGCATAGCCAAGCTGAGTGGTTGGGTCGACCTCCTGGTTCAGGAAGCCATCAATACGGCGGGCAAAGTGTTCCGAATTCGAATAGGCGAACATACCCCCCAGGACAACGACGCCCGCCATGCCAACCAGCAGCAGCATCGGCGCGCCGGCCACAAAGTACATCACACCCCATCCAAACAGGATCAGGCAGGCCTGACCGAAGTCAGGTTGCAAAACCAGCATCGCCACAATTGCAATGCACAACGCAAATGACCACAACCGACCCGGAGGGCCGTTGATCTGTTGCGACGCAGCCAGCAGCCACGCGGCCACGACGACAAATCCGGGTTTCAGAAATTCCGACGGCTGCAAAGATGCAAAGCCCAGCGAGTACCAGCGCACTGCCCCTTTTCCGAAATCCGTTCCGAAGACGGGCAGAAAGGCCAGCGCCACAAACGAGGCAAGGAACCCAAGTACTGCCAAACGGCGCACCAAAGTCGGCGACATCATCGACGTCAGCAGCATCGCAATCAGCGCCAGTCCGCCGAACAGTGCCTGCCGTTCGACATAGTGGAACGGATCAAACCCGTTGCGCCCTGCCAGCGGTGGTGATGAGGCCAGCCCCAGCAACAATCCGATGACAAACAGGATCAGAACGCAGGACATCGTCCAGCGATCAATTGTCCGCCACCATTTCGGAAGAATCGGTTCTCCGCGCTGGTCCTGGACCGCGCCATACACCATCTCAGTCATGAGATACCGCCACTATCTGCCTCGTTAACGTCCCGTTTTTCAGGATCTGACTGAGAGTCTACAGGCATTTTTGCGTTTGGGCTAGCGGAATGAATAAGGATGGAGAAATCTGCTCATCGTTGCGGCTGAGCGGCGGAACACCTACCGGACTTTATCATGAAAGAGCTCGTCATGACGTTTCTTGATCTTGGGCCAGGCTTCAGCAACCGCCGGGACATTCAGGCCAAAGTCATACTTCAGGCAGTCAACCAACTCCCTTGGTGTCGAAATGGTTTCCTCACGCATTCCCATAGTATCAATCGTCCTCATCACCAGACCGCGTAGTATAATATGCCTGTTGGTATAACGCCTTTGCGCGGTCAGGGTGCGTAGAAATGGCGAGTTGGGATCGGTCTGCAAATGTCGACTGGCAGACTGAAACACGCTTGGTTCGACACTTTCCTGAGTAAACCAATAGCCTGTTTCCCCTCCGCCTGCGCTTTCTGAATATTGAACAAAGCCATCACGCTGGGCGGTTAGCGAAATACTGTAGGGCTGCTGCAATCCCGTGAATGGTTCCAGCGGGGTTGGAGTGGACATCGCGCCACCAAATCCAACATCAACAAGCAAATGCTCATCGCACTTGACCTTCAAAAGCATATGATCCGGTGCCTGATCCGGAGCAGGTTTGTCCGGGCCGACGTATCCAGCCAAGTATGACACCTCAAATCCGATTTCCTGCAGTACCCAACTGAAAAGAGAGTTTAGCTCAAAACACCATCCGCCACGTTTCCGCGCAACGACTTTTTCAAACACGTCGTTCTGATCAAACGAAACCGGAACCCCCAATTGTTGATCGATGTTTTCGAAAGCAACCATCCTTAGTTGGGCCGCGAAGAGATTGTCGAGCGTCGCCCGATCCGGCTTTAGGTCGCCCGAATACGCTATTCGGTCCAAGTATCTTTCCAAATCCATTTAAGCACCCTCACAAGCATTGCACTGTTTGGCGACATAAACTTGCTTGTAATTCCTCAAGCTAGGTTGAGCTCAAGACAAAATTCTGGATCGTTCATCTGAGACTTTGACCCCTTGCCTTCCTTTGCGATCCAAGCCATGCGCAGCACATGACCTATGACACAATCATCCTTGGCGCCGGTGCAGCCGGTATGATGTGCGCCGCCTATTGCGGCGGGCGCGTTTTGGTGATCGACCACGCCAAAGCTGCCGGAGAGAAAATCCGCATCTCAGGAGGTGGGCGCTGCAACTTCACCAATATGTACGCGGGACCGGGAAATTTCCTGTCGCAGAATCCGCATTTCTGCAAATCCGCGCTGGCGCGGTACACGCAGCGGGATTTCATTGATCTGGTCGACCGACACGGCATCGCGTGGCATGAGAAAACGCTGGGGCAACTGTTCTGCGACGGATCGTCAAAACAGATCATTCAGATGTTGCTGGATGAGATCGAGCGTGCCGGGGCCGAATTGTGGATTCGGACCGACGTAAAAGACCTGCGCAAGACCGATGGCGGATTTGCTGTGGACCTCGAACGTGAAGGGCAGCGGCTTAGCCTAAGCTGCACCAACCTCGTGCTGGCTACTGGCGGCAAGTCGATCCCCAAGATGGGCGCGACCGGGCTGGCCTATGAGATTGCGCGCCAGTTCGGATTAACGATAACCGAAACGCGGGCCGCGCTCGTGCCGTTTACGTTTTCGGATGGTAAATTCAAGGACCTGTCTGGCGTATCCCTACCCGCGCGGCTGTCGAATGACCGGACCAGCTTTGACGAGGCTCTGCTGTTCACCCATCGCGGGCTTAGTGGACCATCGGTTCTGCAGTTGTCTTCCTATTGGCGCGAAGGCGAGGCGGTCCGCGTAAACCTGATCCCGGATCTGCCGCTGTTAGATTTGCTGCGGGATCAGCGGCAAAGCGGCGGACGCAAGGCGCTGACCACGGAACTCGCGCGCCACCTGCCCGGGCGTCTGGTCGAGTACCTGAGCCATCATATCCCCATGCCAGGCAATCTGGCCGATCAGTCGGACACCGCGCTGTCCGAACTGATCGCAGCACTGTCCGACTGGCAGCTCACCCCCTCGGGCACCGAAGGGTATCGTACAGCCGAGGTGACGCTGGGCGGGATCGACACTGATAGCCTGTCGTCAAAAACGATGGAGGCCAGGGATGTCCCTGGCCTCTATGCGATTGGCGAAGCGGTGGATGTCACCGGATGGCTGGGCGGTTACAACTTCCAATGGGCGTGGTCCTCGGGCCACGCCGCAGGAATTGCAATCGCCGGGCAGAGTTAGCCGACGACGTTGTAGCCACGTCCGCGCATGCAGTTGCGCACGATAACTTCTTTGTTCTGGTTTTTGTTAATCACGTCTGCGCCGGCGCCAACAAGCGCACCGGCAACTGCCGCACGGCCCAGATTGTCACTGCTGTCCTGAACAATCCCGGTTACAGCCGCCGCACCTGCCGCGCCTATCGCTGCGTTTCCTGCGGTAGAGCCATCAACGCTGGCTTGTGATGCCGCCAGTTGTTGGCACTGCTGAAGGTCTACGTTGTAGTTCGGGCCGATCGGGCCGTCGACGATTGGTTGATAATTGGCACCTGTGTTGGTGCAGGCACCGGCAACGAGAATGGCAGGCAGGATCAGAGAAAACTTACGAAATGGCATAGTCATAACCTCGTGTTGAATTTGCAGGCAAGCAAAACCAATAATGATGGCGCGTCAAGCTGATAGCATCGCAGCTTGGCCCAACCGGCGGTCTATTGCAAATGGCTATTCCGGAAGCCGTTGCCTGACTTCCGCTACAAAGTCCTCTCCGCGCTGCTCGAAATTGTCATATTGGTCGAAACTGGCCGCGGCTGGCGCAAGCAGGACTGTCTCGCCGGGTTGGGCATCCTTCATGGCTTGCTCAACAGCCACGGACATGGTGGTGCAAACCAGCGCATCGGCCTTAAGTTGCATGGCGAAACTCGCGGCCTCGCGACCAATGACATAAGCTTTGACCACCTGGTCTGCGGCTGCGTTCAGAGCGGCGACACCGCCTTCCTTCTCAAGCCCCCCACAGACCCAGCGGACCTTCCTGAAAGCGCTCAACGCCTTGAGAGCGCTGTCCACATTGGTGGCTTTTGAGTCATTCACATAAGTAATACCGCCTACCTCGGCGATGATCTGACTGCGATGCGGCAGGCCCGGATAGCTGTGCAGCGCGTCTTCGATTACGCGCGGTGCCAGCCCAAGCGCGCGACAGGCGGCATAGGCCGAACAGGCGTTTTGGTGGTTATGTGCGCCGGGAAGGCCCGTGATTCCGCGCAGGTCAATCGAGCCCGCTTGCCGTCCCTTACGGTATTCCGACAAGAACCCTTTACGCGCAAACACCTGCCATCCGGGTCCCGTCAGTTTGCGCGCAACCGACACCCGGATAACCCGATCGTCTGCGCGGCCCTCTGCCAGTTGACCGGCCAAAAACGCGCCCTCTTTCTCGTCAATGCCAATCACGGCGCGGTCCGGGCCACCTTCGGCGAACAACCGACGCTTGGCGGCAAAATAGCCCCCCATCCCGCCGTGGCGGTCAAGATGGTCGGGCGACAGGTTGGTGAAAACGGCCACGTCCGGGGTCAGGGCCCGGGCCAGTTCTGTTTGATAGCTGGACAGCTCCAGCACAACGACCGAACCGTCACCGCCCGGATCAATATCCAGCACCCCACGACCGATATTACCCGCCAGCTGTGCCTCGCGCCCGGCTTCGGTCAGGATATGGTGGATCAAGGCCGCGGTGGTCGATTTCCCGTTCGACCCGGTCACCGCGATCACACGCGGCGGAGAGTCATAATTGTTCCACTCAGGCCCTGCAAAGGATCGGAAAAACAGCCCGATGTCGTTATCGACCGGGACACCGGCCTCAAGCGCCGCAGCCACAATTGGATTGGGGTCAGGATAGAGATGAGGAATACCGGGCGAAACGATCAGCGTGGCGATATCGTCAAACGCTCCATGACGGCGCAGATCGGCACAGACGAACCCTTCGGCCTCAGCCACTTCCCGGGCGGCAGGATTGTCATCCCAACACACAGGCTCAGCTTTACCTGCCTGCAGGGCACGCGCCGCGGCCAGCCCCGACCGGCCAAGCCCCAGAACCGCAACCTTCTGCCCTGAAAACCCTTTGACCGGGATCATACTGCCTACCTTTTATTGACTTAAATTTGGCCGCCACACTGCACCGAAGAAATCACCGAAGGCAAGGGTGACGAAAGGCTCGCGCGTCAGCGCGAGCCCGGCCCAACAGGTGACAGGTGGACCGCAGGTCCGCCGAACCTGACGGGAGCGTTACCGGACTTTCAGCGTTGCCAGACCGATCATTGCCAGGATTAGCGAGATGATCCAGAACCGGATCACGATCGTCGGCTCTGCCCAGCCCTTTTTCTCATAGTGGTGATGGATCGGCGCCATCAGGAACACCCGACGTCCAGTACGTTTGAAATACAGCACCTGGATGATCACGCTCAGCGCTTCGACTACGAACAAACCACCTACGATCGCCAAAACCAGTTCGTGTTTGGTGGCTACCGCGATGGCACCCAATGCACCGCCCAGCGCCAGCGATCCGGTGTCGCCCATGAACACCGCAGCTGGTGGCGCGTTGTACCAAAGGAAGCCAAGACCGGCCCCGAACAGGGCCGAGGTAAAGACGAAAATCTCACCTGTTCCGGGCACGTAATGGACATCCAGATATTCGGTAAAGTCGACCCGTCCAACGGCATAGGCAATCACTCCCAGCGTCGAAGCTGCGATCATCGCCGGCATGATGGCCAGACCATCCAGACCATCGGTCAGGTTCACAGCGTTGGCCGCCCCTACAATCACGACGATCGAGAAGGGTATGTAGAACATGCCCAGATTGATCAGTGTATCCTTGAAAATGGGCAGCGCCAGCTGGTTCTGCAGGGCCTCGGGATGGTGCAGCGTGGCCCAGGCCGAGGCCAGAACTGCGATGATAACCCCCAGTGCCATACGCATTTTACCCGAAACGCCCTTGGTGTTCTGTTTCGACACCTTCGCATAGTCATCAGCAAACCCGATCGCCGCATAGGCCAGCGTTACAAACAGAACCATCCAGACATAGGGATTGTCCCACCGCGCCCAGATCAATGTCGATGTCATCAGCGCGCCCACGATCAGCAGCCCGCCCATCGTCGGTGTGCCCGCCTTCGAAAAATGCCCTTCGGGCCCATCATCCCGGATCGGCTGGCCCTTGCCCTGCTTTTTGCGCAGCACGTTGATCAGCGGTTTGCCAAAGAGAAAACCGAAAATCAGCGCGGTCAAAAAGGCGCCGCCTGCGCGGAACGTGATATAGCGGAAGAGGTTGAAAAAATCCCCTCCGTCCGACAGGGCGGTCAACCAATAGAGCATTTCAAAACCTTTCTCACACTGAGGTGGCGGGCGCGATCATCAATCAAGCGCGCCCCCTTGCCCCATTTTACGCAAACCGTCAACAATCTGCGCCAATGCCATGCTCAGCGATCCCTTGGCCAACACAGTATCACCGGCCTGAACAAGCTCGGGCAGTTGAACCGCCATCTCGGAGCTGGTCTCGAACCAAAGCCCGCGTTTATCCGCCGGAAGTGCATCGTACAGCGCCTTCATCAGCGGGCCGACGCAATGTACTTTGTCCACGCGCTGCATAGCCGAAACATCCGCCATCGCCGCATGCATAGCAGTTTCTTCCTGCCCCAACTCCTTCATATCCCCAAGAAAAGCGATACGACGATGCCCTTGCGCCGCGGCCAAAACATCCAGTGCGGCCTCCATCGACGTCGGGTTAGCGTTATAGCTGTCATCCAGCAGTTCGATCCGGCCACCGTCGGTCAACGCGATCTGTTCGCGCACCCCGCGACCCTTGACCGGCGACCATCCGCCGAGACCTGCAATCGCCTGATCCAGATCGATGCCCAATTCGACACAGGCAGCCAATGCCCCCAGGGCGTTCATGGCGAAATGCGTGCCCGCTGATTGTACGTCAAACGCAAACTGGCGTCCTGCGACTGTTGCCTTTGCATGAACCGAGTCAGCCTCTTGGGTTACATCGGTCAATGTGTAGTCGGTGCCATTGCGGCCGAAATCCACCGTTTTCGCGCCCAAGTCCCGCGCACAGTCGCGCAGGATGTCCGCATGCTCGATATCCGCGTTCAGGATGGCCGCGCCGCCCTCGATCAGGCCGTCAAAAATTGCCGCCTTTTCATGCGCAATACCGGCCACCGACTCAAAGGCTTCTAGGTGCACTGCCGCCACGGTCGTGACCAGCGCCACATGCGGGCGGGCTTGCTGCGCCAGCGGAGAAATCTCTCCGGGGTGGTTCATACCGATTTCGATCACCGCGAATTCTGTGTCACGCGGCATCCGCGCCAAGGTAAGCGGCACGCCCCAGTGATTGTTGTAGCTGGCAACGCTGGCATGAGTTTTTCCCTGCGTTTCCAAAATCGTGGCCAGCATTTCCTTCGTCGATGTCTTGCCGACGCTTCCGGTCACCCCGAGCACCCGCGCATTGCAGCGGTCACGACCCGCGCACCCCAGCGCCTCAAGCCCCAACTGCACGTCTTCGACGATCAGCAAGGGCGCATCTTCGGTTACGCCCTCAGGAATACGCGACACCAAGGCCGCCCCAGCGCCTTTTTCCAAAGCCTGTGCCACGAATTCATGCCCGTCCCGCGCGGCTGTGAGTGCGACGAAAAGATCACCGGGCTGGATAGTACGCGTGTCGATTGACACACCATTGACCGCCCAATCCGAAGTGACGCGTCCACCGGTTGCCTCGGAGGCCTCGGCTGCAGTCCACAATGTCATGCCACCCTCCCGTCAAGTGCGGCCACACTGATGCTGGCTTGTTCGACATCATCAAATGGCAGAACCTGATCACCAACGATCTGACCGGTTTCATGCCCTTTGCCCGCAATCAAAAGCGCGTCCCCGGGTTGCAGCGCGTCTATCCCGCGCAAGATGGCCTCGGCCCGATCGCCGACCTCGGTGGCCTCTGGTGCCCCGTCCATCACGGCGGCGCGTATGGTGGCCGGTGCTTCGCTGCGCGGGTTGTCGTCGGTGACGAAAACCACATCTGCGTGGTTGGCGGCGGCTTGCCCCATCAGCGGGCGCTTGGTCGCGTCGCGATCACCACCCGCGCCAACAATGGCGATAAGGCGGCCCATTACGTGTGGGCGCAATGCCTTGAGGGCTGTCGCCACCGCGTCGGGTGTATGCGCATAGTCCACAAACACCGCCGCCCCATTCTCTCGTGTCGCCGCCAGCTGCATGCGCCCGCGAACCGTAGTGAGATGCGGCAGGGTTTCGAAAACGTGTTCAGGCTCTTCCCCTGCAGCAATAACCAGACCGCAGGCCAACAAGATATTTTCGGCCTGAAAGCCGCCGATCAGATTCAAACGAGTTTGGAAGATCTTGCCCTGCCAAGAAAACCGCAGGTCCTGACCTGTTGCGTCAAACCGCTGATTCATCAGGCACAGGTCTGCTTCCCCAAGCCCAACGGTCAAAACCTTCTGCCCCCGGTCTTTGGCAATTCGGAGGACCTGAGCGCCCTTGGGATCGCTCATGTTGACGACAACAGTGCCGTCTTGCGGCAGGACCCGATCAAACAGACCTGCCTTAGCGTTGAAATACGCCTCAAACGTTTCGTGGTAGTCCAGATGGTCCTGAGTGAAGTTCGAGAACCCCGCCGCAGCCAGCTGTACCCCGTCCAAGCGGCGCTGTTCCAATCCGTGCGAGGATGCCTCCATCGCAGCATGAGTCACTCCGTTCTCCGCAGCCTCGGACAGGCAACGATGCAAAGTGATTGGTTCGGGCGTTGTATGGGCTAGTGGTGCGGTCCACGCCCCCTCAACCCCTGTGGTCCCAAGGTTGACCGCGGCGTGACCAAGTTCGGTCCATATCTGGCGAACAAATGTCGCGACCGAGGTTTTGCCATTGGTGCCAGTAACCGCAACGATGGTTTTGGGCTGCGCTCCGAACCACAGCGCAGCGCACCCGGCCAGCGCCTGACGCGGGTCCTCGAGCACGATCAGCGCCGCATCTGATGCGGCCAGTTCCTCGGCTGCGATCTCTGCCCCTTCGGCATCCGTCAGGATGGCTGCGGCCCCCATACGCAAAGCGTATTGAATGAACTCACCGCCATGAACACGTGTACCGGGAAGTGCCGCAAAGAGGAAACCGTCTTTGACTTCGCGGCTGTCGACCGCCAGCCCTGTGATATTAGGATTGGTGCCACCTCGGGCGGTCAGGGCCAGTTGGCTGAGTTTCTTTGTCCTTGCGCCCATGACCCACCTCGTTTGGACAGCCTAATTTGAGGTCAGCGTTATAGCAGCGCCGGCCTCAGGCTCAACCCGAGGACGCAGGCCCAGCAACGGTGCGATGCGCCCGATCAATTCTGCGGCCACAGGAACCGCTGTCCAGCCTGCCGTACGGCGCTTTTCGCCATAAGCAAGTATGGATGGTTCGTCCAACGTCACGATCAGGACATACTTAGGATCATAAGCCGGAAAGAACGTCGCAAAGGTCGCGATAACTTTGTCATCATAGTACCCGCCGCGGGGCTTGGGTTTGTCCGCGGTGCCGGTCTTACCGGCCACATCATAGCCTGCAACATCGCCAAAACTGGCGGTGCCATCTGTTACCACCCGGCGCAACATGTTCTGCGCCTGGTTTGCCGCGTTATCAGACATCACCCGAGGACCGTATTGTGGCCCATTTTTACGCAGAATCGTCGGGCTTACATAGTGCCCGCCATTGGCAATCGCCGCGTACCCTGCCGCCAAATGCATGGGGCTGGTCGACAGACCATGACCGTATGAGATGGTCACCGTGCTCAGTTCGCCCCATTTCTTGGGCTTCAGCGGTTCGCCGCCCTTGGCTTCGACGATTTCGAACGGGGTGGGATCGAACATACCAAGCGATTCCAGGAAATCCTGCTGCCGTTGCGCGCCGATCTGCAGCGCCAGTCGCCCGGTGCCCCGGTTCGAGCTGTGGACGATCACATCGGCTACGCTGATCTTGCCGTAATTCTTGCCGTTGAACTCACCAATCGGGAAACGGCCGATCTTCATCGGCCCCGAGGTATCGATGATCGTGTTCGAATTCACCAAACCCAACTGAACCGCCTGCGCGGCGGTGAAAATCTTAAACACGGATCCCAGTTCGTAAACGCCCTGTACATAGCGATTGAACAGCGGGCTATCTGATGGATCGAATCCCGAGGTCGGCGGGCGCGGGCGATCATTGGGATCGAAAGACGGCAACGAGGCCGCTGAGATCACCTCGCCCGTATGCGCGTTCATCAGAACCGCCGACGCACCCTTGGCGTTCATGATCTTCATGCCGCCATATAGCACCTGCTCAACGGCGGCTTGAACCGTCAGGTCCAATGAAAGTTGCAGCGGCTTAGTCCCATTCGCGGGATCACGCAGGTAGTCGTCGAATTGCTTTTCAACACCGGCCACACCGATCACTTCAGCAGCGCTGACGCCTTCGCGCCCAAAGCTTGACCCGCCAAGGATATGCGCCGCCAGACGGCCATTCGGGTACAACCGCATCTCACGCGGGCCGAACAGGATGCCAGGATCACCGATATCGTGCACGGCTTGTTTCTGCTCGGGCGAGATACGCTTTTTGATCCACAGGAATTTGCGATTGCCGGTGAAGTCCGTGACCAGGCGTTCTTTTTCCAGATCTGGGAAAATCGCCACAAGCTGATCAGCTGCGGCAATCGGGTCGATCATCAGCGGCGGCTGCGCATATACCGAATAAGTGTCCAGATTGGTCGCAAGAATGCGCCCTTCCCGGTCTACGATGTTGGCCCGCTGCATCGCAATGGCTGCACCAGGGGCCGAAGCCACAGGCTCCTGCGCTTCGGATGTGGCCAACATGCCCATCCGGACGCCCACGACTGAAAAGGCACAGAAAAAGAACAGACCCAGCACCAGCAAGCGGCCCTCAGCACGGGTGCGGCTGCGGTCTTTCATGTCTTCGTGACGCTTGCGGATGTTTTCGCGCTCAATGGCTTTGGGATTCTCGCCCCGCGAGCGCGCGTCAAGGATTCGGGCGAGAGGGCGCAGCGGCGTGCGGGTCATGGAATCTGCACCTCACCCAGCGCCTGAATATTCGTGATGGCCTGCAGCTCGATCGGGTCGACGATCGGCAGGTCAGGATCTTCCGCATAGGCAATCTGATCGGCGCGACCGAATTGCTCAGCCCGCAGGGGCAAAAGGCCCAGCCGTTCAAAGTTTAGATCTGCAAGCTCACGCAACCTATCGGGGCGGTTCAGATAAGCCCATTCGGCGTTTAAAACCGCCAGCTTCACCTGCGCCATACCAATTTCGCGCTGCAGCTTCTGCGTTTCCTTCACCACCTGCTGCGTGCGATAGTTTTCCTGATACGCCCACAGCGCCAGTCCAAACACGGACAGAGCAGTCAACACATACAAAACACTCTTCATTTTGCTCTTCCCCCTAGTTGCGGCATGCCAACGGCGCGGGCATCAATTTCCCCCGACGGCGCATCCGTTCGAATTGCAACACGCAGCTTTGCCGAGCGTGAACGCGGATTTTCCTGCAGCTCCTGATCATCCGGCCCCACGGCCTTACGAGTCTTAAGCGTGAACTGCGGCAGCTCCTGCTCAATCTCGGGCGCATAGCGATTGGCCCGGCCCGTTTTGCCCGCACGGGACTGAAAGAACCGTTTGACCATCCGGTCTTCGATGGAATGGAACGTCACGACTGCCAGTTGCCCGCCCGGCTTCAAAGCGCGCTCAGCAGCCATAAGGCCCTGATACAGCTCTTCATATTCAGCATTCACTGCGATCCGCAGGCCCTGAAAACTGCGGGTTGCAGGGTGGGACTGCCCCGGCTTGGGACGCGGCAAACAGGATTCGATGATCTGAACCAGGCGCAGAGTTGTTGTTATCGGCTCTTCCGCACGCGCTTTGGCGATGGCTTTGGCAATGCGGCGGCTGGCACGCTCTTCGCCATAATGATACAGGATATCAGCCAGTTGTTCCTCGGTCGCAGTATTGACCAAATCTGCCGCGCTTTCGCCCTCCTGACTCATACGCATGTCGAGCGGGCCGTCCTTCATGAAAGAAAATCCGCGTTCCGCCAGGTCGAGCTGCATCGACGACACACCCAGATCCAGAACGACACCATCCAGATCCTGTGCGTATTCGTCCATGCGCGAGAATACACCCGGCTGCATCACAAGCCGGTCGCCATAATCTCCGACCCAATCCGCCGCCATTTCAAAGGCCAATGGATCACGGTCCACGCCGATGACCTTATCTGCGCCAGCGTCCAGCAGGCCCCTTGTATATCCGCCTGCGCCAAACGTTCCATCCAGCCAGACGCCCGACACGGGCGCAACAGCAGCCAGCAATGGACGCAGCAGAACGGGAATATGAGGTTTATCAGAAGGGGTGTTAGCGCCGGCCATGCCGTTACGCATCCCCGGTGCCGTCAAGGAACTCCAAAGGATCAAAGTCCTCGGGCTGTTCGTCCAACCACTCTTCGGCCGCAGCCAATTCTTCGGAATCGTAAGTTTCAGGCTTCCAAATCTGGAACGTGTCACCCGCGGCGATAAAGAATGCCTCACCTTCAAGATTGATCTTGTTGCGCAGCTTGGCCGGCAGCACCAGACGGCCGGTTTCATCCACTGTGGTCGGGAAAGATTGACCGTGGAACATGCGCTGCAACATCTTCCGCTGCATCGACCCGCGCGGCAGCGCATCGATCTTGGCATCGACCTCTTCGATCGCCTGCATAGTATAGCATTCCAAGAATTTGCGTCGGTGGTCGCCGTAGACAATTACAAGCTCAGGAGTGTCGCCGGGCTGCCAGTTCGGGTCAGAGGATTCAAGCACACGGCGAAACGAGGCCGGGATCGACACCCTGCCCTTCGTATCCACCTTGTGGTGGCTTTCACCTCTAAACCTGCGCGCCAAGACGACTGTCCCTTCCGCTTGCGCCCCACTTAAAATTCACTCCCCCAGATGAAAAACGGCGGGTTGATCTGCTGCCACTGATCAACCCGCCGCATTGACCCGCTGTGCGGGATGTCCAGCTGCGCGCGCCACCTGGGGGGATGTCTGCTCGCCCGCGCGCCGGATCTCTTGATTGATGAAAGCGAGATGCCTGTATGAAACCTGTTTTTATTGGTTCGGGGTCGTTTGGCGCCCCATGTGCCTCGTCCTCATCGGATGAACTAGGGATGACATGGGAATTCATGGAAATCAACAGAAAATTTGCCGACCCTATGTTCAGAATCACAGTTTAGCCAACGCAACTGGGAAAGAAAACCACCCCGCAGACACCAATTGTAGGTAGTTTGTGTTATCAGTATACTAAATAGGCCAATTTTGGAGCCACCCCAAATATTCCCATAATTTCCCAGAAAATTCTCCCAAAGGTGATATTTTATGATGAGCATAGCGAAAATGGGCCACTGGGTTAACGAATCATCCCAATTATTAACCTCAGCCACATGTGGATTCTGCGCCGCCCCAGCTGACGCCCATGAATTCCCACGATCAGAAATCATCATGTCAGCCGCCGCGCGCCTGGCCCGTCCAATACACAAAGCGCACAAGAATTGACAAACTACGCTCAAAAGACGCGCAGACAGGAAAATTCAGAAAACCTTGTTGAGACCTTCCCTAGGGGAAACACTCACTGAAGGCCTTATTTTATTGGCTCGGCCAAACCCACACTGGCAACCGGTTGATATCTATGCATTTGCTGCATAGCAGCATTGACGTTGTCGGGTATTGTGCAATCGCAGCATTTGATTATTTTCAATCTCAAGCAAGCGCCGGACAACACCGGCAACAACGAATACATCGAGTAAAGCAAATGGCTGTAGCAACACAGAACACCGCGCTCAAAGGCGCACCGGCAGTTAGCCTGGCTTCGCTGTTCGAGGCGGCAAAGACCCGGTTCACCCGATATCGCGTCTATCGCCAGACAGTTCACGAACTGTCTGATCTGTCGAACCGCGAACTGGCTGATCTGGGGCTTCACCGCTCAATGATCCGCCGCCTGGCTCAGCAAGCGGCCGAAGAGCACGTCGCGCGTTAAGCGACACAGAAACATCGAGATCAGGTCCTTCCTCCTCCCTTTTGGACCTGTATTTCAGCGGCGACATCTCTCCTCCTCCCTGATGTCGCCGCCCTTAATACCGGCCTTGAACGCCGGAACGTGACACACCGGGTACTCCTCCTCCCTTTCCCGGTGTTGAAAGCGCGCGGCGACGTCTCTCCTCCTCCCTGACGTCGCCGCGTCTTCCTCATACCGGGATCAAACCCGGGTTCGGATACATCGGGGCTCTCCTCCTCCCTGCCCTGATGTTGAAAAGAACGGCGGTTCCCTCTCCTCCTCCCTGGGAACCGCCGTTTTTGTTTTTGCAGACAAGAAAAAAGCGCCGCGGTCGAAACCGGGCGCTTTTCAAAAAGATCGAGCATGTGCCGTCAGGCAAATTCCGTTTGCTTAAAACGGCACATCATCCTTGGCGGACAGAAAGCGGGAAACCACTTTTTTCAATCCAGCCTTTTCGAAATCGACCTCAACCTTGTCGCCTTCGATGCCGATCACTGCGCCATAGCCGAATTTCTGATGAAACACGCGCTCGCCAAGGGTGAAACTGGCGACCGCAGTCGCGTCAATCACCGTATTGCGGCTTTCGCGGGGTTGGGACGTTCCATACTGCCCCTGCCGGGCCTGCAATCGCCGCCAACCGGGGGAGTTATAGACATTGGCCTCGGCCGCACGGGTTTCGATACCGGCAGTCGGCTGACCACCCCCATACAGCCCCGGCGGCGTCAGAACTTCGACATGATCTTCAGGCAACTCGTCAATGAACCGCGACGGCATCGCGTTTTGCCATTGACCAAACACCCGACGATTGGCCGCAAAAGAAATCGTACAGATCTCTTCCGCGCGTGTGATGCCGACATAGGCCAATCGCCGTTCTTCCTCGAGTCCCTTGATCCCGGATTCGTCCATCGACCTTTGCGACGGGAACAACCCGTCCTCCCACCCCGGCAGGAACACGGCCGGGAACTCCAGCCCCTTTGCCGCGTGCAGGGTCATGATCGAGACTTTTGCCCCGTCCGATTCCTTCTCGTTGTCCATCACCAGGCTGACATGTTCCAAAAACCCTTGCAGATTCTCGAAATTATCCAGTTGGTTGACCAATTCCTTGAGGTTTTCCAACCGCCCCGGAGCCTCAGGCGTTTTCTCGTTCTGCCAGTGGGCCGTATAGCCGGATTCGTCCAGGATGATCCGCGCCAACTCAATATGTGACACCTCTGGCTCACCAAACCGCATCGGAGCTGTGCCGTCATCAATCACAGAATCATCGTCGACTTCGATCTTGGGCCCGCGCGTCATCGCGTTCCAACGCGCCAACCCATCGATAAGCTCGCGCAGTGCTTTGCCGCCTTTGCCTTTGATCAGCCCATTGTCGACAGCAATCCGCGCCCCATCGACCAGCGACACGCCATTTTCCCGCGCCGTCATCTGAATCGTCTGCTGCGCCTTGTCACCAAGCCCGCGTTTCGGGGTATTCACGATCCGCTCGAAGGCCAGATCGTCGCCGGGGCTAACCACCAGCCGGAAATAGGCCATCGCGTCACGGATCTCCATCCGCTCATAGAATCGTGGGCCGCCTATGACCTTGTAGGGCAGGCCGATGGTCAGAAAACGGTCCTCAAACGCGCGCATTTGATGGCTGGCCCGCACGAGAATCGCAATTTCATCCAGATTAAAGGGCCGCGCACCGCGCGTTCCCCCCTGCATTGCGTCGATCTCTTCACCGATCCAGCGCGCCTCTTCCTCGCCATCCCAGTGGCCAATTAATCGTACTTTTTCGCCATCCTGCGCATCAGTCCACAGTTCTTTGCCCAACCGGCTTTCATTGCCGCGAATTACATTGGACGCAGCCGCCAGAATATGTGGGGTTGAACGATAATTTTGTTCCAGCCGGACAACATAAGCCCCGGGAAAATCTTTCTCGAACCGCAGGATGTTGCCCACTTCGGCCCCGCGCCAGCCATAAATTGACTGATCATCGTCCCCCACGCAACAAATGTTCTTGTGCACCCCGGCCAGCAACCGCAACCACAAATATTGGGCGACGTTGGTATCCTGGTATTCGTCCACGAGAATGTAGCGGAACCAGCGTTGGTATTGCTCCAACACATCCTGATGAGTCTGGAAGATCGTGACCATGTGCAACAGTAGGTCGCCAAAATCCACCGCGTTCAGCTCTCGCAGACGAGTTTGGTACTGCGCGTAGATCTCGAGACCTTTGTGGTTATAAGCCCCCGCATCGGCTGCCGGCACTTTGTCGGGCGTCAGGGCGCGGTTCTTCCAGTCATCAATGATGCCGGCCAACATGCGCGCAGGCCAGCGTTTGTCATCAATATTAGCCGCTTGAATCAGCTGTTTGAGCAGCCGCAACTGATCATCCGTATCCAGAATGGTGAAATTTGATTTCAGATCGACCAGTTCCGCGTGCCGCCGCAGCAGCTTGACGCAGATCGAGTGGAACGTGCCCAGCCAAGGCATCCCCTCGGCTGGTTGCCCCAACAAACGGCCCACGCGGTTCTTCATCTCGCGCGCGGCCTTGTTGGTGAATGTCACCGACAAGATCTCGTTCGGGCGCGCACGCCCAATACTAAGCAGATGCGCGATACGCGCGGTCAGTGCCTTGGTTTTGCCCGTACCTGCGCCTGCCAGCATCAGGACAGGCCCATCCAGTCGCTCGACCGCGTCACGTTGCGCCGGGTTCAGCTCGTCCAGATAAGGCATAGGGCGCGCGGCCATGGCGCGCGCGGACAGGGATGCGCCCTCAAAGGCGTCCATTTCGTCGAAACTGCTCATCTTGCCAAACTACGCTGGATGTTGGCCGAGGGAAAGGGTTTGTTCACGCCTTGTTCGCATAGATTTTGTTACTCCGTTACGATCAATTCTAATCAAGCGACTTGGACTGAGAACGATTTCATTAACCATCTGTAAAACACCCGCCGCGATGATCAGTAAATTGCTGTGGGAGCGCGTAGGTATGACTCAGGATAATCGGGGGGCCGTAAATCACCGGCTGAAATGGATCGGTATCAGCATGTTGCTGATTTCTCTGGCAATTGGATGCGGCTGGGGAATTTACAAATTGCCTGCGCCGCTGGTCGACAGGATGCTAAAGGTCGACATTCTCAAGCAAGCCGAGCTGTGGAAGCGCCGCGTCGTCTTGCATCTGGAGGACCCCGAGAGCGCGCTTAAGACCGGCGTGATTGATGCGCATGACGCCGAATTTCTGGCCGCGATGCCCGAAGCTTCTGATGTTTACCGCTTCAAATTGCTCGACTCGAATGGGCGTGTCACCTGGTCGACTCGTCCGACAGAGGTAGGCAGTGTTGAAAACCGTGATTTCTTTCGCAGCGACGTAGCCAGAGGAATGATTCACTACATTCAGGAAGTAGTTCCACTGTCCGAGATCGACGGGCTTGATCTGCATACCGACAATATCCTGAACGCAACGCAGCACCATGTTGCCGAAGTCTTTATGCCGGTGGCCAAGAATGGGCGTTTCATCGGCGCCATCGAATTCTTTACTGATATCTCCGATTTGCGCACCACGTTCATCACGCGGCTTAGGATTTCTTTGACCGTTCTAAGTGTCATAGCCCTGCTTGCGCTTGTTGCCGTGTCCTTTGCCAGCTACCGGGCGAACCGCTTGCAACTGCGGGCCCTGCAAAAACAATCTGCAAAAGAGCGTGATCTGATGGAAGATCAACTGCGCCTGGCCCGCGAAGTCCGATTGCTGGGCGAATTGAACGAGTGGTTACAATCCAGCCGGTCCTTGGACGAGCTGTTCGATATGGTCTCGCGCTTCATGACCCATATCCTACCCGAGGCTGAGGGCAGCGTTTACGTGTATTCCAACTCGCGCGACGTCCTGGATGGCTGTGCCAGTTGGAATGGCGGGACCCATAAGGCGCACATCCATCCCGAAGGGTGTTGGGGGCTTCGGCGTGGCCGAACCTATGAATACGGCGCGTCTGAGATCGACTTTGTCTGTGAACACGCCGAACCACATGACGGGCGACCCTATTTCTGCTTTCCGATACTGGCGCATGGGGAAACGGTCGGCCTTCTGCACCTCCGCGCCCTTGAGGGAACAGATGAGGCGTTTCACACGAGTAAAAAGCTGGCACAGCTCAGCGCCGAACAGATCAGTATGGCGATTGCCAATGTACGGATGCGCGATCAGTTGCATGACCAGTCCGTCCGGGACCCTTTGACCGGGCTGTTCAACCGGCGGCATATGCTTGAAACCCTGCGCAAATCGATCAACCGCAGTCAGCAAACCGGCGCACCGCTCAGCCTGATTGCCGTGGATGTCGATCATTTCAAGAAATTCAACGACACCCATGGGCATGATGCCGGTGACATGGTGTTGCGTGCAGTTGGTGCCGCTTTGGAACAGGGCTGCGACCGGGATGAAGTTGCCTGCCGCATTGGTGGTGAAGAATTTATGCTGATCCTGCCCGACAATACATCAGACGACGCAGTCACCCGCGCCGAACAATTGCGGCAAGCGGTCGAGGCCGTCTCGGTGCGCTACGGTGAGAAATCCCTGCCCCGTATCACGATCTCGGTTGGGGTTTCGCATTATCCGGCACATGGCACCATGCCGCAGGATCTGATGCGCGCTGCCGATGATGCGTTGTATGCGGCAAAGGACAAAGGTCGCAATCAAGTGCAGGTCGCCGGCAGCGGAAGTGACTCACAGCAGATTTCCCAGCTCAAAAAGCCGGTAAAAGCCATTGGTGGGAAATCAACGGCTTAAAATCCTTGCCGAATCGCGCCTTTGGTCCGATCAATCCCCATGGACCTTCATAGTCGCTTTCCCGGCATCGCCGATCTGAAACACCGCGCCCAGCGCAGGATTCCTCATTTTGTCTGGGAGTATCTGGACAGCGGAACCGGGGTTGAAGCCACGCTGCGCCGCAATCGCGAGGGATTGGACCGCGTCGGTTTCCTGCCGTCTATCCTGCACGGACCATTGGAATTTGACACTTCGACCGAGTTCCTGGGTCAGACCTACCCATTACCGTTCGGCGTTGCCCCGATCGGTATGGCCGGCCTGATTTGGCCTGATGCCGAAGCTCATCTTGCCCGCGCTGCCGCAAGCGCCGGTCTGCCTTTTACCCTATCCAACGTTGCCTGCCAAAGCCCCGAGGACGTCGCGCCGCATCTGGGTGACAACGCGTGGTTTCAGCTTTATCCGCCAAGGGACCCGGACATTCGTAAGGATCTTCTGAATCGGGTCCGGGATGCTGGCTTTACGACGCTTGTGATGACCGCAGACGTTCCGGTTGCATCCCGACGCGAACGGCAGACACGCTCGGGCCTGACCAATCCACCAAGATTGACGCCGCGCCTGCTAGCCCAAATCGCGATGCGGCCGGAATGGGCGCTTGGAATAGCGCGCAGCGGGCCGCCGCGGATGCGGACACTGGACAAGTATACGGACAACTCCAGCAACTTGCCCCCGACGGCCCATGTTGGGTATCTGCTCCGCACGTCTCCGGACATGGACTATGTTCACTGGCTGCGCGATGCCTGGGATGGCCCGCTGATCGTGAAAGGCGTGCAGCGCCCTGAAGATGCCGAGCCATTGCAGCGGGCTGGCGTCGACGCCATCTGGATATCGAATCACGGCGGACGACAATTCGATGGTGCCCCCGCCGGAATCGACGCCTTGCCTGCAATCCGCGCGGCCACAGACCTGCCCCTGATCTTCGACAGTGGTATCGAAGGTGGTCTGGACATCTTGCGTGCCAAGGCCCTTGGGGCCGATTTTGTGATGCTGGGCCGTGGCTTCATGTATGGGCTGGCCGCCCTCGGCGCCAAAGGCCCTGCCCATGTCATCGACATTTTGCGGCAGGATATGCACGCGAATATGGGTCAAATGGGGGCTGTGTCGCTGAATCACCTGCCCCCAGTCGTGCCGCTTGCCGATGCTGCGGTGCAGCGTTATTAGATAAATAGCGCTAATAGGGGGCGTTTGCGAGCGTTAACATGCCGGTTCTACCCAGAACGACTGATATACGTGCGCGTATTGTCCGCCTATCAACACGGCCAAACAAGTAGGACCGGGACTCGACATGACTGAATTCACCAAGATCCTGATCGCCAATCGAGGCGAGATTGCCATTCGCGTTATGCGCGCCGCCAATGAGATGGGCAAACGCACCGTTGCCGTCTTTGCCGAAGAGGACAAGCTGGGCTTGCATCGGTTCAAAGCGGACGAAGCCTATCGCATTGGCGAAGGGATGGGGCCTGTTGCGGCCTACCTGAGCATCGATGAGATCATCCGCGTCGCTAAAGAATGTGGGGCAGATGCGATCCATCCCGGCTATGGCCTGCTGTCCGAGAACCCGGACTTTGTCGATGCCTGCGTGCAGAACGGCATCACCTTTATTGGCCCGAAGGCGGAAACCATGCGCGCCTTGGGTGACAAGGCCAGCGCGCGCCGCGTGGCCGTCGCGGCGGGTGTGCCTGTGATTCCGGCGACTGAGGTTCTGGGCGATGACATGGATGCGATCCGGGCCGAGGCAAAAGAAATCGGTTATCCCCTGATGCTCAAGGCGTCGTGGGGCGGTGGCGGGCGCGGTATGCGCCCGATCCTATCCGAGGATGAACTGGAAGAGATGGTTCTGGAAGGCCGTCGCGAGGCCGAGGCCGCGTTCGGCAATGGCGAGGGTTATCTGGAAAAGATGATCATCCGCGCCCGCCATGTCGAGGTGCAGATTCTGGGCGACAAGCATGGTGAGATCTATCACCTGTATGAACGCGACTGCTCGGTCCAGAGACGGAACCAGAAGGTGGTCGAGCGCGCCCCTGCCCCGTATCTGTCCGAAGAGCAGCGTGCCGAGATCTGCGAACTGGGCCGCAAAATCTGCGCCCATGTGAATTATGAATGCGCCGGCACTGTTGAATTCCTTATGGATATGGAAACCGGCAAGTTCTACTTCATCGAAGTGAACCCACGTGTTCAGGTGGAACACACCGTCACCGAAGAAGTCACCGGTATCGACATCGTTCAGGCGCAAATCCTGATTGCCGAAGGCAAAACTCTGGCCGAGGCCACCGGCGCAAACAGCCAGTCGGATGTGCACCTGACCGGCCACGCGCTGCAAACCCGGATCACCACCGAGGACCCGCAAAACAACTTCATTCCCGACTACGGTCGTATCACTGCCTATCGCTCGGCCACTGGCATGGGCATCCGTCTGGATGGCGGCACCGCTTATGCGGGGGGTGTGATCACGCGCTATTACGACTCGCTGTTGACCAAAGTGACTGCCAAGGCGCCGACACCCGAGGCTGCGATTGCCCGGATGGACCGCGCTTTGCGTGAATTCCGAATTCGCGGCGTCAGCACCAATATCGACTTTGTCATCAACCTGCTCAAACACCCGACTTTCTTGTCGAATGAATATACGACCAAATTCATCGACACGACGCCGGATCTGTTCTCCTTTAAACGCCGCCGCGACCGGGGCACCAAGGTTCTGACCTACATCGCCGACATCACGGTGAACGGGCATCCCGAGACCAAGGACCGCCCCGAACCTCGCGCTGATCTGAAAGACGCAAAGCCCCCGGCACCGAACTCCGAGCCGCAGATGGGCGCTCGCAACCTGCTGGAACAAAAAGGTCCGCAAGCCGTTGCTGATTGGATGAAGGCGCAGCGCCAGCTTCTGATCACCGACACAACCATGCGTGACGGGCATCAGTCTCTGCTGGCGACCCGGATGCGTTCGATCGACATGATCAAAGTGGCACCAACCTATGCAGCGAACTTGCCCCAGCTATTCTCGATCGAGTGCTGGGGGGGCGCGACCTTTGACGTGGCCTATCGTTTCTTGCAGGAATGCCCGTGGCAGCGCCTGCGCGACCTGCGCGAGGCGATGCCGAACCTGATGACCCAGATGCTGCTGCGCGGCGCGAACGGGGTCGGTTACACCAATTACCCTGACAACGTTGTGCAGGAGTTCGTGCGTCAAGCATCGCAGAACATCGACGTGTTCCGTGTGTTCGACTCGTTAAACTGGGTCGAGAATATGCGCGTGGCCATGGACGCCGTGGTTGAGAACGGCAAAATCTGTGAGGGCACCGTCTGTTACACCGGTGATATTCTGGACCCGGACCGCGCCAAGTATGACCTGAAATACTATGTCGGCATGGCGAAAGAACTGCGCGATGCAGGTGCACACGTTCTGGGTCTGAAGGATATGGCGGGTCTTTTGAAACCGGCCTCGGCCAAAATCCTGATCCGTGCGCTGAAGGAAGAGGTCGGCCTGCCAATCCACTTCCACACACACGATACTGCCGGTATCGCCAGCGCCACCATTCTCGCTGCATCCGAGGCGGGCGTGGACGCGGTGGATTGCGCGATGGACAGCTTCTCGGGCAACACTTCGCAGGCGACGCTGGGCACCGTGGTCGAAGCACTGCGCCATACCGAGCGCGACACCGGGTTGGACATCAAGGCCATCCGTGAGATCAGCGACTATTTCGAAGCGGTTCGCGGCCAGTACGCAGCCTTCGAATCCAGTCTGCAGGCTCCGGCTTCTGAGGTTTACTTGCACGAGATGCCCGGCGGACAGTTCACCAACCTCAAGGCGCAGGCGCGTTCGCTGGGGCTGGAAGAACGTTGGCACGAGGTCGCTCAGATGTATGCTGACGTGAACCGGATGTTCGGTGACATCGTGAAGGTGACACCGTCATCCAAGGTGGTCGGTGACATGGCGCTGATGATGGTCAGCCAGAACATGACCCGCGAACAGGTCGAAAACCCGGATACCGATGTGGCCTTCCCCGACTCGGTTGTGGACATGATGCGCGGCAATTTGGGTCAACCTCCGGGCGGGTTCCCCGACACTATCGTAACGAAGGTCCTCAAGGATGAAACACCCAACACAGATCGCCCGGGCAAGGATGTCCCACCGGTTGACCTTGAAGGCACACGCGCCGAGCTGTCCCAACTTTTGGAAGGCAAAGAGGTCGATGACGAGGATCTGAACGGCTATCTGATGTATCCAAAGGTGTTCCTGGACTACATGGGGCGTCACCGGGCTTACGGACCTGTGCGCACTCTTCCCACGCGCACCTTCTTCTACGGCATGGAACCCGGCGAAGAGATCACGGCCGAGATCGACCCCGGCAAAACACTGGAAATCCGCTGTCAGGCCATCGGTGAGACCGATGAAAAGGGCGAGGTCAAAGTGTTCTTTGAACTCAACGGCCAACCGCGCGTGATCCGGGTTCCAAACCGACTGGTGACCTCAACCACGCAATCCCGTCCTAAAGCCGAGGCAGGCAACCCCAACCACATCGGCGCGCCGATGCCAGGTGTGGTGGCCACCGTCGCCGTGGCTGCGGGTCAGGAGGTCAAGGAAGGCGACATGCTGCTGACCATCGAAGCGATGAAGATGGAAACCGGCATCCACGCCGAGCGCGATGCGACGGTCAAGGCTGTGCATGTTCAGCCGGGCAGCCAGATTGACGCAAAGGACCTACTGGTCGAACTGGAATAAACGACCTAACCTTTTCGGGAACAAGGGCCGTTCGGGGAACCGGGCGGCCCTTTTTTGATCCTGAAAGGAGCAGACCATGCTGTCCATCACCCCAGTCTATGCCGCATTGCTGGCACTTCTCTATGTCGCGCTCAGTGTGCGGGTCATCATGCAGCGCCGCGGCGACAAGATTTCTTACGGCGATGGTGGCAACACCGACATGCTCAAAGTGATGCGCACGCATTCCAACTTTGCCGAATATGCACCGTTTGCCCTGTTGCTGATCGCCATGGTCGAGCTGCAGGGCGCCGGTGGCTGGTTGGTCAATCTGTTGGGCCTTGGCATTCTGGCCGGGCGCGTGCTGCATGCCTATGGGTTCGGCCGCAAACCGCAGATCGTGATTCTGCGCCAGATCGGCATGTTGCTGACCTTCGCCGTGATTGTGGTAGCAGCCATAGCCAGCCTTTTGATGGCGCTGTGAACCGGATGGCGGGGATTACCCCGCCAAAATCTGCGTTTCGATTCGAGGGGATTCCGTAAAAATTGATTCGACATCGCCCATTTGATTCTCGCCTTTGCCAGACACCGCCGTAGCCAGCAAAATCATCGCCGCCAGGGCCGCCATCTTCAGATCCTTAGTATACGTCATTTTCGTCACCTCCACCGTTCTTATTCTTGGATGCTCAGGTTCTTGAACGGTTAAGAGGCGCGTTTCCGTCGCAAAGAATTTTCCTCTTTTTTGTTTTTTCCGCTTGAAGCCCTGCTTGGGAATTAATACACCCCTCCTCACTCAACGGCGCGGGCGTAGCTCAGGGGTAGAGCATAACCTTGCCAAGGTTAGGGTCGGGCGTTCGAATCGCCTCGCCCGCTCCATTGAGAGACCGAATGGTCGAAAATATGTATCTGATGCGGGCGTAGCTCAGGGGTAGAGCATAACCTTGCCAAGGTTAGGGTCGGGCGTTCGAATCGCCTCGCCCGCTCCAGATACAAACCTCTCTGAACATGCTGGTTCTTTGTCTGGTGTTGCGGCATTCTCGAATGGCACGCAATCACAACAGAGGTGCGCTGATGCCAGAATACGTTATTCGCGCTTTGACTGAAGACGAAGTTCAAACGGCCGTCGATTGGGCCGGCCAGGAAGGCTGGAACCCGGGGCTACACGACGCGGTCTGCTTTCGGGGTTCCGACCCCGAAGGGTTTAAGGGCGGGTTCCTGGATGGGCAGATGATCGCATCGGCCTCTGCCGTGAATTATGACGATAACTACTCGTTTTTAGGCTTTTATATCGTGCAACCCGAGTATCGCGGATCGGGATATGGGCTGCAGGTTGCCGAGGCAGTCAAGGCCCATTGTCAGCACCGGAACATGGGCATGGATGGCGTTGTCGAACAGCAGGACAATTATCGAAAATTCGGGTTCGAGCTGGCCTATGACAATTACCGCTTCTCGGGCACGGTGGGTAAAATCCTAGATCAACTGGGCCGGTCCCTTCACGATCAGATCACGCCCCTCAGCGCCCTGACGGACGAGCTGAAATCGTATGACCGGGGCTTGTTCCCTGCCCCGCGCGACACATTCCTTCACGCCTGGCTCGGTGCGCCCAGCCACGTCTCTCGCGTGTTCGAAGAAGATGGTCAGATCAAGGGCTATGCAACCCTGCGGCGATGTTTGAGTGGTTACAAAGTTGGCCCCCTTTTTGCGGACCGCCCTGAGATCGCACAAGCCCTTTTGGTATCGCTGCTAACGACACTTCCCGCCGATCAGATGGATGCGGAGGTCTTCATCGACATGCCCAACCCCAACGCGCATGCTATGGCAATGGCGCAACAGTTGGGTCTGACCAAAGTCTTCGAAACAGGTCGCATGTATTCCAGCCACGCACCGGATATTGATCTGGACCGGATTTACGGCATCACAACATTCGAACTGGGGTAATTTCACCCCACACTCGACATTCCAAAAGCGCAATTACAAAAAGGAAATCTACAGAATGCCCAGCGAAACCCAAAAGCGGTTGCTGCTTGAGATGTTTGAGAATCTGCCGGGCGTGGTTTTCATGCTTTTGTTTCGGGCCACGGATGATATGCGATTGGCCGGGTGGATCGGCACGGTTCTGGCCGCCTCGGTTTGCGTTACCTATGTCAGGAAAACGCTGCGTCCACAGCCCATTTTACTTGGTATCAATCTCTTCATGGTGGCGATCACGCCACTGATCGAATGCCTGATCTTGCTTGGCTATCGCGACACGGCGACGATTTTGACCCGGAACATCGCGACCCTCGTTATTATGAGCGTTTTCTTGACGGGTGTCGTTTTGACCTTGTTCAGAACGAACGGATTCCTGAACTATCAGACCAATGGGACAAAACAGAGAAACACGCACTCTGCCGTTTTGCTGATTGTCTGCGCTTTCGGTGTGGTTTGGTCGCAATTGGCCGGAGAAAACTATCTGGTCTCGCTTGGCATTCCGCTGATGGTATTGTTCGGTGTGCATCAGTTGCTCCGGGCAGGAACAACTGATCAGCAGGCGCGCAATGGCGCGATTTTGGCAAGTGCCGCGCCACAAGGTTCCGTGTCCGACGCTTCGGCCTGACTCAGAACGCCTTGAAGGTCATAGTGGTCAGCGAACGCTCGATATTCGGGATCACAAGCAGGTTTTCATTGATGAAATGACCGACATCGTCGGTTTCAGGGATGTAGAGCTTGAGTAGCAGGTCATATTCGCCGCTGGTCGAGTAAAGCTCGGAGTGAATCTCGCGCAGCGCGATCTCTTCGGCGACCTTATAGGTGGTGCCGGGTGTGCAGCGGATCTGAATGAAAACGCAGGTGGACATGTTTTGGACCTGTTGATTGAGTTTCCGGCAGGCTGGCATGGCACGTCACCGGGCGCAATCCCCTGCAACAGATTGTAGTGAAAGCAACGCTTGGCCTGGATAAGCCGACCAATCCCCGTCTATAAGCGCGCCTGTAGCAAAAGGAATTCGCCCATGCGCAGCGCAAAGATCAGCCGTCAAACCGCCGAGACCGAGATTTCGGTCGAGGTCAATCTTGACGGAACCGGCACCTATGACAACCAAACCGGTGTTGGGTTCTTCGATCACATGCTGGACCAACTTGCGCGCCATTCGCTGATCGACATGACGATCCGCGCCAAGGGTGATTACCACATCGACGACCACCACACGGTTGAGGATACCGGTATTGCACTGGGTCAGGCGCTGACACAGGCCTTGGGCGACAAGAAGGGTATCCGACGCTATGGCGAGTGCCACCTGCCCATGGATGACGCGCAAGTACGCTGCGCTCTGGACTTGTCCGCGCGTCCTTTTCTGATCTGGAACGTGGACCTGCCGACACCCAAGATCGGCAACTTTGACACCGAATTGGTGCGCGAGTTCTTTCAGGCGCTCAGCACCCACGGCGGCATCACGCTGCACATCGACCAGTTACACGGCTTCAACAGCCACCACATCGCCGAGGCCGCGTTTAAGGCCGTCGCGCGTGCGTTGCGTTTGGCGGTCGAAACCGATCCGCGCAAGGCGGACGCGATTCCGTCCACGAAGGGCGCGTTGTAGATGCTGACGGCCATTATCGACTACGAAAGTGGCAATCTGCACTCGGCCGAAAAGGCGTTTCAGCGCATGGCGCGCGAGATGGGCGCGGGTGAAGTTGTCGTAACCTCGGACGCGGAGGTGGTTGCCCGTGCGGACCGGCTGGTTCTACCCGGTGACGGAGCTTTTCCCGCCTGCGCGAATGAGCTGCGCGGGCACAAAGGCATCTACGACGCGATGGTCGAGGCCGTCGAACAGAAAGGCCGCCCCTTTCTGGGCATCTGCGTCGGCATGCAATTGATGGCCTCCAAGGGTCACGAATATCGCGAGACCGACGGTCTTGGCTGGATTGCAGGTGATGTGGTGCGGATCGAGCCGTCAGATAGTGCGCTGAAAGTACCGCATATGGGCTGGAACGATCTGGTTCTGGAAAGCGAGCACCCGGTCTTTGCCGGGGTGCAATCAGGCGATCACGCCTATTTCGTGCACTCCTACCATTTCCGTGTCACCGATCCGGCGCAGCGTCTGGCCTTTGTGGATTATGGGCAGGAGGTCACGGCCGTGATCGGCCGCGACACAATGGTTGGGATGCAGTTTCACCCTGAGAAAAGTCAGGATGTGGGCCTGCGGATGATCGGGAACTTCCTGACCTGGACGCCCTGAGCGTTTACTGAACCCGCGTCCAGTCCTGCCCGCGACACACGAGACCGCCCACAGCACAGCCTTTGACGGTCAGCTTGTTCTGGCTGTCCAGCGTCATTTTCGAGCTGTAGGTCTTGTCCCGGTCCGGGGCCCAGATCTTGCCGCCGCTATAGCTGCCGCCGCCATCGGGCACCATATCCCAGATGATCTGCTTGCCGAGGTTTTCATACGCCAGCTGCTCATTACCGTCTTTGTCAAAGGCGGTGTCGATGGTGCCACAAATCGCGCTGCCGCATTCCGAAATCGAAACGTGTAGATACCCACCGGTATCCCCGGGCTGAGTCTTCCAAAGACCGTCAACCGGATCGGCCGCAAAAGCAGCGCTGGCCAATACCGCAAACCCGGCTGCAAGTGTGAATGTTTTCATGATTTCCTCCCTTATTTCTGCTCAGTCTGGCCCGGCTGGGCAATTCCGGCAAGATTGACTTGGCGTCGCGTTGCATCCCCTGCCCCGCATGTGCGATATCCCGCGCGAACAAATCAGATATAGGGCCGCCTGACATGATCCTCTACCCCGCCATCGACCTCAAAGACGGACAGGCCGTACGCCTGCTGCGTGGTGAAATGGATAAGGCAACGGTGTTCAACGAAAACCCGGCGGCACAGGCCCGTGCTTTTGTCGAGGCAGGCTGTGAATGGCTTCACCTCGTCGATCTGAACGGCGCTTTCGCGGGTGAGCCGGTCAACGCCGCCCCGGTTGAAGCGATCCTGAGAGAATGCAACGTGCCCGCGCAGTTGGGCGGTGGCATTCGCGACATATCCACGATTGAGACATGGATCGACAAAGGTCTGGCGCGCGTGATTCTGGGCACCGTGGCTGTCGAAAACCCCGATCTGGTTCGTGAAGCTGCCAAGGAATTTCCGGGCAAAGTTGCTGTTGGCATCGATGCGCGCGACGGCATGGTGGCCACCAAGGGCTGGGCCGAAGAGACCAACGTGAAGGTCACCGATCTGGCCCGCAGTTTCGAGGACGCAGGCGTTGCGGCCATCATCTATACCGATATTAATCGCGACGGGGCGATGCAGGGGCCGAACATCCAGGCAACGGCAGATTTGGCCCGTGCGGTGTCAATCCCAGTCATCGCCTCGGGCGGGGTCAGTTCGCTGGATGATCTGATCGCCCTGCGTGATTGTGGCGTGGCATTGGACGGCGCGATCTCGGGCCGGGCGCTTTATGATGGCGCGATTGACCTTTCCGAGGCCATTCGCGCCTTAAGCTGATCACTCGGCCGCAACCGAAGTCAGCTTGGCAAGCGCACCGCGCATCTTTTCGATGACAGGTGATTTCTCGACTTCGTCGAGCTCATCCATCGTCTCTTTCGGATCCTCATAGGCCAGCCAGACCTGCCCGGTCTCGTCTTCGTATGCCTGCACTTTGAGCGGCAGGAAAAGCCCGGCACGTGGATCAATTTGCATCGCGGGTGTACCCAGTGCCGGGTTGCCAAAGATCAGAACCTGATTGGCGGGGATGGTCAGACCGACCTTTTCCGCACCAGCTGCATGATCGACGCGTGCAAAGACGGTCGCGCCCGCATTGCCAACGGCAGCTTCCAGGGCGTCCATCGCCTCTTGCACCGATTTGTTCGTGTTTACCTTGATGATGTCGTCAGCCATGGCAGACATCGCCCCTCCAAAAGTCAAAATTGTTGCCAATATCAGATTTCGCATATCGGGTTTCCTTCTGTAAATTTCATCCAAATTGTCTCAGCTTTTCGCGAACTTGCAATCACATCTCCGGCATCGGCGAAGCCTTGCCACGCACCCGACCCCTCGCAACTTTGAAACCCGCGCAGACCGTCCCGTATTCGAGAACAATAACCCATTCTGACAGATATTTTACCCAGCTTGGCCCAAACTTCGTCTTAATTCGCCTGTAGCAGTTCGCAAAAGAACTCGAGCAGGGAATTCCACCGTGAGTATTACCAGCACAGAATATTCGAACAATTCTTGGTTCAGAATTGCGATCATATTCAGCTTTTGCACCACAGTTTTTGTCAGCGCTTCTCTATTGTTTTTTGTTCAGCCCCTGTTTGCCAAGCTGGTCTTGCCGCAAATTGGTGGCGCTCCTGCGGTTTGGACGACCGCTATGCTGTTCTTTCAGGTGGTTCTGATCGTTGGCTACATTTACGCCCATGTGTTGACGAAATGGATCCCCTTGCGCTGGCAGCTTGTGACTCACCTGGCACTTTGGGCGGCTGCACTGACATACCTGCCCCTCTCAATTAGCGACGGCTGGAGTTATGACGCATCCAGCTCGACCGCGCTGCAAACCCTTAAGTTGTTTGCCCTGGGTGTCGGCCTGCCATTTGCGGTTCTTTCTGCGAATGCGCCATTGCTTCAGGCGTGGTATTCACGGTCCGGTGGGCCTTCGGCAGACGACCCCTATTTCCTATACAGCGCAAGTAACGTCGGTTCCCTGCTGGCTCTTTTGGCTTTTCCTTTGCTGGCAGACCCCCTTCTGGGTGCCAGTGCGACCAGTAAAATTTGGTCCATCGGGTTTGTCATCTTCGGTGGGTTAATGGCGATAAGTGGCCTTTTAGCGCTGCGCGGATCGAGCAGCGTCATTGCGCCGATCGCAGCTGATATCGCGAAGAGCACCCCAAAAATGAAGCAGATTGCAACCTGGATTGTGATCGCCTTTGTACCTTCATCTCTGATGCTGTCATTTACCACGAAAGCCAGCACAGATCTGGGCTCAATCCCGCTTATCTGGGTTGTGCCTCTGGCAACTTACCTTCTTTCCTTCATTTTCGCCTTTGCGAAATTGAAAAGACTAAGTGCGAAATCTCTACACGTTCCAATGATTTTGGCACTGGCGACAGGTGTAGTCTTGCTGTCCAACAAAATCGGCCACCATTCGGGCCCAATCGTCTTTTTGTTGTACGTTCCCGTACTGTTCGTAATCGCCCTGTATGCGCACAGGTTGCTTTACGAAATGAGGCCGCCAGCAGAACAGCTTACAGTGTTCTACATCGCGCTGTCGGTAGGCGGCGCATTCGGTGGATTGTTCAATTCAATCCTTGCCCCTTTAGCATTTGCCCAAGAAGTCGAGGCGCAGCTGACACTATTCCTGGCCAGCGGATTGCTCTTGATAGGAAAAGGAACAGTTACGCCCAGAAACCTGGCGATTGGTCTGATTGTCAGCTACCCGATCCTCCTTCTGTTCGGCATGATCGATGGAGTTGATCTTATTGCAGACGGGCCTCTGAGTGCACTTGTAGCAACCGCAATGCTGCTGGGTGCATTGATCCTGTTTCGCAGTCAACCTGCACGTATCGTCGCCATCATCGCGGCGCTGATGCTGCCGGTCCTTTGGCCACATAAGGGTTCGCTGCTTCAGGATCGGAGCTTCTTTGGAACCCATAGGGTCTACTCGGAATCGGGTCTGAGAATTTATCAAAACGGGACCACTCTGCACGGTTTGCAATTGGAGTCAGAATTTGGCGAAAAACCAACGCCGAAGTCATACTTCTACCCCAACGGTCCGATCGCTCAGGTCATAACATCCGATTTTGGGCGTGACGCCGACAGCATTGGTATTATCGGCCTCGGAGTTGGGGCTCTGGCCTGCTACAAACTTCCATCGCAGGAATGGGCCTTCTTTGAAATCGACGCCATGGTGGATCAAGTAGCGCGCGACCCATCCCTTTTCACCTACATCTCGGAATGTGCACCAAATTCGCCAACGCATCTTGGTGACGCTCGTATCGTCCTGGCGCAGACAGACTATACCTTCGATGTACTCGTTCTGGACGCCTACAGCTCTGACGCAATCCCCCTGCATCTGACAACTGAAGAAGCGGTGCGGATGTACATGGATCGACTGGTTGATGACGGGATTCTGGTTTTCCACATCACCAATCGCTACTACGACTTAGTTGACCCGCTGGCGCGCATTGCAGGCAAGCTTGGGCTTCATACCGCCAGTCAATTTCATCAGATCGAGCCGGACAGCAGTGAACTTGGCGCGCACGAATCCCATGTGATGATTGCCAGCCGAGACCAGTCTAAGATCGACAGTTTTGTTGAGAGCGGAAAATGGAAGGCCGTGGTTTCGGATGGAGGTGAGCCGTGGACGGACGACAAGGCCAATCTTCTGTCTGCGCTCAAATTGCTAAAGGACAAAAAGCAATAGAACCGGCGCAAGATCTTAGCCAATGATTGACCCCGCCATTTTCCGCAACGCGCCCTAACGGTACTGGAAAAGGCGGGGTTTTGCCGATACAGGTGCGCCAACAAAGGACGCCGGTATGCTGAAAACCCGTATCATTCCCTGCCTGGATGTCGCCGATGGCCGTGTTGTCAAAGGTGTCAATTTCGTTGGCCTGCGTGACGCGGGCGATCCTGTAGAGTCGGCCAAAGCCTATGACGCAGCAGGCGCGGATGAGATCTGTTTTCTGGACATTCATGCCACCCATGAAAATCGTGGCACCATGTTCGATGTGGTTCAGCGCACGGCAGAACAATGCTTTGTTCCGCTGACCGTCGGCGGAGGTGTCCGCACCAAGGACGACGTGCGTGCGCTGTTGCTGGCTGGCGCCGACAAGGTCAGCTTCAATTCGGCCGCTGTCGCCAACCCGGATGTCATCGCAGAAGCTGCCGATCAATTCGGTAGCCAGTGTATTGTGTGTGCCATCGACGCAAAAACAACCAGCCCAGGCAAGTGGGAGATCTTCACCCACGGTGGCCGCAAGCCGACCGGTATCGACGCGCTTGAGTTCGCCAAAACCGTTGTCGCCAAAGGGGCTGGCGAAATCCTTTTGACCTCAATGGACCGCGACGGCACCAAGGCAGGCTTCAATCTGCCGCTGACCCGCGCGATCTCGGACGCGGTGGACGTGCCGGTGATTGCTTCTGGCGGCGTAGGCAACCTGGATCATCTGGTCGAAGGTGTGACAGAAGGCGGGGCCAGTGCCGTGCTGGCGGCCTCGATCTTCCATTTCGGCGAATACACCATCCGCGAGGCCAAAGAACACATGGCTGCGGCTGGCATCCCCATGAGGCTGACATGAACATCCTGCACGATCTGGCCGCGACAATTGAGACCCGCAAAGGTGCCGAGCCCGACTCTAGCTGGACCGCAAAACTGCTGGCCAAGGGGCCAGAGAAATGTGCCGAGAAGTTCGGGGAAGAGGCTGTTGAGGCCATCATCGAAGCCGTCAAAGGCGACAAGGACAAGCTGACCGCCGAGGCTGCGGATGTCCTCTATCACCTGTTGGTCATGCTGGCCGCGCGGGACGTGGCGCTGGATGACGTTTTGGCCGAGTTGGCCCGACGCCAGGGCACAAGCGGAATCGCGGAAAAGGCATCACGCCCAAAGACCTAAGCGCGGGTTCCGTCCTGCCGCCCTGCCCTGTATAGTCAGGGACCAGTGTGGGACCGACCGAGGAACGCGGGAATGACCAGGGCTCTGGCCAGTGTAATGGCTTTGCTTTCGCTTGTGATGATTACCGCGTGTTCGGCGCCGCCGCGCACGACCGGTGATGAAGTTCAAAGACTGGCAACGGAAATCCGCAGCCTTGGTCCCGACATCGACCCCGAAGAAGCCGACCGCGCGGCCCGCATCGCCTATTCCTATACTGCGCAGCTGGTTCAGGAATACGAAATTACTGACCCTCCGCTGATCCACAATGCCAAGGTCAACAAGGGTCTACGCCCGCGTGGGCTGTGTTGGCATTGGGCCGAGGATATCGAACGTCGACTGAAGCAAGAGAACTTCCGGACGCTGGACTTGCACCGTGCGATAGCAAATGCGGACAACCAGTTCAGAATCGACCACAGCACAGCCATCATCAGCCGCAAGGGCGAGACGATGTACGAAGGCGTGGTGCTGGACCCATGGCGGTACGGCGGTGTTCTGTTCTGGTCGCCCTTGGTGGAAGACACCAAGTATGAGTGGGTGCCCCGAAGCGTTGTTCTGGAAAAGCGCCGCCAGGAACAATACGGGGAATTGCTGCCGTATGTCGGCGGCTAACCTTCACAGTCTGGAAGAAATCACTCCGGTCGCGAATCCACCCATGCGCAGCTCGCCAAACAGGCGCTGATATTCGATTTTAGGGCAGCGATTCATCACCACATCCACGCCGCGCGCCTGTGCTTTGGCTGCGGCTTCGGGGTGTTCAACGCCGATCTGCATCCAGATCGTGCGTAGGTCGGGAAAAGAAGACAGTGCTTCGTCGACTATTGACGGAACAGCTTCGGAACGGCGAAAGATGTCAACCATATCGACCGGCTGAGTAATCTCGGACAATGACGCGCGAACGGTCTGCCCGAAAAGTACTTTCCCGGCATGACCTGGGTTCACCGGGATCACCGTGTATCCCTTAAGTGAAAGATACCGCGCGACATAATAGCTGGGCCGCACCGGGTTCATCGAAACGCCCACGACAGCAATCACTTTGGTGCGACGCAGGATGTCTTTCAGGAATGGGTCTGTGTAATTCGGCATGCGGGCACCCTAGACTTGGCGCAGCAAAGAAAAAAGCGCTCAGGTCGAACCTGAGCGCCAGTTGTTGGAACGAGGGACAGTGAAATGACCCGCGGCAGTTCCGTTCCGCGGTCACTGTGACATTTAGGCATAAGTTTAGAGAAAAAAAGAGGGGCGTCGCATTTTTGTGATGACAGTCCGAAGAAGGCGGAAATTCGCCTAGTCTTGATACAGCACCACAGGCCAGTTTTCCTCGGCCATGTGAATGTATTCTGCACGATCTCCACGCCAGAGCTGCTCAATCTCAGGCGAGTGGGTCAGGTACAGCCGGCCTTCCACCATGTCCCAAAGCATCGGATCGGTGCTTTTTAAGATACCTTGCGCCATGGCATAGGCGCAGTAGCCCCCGAACTGAGGGGAAAAGGCGCGAGGATTGCTTTCAAACAGATCGCGATTCTCGGCCGAGGCGAAATGCCACTCGGCCCCTTTCCAGATCACAGAATATTCTGGCAATCCGCGGACCGGCGTTTCCTCAAGAAAATATGAGACAGGGTCGTAGCCGGCCATGACGGCACCGTCCGCCTCATAGAAGACGGGCATGTCCTGTGCTTGGGCGGCAGAAAGAAGGGCAACGGCGGCTATCGCGCCAAGTATGAAACGTTTGATTGGCATCACATGCTCAGGATTACAAATTCAGGGTATCAAAATGCAATCTTTTGTCGCGCGAAACACCCCTATTAACGCGGTTGTGAACGCTCGTGTCGCTTTATCCCGCGTCAGTCAAAGATATCCTCGACCACATCCCATGCTTCATCAATGACGCGCGCAAAAATCCCCTTTTTCTTCTTTTTCTTTTTGGACTTGTATGCGGTAGCGGTTTTGTAGCTGTCGCGCTTTGGCTTGTCATTGCTCAGCTTGCGCTTGGGAACCATCTTGAGGTCATGCAAAGGGGCCCCACAGCTAGAGCAGCTGAGTTCGTGGCGTTGCTTCCCTTTCAGAACCAACGCAGCGCGCGTTCCGCAGTAACAGCAAGTAGCGATTTTGGTCGGGCTGGTAATGGCTCTCTCCTGTCTATCGATGCCTTGAAGCATATAAGGCAATTGCGGCAGCATTTGAGACGTTAAGAGAACCAAACCCACCGGCTGCGTCGATTTTCACCAGTTGATTGACAGTTTCCTTGGTCTTTTGCCGCAGGCCGGGTCCTTCGGCCCCCAGCACCAACGCGACAGGTTGGTCCAGTTTGCCGCCCAACGCCGTCTCGATGGTTTGTTCGGCCTCACCGTCCAGACCCAATACCTGAAAGCCCATGTTCTGCAGCTCGACAATAGTATCCGCCAGATTGCGCACGCGCAGATAGGGCTGACGCTCCAGTGCTCCACTCGCGGTTTTGGCCAGCGCGCCCGTCTCCGGCGCCGAATGGTGCCGCGTACCGATCACGGCACTGGCTCCAAGCACTTCGGCCGAGCGAAGAATCGCCCCAACATTGTGCGGGTCGGTAACACGGTCCAATAAAATGACCCTGGGATGCTCACGCCCAATGCAATTTTCAGCCAGCCCGCCCCAATCCAGCGGCTTGACCTCAAGTGCAGCCCCCTGATGGACTGAACCGGGATCAATGGGCGCGGTGAATTTTCGCGGATCGACCATTTCGGCCTCAATCCCTGCAAATTCAATCGCTTCTGCCAGTTTATCCCGTGCGTTCCGCGTCACAATCAGTTTCAATTTCTGCCGGTTCGGGTTCATCAAAGCATCCCGAACGGCATGCAAACCGAACAGCCAAACGGTTTCAGACGCCGCAGCTTTGCGCGCCTGTTCCTTTTCAACGACCCACTTGGGTTTCTTCATTTCTTGGGCCTCCGGGCCGGGAATTCGGTTTCCTGCGTCAAAGCCAAATTTTCCTGTTGACGCTTCTTCAAGGCGCTAGTAATCACGCCTCCACGTCAGGTGCAACGCCTGACAGTGGGCGACAGGCCGCAAGGTGTGGCAGGGGACTGTAACTCCCTCGCGGAGACGCACGCCTGGTTCGATTCCAGGGTCGCCCACCACTTTCCAATCACATGCAGATCACTCGATCCAAGCATTTTCGTTTGCACTGGCCTTCGATTGCGAGGCTCTGTTGCAAATTGTTGACATTGGCAGAACGCTACGCGATTGCGCCGACGCTGGCCTACAGCTGTTGATTCTGGGGATCGCGGTCGACACCGGAACGGTCATAGCAGGCGATACACTGGTCGATCTTGGAGCCAGTCCGACTTGGTGCGATCTGGAAAACTGGCTTGAAAATCTGGCCGGGCGCTTTGTCATATTCAGCAGGCTTGGACGCGAGCAAAGGCTGTACATCGACCCTACCCTGAAATTGTCCTGTTTCTATGATCCAAAGACCGGCCTTATCGGCTCATCACCTTTCATGGCGCTGGACCAACCCATTGAGCCAGGTCGCTATATCCGGGTCGAGGACGTCATGTCTGGGGCAACCAACTTTTCACTGGGCATCACTGGTGATCGCGATTTGCGGCTGGCGCGGCCAAATCACGCTCTTACCCTGGACCGGTATTAGCAATATCGCCATTGGCCCCAATCGGACGCGCCGTTTACCGCAGATGCAGATATTGACACTGTTGCATCAGAAATAGTGACGCGTCTTGGGGCGACAGTTGGTGCGCTTGCGGGATCCTTTCGGGCCGCCATTCCGATTACAGGTGGGTATGACAGCCGGGCACTGGTCGCGTCGGCCAAGGAGCACCTTGAACAAGTCAGTGCGTTTATACGCACCGGATTAACTATCTGTCATCGCTGGATTGTCTGCTTGCCCAGAAAATTGGACAGAAACTTGGATTCGAACCCGATTTGATTGACGGCATGAAGTTGACCGAAAAACGCGCGCCCTCGGATGCACCGAGCTTAGAGGAGAAACTATTCGGCCTACGCACGGGGGGGCACACGTCGACGATGGGGTATCGTGAATTGGCAGCGCATGCGTTCCTCCCTGATGCCCAGATCTCTCTGCGCGGCAACGTCATGGACATGAACCGTGCAAACCAGTGGAAAAGGCAGGATGCGTTTCGGTTTCTTCATCTGGTTCGGCGTCTGCGCCTGAGGGCACCCGAAGGCATTCAACCAGCCGTTTTTTGGCAGCGTGAGGTGATGACTTGGCTTGACACACTGCCGCCAGAAGCGCGCCCCAACGCGTATGACCTTTCATTTCTTGAAAACATCCTTCCAAACACAATGGGTGCCATGCTGAACGGGATGCCACGTCACTTTACACTCAATCCGTTCAACGACAGATACCTGATCTCGCGCAGTATGGGCGTCACTCCTGCCCGGCGCCGAAATGGAGAGCTGAACGCGGCGATCTTGCGTCAGTCGGTGCCCGAACTGGCCGAGCTTCCTGACAACCAAGAAATCAAACGCGACCCCGAGGCGCGCCGCGCCGCCGAAGCCCTGTTTGCAGATTAACCGACGCCTAGTTAGGCAGGCATGGCCATTCACTAACCACCTGCCCACCTCGGACGGCCAGAATGGTGCCGAACTGAGTCAGCACAGCCTCGCTTTGATCAGGGCGCAGCAGTGCGATGTCGCCCGGCGATACGTCTGCCGAACGCGGGCCTGTCCACACTTCCTGATTGCTTGAACGGCCAAAGACCGCTGAGTAGCCAAACGCTGCTGGGAAAACCGGCTGGGCAAGGAAGTGGCCGCCAAAGATCGCAATATCCGTTTTTTGTCGCGGCAAGAACTCCAGACCCGGCAATGCGTTTCCCGGCATTACTTTCAGAACTGGTGTCGCAATGAACGCGGCTGGGTCAAACGCCTGCGTCGTGGCGTGGTCAAAATCGCCGGGCTTTACCAGGACCGAGCCGAATGCCACCTCATTCGCAGAACCCTCGGCAAGGTAGGATTGAAAGGTCAGGCTGCCGCCTGTGTTCAGACACAACCCATCCTCGTCACGCGGCAAAGCGGCGACGGCTGTGTTGAACGCATCTGCACTGGCCCGAACCGCGCGGTTGCGCAGAATGCCGGGCAGTTTCGCCAAATGCGCCTCGTAACCCATGACCCCGGCAAGCTGCCCGTATGGGTGCGCTATTATTTGTTGGGCAAGTTCTGCGACATTCTGAGAATTTAGCCCGCCACGGTGCAGGCCGATATCCAGCTCCAAAGACAAACGCAGTGACGTCTGGCGATCTGAAGCCAACGCCAGATATTCGCCAAGCCGAGCTGGGGTGTCGATCAACCATTGAACGCGCCTTGCCGCGTCGTGATTGGTGGTCAGTAGCCTTGCAGCCGTACTGACAGGCAAGGGCTTGCCGATCAGATGGTCCGTATCGGGCTCGGCCATCAAAAGCGCCTGCAACATCGGTTCGGAAAACGTCATCAGGCCAGAGCTCGAGATGCGCTCGCGAATGAAATCCAACAAAGGAAGACAGGGCAGAGACTTGGCAACCAGCCTACGGGCCAGCCCAGCGTCAGCAGCCCTGTTCGCGACAACACAATTGGCGTCCAACAAGTCTAAGTCCACTACGACGACGGGCTTGTCGACCCCGTGTGATCGCAGAACATTTGACAGAGCTTTCAGGGCTGCTGCGTTCATGGTCGAAACAACCGAGCAAGCGAGGGCGTCAGAAATTTACCCTGTGGATCGAGCTGTTCGCGCAACGCGCAAAACTGGTCAAAACCCGGATACATTACGGACAGGTCTTTGTAAGTCAAATTGTGCAACTTGCCCCAATGAGGGCGACCACCTGCTTCGACAAACAGCGGCTCAATAGCTTCGAAATACCGTTTATGATCCTCGGCTGCGTCGGTGTGGATGGCAATGGAAATGCGCGGCCCACCCTGGAACGGAGACAGACAGGCCGTGTCACCAGCAGTCTGGCGCACTTCGATCGGAAAATAGATGTCCTTGTGGTGGCGATGTAGGCGCGTCAGAACCTCTTGCAGAACATCCCCAGCCACATCTGGCGGCAGATGGTATTCCATTTCCTTGAAACGAATATGCCGGTCGCTACACAAAACCCGCCAGCTTTCGCCGACATAATCCTCGTCCGACTGCGCAAGCGTCAGTAGCTTGAGCATCGCACGGCGCAAACCCTCGCTGATCCGCCCCGCGCTGCGTGCAAGTTTCAGAACTTTTACAGCGATCATATCCAAATCGCGCGGTGCCTTGCTTTCGGCGGCATCGATGATGGCGTGACGTAGCTCGACAGTTTTTCCGGTAAACGGGATGCAGAAGAATTCGAAATTCCGGTTCTCTGCCCAATTCTGGTGCATCGTGGCCAGACTTTCCTCGACCGAGGCAAGCTGAACCTGACGACGTAAGTTGTACTTTGGCACGACCGAAATCTGCGCTTCGGTCAGAACGCCTAGCATCCCCAAACTGACTTGTACCATCTCAAGCGGGATTTCATCCGAGGTCAGAATATCTCCACTTGCTCCGATCATCCGGGCTGCAGTGATTTCTGCCGCAAGGCACGGCAAGTCCCGCCCGGTCCCATGCGTCGCAGTCGACGCCGCACCCGCCAGCGATTGGGTGTTGATGTCCCCAAGGTTTCGAAATGCCAGTCCTTTGTCCGCCAGCGCCGGTGACAGATCCCGCAACCGCGCATTGGCGTTGACCCACACCCGATCCTGCCGGGCATCACCAAGCGTTGGCAGATCCAAATCAGACAAGTCCACGATCCGGTCACCACCGGCTACGATTGGCGTAAAGGAATGCCCCGCACCCAAGACCCGCAGGCTTTGGGGTCGCGCGATCTCATTTTGCAGTTCAGCAATCGACGTCGGGCGCGCTATTGGCGTATCCGTGCGCTGGTTTCCGGCCCAGTTGGTCCACATGCACTGTCTCCTCCGAGAGAGAGGATTGCAGCACATGCGACACGAAACAAGTTAGGAAAACAGAAGCTTACCCAACGGGAGCTTTGTCAGGCCGCGGCCTCACGTTGCGCAGTGACGCGGTCGAACCAAGCAATGATGCTTTCAGAATCAGGTTCGATCTGTTCGGCAGCACCACCAGTGAACGCGTCGAATTTCTCTTTGTTCAGACCGTTCACACCAACAAGGACGGGAACATCCAGCGCCAGAGCTTCGGCAATTACGGGGCGGAATCCACGCCCGTCAGCCTCATGCTTGCCGAATTTGTTGATGATCAGCAATTGGGGCGCATCGGCCAGCGAAGACGTCACATATCCTGCGGCCTGTTCCAACGCAGCAGGATCCAAACGGCAACCGCGCGACTGCTCACCAAGGGATTGCGAGATGCGAATGGTCTCTCCCTCGGGCAGAACCCGAACATCCATGTCACACTTGCTGCTATCCGCGCATTCGGTATTAGTTTGCACGACTCCGGCAAGGCTCGCGCCTTTCGCGAGCAGGTGTTCGGCAACCGCGCTTAAAAGACGATCGGTTGCGCCGCGGTCGGTGGTAGTGACATAGGCCAGATGCATCTAAGGACCCCTAAGTACAGATTTGTGACATTCCAGATAGCACGCAAGTACTCGCGCGGCCACTCTCTTGCTTTACGGCAGTGGCGACAACCCGATCACAGGCGCGTGCAGATGAAGCAGGGCCATGAAGATGGCGATAGCAACAAACCAGACCCAAGGGCGCGGCCAGGGACGCGGCGCGCGCAGCGACAGACGACCTGTATTGCGGGACAACCAAGTCCATTCCATGCCCATATCGCGTTGTTTACGGCGGTCGATCAAGGCCATGCCTAAGACAGCAAAACCGGCAAAAAGGCCAAACAGGATCACGTGTGACAGACTGCCATTGGCCAGCAGATGCGCCACGGCCCACAGCATTAAGGCGACAAGAATAGGGTGGCGCGTTGTCCGCAGAATGCCCGGTTTTTCAGGATCGAAGGCGCGGCGCCCCATCCCGCCAAAAGAGAACGGGTTTTGGATCGACAAGCCTGCAACCGCCAGCCAACACACGATCGGCATCACCAAGAGTGGTGCCCAGCGAAAAATGGCAAACGGTGGTATGACCTCAACATATGGTGCTTGGGCTGCAGCGACGATCAGCCACGCGAGAACCAATAGGGACAATGCGGAATATGCAGCGAAATACCCCCTGCGCCCCAACATATCGATCAGCCGACCGCGCACGGCCGGTCTTACCGGGATGGCGTGGCTGAGAAGAAAGGTAATCAGTGCTGCGAGGAAGAAGGCCCAACCGGTCATCGTGTTCTCCGAACGTGTTACGCGCGGTCTACGTCTCGAACGCTGTCCGGTCTTTGTCTAAGATCAAGTGCAGGGCAAAAGGGGCGGACGCGCCGCCCCTGCCCCATTTTACAGTCCCAGCGCTTTGCGCCGTTCTTCGGCAAAACCCTGTACGATACGGTCGGCAACAAGCGCCAGAATCGCCATAGCAGCACCGGCCGAGATGCCCAGACCCACATCCGCTTGCCCTAGTGCAAGATAGATCGACTGCCCCAGACCGGTGGTCCCGATCAGTGCCGCGATCACCAGCATTGCAAAGGCATAAAGGATGGTCTGGTTCAACCCCAGCAGGATCGTCGGCGCAGCATATGGCGCGCGCACGTCGCGCATGATCTGCCACTCGGTCGCACCGCTCGAGATTGCGGCCTCCATCATCTCTTCCGGTGTGTTGACCAAACCGTGCCTCGTGTAGCGGATCATCGGGACAATGGCGTAGGCACAGATCGCCAGAAAGGCCGAGAACTCGCCAATCTGGAAAACCATCAGCACAGGGATCAGGAAGACGAACAGCGGGATTGTCTGCAGCATGTCGCAGATCGGACGAACGACCTTCCAGACCGGCAACCATACGGCGCTGGCTAGGCCGATCAAGCCACCTGCGATGGCGCAGGAAAACACCGCAGCACCGCTGAGGTAAAGCGACAGCAAGGCGCGCTCCCACAGGCCGGACACTAGGATGGTGCAAAGCAACCCAACGGAAAGCGCCGCCAGACGCCAGCCCCCCGCGACATAGCTGAGCGCAGCCGCCCCGGTCAGGACGAAGGGCCATGGAAGGTTTGAAATACCCGTTTCCAGCATTCCGATCAGGATCAGAACAACCAAACCACCTGTCAGGTGGCCGCGCCATGCCATCAATGCGGCGATGACGCCGCCGGCAGCAAAAAGGCCAAAGCTCATCCCTGCTGTCCACTGGAAACCCCATGTGAAGGGCAGAACAGCTTGATCCAGTCCGATCCGCAACGGCAACAGCACGTAAAACAACGAGTTGTTCTTGAGAGCATCCAGCCAAGGACCATTCGCCTGCGTGAACGCTGTCAGTCCGCTGTCGACAGCCTCAGCCATCGGGTCCAGCAGGGTCAACTCGGACGGGTTCGGCAGCCAAGCCCAAAAGGCGGCGGTAAACAGGACCGTAAAGCCCAGAACTGCCCAGACAACGCGTGGATCATAGCGCTTACGCTCGGTCGCCAACGTACCGCTCATCCGATCGATCACCACGGCAAAGACCACGATGACGAGACCGGCCATCAGCGACTCACCAAACTGCGCCTTGCGCATGGTCAGAAGAACTTCCCAGCCGATATCGTTGAACCCGCCGATAACGGCGGCGATGATGACCATCGAAAGGGCGGCCATCAGGCATTGGTTTACGCCCACCATGATCTGCGTCGCCGCTGCGGGGATTTCGACCTGAAACAACTGCTGAAACCGCGTGCCGCCGGACATGATGGCGGCCTCTTTGATCTCGGGCTCGACCCGTTCCAGACCCAGCATCACGTTGCGCGCCATTGGCGGGGCCGCATAGATGGCCGAAGCGATCAGCCCTACGACCGGACCAAAGCCGAACAACAGCAACAGCGGGGTCAAATAGGCAAAAGTCGGGACCGTCTGCATCACGTCCAACACCGCCTGAACAAAGGACTTCACGCGCGGCACCTCGTTGGCAAGGATGCCGATGGCACCGCCGACGACTAACGCGACGGGCACAGAAACGGCAACCAGCGCCAGCGTATTCATACTCTCGGCCCAGTAGCCAGATGCCAGCACAAAACTCAGGCCAAAGAATCCCAACGCCGCCATCGGCAAGCCGCCCAGAAACCAGCCCAGCGCCGTCACCAGTCCAATCAGAATCGGCCATGGTGTATTACCTAATACGAAATTGGCCCCGTTCATGGGATATGCCATCAGGTCAGAGAACAACCGCATCGCCGGTTTGATACCGTTCAGAAACCAGTCCAGAAACGCGCCGACCCATTGCGTGGCGGGCAGTTCCCAAGTGGCGGGCCACTTGACCAACCAAGGCGCAAGACCCTCCAACGCAAGGCAAATCGCGCCGACAACGACTGTGATTAATGCCGCCTTCGCGCCAACCGTCAATTGGATCGCGCTGTTGCTGGGGATGTCTGACACGGCAGTCATGTCTCATCCACCTGGAGCGCGGCGGCAAGATCAGAAGGATGAACCGTGCCAACAATATTGCCGTTTTCATCTCGCACAGGAACGGGCTCATAAAGCTCCATGCAATGCGCCAACGCAGCGTCTAGCGTCATCGAGGTTGTCAGGCCAGGATCATCCGGGCCACGTTCAGACTCGTCCCGCATGACCGAGGCAACCTTGGCGTGCTGACCCTTGGCCACGTCTTTCGAGAATTCGCGCACGTAATCATCTACGGGGCGCAATACGATATCCGTCGGCGTTCCGATCTGGACGATCTTGCCATCGCGCATGATGGCGATGCGGTCGGCCAGTTTCAGCGCCTCTTGGATATCATGAGTAATGAAGACGATGGATTTCTTCAGCGTCGCCTGAATGCGCAGGAATTCGTCCTGCAGCTGTCGGCGGATCAGCGGGTCGAGGGCCGAGAACGGCTCGTCCAGAAACCAGATGTCCGGGTTCACCGCCAAAGACCGTGCAATTCCCACGCGCTGACGCTGACCACCGGAAAGCTGACGCGGGTAGCTGTCCTCGCGCCCCTCCAATCCGACCAGAGTGATGACCTCTTGCGCACGGGCCATTCGTTCCTTTTTGCCGACGCCCGATACGCGCAGTGGATAGGCCACGTTGTCCGCAACAGTCATGTGTGGAAACAGGCCAAAATGCTGGAACACCATGCCCAGTTTTTTGCGCCGCAATTCGGTCAGCGCTTTCTTCGACGCGCCGATAACGTTTTCGCCGTCGACACGGATTTCGCCGCCCGTGCCCGGCAGCAATTGCGAGATACAGCGGATCAGTGTGGACTTGCCCGATCCCGACAGCCCCATGATGACGAACAGCTCGCCCTCTTTAACTTCAAAGTTTGCGTCCTGAACGGCCGGGATGAACCCGTGTTCGCGCAGATCGGCGGCGGCTTTGTCTGCGTCATTCCCTGACCGAGACAGCGCGTCGGTCAGGGCTTTGTCTGCGCCTTGACCAAAAACCTGCCAGAGATTCTGGCAGGTAATGGCTGGCGTATTCGCGTCAGTCACTTATGCGAACTCACTGCGTTGCCGCGTCAACAACCGGACGCCATTTGTCTTCGTTCGCAGCCATCCATTCGGCGACAACTTCTTCGACTTTACCGCCGTCAACGTCGATCGCGCCCATCATCGGCTGTTGGTCCTCGACCGCCAATTGATAGTTGGACAGGATTTCATAAGCCGCGGGCCATTTTTCTTCCATCCCGTTCCAGCTGGCTTTGAAGATGCGTGAGGGCGAGAAATCGCAGTCGTTCACGGCGTTCGGGTTCGGTCCCCAAGCCGGATCGTTAAAGCAAGCTTCTTCACCGGCAGGCAATTCAACGAACTGAACGTCATAGGCCGACATCGCCCAATGCGGCTGCCAGAAAGTGATCAGCAGCGGCGACTTGCGCTCGGTCGAGGCGCGCAATTCGGCGATCAGAGCACCTTCGGAACCGGCAGGCACAGCTTTGAACGGCAGTTCAAGACCGGTCATACGGTCAGCGCCGGGCGTACCCCAATCGGCAGGATAGTCGACCAGACGACCACCGGGCAGAGTTTCAGCGGTCGCGAAGACCTGCGCGCAATCCTTCAGCGCTTCCCATGCCGGCAGACCGGGGCACAGATCGGCCACGTGCGCCGGATAAGCGATGCCTTCCTTGGCATCCAGACCCAGATCGCCGATTTCGACGACGGTGCCTTCGTCGATTTTCTTGGCGTATTCGTCCGAGACGTTTGACGACCAGATTTCCAGCGTCGCAGTGATGTCGCCATCCGCGATTGCCTGGAACTGGTTCATCATACCAGCGGTCACATATTCGACGTTGTAACCCGCGGCTTTCAGCATCTCGCCCGCCACTTGGGTCGTTACGTGCTGACCGGTCCATTCGTTGATCGCCAGTTTGATCGGCTCGTCCACGGCACCCATATCGGCGGCGTAAGCGGAACCGGCTACCATCATAGCCAACAGGCTGACACTAAGTTTTTTCATCGACATTCTCCCTGTCTTTTTTTGTTTTTCGTCCACCTCAGCGCACAGGTGCGCGCCGGAAGGTTGGACAGACGACAATACCATGTCGCAACATGCACAATATTGGCCGCAAAAGGGAAGTGAACACTTTGAACAAAGGCGGAATTTTTCGCCTTGTATTAAGCCGCAAGTCCCCACTCGCTGCGTTGTACTGATCGCGCGCGTTTTTGCTTAACACAAATATCTGGCGCAGGTCTTTGATTGACGAGTCAATCACAAACCCGAATCCCCTGTTTTGTCGAGCATTTCTTTGCTCGATGTTCGATTTTTCTGCATTTTTTTGATCTTAGACGCACCAAATGTCCAAAACCTCACTCTCTTTGAGACCTTGCAACGAAGCGTTCAACAGGCAACTTTATCGGTGGAGGACATGATTGATGCATCATTTCGATGAAATTTTTGTAATGGCTGCCAATCGCCATGGTGGCCCGGATGCGTTGAATGAAAAATTGAGCAAACCCAAAAGCCTGGCCGAGCTTGCTGAGATGCCGGAAGATCGCTGGCTTTCGATTATCACCAAATCCATCTTTCAGGCGGGGTTCAACTGGAAGGTCATCGAAAACAAGTGGGACGGGTTTGAAATCGCATTTGACGATTTCGATGTCGGACGCTGCGCCTTCATGGATGATGAGAAATTCGACGCCTTGCTGCAGGATACCAGCATTGTGCGCAACGGGACCAAGATCGCGACCGTTCGTGACAATGCTGCATTTTTGCTGGAGCTGCGTGATGAAGGCGGTGTGGGTCAAGTTCTTGGCGGTTGGCCATCTGAGGATTATGTCGGTCTGTTGGCGATGCTGGGCAAGCGCGGGTCGCGTCTGGGCGGGGCTTCGGCCCAATACGCCATGCGATTTGCAGGGCGTGACAGTTTTATCCTCTCGCAAGATGTGACCGCGCGGCTGATTGCCGAAGGGGTGGTCGATAAGGCCCCAACATCAAAAAAGGCGATGGCTGCGGTGCAAGAGGCCTTTAATACATGGATGGATCAATCAGGCCGGTCGCTGACCGAAATCAGCAGGGTTTTGGCGATGAGCCTGTGAAAACGGGTTGCAGCGCGGGCACTTCGCATTAGGCTTTGATTATGGCCTTTCGTATTTTGATGACGCTATTAATTTTGCTTGCTGCCTGTGGTCGCCCTTTGACGGATCAGGAACGCGCATTTGCAAGTGCCGTTCAAGGCGACACGCTGGATTTGGATCGCGTGCGACTTGTCGAAGGTGCGCCGGTAACGCCGATCACGTTTTACCGCAAGGACCGGCCGCGCCTGGCCTGTCGGGAACGTATCCTGCCACCAACCGAAGAAGGGGTCGTAACCGCGAAACCCGCCGCTGTTGCGTTGTTTAATAAGGTCTATTTTAACAAGGACTGGTACCTTGAGGACTATATGTCCGATTTCCCGGAACAGATGGACCTGATTGCCGGGATGTTGCTTGCACACGAACTGACACACGTCTGGCAATGGCAGAACCGCCAGTCCACTGGTTACCATCCCTTGCGAGCCGCCGCCGAACATGGCGGAAGCAAGGACCCGTACTTGTTCGACCTGCAGACATCGCCTGATTTTCTATCCTATGGATTCGAACAACAGGGGGCGATCGTCGAGGAATACGTCTGCTGCCGGGCATTGGACCCTACCGCACCGCGGACCCTGCGCTTGCATGACATGTTGGGCGCGCATTTCGACTTGTCACCGCTGCCTGGCGCGCAGCGCGAGCGTGCCGTTGTCATTCCGTGGAGCGGAGCGAAGGTCGAAGGGATTTGCCGCGAAGGCTAAGCCTTATTGCAGCGTCTCCAGATAAGCCACCAGATCCACAATCGGCTGACTGGTCAGGATCGGCTGCCCATCGGGTGTTTTCATTGTGGTATCCTGCCCGTCGAAATAAGGACCGTAAACCGGCATCGGGCTGCCATGACTGACCAAGGGATCACGCCCGTCGATACGCGCCACAACACGGGCTGTAGGGAATACTCCATCCCTGGATGCCAGCAGGGTCAGATCAGTCGGCTGTATCACCAACACACCAGCCATTGGCCCATGCCCGGTCGCATCGATCCCATGACAAGTCGCACAATAATGCTGATAGAGTTCGGCACCGGTTTCAACGTTCTGCGCCATGGCCGGAGACGCCAACGCAGCAACACTCGCACAAACGGCCCTGAACATCGGTCTGATCATCGCATCCTCCTGTCACGATTGACATTTGCAGGCTTGCCCGCCGGGCGGCTTGGCGCAATGATCCAGATCAACGAAGCGGGAGGATACGGGCAATGACACAATACGCAGCCATTATGCTGGCGGCCGGGATCGGCGTTCCGATTCTGGCGGCTTTGAATGCCGCACTGGGCAAGCTGATCGGGTCCCCGACAACCGCCGGCGTAGTCCTGTTTGCCATCGCGTTCGTGGCGTCAGCCCTGGTCATGCTGCTGTTTCCAGGAATGGAAGCGCTATCCAAAGTGGCCCAAGCCCCGAAACACTTGTTGCTGGCCGGTGTTTTGATTGCGTTTTATGTTCTGTCGATCACGCATGTTGCCCCCCATTTCGGGGTCGGTAACGCAGTGTTCTTTGTTCTGCTGGGACAGCTGATCAGCACGGCGGCCATCGATCATTTTGGCCTGTTTGGTGCTCAGGTCACGCCGCTGACATGGATAAGGGCCGGGGGTATCGCCGTGATGGCGGCCGGCGTCGCCATCACTCAACTGGCTTAAGAACACCCGCCTCCAGCCGCAGTTTTCGGTCCATCCGCGCGGCCAGATCCATGTTATGCGTGGCAATCAACGCTGAAAGCCCTTCATCCCGGACCAGCGACATCAAAGCACCAAATACCTGATCCGAGGTTTCGGGATCCAGGTTACCGGTCGGTTCATCCGCCAGCAAAACGCTTGGCTTGTTCGCCAGGGCCCGGCAAAACGCAACACGCTGCTGCTCGCCCCCTGACAGGGCGGCGGGGCGGTGTTTGGCACGTGCCGCCACTCCAACGCGGTCCAGCAAGGCCATCGCCCTGTCCAGTGCAGCCTTCTCAGATACACCGTTAGCCAGTTGCGGCAGGGTGATGTTTTCCAGCGCAGTAAACTCGGGCAACAAATGATGGAACTGGTACACGAACCCAACGTCCTGCCGTCTAAGCGCTGTACGGGTTCGATCCCCCCTGCCCGCTACATTCTGGCCCGCGATCTCAACTGATCCTTCATCTGGTTTGTCCAGTAGCCCAGCAATGTGCAACAGTGTCGATTTGCCTGCCCCGGATGGCGCGACCAAAGCCACAGCCTCACCTGCGCGCAATTCCAGATCGACCCCACGCAACACCTGCACCTCACCTGGAGTGCCCTTGAGGTAGGTCTTGGTCAAACCGTTCAGCCGCATCGTCAGATCATTCATAGCGCAGCGCCTCAACCGGGTTCAGCCGCGCCGCGCGGCGGGCCGGGAAATAGGTGACGATGAATGACAGCCCCAACGACAGCCCAATCGCCTTGAGAACATCTGAAAGGTGCAACTCGGCGGGTAAGGAGTAGATGCCGCGAATGGACGGATCCCAGACGCCGCCGCCCATGACGTAGTTCACGAATGAGAATATCGGGTCGATATAGATGGCAAACAGGCAGCCGAGGATCACGCCCATGACGGTGCCAATGATGCCTGTGAATGCACCGCAGATGAAAAAGACCCGCAGGATCGACCCTTCGCTCAGGCCAATGGTGCGCAGGATACCGATATCGCGCCCCTTGTTTTTCACCAGCATGATCAGGCCCGACACGATGTTCATTGCTGCGATCAGGACGAGGATCGACAGGATGATAAACATCACGTTGTCCTCAACCTCAAGCGCACGCAGAAATCCGCCCGACGCATCCTGCCAAGTCCAGATCTGGCTGCGCCCGCCTGCGGCCTCGAGGATGGGAATCAGAACCGGGGTCATTTCCTCGGGCCGTTCGACCATCACTTCGATCTCGTCGGCCACACCGTCGCGGTTGAAAAAGCTCTGAGCTTGCGTGAACGGCATATAAACGCGGGTGCGGTCGATGTCATACCGCCCGGCCGAGAACACATAGACCACCTGATAAGCGTTCACGCGCGGAGACGTCCCAAAGGCGGTTTTCACCCCATTGGGTGAGGTCAGTTTGACCGTGTCACCAACCGTCGCTCCGATGCTGCGCGCCACACCGGACCCAATGGCAATCACATCCTCTCCGTCTTGAAACTGGGTCAGATCACCGACGGCTTGTTCGCTTTGCGCGACGCCCGGCAGATCGCGCAAGTCGTCGGGGCGGATACCAAAGACCTCGACCCCGCTGCTGCGATCGCGATTGGTAATCAGGACCTGCCCTTTGACCAGCGGGGCCGCGCGTTCCACGCCCGGAACCTGCGCGATCCGGCTGGTCATCTCTTCATATTCCGCGATTGTGCGGTCAACGCGCCCCTGCGCATCAAACTCTCCGGCGGAGTACACAGTCACATGGGCGTTTGCGCCCAGAATAGTGCCGACGAATTCGGACCGAAATCCAGAACGGACGGCCAGAGTGGCAATCAGGGCAAAGACGGCCAGCGTGATCCCGATCAGGGAAATCCACGTCATAACGCTCACGCCACCTTCGACACGGCGCGCGCGCAGGTAACGCCACGCGATTTTCCACTCAAATAGGGCAAAGGGCGGGGGTGTTCTGGCCATGCCTGCTCCGGTTATTTTGTTGTCGCGACCCTTTCGGCATTTCACCGGATGGTCAAGCCGGTTGTCAGCCGGTCAGCGTCGCCGCGCGGTTTAGCACCTCTTCGGCGCGCGGTCGGGTACAAATACCCCTGTCTTCCAACTCGGAAAACACACGATCCCGCAGATCGCCGGGCAACAGCGACAAGGCGCGGTTATGCAGACCCAACGTCAATGCAGCGGGATCATCCAGCATCGCCAACTGCGATGCCATTTCCTCGGGCGAATAGGTCGGCCAGAGCCCGATATTGCATTGCGCGTGGTCCTCGAACCACGGTGCATAGCCATCCGGCGATTTGAGGCAGAACGCATTCAGCAACATGAACTCGGACGGTCGCCTGCGCGATCCGAACAGCGCCTGAACCGAACCGTAGCGATCATTGATCTCGTCCAGCAGCGCCAAGGCCAAGGATCGGCGCATCGCGAAAGGGGTCGCAAATGTCGTAGTCCTTAACCCGTTGAGGTCGGCACCTGACGCGCCCAGAGCATCAAGGCTCTCGACCAGCCAATTGCGGTGGTAATCGCTTTGGACGTCGATGAAAGCGATACGCGCCGCACCGTTGTCAGCAAAGAACTCAGCCGGGTCAAAGCTACGTAGAAAGACATTCTTGGTGTCCAGGATAACCATGTTCTCGGACGCCGCAACGCGCGCGGCGCCCAGCTTCAGAACTTGCTGACTGCGATACCCGTTGGACCCGCGCCACCCCTGCCTGCGAATGCCGGGAATACGAAACCGATTTTCGATCATGATCCGATCCGACAAGGATCGCCGCGCGTACTGACCGGGCTGCAACAACAGGTCATCGCCGCCCAGGACCTGAACCTTGGATCGCAGTGGGCCGTATGAAGCCAAAAGGGGTTCGATTTTTGCCCTGAGCGTATCTTCGTCGCAGTCATTCATGATCACGTGAATCGACGAAACCATGTCCGGATCGACAAAACGGGCAAAAGACAGCGCCTGAAGTTCAAGCAGGGGAAAGTCCTTGGAATACACGACGGTCGCGAAACTCAGCACAGCGCGGGCCCTTTCATCGTTTTGCTCGGTTTATCAGCAATTTCGGCGCGGTCAAATTCACTCTCAAAGCCTCGAAAATGCGAATCAGTAGGGCCACGGGTCGAACGGTCACACGAATTTAAGGAGATCGTCCGCCACCAAAATATACCCCCGGTTGTGACGCTCTTCACAGACAGCCCGGTATTGTTTCAGGTATGAAGTCAATGTGAGCATGGCGAGGCAAACTGAACTCAAAATGCAACATTTGAAACGCAACTTTATTTCGCGTTTTGCTTATTTTTGGAAACTTTGTCACCCTGATTGTGGGGGAATACATTTTTTAGAGCGGGGGTCGCTCATGAGTATTCGAATTGAAACTGAACAACCGGACGCATTTTCGGTCCGACAAACATCAACAGAACTGGATTGTGAATCCGCAGTTCTACTGCGAGCAACGATCCTTCCGATCTTTGCCAGCGCGGCAAGCTGGGCTGGTCTGACCGACATCCTGAACGACAAGGGGTATCGCCTGGTCTTCCGGGATGGACGGATGTGCCTAACCGATCAAACTACCGGAGACCGGATTTGCGGTCTGCGCTTTCTGGGCCTTGAGTTCAGGGATTTGGTGCGACGGCTGGGCCGTCCAGTCGTTGTCGCACGGGGCCATGAGGCAGACGGAGATGTTCTGACCGCCCGACCGACAGCCTGACGCGCCTAAAAGCTGCGCCAGAACTGAACGGATCGGCGTGTCGTCTTCCACAGACTATGGCGCGCGGCGGCTTTGATGGCATCCGACGTGCCGGGCTTTAACAAGCGCTCAAGGATCAGGGCCGCGGGCATGTGACCGCGTCGGTAATATCGAGCGAAATCGGACTGTGTTAGGCCATCGGCCGACCTGTACCCGCTGTAGTAATTCATCCAGACACGGGCGTAGTCTTCCGCTGTTGCGGCATCGTCGCTCGTAGCGCCCCTGCCCCAGAACATGGATATCGGGTCGTCAATGCGCTCGCCCTGATACCCTTCGGTCAAAAGGCGTAACATCAGATCGTAATCGGCCGCGACGCTAAATTGAGTGTCATGTCCGCCCAGCGCCAAAAACACATCCCGCTTCAGCAACACAGAGTTATGACAGAACGGCATCCGCTGCAGAATCGCTGTCAGCGACATCCGTTTCTCTCGGCTTTCCGACCCATCCTCGAACCGGCGCAGGGTCGAGCCGAACAGGAAATCCGGCTGTGTCGCTTCAAGCCGATCAGCGGCGATGTTCAAAATGTCGTCGGATGCCAGCGAGTCATCCGAGTTCAGGAACAACAGATATTCCCCTCGCGCGGCCTGCGCCCCCTTGTTCATCGCGTCATACAAACCGGTATCCGGTTCGCTAATCAGCCGAGTGCGAGCTGCGTCCGCAGTCAGGTCCTGTAGAACCTCGACCGTACCATCGGTCGAGGCCCCATCCTGAACGATATGCTCAGCCCGGTCGCAATTCTGACGCGCCATGCACTCAATCACCTCGCGAAAACTGTCCTGCCGTCCTTGCGATAGCAGGTCATAGGTCGCGGTGATGACCGAGATTAGCGGCGCGTCTGAGGTATCAGGCGATGCGCTCATAGATCTCGGCGATCTTGGTGACGGCGGCTTCGGGGGACATCTCCTCGCTTTCGCCTGTACGGCGACAGGTCAGTTCAACTACTCCGTTTTTCAGCCCGCGCGGGCCAACGGTGATACGCCAGGGCAGACCGATCAGGTCCATAGTGGCGAACTTGCCCCCTGCCCGTTCCTTACGGTCATCATACAACGGGTCGAGGCCCAGCGCAGTCAGCGCGCCGTAGATCTTGTTACAGGCGGCGTCGGCCTCGTCATCACCCTGTTTCAGGTTGACGATACCGCAATGGAACGGAGTCACGCCTTCGGGCCAGATGATGCCCTTGTCGTCATGGCTGGCCTCGATGATCGCGCCGATCAGGCGGCTGACGCCGATACCGTGGCTGCCCATGTGAACAGGAACCGGCTTTCCATCGGGGCCTTGAACAGTTGCGCCCATGGCTTCGGAATACTTGGTGCCGAAGTAGAAGATCTGACCAACCTCGATCCCGCGCGCCACACGGCGACGCTCTTCGGGGACCTGATTGAACAGCGCCTCGTCATGGGTTTCATCCGTGCGCGCGTATTTCGAGGTGAACTCCTCGAGAATGGCCTGACACTGCTCGTGACTGTCATAGTCGATCTGACGATCACCAAAGGTCAGATCGGTGACTGCACTGTCATAGAACACCTCAGATTCACCGGTATCGGCCAGAACGAGGAACTCGTGCGTGTTGTCGCCACCGATAGGGCCGGAATCGGCACGCATCGGTATGGCTTGCAGACCCATGCGCTCATAGGTGCGCAGATATGTGACCAGATGGCGGTTATAGGCGTGCAGCGAGTCTTCTTTGGTCAGGTCGAAATTGTACCCGTCCTTCATATAGAACTCACGTCCGCGCATTACGCCGAAACGGGGGCGGATTTCGTCGCGGAACTTCCACTGGATTTGGTACAGCGTCAGCGGCAAGTCTTTGTAGCTACTCACATGACCGCGGAAGATGTCGGTGACCAGTTCTTCGGCAGTCGGTGTGAACAGCATATCCCGGTCATGCCGGTCTTTCATGCGCAGCATTTCCTGACCGTAGTCATCATACCGCCCGGATTCGCGCCACAGGTCCGCCGACTGGATGATGGGCATCTGGATCGCGATGTGGCCAGCGCGTGCCTGCTCTTCATGGATGATGTTTTCCAGCTTACGCAGCACTTTGAAACCCAGCGGCAACCATGAATAAATTCCGGCAGCAGCTTGCTTGATCATCCCGGCGCGCAGCATCAGCCGGTGGCTGACGATCTGGGCCTCGGAGGGGTTTTCCTTGAGAACGGGCAGAAAGTAACGGCTGAGGCGCATTGGTGAACCTTTGAAGGTGAATTTGGACTTCAAAGTTGCTTATGCCAAAGCCCCGCCGGGGGCAATCATGCATTGGTTAATTTGCGACCTCGGGCCAGTCGGTTTTTTGATTGACCCGCCAGTCAGGGTTTTCAATTGTGACTGAAGTACCAATTCCAGGGGGCACCCATGCAAACCATTCAGGAACCCGCGCGTCAAATACCGGTTGTTCATCAGACAGACGTACTTGTGATCGGGTCAGGACCGGCAGGGCTAGCCGCCGCGCTGGCCGCCGCTCGGGCCGGGGTCGAGGTTTCGCTGGTCGACCGCTTCGGCTGCATGGGTGGCAACATCACCGCCGTGGGCGTTGAGGGCTTCGCCTGGTATCGCCATGAACAGACGGTCGAAGCTGGTGGAATCGGCATGGAGTTCGAGACCCGCGCCAAGGACATGGGCGCCGCGGTGCCCGAAAGCCAGTCGCTGAGCTATGAGTTGGACAGCGAAGGTTTTAAGCTGGTGGCCGACAAGCTGGTTGAAGAGGCAGGCGTTCATCCGATGCTGCACCGGCAATTCGTCGCTCCGATCATGGAGGGAGACCGGATCACAGGCATCGTCACCGAATCCAAAGCTGGGCGTGAAGCAATCCTGGCCAAGGTGGTGATCGACGCCACCGGCGACGCCGATGTAGCCCACCGCGCAGGCGCGCCAACCCACAAAACCGCCCGCGAAGACATGATGGCAGCCTCGGTCATGTTCCATCTGGCCGGTGTCGACAAGCGCGCGTTCATGGAAGGTGTCAAAGCCGATCCGCAGACCTACAAGGATTGGGGCGGCGGCGGCGAGTGGAACATCGAAACTTCGGGCAAAGAAGACGACATGTTTTCCCCCTTCGTGCACAAGCCGTTCCAGCAGGCCATCGATCAGGGCCTGATCCCGCCGCATCTGAACACCATCGCGGGCACATGGGGTGCAATGCACGACACGGGTGAGCTGACCTATATGAACCTCATCCATCTGGGCGAAATCGACGGGACCGACCCCGACAGTCTGACAAAGGGCGAGATTGAAGGCCGCCGCCAATCCATGCTGGCAATCGAGGCGCTTCGTCGCTTTATGCCGGGGTGTGAGAACGCGCGGCTGCGCAATTTTGGGATGACCATCGGCATTCGCGACACGCGGAAGATCGACGCGGTCTATAACATGACTGAAGATGACGCCCGCCATCAGGGCCGGTTTGAGGACACGATCGGCATCTACCCTGAATTCATTGATGGCTATGGCATCCTCATCCTTCCGACTACCGGGCGATATATGCAAGTTCCCTATCGCTCGATGCTGCCCAAAGGCGTCAAAGGCCTCCTGGTTGCAGGCCGCTCGCATGGTGCGGACAAAGTTGCCCACGCTGCAACCCGCAACATGGCTTGCTGCGCGGTCATGGGTCAGGGTGCAGGAATTGCCGCAGCCATGTCGCTGAAAAGCAATCAGGGTCTGCGCGACATGAACCTCGCCCCAGTTCACGCCGAGCTGGATCGGCAAGGCGTGAGGATTCACTGATGCAATCAATCCCGACGATCGACATCTCTCCACTGAAAGACACGGCCCATCCGGACCATGACGCAACCGTTCAGCGGATATTGGACGCCTGCACCGACATCGGCTTTCTCTCCATCACAGGCACTGGGGTTTCGCCTGACACCGTTGATCAGGTCCGCGTCAAGACGCGCGCGATCTTTGACATCGATGAACAGAGCAAGTGGGATCAGGCGATCACCCGCGACAACTATCGCGGATATATCCCCATGGGTTTCTTCACGCCCAATGATGGCTCGGGCAAAGCGGACAAATACGAAGGTTACAAGCTTCATTTCGAAGTTTCCGAGGACCACCCGGTTCGCGATGACTGTGCCCTTTATGGACCGAACCTTTGGCCAGCGGAGGTACCGGGCGCGCAGGATGTGATATTGGAGTATTGGTCGCAACTGGACCACGTGGCCGAACTGCTGCTGGGCGCGCTTGAAATCGGTCTGGCTCTGAAGCCCAACGTCCTGAAAGCGGCCTTTGCCACCCCCATGACAAACATGACGCTGTTGCACTATCCGCCGCAGGCCCCGGATCAGGAAGGCTTTGGCATTCATCCGCACAAGGACACGGATGCCCTGACCATCATTGCCCCCGACCCCGTCGGCGGGCTTGAGGTGCAGACCCGCAATGGCGGATGGATCACCCCGGATTGCCCTCCCGGCGGCTTTGTCGTGAATATCGGCGATATGCTTGAGCTTTGGTCCGGCGGACAGCTTAAATCCACTCCGCATCGGGTGGTCAATAAATCTGGCAAAGAACGCTATTCCTTCCCTTACTTCGCAGTTCCGCGTCATGACGTGGTCGTTGAACCGCTACTGCCGCCCCTGCCCGGCTTTGATCGACCATCTGTTCATTGCGGACATTGGTCCGCCGAAATCTGGCGCACCAACTGGCCCGATGAAAATGCCACCGTCGATACACCCGAGCTTGGGACGCTCAGCTCATAATCCTTGGAAATCTCCATGGCATGAACCGCTTGCATCACGTGGCCGCTTACGCCAAGAACACCAGTAAGAGCCAAAAACAAGGGGACGAGCATGGCCTTGCCGGTAAAGGATCAACTCAGGTACTGGGGCGTCGCGGCTGTCATTTTTGTGCTTTGCCTATGGGCACTTGGCGACGTTTTGCTGCCGTTCGTGATTGGCGGTGCGATTGCCTACTTCCTTGATCCGCTCGCAGATCGTCTGGAAAATGTGGGCCTGTCGCGCATGGCGGCTACTGCGATAATAACGGTTGTCGGTATTTTGGGCTTTGCTCTGGCGATCCTGATGGTCGTTCCCGCGCTGATTACCCAGTTGATCGAATTGGTCGAGGTTATGCCAAGCCTGTTCCAACAGCTGCGCAGTTTCATCGAACAACAGTTCCCGTCCCTTCTGGACCGCGAATCCAACTCGCATCAATTCCTTGTCTCTTTGGGCGAAACGCTGAAGTCCAAAACAGGCGATGTATTGCAATCCGTAGCAGCCTCATTGGGTTCGGCGATCAACGTCGTAGTTCTGTTGGTCATTGTTCCGGTTGTGGCCGTCTACATGCTGCTGGACTGGGACCGCATGATCGCCCGGATCGGGGATCTGCTGCCCCGCGATCACGCCCCCACGATCAAACGCCTGGCCGGTGAAATTGACGCCGTCCTGGCCTCATTCGTGCGCGGCATGGGCACGGTCTGCCTGATCCTTGGCACCTATTACGCCGTGGCACTGATGGCGGTCGGCCTGCAGTTCGGACTGATCGTCGGTTTCATCGCGGGTCTGGTCACATTCATTCCCTACCTCGGCGCGCTTATCGGCGGCACGCTGGCCATCGGTCTGGCGCTGTTCCAGTTCTGGGGGGATTGGGCGCATATCGGTCTGGTTGCCGGGATCTTTGCGCTGGGCCAGGTAACCGAAGGCAATTTCCTGACGCCAAAGCTGGTAGGTAGCTCAGTGGGTTTGCACCCAGTGTGGTTGCTACTGGCTCTGTCAGTTTTCGGTGCCTTGTTCGGCTTTGTCGGGATGCTGATCGCGGTGCCCGTTGCCGCGGCGCTGGGAGTGCTGGCGCGGTATGCAACATCGGTCTATTTGGGCAGCCGCCTGTATACCGGCCTCGAAAGCGCGGATCAGGAAGACCTGTAAGATGGCCCTTCAGCTAAGCTTTGATCTTCCGGCGAAAACTGCGCTGGGGCGTGAGGATTTTTTCGTCTCTCCCGCGAATGCACTTGCGGTTGCCATGATCTCGGCCACGTCCTGGCCGGGCAACAAACTGGTTCTGAGCGGCTCTGCGGGTGCAGGTAAAACCCATCTGGCACAAGTCTGGGCGGCCGAAACCGGTGGTCGGATCATTCAGGCCGTGGATGTGCGTCACGAAGACGTGCCGGATCTGGCACGCGCGCCTGTCGCGGTTGAAGACGTCCCGATGATCGCGGACGACTTAGAACAACAGAAAACACTGTTTCACCTGCACAATCTTGTGTTGGCCGAAGGCAACGCCCTTCTTATGACTGGCCGGCTGGCCCCTAATTTCTGGCAACTTCCGTTGCCCGATCTCCAAAGCCGGATCGAGGGTGCGCATCACGTAGCGCTTGACCCGCCGGATGACGCATTGCTGGGCGCGGTTCTGGCCAAGCTATTCGTGGATCGGCAGTTGAACCCCAGCCCCGAGGTTATCGCCTATCTGGTCAAACATATGGACCGGCGCTTTGAAACTGCCGCCAGTGTGGTGGCGCAACTGGACCAGCTTGCGCTATCGGAAAAGCGCGACATTACCCGCGCCTTGGCGGTGCGTGTTTTGAGCGCAGATTTGGATGATATCCAATCTGGGAATTGACCCACGCCGGGTCATCTCGCATTCTGCACGCGGAATATCTGGAAGAGACATGGATCAGACTGTCGTTACCGAAATCCCTGACTGGGGTCCGTTCGGAAAGCCCCTCTTTGATGACCCCCAAGCCCGAGCTCTGTCACGCGTGGGCGTGGTTGACGTCGGATCAAACTCAGTCCGGATGGTGATCTTTGACGGTGCAGCGCGCTCACCGGCCTATTTCTACAATGAAAAAGTGATGTGCGAGCTGGGCGCGGGCCTGTCAGACACAGGGCGGCTCAATCCAACGGGTCGCCAGCGCGCTCTGGCCGCTTTGGGCCGGTTTGCCCAACTCTCCGATGACCTTGGCCTGCCCGGCCTGCATGTCGTCGCCACCGCAGCCGTACGCGAGGCCGAGGATGGCCCCGAGTTTTGTGCCGAGGTCAAAGCCGAAACCGGCCTGACCGTATCGGTCATCAACGGCGATGAGGAAGCTCGCCTTTCCGCGCAGGGTGTCCTGCTTGGGTGGCCCGGCGCATATGGCCTGATCTGTGACATCGGCGGGTCCTCAATGGAATTGGCCGAGATCGGAGACGGCGGTGTCGGTCGGCGTCTGACCTCGGCGCTGGGGCCGCTGAAACTGCGGGACATCAAAGGTGGGCGGCGTGCGCGCAAGGCGCACATCAAGGCCACGATGGAGGATCTGCGCGATCAGATGGGGCCGCAACGCGATCGCCTGTTCCTTGTGGGCGGAAGCTGGCGAGCATTTGCGCGTCTGGACATGCTGCGCCGGGGTTATCCCCTGAACGTGCTGCATGAATATCGCATGACCACCAAGCAGGTGCGCGAGACCATTAAATTCATCGAAAAAGGTGACCCGGAAAAGCTGCGCGGCAAAGCCGGTGTGTCGGGATCACGGATGGCACTGATCCCCTATGCGATGGATGTGCTGGCACGCTTGATCCGCACGTTCAAACCCAAAGATATCGCCATTTCCAGCTATGGTATCCGCGAGGGTCTGCTTTACGAGCAGATGTCACAAAACCTCCGGGACCGCGATCCGTTGATCGAGGCGAGCCGTTTTTCCGAAGCCAAGGACGCCCGCCTGCCCGGTTTCGGAAAACATCTGCTCGATTTCGTGATGCCGCTGTTCAAATCAGCCCCACCCGCGCGTATCCGCCTGATAAAGGCCGCCTGTCTATTGCACGACGTAAGCTGGCGCGCACATCCTGACTATCGCGCCGAGGTCTGTTTCGACTACGTCACACGTGCCAATCTGGGCGGCTTGAAGCACTCGGAGCGAGTTTATATCGGGCTGGCCCTGCAGCACCGGTATCGCAACAAACGCGAGGGCAACCGGTTCACCGCATTGTACGAACTCCTAGACGAGAAAGACCAGAAACAGGCCGAGATCTTGGGTAAGGCTATGCGGTTTGGTGCCATGCTGTGGATGCAGAACGATGCGCCGATGGCGACCTTGAAGTTTTACCCCAAGAAGCAACAGCTGGACCTGTTTCTGCCAACTGCAGCACGCCCCCTGTTCAACGAAGTGGCCGAGGCGCGGCTAAAATCACTCGGGAACGCTTTGAAATCCGAAACCCGCGTCATCATCCGGGGCTAGATATCAAATCTCGGTTTCGCCCTCGGGCGGGCCTTCAGGGATCTCTGGCTGTATCTCTGGGTCCTGCGGCGGCTTTTTGCGGATAATTATATCGCCGTTAGGCAGGATCTCGGGTGCTTCATAGGCGCTCCAATCCTCAATCTCATCTGCCAGCTCGGCCAAGGCGGGCCCCATTTCCGCAATAAATGACTGCATTGCAGGGCCAAACTGTTCAGCGAGTCCCAGCAGTTCATCCAATGCAGGCTCCATCTCCTGGCGCAAGCCTTCAAAGAACAGCTCTGCCCCCTGCTCCATCAGGGATTTGTTCCCCTCTTCCTCGGCAGAAGCCGGAAGGGCCATAGTGACGGTCAACGCGCAGATTGGAATGAAACGTCTCATATCCAAAATATAGGGCAACTAAAAGTCGGTTGGAAGGTCACAGCTCGATATCCAGAGTGACAGGGAAATGGTCAGACGCGGTTAGCAACCCTTCATGTAGATCCATCGCATCACGGCAAGCCGGATCGCGAAACGGATGCCATATGCGCCAGTCCGGGCGACGATCCTTTAACCCATCGCTGATCATAATATAGTCCAGCAACGCCTCAAGATACCCGCGATCTTGGGGCCGATAAAAGCGCGCGGTCGACGGGCGTTCACCCGGTTCTGACCCGAAGGCCGTATCCGCGTGGGGGTCAAACACCCCCGATTGCAGCAGGATTTCAACCGATGAGCGACCAAACAAGTTTTCGAATTCGTCCAGCCCCGGACCATCGTTCAGATCGCCCATTAAGATCACCTGTTCATCAGCCGCCAGATGCGCCTTGATCCGCCTGCCCAGCCAGATCGCCTGAGCCAGCTGTTTTCGGCGATTGGCGATCGAGATGCGGATCGCCGCATCGCGGGTTTCCGCCCCATGAGGCGCCTTTGACTTCAGATGCGCGCCAATAAGACGGAACCGTTCGCCTGCCTTGGTTTCAACTGCCAATTCCATAGGCGGCTTGGAAAACTGCACCTGATCCTCGGTTGCGTCGATATCGAGGTCGATGTGAAACACCTGGTCGAAACGCGGAGCCCGTTGCCCTCCGTCTTTTGGATCATGTCGCACCGTCAGAACGCGCGGGTCATACAACAAAGCCAGTTCTTGATGTGTATCGTTGGCAAATCCCATCACGGCTTCGCTGGTGCGCAGATCGAAAGCCTCGGCAAAGTTTTGTAGCGCGCGGACCGTGTTCTGAGATTTCCCTGTGTTTGGTGCTTCGACAACCAGCACAGCATCCGCATCGATCGCCGTCAAAACTTTGGCGATAGCCTCGATCTGCTCCGCTTTGGTGACATCATGGCGACCTGACCAACTGTCATCGGCGATCAGTTCGTCATGACGATCAAACAGATTGGCGAACCACTCGATGTTATAAGTCGCGAGGCGCATGCCTCAGGCCTGCGCGCCGTTGATTTCGTCCCAGGCGCGGTTGATGTCGATCATCTTCTTTTCAGCCAGACGTACGGCCTCTTCGGGAACTCCACGTGCCAACATCGCATCGGGATGTGTTTCGCGCACAAGTTGCCGCCAGACCTTACGAATATCCGGTAACGGCATGTCCCGTGGCACCCCAAGAACCGTGTAAGGATCATTGGGCGCATCAGGCACAAAACGGGCACGCAAGGCCATGAACTGCGCATCGGTCTGGCCGAAAATATGGCTGACCTCTTCCAGAAACTCGTTTTCGTTGGGGTGATAGAACCCGTCCGCCATTGCGATGTGGAACAACCCCTCCATCAAATCGCACAGTGTGGTGCTATCCTCGGAAAACATGCGCGCGATCTTGCGGGCATAATCCTGATAGCCCGCAACATCCGTGCGGGCCATGTTGAACACGCGTGCCGCGCCTTCCTCGTCATCACGCGCGATCTGGAATACGTCGCGGAAAGCGGTGACCTCATCTCGCGTCACCTGCCCATCCGCCTTGGCCATTTTCGCACCCAAGGCGATCACAGCGATGGTGAAGGCCACCGACCGTTCGGGCGGCGAGCGCAGCTTTTCAAAGACTGCGGTAAGGCTTTCACCCTGGGCAAGCGCGCTTAGCGCATCGGATATACGGATCCAGATCGACATGAGCGCACCCTAGCGTCCCAAATCGGGACTGTCAGGTGCAACCAAACCGTCTGCGGCAAGAATTTTCTGCATCAGCACAAGGTCCAGACGTTTCCCCCACTTGAACCCAACCTCGGGCATGCGCCCGACCTCGACAAAGCCCACGGCCGCGTGAAATGAAACTGCCCCCGGATTTGCCGAAGAAATCCCCGCCACCAGTGCATGAGTTCCCTCTGCCCGGGCGGCGGCCTCAAGCGCCCGCATCAAAACGCGCCCCGTACCTTGTTCACGCGCATCAGTGGCCAGTTGGATCGTTAGCTCTCGGCACTGCGCGTATCCCGGACCGGATCGAAACGGACCATAGGTGGCAAACCCAAGAATCTGATCATCCTGTTCAGCTACAAGATAAGCCAGACCGCGCGCTTCGATGTCACGCGCAATGCTGTCCACACTGCGTTCGTCGGTTGTGAATGTTACCAGCGTGTCGCGGATGATTGCGTTGGTGATCGCAGCTATCTCTTTGGCATCCGCAGCTTTGGCTTGTCTAATTTTCATTCCAAAACGCGTTTCCCGTGCGGTGTTTCGAACTCTGCCCGCAATGCGACCGGGCCTGTGTCGAAAACCACAGCGTCCATTTCGCCTAGCAGCTTGGCTAGCTCCAGCGCGTCCGGGTGAAAAACCACCAATCGACGCAAACGGCAGCCGCTATCCTGCAGCATATTTGCCGGATGCAAATCTCCGTGCCACTGAATAAGCGCCGGGAACAGATTGTCGAAGGGCAGACGCCCGTTTGGCGGAACCGCCATTTGCCAGCGTAACGCCCCGCGGGCCAGGTCGATCGGGTGGCCCACCCCATCCGGAAACACGGTCAACGAGGCTGAAATGTCCGGCACCCGGCATATCCAGTTGGTAAGGCGCGGCGCGCCCTTGAACCGGTCCAGATCGAACCATCTGGTTCTTTGCGGATTCGGTGCCTGTGGGTCAATCGCGATGGCCTCAAGATACAAGCCGTCTCGCAATCCTAACAGGCGGTTATATGTGCCAAACCTTTCATGCTTGCCGCCGTCCTGCAGCGGTACTCCCAATGCCTGTTCGACATGGGCAGACGCTTCTTCGAGCGTTTCGCCCGCAACCGCCAGATGATCCAGTAACACGCAGCGCCTCCTATGAAAAACGACCAAACCCTATCGGATCTGGTCGCATGTTTTCCTTAAAGGCGGTGGATCACAAGATTTTTCGACGAAAATCTTTGAAAGCCTCAGCCTTTCGCTTCACCGATCAGGCGCAGAATGTCCTGAGCGGCTTCGGGGATGTTGGTGCCCGGGCCAAAGATCGCTTTGACGCCGTGATCATAGAGGAATTGATAATCCTGCTGCGGGATCACCCCGCCGCAGATAACAAGAATATCCTCGGCACCGGCTTTCTTCAGCTCTTCTACTAGCTGCGGTGCCAGTGTTTTGTGCCCCGCTGCCTGCGACGAAATACCGATGACGTGCACGTCGTTGTCCACGGCGTCCTGCGCAGCCTCTGCCGGGGTTTGGAACAGCGGACCTACATCTACGTCAAACCCGATATCCGCAAAGGCGGTTGCGATCACCTTGGCACCGCGGTCATGCCCGTCTTGCCCCATCTTGACCACAAGCAGGCGTGGACGGCGGCCTTCGGCCTCGGCAAATTCTTCGATGGATTTCTGGATCGCGGCAAAGCCTTCGTCGCCTTCGTAGGCTGCGCCATAGACACCGGCCAGCGTTTTCACTTCGGCGCGGTGGCGACCGAATTCTTTTTCCATTGCCATGCTGATCTCTCCTACGGATGCACGGGCGCGGGCGGCCTCAACGGCAGCAGCCAGCAGGTTTCCACCCTCGCGGGCGGTCTTGGTCAGAGCATCCAGTGCCGTTTGACAGGCGGCTTCGTCACGGGTTGCACGGATACGTTCCAATCGCGCGACCTGAGCTTCGCGCACGGCCACATTGTCGACGTCCAGAATGTCGATCGGGTCTTCCTGTTCCTTGCGGTACTTGTTGACGCCGACGATCACCTCGTCACCCCGGTCAATCATGGCCTGACGGCGGGCGGCGCTTTCCTCGATCCGCAGCTTGGGCATACCGCTGGCAACGGCCTTGGTCATACCGCCCATTTCCTCGACCTCTTCCATCAGAGCCCAGGCTTTTTCGATCAACTCGTTGGTCAGGCTTTCGATGTAATACGAACCGGCCAGCGGATCGACCACATCGGTCACGCCGGTTTCCTCTTGCAGAACCAGCTGCGTATTCCGCGCGATACGGGCCGAGAAGTCGGTCGGCAGCGCAATCGCCTCGTCCAACGCGTTGGTGTGCAACGACTGGGTGCCGCCCAGAACCGCGCTCATCGCTTCATAGGCGGTACGGATCACGTTGTTATAGGGATCCTGTTCCTGCAAAGACACGCCGGACGTCTGACAGTGGGTGCGCAGCATCCTGGACCGCTCGGATTTCGCGCCAAAATCGGTCATCACCCGGTGCCACAGCGTACGGGCGGCGCGCAGTTTGGCGATCTCCATGAAGAAGTTCATGCCGATGGCAAAGAAGAACGACAGACGGCCTGCGAACTTGTCCACGTCCATCCCGGCCTGTGTCGCTGCTCGGACGTATTCACGCCCGTCGGCCAGCGTATAGGCCAGTTCCTGCACCAGGTTCGCCCCGGCCTCTTGCATGTGATAGCCCGAGATCGAGATCGAGTTGAATTTCGGCATCTCGTTCGATGTGAATTCAATGATGTCCGAGATGATCTTCATCGAAGGCTCAGGCGGGTAAATATAGGTGTTTCGGACCATGAACTCTTTCAGAATGTCATTCTGAATGGTGCCGGACAGGACGGATTTGTCATGCCCCTGCTCTTCGCCTGCAACAATGAAACTTGCCAGGATCGGGATCACCGCGCCGTTCATGGTCATCGAGACCGAGACCTTATCCAACGGAATACCGTCGAACAGGATCTTCATGTCCTCGACGCTGTCGATTGCCACACCGGCCTTGCCCACGTCACCGACAACGCGCGGATGGTCACTGTCATAGCCGCGGTGCGTCGCCAGATCGAAAGCGACCGACACACCCTGCTGACCGGCCGCCAGATTGCGGCGATAGAACGCGTTTGATTCTTCGGCGGTCGAGAAGCCTGCATATTGGCGGATCGTCCAAGGGCGGCCCGCATACATGGTCGCCTTCACACCGCGCGTAAAAGGACCGAACCCAGGCAGCGACCCCATATGCGGCAGCTCAGCGGTGTCTTCCTGCGTGTAAAGAGGTTTGACGTCGATACCTTCCAAAGTCTCTTTGGTCAGGTCGTCCAACGGGCGTCCGCGCAGCTCTTTCTCGGCCAGCGCCTGCCAGTCTTTCGTATCGGTCATTGTGTATTCCTTTTCTCAATTCGGGTCGCGAACAGGCTTGGCCTGCGCGTTTTAACGTTCGGTGCCGCGCGTCGCGGCAGGTGTAAACGCGATATTTTGAAGCCTGCGTGCATTTCGCCGGTCGCATTCACCGGCGCAGAGGCTATATTCAAACGAACAGGAGGCCCTATGACACGAACGCTTGCCCTTGTTTTCTCGGCACTATTCCCGCTGGTCGCGATGGCGGCAGATGGGTCTGCGCCCGCCGATGAAGATTTTGTCCGCCCCGCTGGTGATAGCGAGCTGAGCGAATACTTATGGGTCAACCGGCCCATCGTCGTCTTTGCCGATACCCCAGCCGACCCGCGTTTCCGGCAGCAAATCGACATGCTTCTGGAAGGCGAAGAAGCCATGCGCGACCGGGATGTGGTCGTGCTGACCGATACCGATCCGTCTGCCCGTTCTCCGATCCGGTCACAATTGCGCCCGCGCGGCTTCCAGATGGTGTTCGTCGACAAGGACGGCGTGGTTAAACTGCGCAAACCCTCGCCGTGGAGCACACGTGAAATCGGCCGTTCCATCGACAAAACACCCCTGCGCGAACGCGAAATCCGCGAACGACGCGAGGGCGGCTGAGCGCTTTCGCCACGCCCAAAGCTCCCGGCGCGAATCGCCGGGAAATCATGGAGATATGGTGAAAACGCGATCATGATCACTCGAACTCTATGATCACGTCGTCCACGGCGAGGTTGTCGCCGGGGCCTGCGTTGACTTTGGACACGACACCCTTCTTCTCGGCGCGCAGGATGTTTTCCATCTTCATCGCCTCAACAGTGCACAGTGCCTGACCTTCCTGCACTTCCTGCCCCACTTCGACATCGATCTTCACGATCAGGCCGGGCATCGGGCACAGCAGCATTTTCGAAGTATCCGGCGGCAGCTTTTCGGGCATCATACGGGCCAGTTCGGCCTGACGCGTCGTACGGACATGGACTTTGAGGTCTGCACCCCGGTTGCGAATACGGAACCCGCCCGAGATTTTTCCGACCTTCAAAACCAGCGGGCTGCCATCGACGTCCAGCACCGCCAAATGATCGCCCGGCGTCCAGTCCGAAGTGACCCGCACGGTATTACCGTCCGAGAACGTCACGGTGGACCCATCGCGATCCGCATCAATCTCAACCGCATATTCCTGCCCTTGCAGTGTGACGACCCAATCAGAGCCGACCTTGCGTTCGTGATTGTCCATCCGGCCAGAAACGCGGGTGCGGCGAATCTCGGCCACGCGGTGCATCGCGGCGCAGGACGCGGCTATGCGGCGCAAGTCGGCCTCGGGCAGTTCAACGCCTTCGAACCCGTCGGGATATTCCTCGGCGATAAAGGCTGTGGTCATGTCACCGCTGACGAATTTCGGATGGTCCATCACAGCCGACAGGAATGGCAAGTTGTGGCCAATGCCTTCGACCTCGAAACTGTCCAGCGCCACGCGCATCGCCTCGATCGCCTGTTCCCGCGTCGGAGCCCAGGTGCACAGTTTGGCGATCATCGGGTCATAGTACATGCTGATCTCGCCGCCTTCGTAGACGCCGGTGTCGTTGCGCACGGCGGCTTCACCTTCGGGCGCTTCACCTTGCCATTTATCGTTCACCAACAGCGGACCAGAGGCAATCTCTTGCGGCGGACGATAGCGGGTCAGACGACCAATCGACGGCAGGAAGCCACGATACGGATCTTCGGCATACAGGCGGTTTTCGATGGCCCAGCCGGTCAGGGTCACGTCGTCCTGTGTGATCGACAGCTTTTCACCTGCTGCGACGCGGATCATCTGCTCAACCAGATCGACTCCGGTGATCAGTTCGGTGACCGGGTGTTCCACCTGCAGACGCGTGTTCATTTCCAGGAAGTAGAAATTCTTTTCGCCATCGACGATGAATTCAACCGTACCGGCGCTGGCATAGTCTACGGCCTTGGCCAGTGCCACGGCCTGTTCGCCCATCGCCTTACGGGTCGCTTCGTCCAGGAAAGGTGACGGTGCTTCTTCGACCACTTTCTGGTTCCGACGCTGGATCGAGCATTCACGCTCGCCCAGATAGATGCCGTTACCGTGACTGTCGCATAGAACCTGAATCTCGATGTGACGCGGCTGGGTCACGAATTTTTCAATAAAGATACGGTCATCACCGAACGAGTTTGCCGCCTCGTTCTTGGACGACTGGAACCCCTCGCGCGCTTCCTCGTCATTCCACGCGATCCGCATGCCCTTGCCGCCGCCGCCGGCACTGGCCTTGATCATGACCGGATAGCCGACTTCGTTGGAAATCTTGACGGCCTCTTCTGCGTCTTCGATCAGCCCCATGTAACCGGGAACAGTGGAAACACCGGCTTCTTGCGCGATCTTCTTCGAGGTGATCTTGTCGCCCATGCTTTCGATTGCCCGAACCGGTGGACCAACAAATGCAACGCCTTCAGCCTCAAGCGCCTCGGCGAATTTCGAGTTTTCCGACAGGAAGCCATAACCAGGATGCACCGCCTGGGCCCCACTCTGGCGAATGGCATCCATGACCTTGTCGATCACGATATAGGACTGGTTCGCAGGCGGCGGGCCGATATGCACCGATTCATCCGCCATCGACACATGCAAGGCGTTCTTGTCTGCATCCGAATAGATGGCAACGGTGCCGATACCCATCTTGCGGGCTGTCTTGATGACCCGGCAGGCGATCTCGCCCCGGTTGGCGATCAGGATCTTGTTAAACATGGAACGTCCTTTGTCTTGATGTTCTGAGAACGCAAAACGCCGCCGCAGGGAACGTTCCCCACGGCGGCGTGATGCGCGATTACGGTCGGGGCGACGCGCGCCCCGAAAAACCCGGTATTACCTACAGTTGTTTTGTGTCTTGCAGTACAGGACGTTGCCCGCCGCGCCGACAACCGCGCCGAACAGCGGATCGGCGCTGACAACAGCCGCCCCGACGGCGCCTGCGCCACCGCCAAGCAGCGCCTGTTCGCCCGTCGTGTCACCACAGGCGGCAAGGCCTGCGCAGGTCGCCATTGCAAGAACGAGTTTCGAGATTCGCATGATATCTGCCCCTTTGGAATTCTTGATGCGTTCCGGGGCAGATGTCCGATTTCGACCTTGTTATTCAATAACAGGCCGTCCTGAACAGAGTTTTGCGCAGATTTGTGCCGCTTTACGCTTGGATATTGCGCAAAGAAAAACGCGGGCAGGACTTTGTGAACATCACAAGCCTGCCCGCGGAAGGAAGGGGTACGGAATAGTAGGTGCTTGTGCGACGCAGGCAAAGTAGAGCCGCACGGCTTGGTCAGGTTGCTTGGCACAATCAAATGCGTAAACAAAGTATTGTTTCCGGTCAGGATTCCGGCTGGAAATCGCCCATTGGGCGAATGCGCGCGCAGAATCGCGCCGAGATCGGATGCAGTTTTTGGGGGGAAACGCGAGGCCAATGCCGTCACGTTGCTGTTACTTTTCCTCAGCAATTGGTCTGTTTCTGCGCCTGCAACATCACGGGTTGCGAAAAAGGGCGCTTGAATTTGTCTTTTCAAACGCAAAGGGTTAACCGATCTGTTCACCTTAGGGTGAAAACGGCCCGATAATTTTGCACGTTTCCTTGAGAAACTAGGAGATTCCCATCCCGTTCTCGTGATTTCCCTCAAGTTCTCTTGCGTGGAACGGTACCCCTGCACACTCGCACACAAGGAAATATCCACATGATTGCAAAGAGAAAAACGGCGTTGCTGCTTGCCGTGTCCGCGCTTGGCATGTCCGGCGCGGCTGCTTTCGCCCAAGACGCCCAGACGCAAACGGAACTTGATGCCCTGCGTGCCCGCGTCGAAGCCCTCGAGGCCGCAAATCCCGGCGCTGGCACTGGCGATCTTCGAATCGGAAACACCACTCTTGATGTTTATGGGTACGTTAAGGCTGATTTCTTCTACGACACGGACTTTGAACTGGGCGATCTTGCTGATGCGACCCGAATAGGCGAGCCAGCAAACGCGACCAGCGGCACCTTTGGGGCTACCGTGCGCCAATCGCGCATCGGGCTTCGGACCAATACGCCGTCTGCCATCGGCGATATTGCGGGCCAGCTGGAACTGGACCTGTTTTCCGGCGGGACGGATGGGCCTGCTGAATTGCGCCTGCGCCACGCCAATATCCGTATTGGTGACAACTGGTTGATCGGTCAATTCTGGACCAACTTCCAGCCGTTGGACACCTATCCCACGACAGTCGAATTCAACGGCCCCGTTGGCATTCCTTTCGCCCGCGTCCCTCAGGTGCGCTATACGAACACGCTGGGCTCGAACACAACCTTTGCGGTGGCGATCGAGGAAAACGTTGGCGGGTCGGATTCGAATGATCCCGTCCTGACCGGATCCATCGAATACAACAACGGTACCTACCTGGCCCGAGCCTCGGCTTTGTATGGTAAGGCCCAATCCAGCGCGGTCGAAGTGGATCAGACCGGCTATACCCTCTCGGCTGGCATCCGGCCCTGGCAAGGCGGTCTGTTTCAGGTCAACTATGTCGACGGCGAGGCTTTGGGCCCCTACCTGATCGCTGCCGGTGACGCCATCGTCAACGGACAGGCCAACGACGTGGATGGATTTACCGTGGAATTCCGCCAGGAACTGAGCCCCAAATGGAACGTCGGCATCGCCTATGGGCAAGAGAATTACGACCTGCCGACCTCGACCGGGACCTTGTCCTTTACCGAAATTGAAACGATCCACGTGAACGCCTTTTACAAAGCGACAGACAATCTGACGCTTAGCGCCGAATACTTCTATGGTGAGCGGAACGATGCACCGACCGGACGCACCTTTGACAGCAACCGAATTCAATTGGCGGCGCAACTGAACTTCTGACCACACATACCGACCCTGCCCCGACACGGGCAGGGTTTTTGGCCTGGAAGGCCTCACCGCGTTATGGGCGACAGCGGTTGGCACGATCAGCGCACCCCGTCAAAAATTTCGGGGAAGGAAATCCGGCCCACATTCGGATCAATGACCAAAAGCGCGTCGTAACTAGCTGGATCAAAAGGATCTTCGGCCGGAATGACTTCGCGTTCGAAGAGCCAGCAAAGACGGCCAGCATCCAAATTGCCCCTCTCAAACGGTTGGTCGCCAAAATGCGCCCACAGGGCTTCCATAAAAGCCGCATCCGCGCGCTTGTCCGCGGGTTTACGATCTCGAAACCGCTCGCGGCGGGTCAGGGGCGTCACGCCTTTGGGATTGGCCCGACGAATAATGAACTGAAAGTCAGTTCCCGGCAGGCGCCCGGGAAATCCGCGATGTTTCAGCATGGTTCCACCTCAGTTGCACAAGGGGTCATGGGGATCAGATATTCACATCCGTCACAGGATGATGTCATGGTGCGCACCTCCAAAGCCGCGTAGCTGTTCAGAAATGCCCTGACGGGATGAATAGCGCGATTCATGGTCAAAGCCCCTCCCAGATACACCGGGACTGTTCCAGCCGGTAGGCTTCAAAGAACTGCGTGGCATCAGGGGATGTACGGCCGAATTCGATGGGCCGGTCAGACAGGGAAATGACCACCCGGGCAGCGTCCAGTTCGTATTTAGCCACATAAGTAACCGCAAGCGTCTGGCACAGATGTTCCATGTCGACCGAGGCGATATCGTACCCGATCCGGCCAATGTCCGAACCGATCTTGGGCGCAATAAAGCGAAACCGCACCCAAAGCTCACCGGGGTTATTGTCCAGCAGAACGTCGCTCAGGTGCACTGGCTGTCCGGACGGGACCGGCAACAGGTTTTCGGAATCAGCCAGAACGGGGACCGCAAAAACCGACAGTACAACAGCTAAAGCGCGATCCCGGACCCGCCACAGGCGAGCTCCTCTCTCCGGGATCGCGCGCGCCTGGCTTTCGGCCCGCGCTGTTCTATGTCTGATTGGGCAACTCATTAGCAGTTGTGGCCTCAAAGTCAATTTTGCACCCAAGTAATCTGCCCTGACCGTTTGTCCGAGACGCTGTCCAAACCGTTTTGGCCGGGCAGATTTCCTTGCACATCCCCTCAAAGAGGGATGTTGTCGTGCTTTTTCCACGGGTTTTTCACGTGCTTGTTCCGCAAGCTGGCAAAGGCCCGCGAAACGCGACGGCGGGTCGATTGAGGCATGATCACCTCATCGATAAAGCCACGCTCGGCCGCGACAAACGGGTTCGCAAACCTGTCCTCATAATCCTGCGTGTGCTGCACAATTTTCTCGGCATCGCCCAGATCGGCACGGTGAATGATCTCGGTCGCGCCCTTTGCGCCCATCACCGCGATTTCGGCTGTAGGCCAGGCATAGTTGAAGTCACCGCGCAGGTGCTTGGACGCCATAACATCATAGGCACCACCATAAGCCTTACGGGTGATGACGGTAACTTTTGGCACCGTGGCTTCACCGTAGGCAAACAACAGCTTGGCGCCGTGCTTGATCACTCCGCCATATTCCTGCGACGTCCCCGGCAGGAATCCAGGTACATCCACCAGCGTCAGGATCGGAATTTCGAAGCAATCGCAGAACCGCACAAACCGCGCGGCCTTGCGCGAGCTGTCGATGTCCAAACAACCGGCCAGGATCATCGGCTGATTGGCTACAACGCCCACTGTCTGCCCTTCAAGCCGGATGAACCCTGTGATGATGTTTTTAGCAAAATCCTCCTGAATTTCGTAGAAATCACCCTCATCCGCCACTTTGGTGATGAGTTCCTTCATGTCGTACGGCGTATTAGGGTTGTCGGGGATCAATGTATCCAGCGAGGTTTCCAGACGGTCGGGTTCGTCAAAGAACGGGCGCACTGGCGGCTTTTCGCGGTTGTTGAGCGGCAGGAAATCAACCAAACGGCGCACCTCGGCCAATGCTTCGACGTCGTTCTCAAACGCTCCGTCAGCAACCGAGGATTTCTTGGTATGGGTCGACGCCCCACCCAGCTCCTCGGCGGTAACGACTTCGTTTGTGACCGTCTTGACCACGTCGGGGCCGGTCACAAACATGTACGAGGTGTCTTTGACCATGAAGATAAAGTCGGTCATCGCCGGGCTGTAGACTGCGCCACCAGCACAGGGCCCCATGATCACGCTGATCTGCGGAACCACGCCTGACGCCATGATGTTGCGCTGGAACACCTCGGCATAACCAGCCAGCGACGCCACGCCTTCCTGAATTCGCGCCCCGCCCGAGTCGTTAATGCCAATCACCGGTGCACCGTTCTGAACGGCCATATCCATGATCTTGCAGATCTTCTGAGCATGGGTTTCCGAAAGCGAGCCGCCAAAGACCGTAAAGTCCTGGCTGAACACATAAACCATGCGACCATTGATAGTACCCCAGCCAGTAACGACACCGTCACCCGCTGGCCTTTGCTTCTCCATCCCGAAATCGGCGCACCGATGGCTGACAAACATGTCAAATTCTTCAAAGCTGCCTTCATCCAGCAACAGTTCGACCCGTTCCCGCGCAGTCAGTTTGCCGCGCGAGTGCTGTGCGTCGATGCGCTTTTGTCCACCACCCAGCCGCGCGTTGTCGCGACGGTCTTCAAGTTCGGAAAGGATGTCTTTCATAACGATGATCCCCTGTAAAATCTGGCCGGACACTATACGCAGATGCCGCGAGACCAAAGTATCTTTCGGCAAATTTGCAAATCTTATCCAATCATCTTGGTGAATATTGTAAACTTGCTAATTTTCACTCACAAAACGCGTGATGGATGGCATTCTGATCCGTGGTGACTATACACGTGAACTATGCAGTTTAGTTCTTCGTCGGCGCATCGCTCGCCTCCTAAAATTACCACTCTGGTTTTGCTGTCCGGATTGTCCGCGCTCAGCCTCAATCTGTTTTTGCCGAGCCTGCCCAATATGGCACTGCACTTTCAGGCCGACTACAAGGTCATGCAACTGTCGATTGCCCTGTACCTGCTGGTCAATGCGGTGCTTCAGATCCTGATCGGACCAATTGCCGACAAGGCGGGGCGCCGTCCCGTTCTACTTTGGGGGTTGGTCCTTTTTTTAGTGGCTACGTTGGGCTGCATCCATGCACCCAACGTCCAGGTTTTTCTTGTTTTCAGAATGTGTCAGGCAATCATCGTGGTCGGCATGGTTCTTAGCCGTGCGGCGGTTCGGGACCTATATGATCAGGACCAGGCGGCGTCGATGATCGGTTATGTAACGATGGGCATGGCCATTGTCCCCATGATCGGACCCGCGATCGGAGGCCTGTTGGAGGAGAGCTTTGGCTGGAAAGCCAACTTCTGGCTGCCCTTCGTTCTTGGCGTAATGACGCTGGTGCTAACTTACTTAGATTTTGGCGAAACCTCAGCCAAGAGCGGCAAAACACTGGTTCAACAATTCCGGGAATACCCCGAACTGCTGGGTTCCCCGCGATTTTGGGGCTATTCGCTGTCATCCGCGCTGTCGTCTGGCGCCTTCTTTGCCTATCTGGGCGGCGCTCCCTTTATCGGCACCGAACTATTCGGCCTCAGCGCCGCCGAGGTCGGCATCTACTTTGGCGCCCCAGCCGTAGGGTACTTTTTTGGCAATTTCTTCAGCGGTCGCTATTCCGTTCACTTCGGCGTCAATCGAATGGTACTTTGGGGCTGCTGGCTGAACGCAGCAGGCGTTGCAATGTCCGCGATCTTGTTTCTGGCCGGTTTCGGAACGGCGCTTAGCTTTTTCGGCTTCATGACCTTTGTAGGCATTGGAAACGGCATGACGATTCCCAACGCAACGTCGGGCGCACTTTCGGTGCGACCGCATCTGGCCGCCACAGCATCCGGACTGAGTGGAGCGATCATGCTGGGCGGCGGCGCGGGCCTCAGCGCGCTTGCAGGAGCCTTGCTAACCCATGAAACTGGAGCAATGCCCCTGCTGTGGTTGATGCTGGCAACCTCGGTCCTGGCAGTATGCGCAATATTGTCCGTCATTCGACGCGAACGGCAACTGGGCCTTTGAATGGCTTGCCTATGACGGTTTGCAAAGTTAGCTTGCCGAATTAGGAAAGTTGCAAAGGCCCAACATGGCGACTCAGAAACTCTATGCAGGTGCAAAGCTACGCGAAATGCGTACGCGCTTGTCACTGACCCAAAAGGAATTTGCCGCCAAACTGGGTGTTTCCCTGCCCTATCTAAACCAGATGGAGAACAACAACCGTCCGATTTCGACCACGGTCGTTCTGGCGCTGGCGCAAGAATTCGGAATGGATGTCACCGAGTTGAGCACCGGCGACAGTGAACGCCTGGTCTCGGACATGCGCGAGGCATTGGCCGATCCGGTCTTTGACGATGCCGTTCCGCCACTCGCCGATCTCCGCCTGACGGCTTCAAACGCACCCGCTCTGGCACGAGCCTTCATTGCTCTGCACCGCACCTATCGTCAGACGCATGAACGCCTGGCCTCTCTTGATGAAGCATTGGGGCGCGAAGACGCGCAAATCCAGGCCAGCCCATGGGAGGAAGTGCGGGACTTCTTCCACTATTGCGACAACTATATCGACGCGGTGGACCGCGCGGCTGAACGATTTGCCGGGCGCGCCGAGGATGCAGGTGGCATACGCGCCGCAGCCCTGGACGGCCTCGCGGAGCGCGGCATCCGGGTACAATTCCCGGATATCGATGAAACCCGAAAGTACGACCCAGAAAACAAAACACTGCAGCTTTCGTCCAGAACCGCACCACAAACTCAGGTGTTTCAGTTGTTGTTGCAGGTTGCACTGATCAGTCAGGACAAACTTCTTGAAGCAACGCTGGATTTTGCCAAATTTCACAGCGATGAGGCCCGTGCCATTGCCAAGATCGGGCTGGCAAATTACTTCGCCGGCGCATCACTGATGCCTTATGCCAAATTTCTGGCCACAGCACAGGAATATCGTCACGACCTTGAACTGCTTAGCAACCGGTTTGGCGCATCGATCGAACAGGTGGCGCACAGGTTGTCGACCCTGCAACGCCCTGGCGCAAAAGGCATTCCGTTTTTTTTCGTTCGCGTTGATCAGGCCGGAACGATCACCAAAAGACACTCGGCCACGCGCCTGCAATTTGCCCGGTTCGGCGGCGCCTGCCCCTTATGGAACGTGCACCGCGCCTTCGAAACACCCGGCCACTTTCTGCGTCAGCTTGCAGAAACACCCGATGGCGTTCAGTATATTTCTCTGGCTCGGGACGTGTCGAAATCCGGAGGCTCATACGGTGCACCGGTACGTCGTTATGCCATTGCCCTTGGGTGCGAAGTGCGTCACGCCGAGGCGCTGGTTTATGCCGACAATCTGGACTTCAAAAACGCCAGCGCCTACGAGCCAATTGGCATATCCTGCCGCATCTGCGAGCGGCAGAATTGTCATCAGCGATCGGTTCCGCCATTGGAAAGACGCTTAACGATAGACGCCCATACCCGCGGCACCCTGCCCTATGAAGTCACCTGATCTTTACCTGGCCTGACAATATCCCGGGGGAGGCGCGGCCTGCCGCGACCGGGGGCGGAGCCCCCGACATGCCTCAGGCTTTCGACAGGATAGCCCAGATCTCGTCTTTCAAACCCGCACGTTTCTTACGCAGGTCCGTTTCAGCAAGATCATCCATCGGCTCGACATTCGTTTCGGCTCGATGCACTTCGCGGTTAATCTCATGGTATTCATCCGCCAGCCGCGCAAAGTGAGCGTCCGTCTGCTTGAGTTGGCTCATCAGCTCAACCTTGTCCGGAAACTCTTCAGCCAGTTCGTGCGGGGTATGGGACATTCCTGTTCGCTCCTCAAAACATGTTGTTGCGATTCAAGTCTATTCGTCCGGTCCCCGTCAATCTTTGACGCGGATCAAATCATTCTTTCGATCATCGCTGTGCAACCGCCCATTGGGGATTAATCCAAGGTTGGTCATTGGCTGCTGGCAGGGCATTCTTACCCAACAGATGATCGGACATCTTCTCACCCACCATGATAGATGGCGCGTTCAGATTGCCATTGGTGATCTGCGGGAAGATGGAGCTGTCGGCAACGCGCAGCCCGTCCACGCCAATAACGCGCCCCTCGGGATCGACCACAGCGTTTTTGTCATCAGCCCGACCCATCCGGCAGGTTCCACAAGGGTGATACGCGCTTTCGGCATGTTCCGCGATAAATGCATTGAGCGCGTCGTCAGACTGCACATCCGCACCAGGTTGGATTTCTTTACCGGAATAAGGTTTGAACGCATCCTGTCCGAAAATCTCACGCGTCAGGCGAATACAGGTGCGAAAATCTGCCCAATCCTCTTCATGGCTCATGTAGTTGAATCGGATCACTGGCCTGTCTTCGACATTGGCTGACCGCAGCGTCACCGCCCCGCGCGACGGCGAGCGCATCGGTCCGACATGCGCCTGGAACCCATGACCTTCGGCCGCCGCCTGGCCATCATAGCGAACGGCAATTGGCAGGAAGTGATATTGAATATCCGGGTATTCCACGCCCGGTTTGGACCGAATGAAAGCCGCACTTTCGAATTGGTTGGATGCACCCAGACCGGTTTTTGTGAACAGCCACTGCGCCCCGATCAGACCTTTGCTGATCAGATTCCAGTGTTTGTACAGCGTGATCGGCTGTAGGGATGCCTGCTGGATGTAAAGCTCCAGATGGTCCTGAAGGTTCGCACCCACACCCGGGCGATCCGCCACGATGTCGATCCCATGCTCGGCCAGATGCGCTGCCGGACCGATGCCTGACAACATCAGCAGCTTGGGAGAGTTGATGGAGGACGCGGCAAGAACCACTTCGCGCCGAGCGCGGATGACCTCAGTCTTGCCACCTCGGATCAATTCCACTCCAATTGCGCGGCCATTTTCCATAACCACCCTTGAGGCCAGTCCGCGCACGATATCGCAGTTGTCGCGCTTGAGCGCAGGTTTCAGATAGGCATTCGCCGCCGACCAACGCCGTCCTTTCCAGACGGTTTGTTCCATCGGGCCAAAGCCTTCCTGCTTTTCACCGTTGTAGTCGCCGGTAACCTCGTACCCCGCCTGCTGACCCGCATCGACGAAAGCCTGAAATAGAGGGTTCTCGCGCGGTCCGCGAGAAACATGCAGCGGGCCATCGGTGCCGCGCCATGTCGGATCACCGCCGTGGCCACCATCATGCCAGGTCTCCATGCGTTTGTAGTACGGAAGAACATCCGCAAAGGACCAGCCATCGGCGCCCATCTCGGCCCATGTATCGAAATCGCGCGCGTGGCCACGAACGTAGACCATACCATTGATCGAAGACGAGCCGCCAATCACCTTGCCGCGCGGGCAGGCCAGTTCGCGGTTATTCAGGTGCGGCTCGGGCTCGGACTTGTAACCCCAGTCATACATCGGCATGTTCATCGGATAGCTCAGCGCCGCTGGCATCTGGATGAACGGTCCGGCATCGGTGCCACCATGCTCGATCACCAGAACCGAGGCCCCGGCCTCGCTCAGGCGATATGCCATCGCGCAACCTGCGGATCCTGCGCCGACGATGACGAAATCTGCTTCCATTTTCAGGTCTCCATATCCTGCCGAACTGCGTTTTGAACCGTTCGGCAGGAGTATTTTCAAAAAGGTGAAGAGGTTACTCGCCGCGCGGGTAGCGGGCGTTTTCCTCGACGACATTCAGATCCATGTGATTGCGCATGTAGCGCTCGGATGCCTTCTGCAGTGGCTGGTAATCCCATGGGTAATACCCGCCCTGCCGCAGCGCCTCGTAAACAACCCAGCGGCGCGCCTGGCTGGCGCGGACATCCGCGTCGAATTTATCCAAGTCCCAACGCGCCTGAGATTTCGCGCGCAAAGTTTCCAGTGTACCTGCGTGTTCGGGATTTTCCGCGAGGTTTTCCAACTCATGCGGGTCAGCCTCAAGGTCGTACAACTGATCAGGGTCCAGTGCGCAGCGATTGTATTTCCACTTGCCATAGCGCAGCGAAACCAGCGGCGCATACGAGCCTTCGGCCGCGTATTCCATCTTCACCGGAGCAGTCCGTTCGGTGCCATTGGCCAGTGGTACAAGGTCTTCACCATCGGTCCACGGCGCGATCTCGGCCATATCTACACCCGCCAGTGCGCCAAGGGTTGGCGTGACGTCGATTGTCGAAACCGGTGTGTCGATACGGCCTGCCGGCATATCCGGCGCGGCAATCATCAACGGCACGCGTGCCGATCCCTCGTAGAAGTTCATTTTGAACCACAGGCCCCGTTCACCCAGCATGTCGCCGTGATCCGAGACAAACATGATGATCGCCTCTTGCCGGGTTGTTTCCAGCACCTCGAGGATTTCACCGATCTTGTCGTCCAGATACGAGATATTGGAAAAATACGCGCGGCGCGACTTGCGGATGTCTTCTTCCGTGATGTCGAAGCTGCGCCAATCATTGGCATCAAAGATACGCTTTGAGTGCGGGTCCTGATTGTCATAGCCAATGTCCGCAACCTCGGGCTGCAGGTGCTCGCAATCTTCGTATAGATCCCAATACTTGCGGCGCGCCACGTAAGGGTCGTGCGGGTGGGTAAAGCTGACGGTCACGCACCACGGGCGGTCATCCTTGCCGCGCGCCAGATCATAAAGCTTGGCCTTGGCGTTGTAGGCGACCTCGTCGTCGTACTCCATCTGGTTGGAGATTTCGGCCACGCCTGCGCCCGTCACCGAGCCCATATTGTGGTACCACCAGTCAATACGCTCACCCGGTTTGCGATAGTCCGGCGTCCAGCCAAAATCAGCCGGGTAGATATCGGTTGTCAGGCGGTCCTCAAACCCGTGCATCTGATCTGGGCCGACAAAGTGCATTTTGCCGGACAGGCAGGTGTAGTAGCCCGCACGGCGCAGATGGTGCGCATATGTTGGGATGTCGCTGCGGAATTCTGCGGCGTTGTCATAAACACCCGTGCGCGAAGGCAGCTGACCGGACATAAAGCTGGCCCGCCCCGGCGCGCACAGGGGCGACGCGGTATAGGCGTTGGCAAACCGGGTCGACCGTTCAGCCAGCTTCTTCAGGTTCGGAGCGTGAAGCCAGTCAGCGGGACCGTCTGGAAAGAGGGTCCCGTTAAGCTGATCCACCATCAGGATCAGAATGTTCGGTTTTGTCATTTTTCAGCCTCGAGCAGAGTGTTGAGGACACGCATCGCGTGATTGACCGCCAGCTGCGGTTCTTCCGGCGCGCTGAGTGCGGCGCGGATATAAAGCCCATCGATCAGGGCGATCATGTTTTCGGCCGCCTCGGCCGGGTCGCCCAGCAATGGACGCAGGGCGTGTGTCAGGTTCGACCGGATACGCGCCTGATAGATTTGCCACAGGCGCAAGGCGTCATCATTCGTTTGGGCCAGCACGTAGAACGTCATCCACGCAGCGATGACATCCGGTGTGAAACATGATGGTGCAAAACAGGCCCGGATAATGGCCTGCGCGCGCTCTTGCGGGACAGCATTCTTAAGCTCCTGTCTAGCCTCGTCGGCAAAGTCCGACAGGATGCGGCGCATGGCAGCCAGAAAGATCTGGTCTTTGCCACCGAAATAATGATGCGCCAACGCACTGGACATGCCTGCCCGCTTGGCAATCTGGCTGACAGTTACATCAAGGGATTTCTTCGACCCGAGCTCGGCAATTGTTGCCTTGACGATCGCGTCACGGCGGATTGGCTCCATTCCGAGTTTCGGCATCGCTATCCCCTCTTTGCGTATTTGAGAAAACGCTAAGGGGTTTTTATTGACTCGTCAATCAATAACGTTTCACGCAACTGTCAACGGTCAGAGTTTGGGTGCGATACTGGGGGTCGTCAAGCTGCTGCGGTTCAAAACCGCTTCGCGCCAGGCAATGAAACTGACCGCCAACAGAATCACCGTACCACCCGCGACAACCCAAATGTCGATGCTTTCGTTGAAGACCAGCGCGCCCAACAAGGTGGCCCAGATCAGCTGCAGGAACGTAACCGGCTGTGTGACCGCAACCGGGGCCGCCTTAAGTGCGATCGTCATGAAATAGTGGCCCGCCGTGGCAAAACTGGCCACCAGAAACAGCACGCCAAGGTCGCGCAAGCTGGGCGTGGTCCAAACTGCAATCGCAAAGGGGATCAAGGCTATGGTCACCCAGATCGACATATGCGCCACAACGACCGACGGCGGCAGATCACGCACAAGCACTTTGGCGATCAGATAAGATCCGCCCAGGGTCAGGGCCGTGCCCAGCATGGTGATATGACCCAGTGAAATCTCACGAAAACCCGGCCTTAGGATTATCAGAACGCCAACCAGTGCCACGCCAATCGCGGCGATCCGACGGATGGCCAGCTTTTCGCCCAGAAACAATGCGGCCCCCAACGTGACATAGACCGGCGTCATGTAGTTCATCGCCGTAACCTCGGCCAGCGGGATCTGGGTCATCGAGAAGAACCACAGCATCACTGCAAATGCGTGGACGACACCGCGTGTCCCCAGCAATACGATGTGGCTGCGTGTAAGGTGGGTTTTCAACACCAGGCGCAACGCTGGCAACAGAAAGATCAAGCCGAAGGCAAAGCGTAGGAACGCAGCCTGCGTAGGGTCCATCGTGGAGCCCAGCGACTTTACCAACGCGGTCATGACCACAAACGACAAGCCTGCCGAAAACATCCAGAGCATGCCAGCTACGGGGCGGTGTTGGGCGGTTAAAGTTGACATGTTAACGGTTGAACACCGAATACTTGGTAGAGGCAACCCGTCACATCAATACGAGCTTTGCAGCAATTGCCAGCATGACCACGCCGATTATTAAATCCAGCACCTGCCACGCCCGTGGTCTTGTGAAAATTGGGGACAGCATCCCTGCCCCGTAGCCCAGCGAAAAGAAGAACACAAAGCTGGACGTCATTGCCCCAAGCGCAAAGGCCAGCCGGTCATCATACTGCGCCGAGATTGACCCAATCAGCACAACTGTATCCAGATAGACATGCGGGTTCAGCCATGTGAACGCAAGAACGGTCAGCAAAACAGATTTCAGGCTGACCCGCTTCCCTTCGCCGATCTCCATCACCGCTCCGCCGCGCCAGGCCGAATTCAGGCTGCGCAAACCGTACCATATCAGAAAGATCGCCCCGCCATACCGCATGACGGTCTCGAACCAGGGCAACGCGTGCGCCAATGTTCCGAAACCCGCAACGCCGGCGGCTATGAGAATGGCATCAGACACCGCGCAAGTCAGGCACAGTGGGAATACGTGCTCGCGCCGCAATCCCTGACGCAGAACAAAGGCGTTTTGCGCGCCAATGGCGAGGATCAGGCTGAAGCCAAGCACAAAGCCTGCGATCAAGGATGTGGACATGAAACCTCCGATAGTCTGAGGCGTTGACTACTTGCTTACCAAGCATCTATCAAATTAAAGAAACTGACCTGAATTAAGTCTGCCTAATGCTGCTGGATCCAAACCACCTGACTGCGTTGTCTGCCATCCTGCGTCATGGCAGTTTTGACGCGGCCGCCTCAGAACTTGCGGTTACGCCTTCCGCGGTATCACAGCGGATCAAAGCGCTGGAAGACCTTGTCGGCGCAACCCTGATCAATCGGGGAACGCCCTGCACGGGTACTCCGATGGGTTTGCGCATCGCTCAACACGCTGAGGACATCGGGCTACTTGAGACGCATCTGGCCCGCGAACTGACGCTTGATCAAACCAACGGCCCCGCGCGCGTGCGCGTCGCCGTGCCAGCCGACGTCCTGGCGACGTGGTTCATCAATGTCATGTCTCAGGTCGACGGCCTGCTGTTCGATCTGGTCGTTGACGATCAGGATCATTCGGCGGAATGGCTGAGGCGCGGAGAGGTCAGCGCCGCCATAACGGTCGGAGGTGATACAGTCCCAGGCAGCGACGCCGTCGCCCTTGGCGCCCTGCGGTACATCCCCACGGCCAGCCCCGATTTCATGCGCAAATGGTTCGCGGACGGTGTAAACGTCGACACGTTGTCCCGCGCCACCTGTTTGACATTCAACCGCAAGGATGGGCTGCAAAAAGCCTGGATTACCCGGCAGACAGGTCAACGGCTATCACCCCCTTCGCATTTCCTGCCGTCCTCTCAGGGATTTGTAGAAGCGGCCATTGCGGGGATTGGTTGGGGAATGAATCCGGAAAACCTTGCGCTCTCAGCGCTGGAAGACGGCCGGTTATGCCCTTTGGTACCGGGCGCGCATCTTGACGTAGGGCTGACCTGGCAGGTGGGTCGTGTGCTATCCACGGCGTTGGCCCCGATGACTGACGCAGTCAAACGCGCCGCCAATGGTGCCCTGCTTCCTGCTGACACGGCAGACTAGGACTGAACCGCTTTTTTCTCGCTGGGAATAACAACACGGTAACAGGCGACCGCCGCGAAAACGCTTGTGGCGACGATGAAGGCGATTGCCCAGGCGACCTCGTGCAAATGCGCAACGCCTGCCAACGCGGCCGAGAGCAATACGCCAGAGATCCGGCAAATGCTCTTGATCGCTGCGGCACCTTTGACCCTCTGATCTTTTGGGGCAACGTCCAGGAAGTACAGCTTGCGGGCACTGCTGATCCCTGTCACCGCAACAGTGACAACGAACAAGGCAATGGCGTGTAAGTGAACGTCATGGTCCATGCCCAGAAAGTGCACGGACAAAAGCGCACCGCCCGTCAGTGCCACCATCAGGTTCCCGGTGACCATCACGGCGCGATGCGATTTCATGTTCACCAATTGCCACAGTGGGGCAGATACAAGATACCCCGACGCCGACGACACGATCATCGCCGTCAGCCCTCTGGCCGAATCGTGGTGCGCTTCGGCTGCGATCAGCGCAAAGAACGGTACGGACAGGGATACGACAACAAGCGGCATGCGCATGATCATGTAACGGCGGAACCAGTGCTGATCGAACATTGCAGCGATATCGGTGAAGTTATCCAGGAACTTTCGCTTCTTGACCCGTTCTGCGCCCTGTTCCTGGGTGGGACCGGCGGTTTCGGACATCATTAGAATCGACAGGCCGGATAGGACAAAGAATGTTACCGAAACGGCGATGACTGCGGAATGGCGCGAAAACGGTGGGTTTTCTTTGGTGATCTCGTGAACCAGCAACGCCAATCCGATTGCGCCCAATCCACCCACCCCCAGCTGCAGATAATGCATGATCATCCGCGATTTGGAGCGCACCTGATCGCCCAGCAGATCGGTATACATCAGCGACTGAATTTCTTCGATCAAACCGATCATGAAAAATGCCGCGACAAAAGCCACACCTATGACCGGAACAACACCTGTTGAGGCCACCAACAAAGCCAAAATCAGGCAGGCGCCGATTGCGACCTCAGTCATCGCGATTGCACGTTTCTTGCGGTCACGCGCTGCGATGGGATACGCGAGGAAAACATCCGAGATCATGCTGCCAACCATCCGCACCGACACCAGCGCGCCGGCTATGTACATCGGAAGCTCAAGCGACACGGCCAGAAACGGCAAGACCACGGATGGGCTACCAAGGGTCCACGCCACCTGAGACAGAATGCTTTGCCCAGCCAGGACTGGAACGTTTCTTTTTGATGTGTCCAGTGACTTGTCAGTCATATGCGCGCTTGGGTTCCTCGGCTCGCAAAAGGGCGCGCCACTTGGGTTTGATCAATCCATGGTACTCAGTTCCACGTAACCGGCCAAGAACCCCCTGTGTCAAAAATGAAAACCCGGCCAAAGACCGAGTTTTTCGTGCTTTTCTTGCAATGCGGATCAGAGCTGAGCCATGACTTCGTCCGTGGCTTCGAAATTCGTCGTCACGCGTTGAACGTCATCGTCGTCCTCCAGCGCATCGACCAGCTTCATCAGCTTTTGCATGTCTTCCAGACCCAACTCGGTTGTCGTCGTAGGCTTCCAGATCAGCTTGGTGGAATCGGTTTCCCCCAGCGCAGCTTCAAGGGCGCTCGACACTTCGTTCAGGTCGGTATCGGCACACCAGATGATATGCCCTTCTTCCGAGCTTTCGACATCTTCAGCACCGGCTTCGATTGCGGCTTCGAACACGGTGTCCGCGTCGCCGACGGAACCCGGATAAACCACTTCGCCCTTGCGTTCGAACATGAAGCCAACTGAACCGGTTTCGCCCAGGTTGCCGCCGTTCTTGGAAAAGGTCGAACGCACGGTCGACGCTGTGCGATTGCGGTTGTCGGTCATCGTCTCGACGATCACCGCCACACCGTTCGGGCCATAGCCCTCATACCGGATCTCTTCGTATTCATCGCCTTCGCCCGCCGTCGATTTCTTGATCGCGCGGTCGATGACATCTTTTGGAACCGACTGTGACTTGGCTTCTTTCACGGCCAAACGCAGCCGTGGGTTTTTTTCAGGATCGGGGTCGCCCATCTTGGCAGCGACGGTGATCTCTTTCGACAGTTTGGAAAACAGTTTGGACCGCGCGGCGTCCTGACGCCCCTTGCGGTGCTGGATGTTGGCCCATTTGGAATGGCCTGCCATGTTGCGTCCTCGTCATCGTGATTGCGTATTCGGCGCTCATATAGACGTTTGCGGGGCCAAGGATCAAGAGAGCGGCTTGCGACAGTCGCCGCGAAGGGTATGGTGGCCGCATGACGACAGACCAGATTATTCTTTTTTCCCTTTTCGCCACTGTGTTTGGAATGCTGCTTTGGGGGAAGTTTCGATACGACCTTGTGGCCTTCACCGCGCTATTGATCGGAGTTACGCTGGGTGTTGTGCCGGTCGATGACGCCTTTGCCGGGTTCGGACACCCCGCCACGATCATCGTCGCTTTGGTATTGGTTGTCTCGGCCGGGTTGGTGCGCTCCGGCGCTGTTTTCCTGATCACCCGCACACTGGTCGATGCCTCGCGCGGGCTTGGCGCGCACATCGCACTGATGGGCGGGATTGGCGCTGTTCTGTCAGCCTTTATGAACAACGTGGCTGCGCTGGCACTGCTGATGCCGGTCGATATCCAAACCGCGCGCAAGGCGGGGCGACCGGTCGGCCTGACCCTGATGCCGCTGAGTTTTGCCACTATTCTGGGCGGCATGGCCACGTTGATTGGAACGCCCCCTAACATCATCATCGCATCGATCCGGGCTGAGACCTTGGGTGAACCGTTCCGAATGTTCGATTTCGCCCCCGTTGGTGGATTGGCCGCGATTGCCGGGCTAGCATTTGTCGCGCTGGTCGGATGGCGGTTGATTCCCAATCGCGGAACACAGGAAGAGGCCTCGGAAACCCTTGCCGAATACATCGCGGAACTGACGGTCCCGCCAGAGTCGCCGCAAATCGGAAAACGTGTCAGCGAACTTTATGAGGCCGCCGAGAAATCCGACGTGGCCATCATCGGCCTTATTCGAGATGGAAAACGGCGCTATGGCCGGTCGGCCCATGCTACAATCAAACCGGGCGACGCTTTGGTGCTGGAGGCCCGCCCCGAGGCGCTAGACGAATTTCGCACCGCGCTGAACCTCGATTTCTCGGATACCCGCCGTCAGGAATTGCTGACCGCCGAAGGGGACGGTCTTGAGGTGATTGAGGTTGTTGTGCCGTTGAACGCACGCGTCACCGGTCGCACCGCGCAGGGCCTAGGATTGGCTTGGCGTCAAAGCACCGTTTTGATGGGGATTTCACGTCAGGGCCGCCGCATAACCGAACAGGTCCGCAAAACTCAGATTGAAGCGGGCGATATTCTGTTGCTGCTGTGCCCACGTGACCGCAGTGCCGATGTGACCGAATGGCTGGGTTGTTTGCCACTTGCTGAACGCGGTCTGAACGTCACCGCCAACGAAAAAGCGTGGCTTGCCATTGGCTTGTTTGGTGCAGCTGTTCTGGCGGCCAGTGTCGGGCTGATCTACCTGCCCATCGCTTTGGGGTTGGTCGTTGTCGCCTATGTTCTGACCAAGATCATGCCGATTGCCGATATCTACAATCATATCGAGTGGCCCGTTGTCGTTCTGCTGGGTTCAATGATCCCGCTAGGCAGCGCATTGGAGACTTCCGGCGGTACAGAACTGATTGCGAATGCTTTGATTCAATTGACCGACGGGCTGCCGGCCTGGGCCATTCTGACCGTGTTGATGGTGGTCACAATGACCCTGTCAGACGTGCTGAACAATACGGCTACCGCCATTGTTGCGGCTCCGGTCGGCATCCAGATGGCCCGCACGCTTGAGGTTTCACCCGACCCGTTCCTGATGACGGTTGCCGTTGCTGCGTCAGCCGCGTTCCTGACGCCGATCGGGCATAAGAACAATACGCTGGTGCTGGGGCCCGGAGGGTATCAGTTTGGTGATTATTGGCGCATGGGGTTGCCGCTGGAAATCCTGATCATCGCCGTTTCCATTCCCGCCATCCTTGTATTCTGGCCACTGTGACGGATAAAGGCCTTTCATGAAACGATTTCTGATCCTGCAACTGCGCCCGGAAACCGATGCTTCGGATGCCGAATATACCTCGATCCTGGACAAAACGGGGCTGACTCCCGATCAGACCCATCGCATCCGATTGGATTGTGAGGCTTTGCCCGACGATTTGAATGTCACTGACTATGCTGGGGTGATTGTTGGTGGTGGACCGGGATGCGTCAGTGACGACCCCGCAACCAAATCCGAAGCCGACGCGCGCATTGAAGGCGCCATCATGGGATTGATGCCGCAGATCATCGCACAAGATCATCCCTTTATGGGCTGTTGCTATGGGCTGGGCATTCTGGTCGCCCATCTTGGCGGTGACGTCAGCAAAGAGAAATACGGTGAACCTGTCGGACCTTCGACCTGCCACCTGACTGCAGACGGAGCGCAAGACCCGCTAACGGCAGGGCTGACCGGAACATTCGACGCCTTCGTCGGCCACAAAGAGGCCGTGCAGGCGCTGCCGAGCGGGTGCATCCACCTGCTGGCCTCGGACCCCTGCCCGTTCCAGATGATCCGCTGGGGGCAGAATGTTTATGCCACGCAATTCCACCCCGAGGCGGACGCGCGCGATTTTGAGCAGCGCATCAATATCTACAAGAACCACGGCTATTTTCCGCCCGAAGACGCCCAGCGCCTGATCGACATTTGTCACGCAGCGGACGTCACGCAACCGGCCGAAATCCTCCGCAGATTTGCCCAACGCTATGGGTGACCCAACGGCGTTATTGCCTGATCCACGACCGCTCGCTTAGGGTGACCCGAACGGCTTTGGGAGGAGTTGTTCTTGGATCTTCTAATTAATGTCGGCCTGCCGCTGTCGCTGGCCATTATCATGCTGTCTCTGGGCGTTGGGCTTGAGGTAGCTGATTTCCGCCGCGTACTCAGCCGGCGCTATCCTTTCGCCATCGGTGCGTTGTGTCAGATTGTGCTGCTGCCGGTCGCAGCCTTCATCACGGTCATAGTGTTCGCCTTACCGCCCGAGATCGCGGTCGGCTTCATGATCCTCAGTTTTTGCCCCGGCGGTGTGACCAGCAACATTTTGTCGAAACTGGCCAAAGGTGATGTGGCCCTTTCGGTCAGTTTGACAGCCGTCATCAGCCTGCTTTCGATGGTTACCGTGCCCTTTCTTGCCGCCTGGTCAGTGAACTATTTCATGGGCGATGCGGCACCCGAGGTGTCCATCTCAGGGCTTGCAATCGCCATGTTCCTGATCACCACGCTACCCGTGGCGCTTGGCGTCACACTTCGCAGCTTTGCAACAGATTTTGCAAAGCGGATCGAGCCCGGGCTGTCCAAGCTTGCGACCGTATTATTCGTGCTGATCGTTATGGCTGCTCTGGCTGGAAACTGGCAGCTGTTCGTCGACAACCTCGGCGTCATGGGCGCTGGGTTGATTACGTTGAACGTCGCGCTTTTGCTGATCGGGTTGGGGCTGGCACGTGCCGCAAAGCTGTCGTGGAACGAAAGCAAGACTGTTTCCATCGAAACCGGCATACAAAACTCGACACTTGGGATTACACTGGCCGCACTGATCACCGGGACGGAAAGCGGGTTCAGCCCGCTGGCCCTGCCGTCTGCGGTATACGGAATCACGATGTATGTTGTGGCCCTGCCCTTCATCCTTTGGTTCCGCAGTCGCTGAAAGGACGTGACATGACCAACAATACTGCTGATGCCATCGTCGTGGGGGCCGGGCTTGCCGGGTTGGCCGCAGCTGCCGAACTGGGCGACCGTGGCAAGAAGGTGATCGTGGTCGACCAGGAGCCCGCGCATTTCCTAGGTGGTCAGGCGTTTTGGAGTCTCGGCGGCCTATTCATGGTCGACACGCCGGAACAGCGGCGCATGGGCATCAAGGACAGCTACGACCTTGCCTTGCGAGACTGGATGGGCAGCGCGCAGTTCGATCGTGACGAGGACGCATGGCCCCGCAAATGGGCCGAGGCCTATGTTGAATTTGCCGCTGGCGAGATGCGCCCTTGGCTGCATGACATGGGCCTGCGCTGGTTTCCGATTGTCGGCTGGGCCGAACGCGGTGGATCATATGCGGATGGTCACGGCAATTCTGTGCCCCGCTTTCATATCACCTGGGGCACCGGCCCAGGTGTTCTGGAACATTTTAAACGCCGGGTGCGTGACCATGTCAGCAACGGGTTGATCGAGCTTAAATTCCGCCATCAAGTCAGCCACATCATCATGCAGAACAGCGCTGCCAAAGGCGTCTCGGGCGAAGTTCTGGCAGACGACACCGCACCCCACGGCGCCAAGACCAACCGTGATGAGGTCGGCGAGTTCGAGTTTTACGCCCCAGCCGTCATCGTCACGTCAGGTGGCATCGGAGGCAACTTTGAAATGGTCCGCAAAAGCTGGCCACGCGACCGTCTGGGCGAGCCGCCGAAGGACATGGTCGCAGGCGTGCCATTCCACGTCGATGGCCGCATGATCGGCATCAGCGAAAAGGCTGGCGGTCATGTGATCAACGGCGACCGGATGTGGCATTACACCGAAGGCGTGCGTAACTGGAATCCGATCTGGCCATCGCACGGTATTCGCATACTGCCCGGCCCAAGCTCAATGTGGTTCGACGCTGAAGGCAACCGGTTGAAACCGCCGTGCCTGCCGGGTTTTGATACATTGGGGACGCTGAAGGAAATCCTGAAAACCGGCCATGAATACAGCTGGTTCGTCCTGACCCAGAAGGTAATCAAAAAAGAGTTCGCTCTGTCCGGGTCTGAACAGAACCCCGACATGACGGACGGTGGATGGAAAGAGGTTCTGTTCCAACGCATTCTGACCGGGTCCAAGGCCACCGCTCCGGTCGAGGCGTTCAAGGAGCACGGCGAAGACTTCATCGTCGCCAATACCCTGACCGAGCTTGTTAACGGCATGAACCATCTGGGCGGAGGGCTGATCGATGAGGCGCATCTACGCGCCCAGATCGAGGCGCGAGATTCCCAGATCGACAACCCGTTCACCAAGGATGCGCAGATGGCCGCCATTCTGGCCGCGCGCAACTACCGTGGTGACAAACTGATCCGAACCGCCAAGCCGCACAAGTTCCTTGATCCGGCCAATGGCCCGCTGATCGCGGTAAAACTGCACGTGCTGACGCGCAAAACGCTGGGTGGGCTTCAGACCAATCTGGACAGTCAGATGGTGGGCGCAGACGGCAAGGTCATTCCCGGCCTATTCGCAGCCGGAGAGGTCGCGGGTTTTGGCGGCGGTGGCTATCACGGCTACAACGCGCTCGAAGGTTCATTCCTGGGCGGCTGCATTTTCTCCGGCCGCAATGCAGGACGGTCAAGGGCCGTCGCGTGACGGCCCCTTCAAACCCTACTGTTCACGGGCAAACTGAACGACGGATTGCCCAGCACTGTCCAGCAACACCAGCGTATCGCCTTTGAACGCATATGCTGTCACCCCTTGTAGGGCTTTGAAAAATTGCCGCTCAACTTCATCCAGTGGGGGTGGACAGGCCATTAGGGTGGCAGCCATGTTGTCGGGGAATTCAATATTGTTGCCCGCAATCTCGGCTTGGCCAGAAAACCGGTTACATCCACCGCTGCCTGAGAACGCGCCATCATTGGCGAATGAAAGCGCGGGGCGCCTTTCGGTCTCAAGTGCTGCGCCATTCAGGCCGGTTGCAGTCCAGTTGGTGTTCTCCAGCACGGCTGCCCCGGGCGGTTGTACTTTGACCAGCATCAGATCGGTCGTGTTCCCGGCCCCATTCGTCAGAACAGGGTAGGCAGTATCGGTTGTGAACAACAGCTTGTCGCCCTGAAAGATCGAACCTCGCACCACGTAGCGCATCCCCTCTTGAATAAGGGCGTCGTCATAGCTCAGCTCGAATTGTGCTGGCACTCCGGTCAGCGCGTAGCGCTTTGCCGACAGGGTCACCGACGGTGCGTCCGCGCGCGAGACGTCTTGCAATTGCACGTAAAGCGTCGCATCCGGAGGTACGGCGATACGCTCGCGATATGCTGCAGTGCCTTCGATCGTTCCGCCGATGGCCGCGCCGCTCAGCAGGACTGATGTGGCCGCAACCGTAAGCGCAGTATATCCGGTCTTGAGCATTGGCGTGCTCCTTTTCGCAAAATCACTTATTCAAAACATTGTATGAGGTTTTGATTTTACAAGGACTTCGCCGGAAAACCAGCGGTTCCGTGCCGAACTCAAAGCGGCCAGATCAGAGGGATCAACAGCGAAGCCAGCAAACCCACAGTCAGATTCAGCGGCACGCCAACCTTCAGAAAATCTGTGAACCTGTACCCACCGGGGCCGTAAACCATCATGTTGGTCTGATATCCGATCGGCGTCGCAAATGAAGCCGAGGCTGCCACCATGACCGCCACCACCAGAGGACGCGGATCAACGCCCACGGCCTGCGCCAAACCGATGGCAATCGGCGTCACCACAACTGCCACGGCGTTATTCGACACCAGCTCTGTCAGCACAGAGGTCAGCAAATAGACCGCCCAGATGATCAGGAATGGCGGCAGGGCACCAAGACCCGGCGCCACGGCTTCGACAATTAAGGAAACTGCACCTGATTTGTCCAGGGCCGCGCCTATGGCCAGCATCGAGAAGATGAGGGCCAGCAATCTTCCTTCGACGAAGGAAAACGCCTCATCCGCGTCGATGCAGCGCGTAATCAAAACTACCGCAACAGCCAGGATCGACAGCAGCAGGATGGGCGCAACGCCCAGCGCGGCCAGCACAACGATCCCGGTTAGCGCCCCGATGGCAATCGGCGCGTGGCTGCGGCGGAATGCGCGGGCCGAAGGTTGGGTCACATCGACCATATCCATATCAGCAGCCAGTTTCCGGATATCTGCAGGTGAACCCTCCAGCAGCAGCGTGTCACCGACCCGCACGACCAGATCATCCAATTGCCGCCCGATATTCTGGTTTCTCCGATGCACCGCCAGCACATAGACGCCATAACGGCGGCGTAAACGCATCGCGCCCAACGTCCGCCCCACCATGCGGCAACCCGGAGTGATCAGCACCTCGACCGTTTTCGTCTCAACCGCCGAGACCTGATCAACACGCTTGAGTTCCTTGTTGGTTTGCAGGCTCAGCAGTTCCGTCATCTCAGTCCGAAGAACGACACGGTCGCCAACTTTCAAAGCGACGCCCTTGAGGTTGCGCCGAAGTGACTCGTCGCCGCGCACGACGTCGATCAGGCGCACGCCAGGACGTTTGAACAGCTGCACGCCCGTCACCTCACGTCCGATCAGGTTGCTGTCGGGGGGAATGACAGCCTCGGTAAAGAACTTCATCTTCGACCGATCGCTAAGCATTGTCGCCATGCTGTCCCGTTCCGGCAGCAGGCGCGGCGCGACAAACCGCAGGTAGAACATGCCGTAAATGACCAGCGCGATGCCCAAGGGTGTGACCTCGAATATCGTAAACGGGGTCATCCCCTGGGCCCGCGCGACACCATCAACCAACAGGTTGGTCGAGGTCCCGATCAGGGTCAGCGTACCACCCAGAATGGCCGCATAACTAAGCGGGATCAGCAGTTTCGAGGCCGACACGTTCAGCGTTCGCGCGATCTGAACAAATACGGGGATCATGACGACCACGACAGGCGTGTTTGAAACCACCGCCGAGGCAAAGACAACAAAGGCCATCAGCGTCGCGATTGCGACCTTGGGACTTACCTGTGCCTGTTTTTGCGCGGTCGATGTGAATGCGTCCAGTGCTCCGGTACGCACCAATGCTCCCATGATGATGAACATCGCGGCAATCGTCCAAGGGGCCGGGTTTGACAGAACGGCAAGTGCGCTTTGATAGGGCAGAATGCCCGTCACCAGCATCACGGCCACGCCACCAATTGCGACCACTTCAGTCGGATAGGATTCGCGCAGGAACATGATGAACATGCCTGCAACGACCAACAGCGCCAGTATCGCGCTTCCCATTTCTGTCAGTTGAAGGAATTGCATTCTTGGTTTTCTGTCCGAACCCTGGCCTGGTTTACGCGCCCGTCAGGCAGTTTCACGTATTGCGCGCGACAGAGCAAGCCTGACGTGCCCTTACTGTGGGCCAGCTTGCTGTAGCCGCCCGCCAACGCGCACCATTTGAACAGATTTCGCCTGACCGTCCCGGTCGTCGGTTTCAACGAACACGCCACTTAGCGTGGCCTCGCCATTAGCCGGCGTGAACCGGGCCTTGGGCATGCCAGTGATAAACCGGCGCATCGGTTCCAGCTTGTCCATGCCGATGACCGAGTCATAATCGCCGCACATGCCCGCATCCGTCAGATATGCCGTGCCACCCGGCAGGATTTGCGCGTCCGCGGTTGGCACATGCGTATGCGTGCCCACAACAAGGCTGGCGCGTTTGTCGCAATAGTGGCCCATGGCCATCTTTTCGGAAGTCGCTTCACAATGCATATCGACGATGATCGCCTGCGCTTGCCCGCCACGCGGGTGCGACTTCAGGATTGGTTCAATAGTAGAGAACGGATCATCAAAGGGGCGTTTCATGAAGACTTGCCCCAACACCTGAACAACCAGAACCTTGCGCCCGCCCGGCGCGGTGTACAACCGGTGGCCCCTGCCCGGCGCGCCCTTGGCAAAGTTCACCGGGCGCACGATACGGGGTTCACTTTCGATGAATTGCAACATGTCTTTCTGGTCGAACGCGTGATCGCCCAGTGTCAGGCAATCGGCCCCGGCATCCAGCAGCAGCTTGGCGTGATCCCCGGTCAGACCCATCCCGTTTGATGCGTTCTCGCCATTGACCACGACAAAATCCAACCGCCATTCGTCGCGCAGACGCGGCAAATGTTGCTGAATGGCCGCGCGTCCGGCGCGGCCCATCACGTCACCCAGAAAAAGTATCCTCATTCGAACTGTCCTAAGTGTGGTATCTCTCAAGCACAAGTGGTTAAGCTGGCAGAATAAACCGCCAAAGCACATTATGCAGGAGATTTCCCATGCGCCTTGCCCTTCTGACCGCCGCCAGTTTGACCGCGCTTTCAGCTTGCGACCAACCTGCTTCAAACGACTCGTCCACCCAGCTGGCGAACCCGGCAGCAACCTTTTGCGTTGAAAGCGGCAATCGTTACGAAATCCGAGATGGCGAAGGCGGCCAGATCGGTATCTGCATCCTGCCCGATGGCACAGAAGTGGACGCGTGGGAGTACTTTCGCGAAAACAGCCCGACCTAAGGCGGTCAGGCCGAGAACGTCAGTACTCGGCTTTCAGTGATGACCATATCCAACGTCTGATCCGTGGGTTCCAACGGCAGCCCCTCGGCCTCTTGTGCGTCAAAGGCAAAGCCGATGGCCAGTGTGGGGCGCTTGGCGCGCAATCCCTCTAGCGTGCGGTCATAAAAGCCACCGCCATATCCCAGTCTTCCGCCTTGCGCGTCAAAAGCAACCAGCGGCACAACCAGAATCTCGGGGTCAAAATAATCGTCAATCTCGGGAACCTTGGCGCCGAACGGGCCGTCTTTCAACACGCCCTCGGGCGTCCAGCGCGAAAACCGCAACGCCTGTCCGGCGGCCTGAATGACTGGCACACCGACCGGACCATAAGCCGCGGCCTCGGCCATAGCAGGCAAAGGATCAATTTCGGTGCGGATCGGCATGTACCCCGACATCGGGACGCCGCGATGCCCCGCAAGCACTTCGGACAAACGTCCGGCTGCACCCGGCAAACGCGCATCGAATGCAACCTTCCGGCGCGCAAATGCCGCCTTACGGGCGACGGCCTTGATTTCAGTCAGATCGGTCACAGAAGCACCACGCTGGCAAGCCCAAGAAAGATGAAGAACCCCATGACATCCGTTGTGGTGGTCACGAAAGTCCCTGACGCCAGCGCCGGGTCAATGCCCAGACGATCCAGCACAACCGGTACTACCGTACCTGCGAAGCCTGCGATCGCCATATTCACGACCAAGGCCGAGCCGATCACGACACCCAGCAAGGGTGAATCGAACCACATCATGCCGACAGTCCCCAAAACGGTCGCGAAGCACAGACCATTGAGCACTCCCACAAGCAATTCTCGCCGGATAACGCGCGCCACGTTCGATCCGGTCAGGTCGCGCGTTGCAAGCGCCCGCACTGCAACCGTCAGCGACTGTGTCCCGGCATTACCCCCCATCGAGGCAACGATTGGCATCAGGATTGCCAGTGCCACTAACTGATTGATCGCCGCCTCGAACTGCGAGATGACCAGTGACGCGCATATTGCGGTACACAGGTTGACAGCCAGCCACGGCAAGCGCCGCCTACTGGTTGCGGCGACACTGTCGGACAGCGAGCTTTCGTCGCTGACACCGGCAAGGCGTAACATGTCCTCTTCGTATTCTTCGTCCAGAACAACCATGGCGTCATCAATGGTAATCACGCCGACCAAACGCCCATCGGCATCAACCACCGGGGCGGAAATCAGGTGGTACTGGTTAAAGGCGTAGGCCACATCCTCTTCGTCCTGATCGACGGGGATGGTGTGAAATTCCTCTTCGGCGATGTCGTGCAACGGCACTTCGCGCCGGGTTGCCATCAGCTTGCCCAGCGTGACCTGTGCCACCGGTTTGAGCCGCGGATCAACCAGAACAACGTGATAGAACTGTTCCGGCAAGTCATCATTGGCGCGCATGAAATCGATGGTCTGCCCCACGGTCCAATGCTCGGGCGACATGACCACCTCGCGCTGCATGAGGCGACCGGCCGAGTTTTCCGGATAGGACAGCGCCTGTTCCGCGGCGATCCGTTCGGAATCTTCCAATGCGCCCAGGATGGCTTCTTGCTGCGGCTCTTCAAGGTCTTCCAGCAGGTCGACAACGTCATCGCTTTCCATGTCCCGCACGGCGTCGGCCAGAACGTCGGGGCGCAGGACACTGATAACCTCTTCGCGGACGGACTCATCCAGTTCGGATAAGATATCGCCATCGAATTCCTTGTCGTAAAGACGGATCAAACGCCCACGGTCATAGGGATTAATCTGTTCAAGGAGGTCGGCAATGTCCGCAGGGTGCAGCGGCTCCATCAGCTCGATCAGTTTGTCGCGATCTTCCACATCAACCGCATACAGGATCGCGGCAACCATCCGGCGATCCAGCGCATAGGCGTCATCGTCGCTTGCGGAATCGATTACGGGTTCATCATAGCCTGTCGTCATGTCTGCCCCCGGTTGGTTCGCGCATTGACCCCTAATTAGAAGAAGCAGCTACCGGAAAACAATGACAATGCGCCGATTTACCGACAAGTTTCGCCCCACTATGCTGTTTCGCAGTCCCATACAGGCGGAGATGAACGGAAATGGCGCAAAAAACGCTGCTGAAAGGGCGTGTCCTGAGCTTCAACGGATCACCATTCGAAGGTGAGCCGACAGAGGCTGTGACAATCAGCGAAGCGGTCCTGATCGAAGACGGCTGCATATCTGCAGTCGGCGATGCCGACAGCTTGATATCCGCGAACCCCGATGCCGAAGTTGTAAACCACGGTCAACACGTGATCATGGCTGGCTTTGTGGATGCGCATGTCCATTACCCACAGACCGCGATGATCGCCAGCTGGGGCAAGCGCCTGATCGACTGGCTGAACACATATACTTTCCCCGAGGAAATGAAGTTCGGGAATCCCGACTATGCAGCCGAGATCGCCAACCGTTATTTGGATCTGACGGCCTCGCATGGCACCACAACAATGTGCAGTTTCTGCACCATCCACCCCGAAAGCGTCGACGCATTCTTCACAGCCGCGCAGCAACGCCGGCAGCGTGTGGTGGCAGGCAAAACCTGCATGGATCGCAACGCGCCCGAAGGGCTGCGGGATACCCCGCAGACGGCCTATGATCAATCGCAGGCGCTGCTTGAGAAATGGCACGGTGTCGACCGGATATCCTACGCCATCACACCACGGTTCTCGCCCACATCCACGCCCGAGCAGCTTGAGGCGATGGGCGCACTGTGGGCCGAACACCCGCATTGCCTGATGCAAACACACCTGAGCGAGCAGACAGACGAAATCTCATGGGTTCGTGAACTTTTCCCTGATGCGCGAGACTATCTGGATACCTATGAAAAGTTCGGGCTGCTGGGCTCGCATGGCGTTTACGGCCACGTTATCCACCTGGAATCGCGCGAACGTGACCGGCTGCGCGAGGTTGATGCCTCGTTGATCCACTGCCCGACCTCGAACACCTTTATCGGATCCGGCTTGTTCGACATGGACGGACTGATGCGCGAAGGGCACCGGGTTGGTCTGGCAACAGATACCGGCGGCGGGTCGAGCTTTTCAATGCTGCACACGATGGCCTCGGCCTATGAAATCGGGCAGCTGCGCGGCTCGCCGCTGCACGCGGCACAACTGCTGTGGCTGGGCACGGTTGGCTCGGCCCGTACGCTGCGGATGGATGATCGCATCGGCAATGTCGCACCGGGGATGGAGGCTGATCTGGTCGTTCTCGACCTTGCCTCAACCCCTGCAATTGCCCAGCGTGAGGCCTGCTCCGATGATCTGTGGGAGGCGATCTTTCCAACGATCATGATGGGCGACGACCGGGCGATTGCGGAAGTTTGGATCGCCGGTCGCCGCGTGTCTTCCTAAGCCTGCAAATCGCGGGCCAATTGGGTCTGCCGTTCGATCACGCGCGGCAGGTCCAACGTCGTGACATGCCCGTCGCGCACGATCTGGCGGCCTTCAACAAACAGGTGTTTCACCTTCATCGGTCCGGCCAACAGCAATGCGGCCGGGTCCCAACTGCCCGCGCTTTCGATGCCGCGCGTGTCCCATATGGCAATGTCGGCGCGCTTTCCGGGCTCTAGCCGACCACAATCAGGGCGGTTCAGCACGTCTGCTCCGCCGCGCGTCGCGATTTCCAGCGCTTCGCGTGACGACATCGCATCCGCACCATTGGCAACGCGCTGCAGCAGCATGGCCTGTCGAGCCTCGAGGATCAGACTGCCGTTATCGTTGCTGGCCGAACCGTCGGCGCCCAGACCCACCGGAACCCCGTGATCACGCATGGTTCGAACCGGTGCGATACCGGACCCCAAGCGGCAGTTTGAGCACGGGCAATGCGCCACCCCCGTTTGGGTTCGGGCGAAAAGATCAATCTCGGCCCCGTCCAGTTTCACGCAATGCGCGTGCCAGACGTCTGATCCGGTCCAACCCAGATCTTCGGCATATTGACCAGGGCGGCACCCGAACTGCGCCTGCGAATACGCTATATCTTCATCATTTTCCGCCAGATGAGTGTGCAGCATCACACCCTTGTCGCGCGCAAGGATTGCTGTGTCGCGCATCAGGTCCCTGCTGACGGAAAACGGGGAGCAAGGCGCCAACCCTACCCGGCACATCGCCCCATCGGATGGATCATGAAACGCGTCAACCACACGGATCATGTCGTCGAGGATTTCGGATTCGACCTCGACCAACGCATCTGGCGGCAACCCGCCGTCGCCTTCCCCGATACTCATCGCTCCACGAGTCGGATGAAACCGCAAACCAATTTCGGCGGCGGCAGCGATCGTATCCTCTAGGCGCGCGCCGTTGGGGTAAAGGTACAGGTGGTCAGAGCTGAGCGTACAGCCCGACAGAGCCAATTCAGCCAGACCGATCTGAGCCGACACAAACATCTCTTCAGGCCCGAAACGGGACCAGATCGGATAGAGTGTCTGCAACCATCCGAACAGCAATGCATCCTGCCCGCCCGGCACAGCCCGCGTCAGGGTTTGGTACAGATGGTGATGGGTATTCACCAGCCCGGGCGTCACAACACAACCCGCAGCATCGTGGATCTCACCGTCGGTTTGCAAGTTGTGGCCGATCTGCGCGATCTGCCCCCCCACGATCAGAATGTCTGCGCCTGACAACTCTTGCCGCGCGTCATCCATCGTCAGAATGGTATCTGCATTTTTGATAAGGATTTCGGTCAATTCGCCCTCCTGCAACAGCCCGTCTCATGCAAGAAGTGCAAAGGCTGGCGGAAAACGGGCATAAGAACCAGCCGCGTAGAACCTACCCGACCGGCCAAATTGCGGCAACCAGTTTCAGTAGTTGCGCAGGATTTCCAGTGCGACCGCGTGCAATTCGGGATTCGCCGCCGCCAGAGCCCGCCCGCCATTATGGGCCGGACCGCCCCGCCAGTCGGTCACAACCCCACCAGCAGCCTCTATCACTGCAATGGGGGCCTGAATATCATAGGCGTTCAGGCTGGATTCGATCACCAGATCAACCTGCCCCGCCGCCACCAACGCATAGGCATAACAATCCATGCCATAACGGGTCAGCTTTGCTTGCCGGGCCACCGCTTCGAACCCTGCGCGGTCCTCAGGTGTGCCAACCTCTGGGAAGGTCGTAAAAACAACCGCCTGATCCAAGGCGGATGTCGAGCGTGTCTTCAACGGTGCCGTTCCGGATGGGCCGGTGACCTGCGCGATATCCGCCGAACCCACAAACCGTTCGCCGATATAGGGTTGGTCGATCACCCCCATAATCGGGCCGTCAGTTGTGCTGAGAGCAATCAGAACCCCCCAAGTCGGAGTACCGCTGATAAAACCGCGGGTACCGTCGATGGGGTCCAGAACCCAAGTTCGTCCGCTGGAGCCTTCTTCGCGACCAAACTCTTCGCCGAAAATGCCATCTTCGGGCCGATAGCGCGCCAGAACCGCGCGCATCGCCTTTTCGGCGTTTCGGTCGGCTATAGTGACGGGGTCAAACCCATCATCCAATTTGTTCGTGGTGTCCAGATTAGTTTGCCGGAAATACGGAAGAATGGCCGCACGCGCCGCGTCGGCCATTTCTTCGGCAACTTCCAGATCGCTTAGAGAGGTCTCTTGCATGCGTAACCCGTGAGGCGCGCACGGTTTGAAGTCAACCCGCTAATTTATGCGACGTCGCTAAGAACCCGCGCCAGCTCAAAAAGGCGGCGACGTTGGTTTTCGGGAATCGCGTAATAGGACCGCACGAGGTCCAGCGCTTCCTTGTCCCCCATCAGATCGGCAGGAACCGACTTTTTACCTGATGTTTCTTTTTCGGCCTCTTCCAGACCTTCAAAGAAAAAGCTGACGGGAACGTCCAATGCCTCGGCAATGTCCCACAGGCGAGACGCGCTGATCCGGTTGGCCCCAGTTTCATACTTTTGAATTTGTTGAAACTTAATACCAACTTGCTGCGCCAACTGCTGCTGGGTCATGCCAATCAGCCAGCGGCGATGCCGGACGCGCTTGCCCACATGGACATCGACGTGATGGGTCATTGGTATTCTCCTCTTTTACACACAACTACTAGGGGCGCGCGTTGCTTTTTATCGCAACACTAGCGAGTCGCACTTAACCACTCCCTAATTTGGAACATACCCCCAAAACAGCACCATAGCGCAATATTGCCGCATTTGGGTAATTTTTCAAGAAGGTTGAATCCGTTTCCCGTCACAAAGATTTAAGGTTGTGTGTTTTTGACGCTTCGATGCGTACTGCACCCGCTGTCGGAAACCCGAATGCAACCGATGCGCCCGGAGAAATGATTGACAAACCCTGGCTGAAAAGAATCTATGCCTCAAAATTACGGAGCGCGATCATGCAGGCATTCACGATTCAATCCCAGGGAAGCGCGGCCCAATTGGCTGAAATTGACCCTCCCGAACCCGGCACAGGGCAGGTGCGCATCGCGATCAAGGCCTGCGGACTGAATTTTGCCGACCTGCTAATGCAGAAGGGTACGTATCAGGACACGCCCGAGGCTCCGTTCACGCTGGGTATGGAGGTTGCCGGCGTTGTCGACAAGCTGGGTAACGGTGTTACGCGCCTGAATGTCGGGGACCGCGTGGCCGTATATTCCGGTCAGGGTGGGCTGGCGGAATATGGCGTTTTTGATGCGAGCCGTGCGATACCCCTGCCCGACGCAATTAGCTTTGAAAATGCAGCGGCCATTCAGATCGCTTACGGCACAAGCCACATCGCCCTGGATCACCGGGCGCATCTGCGGCCGGGCGAGACCCTTTTGGTGACCGGGGCCGCAGGTGGGGTTGGACTTACCGCCGTCGAAATCGGCAAGCTGATGGGCGCGACGGTAATTGCCCATGCGCGCGGGCAGGAAAAACTGGATGTGGCCCGCGCGGCTGGTGCGGATCACCTGATCGACGCCTCGGAAGACTTGCGCGCACGCGTCAAGGAACTGGGCGGCGCGGATGTCGTCTATGACGCTGTCGGAGGGGATGTCTTCAAAGCCGCGTTCCGGGCAACCAACCCCGAAGGGCGTCTGTTACCCATCGGGTTTGCGGGTGGCGACGTCCCCCAAATTCCGGCCAACCATCTGTTGGTGAAAAACCTGACAGTGATTGGGTTTTACATCGGCGGCTATTTGAAATTCCGGCCGCAGATCGTTCAGGACAGCTTTGACACGCTGTTCGGCTGGCTTGCCGATGGTCGGATCAAGCCCCATATAAGCCACGTTCTTCCATTGGCCGAGGCCGACGAAGGCATGCAGTTGCTGCGCGATCGCGTGGCCACGGGCAAAGTGGTTATTACTCCCTGACGGGCGCTTACCCCACGACAGCCTTGAGCGGTGCACTGCCCAGCATACGAAAATTCTGACGCACCAGCGCAGCCAGCGCTTCGACGACGGCGCCGCGCCCGGTCTCGCCTCCGTACAGATTGATCATGTGGGCGGGCAGTTCCGGCAATGCCCCTCCGGTATCAATCTGTTCAAGATGTGCGGGTTCGGTCCCGTCCAGCATCGCGTGAACAGCCAGATCCGCGCTGACGGTCGCCTCGATCGTGCGGTCGTTTTCTGTTTCGACTGACAGTTCCCACGGGATACCTTCCGCATCAAGGGCCGAGATCATCTGGGGCCGAAACGCGCATCGCCGCCCAACAGCCAGCGGAATCGGGTTCTTACGCCATGCTGACCCGCCTGGCGCCCCAATCCACCGTAAGGGCAGTTCCGCGACGGTCTCAGATCCGTCACTGGCTGAGGCTTCGGTTGTCAGGATCAGATCGCACTCGCCGCGCTTGAACATTTCTTTCAGCTGAAGGGAATATGATGAAATCAGTTGCACTCGAACCCGCGGGAAGTCAGCATTGAAACGCTGCAAGACCCGCGGAATGGCCGGGTAGACGATATCATGCGGAACGCCCAGAACGACCTCGCCTTCATAGGCCTGATCCGTGAGCTTTGAGATCACTTCGTCATTCAGCACGATCATGCGCCGGGCATAGGCCAGCAGCTGCTCACCGGATGCAGTCAATGCAATTGTGCGTCCACTACGGTCCAATAATTCAAGGCCCAGCAGTTCTTCCAACCGCTTCAACTGCATCGACACAGCGGATTGCGTCAGATGCAGAAATCCGGCGGCCCGTGTGACGCCGCCTTGGTCAGCAACGGCAACGAAGGAACGGAGCGTGGTGATATCCAGATTTCGCATGTTCACAAATCCTTATGCATCTCTTCATAAATATTCATTTTCAAAATGTGACATGTTGCGCCATATAAATCAAGGAAGTTGATGGAAACACGATCAACCATCATGAAACAGAGAAAGGACAATAAATATGACCCAAATTGCAATCAAACAGCACTGCACACCGCAGCGTCGCTCTTTGTTGTCCTCGCTTCGGGATGCGCTCTCTCTTCTGCGTCAGCGCAAAACGCTTGCCAGACTTGATGATCGCGCCCTGGAAGACATCGGTATCACCCGCCAACAGGCCGAAGCCGAGGCGTCACGATCCATTTGGGATGCGCCGGAGTTCTGGCAAAAGTGATTCGATACCGCACCTTTTCTCAGTGAATGGCAGCGCGAACCGTCGGGCTGCCATTTTTGTTGCGTGTTTTAGCCAGTTTCGGCCGTTAAACCCTTGAAACACAGCCCGCACTTGCCGATATTTGCGGGGAATGGGGTCAACATCATGGCCCGACAAGAAATATGCAAAGGGAGACCCTTAATGGCACAATTTGACACGATCCGGACGGCGACCGGTGCGCGCGCTGCCCAGATTGACGAGGGCCTGCGCGCCCATATGAACAAAGTCTACGGCACGATGTCTGTGGGCATGCTGATTACATTCATGGCGGCCTGGGCCATTTCCGGCCTTGCAACCACAACGGACCCGTCGGCTGCGGTCGGGCAAATCAACTCGGGCACCTATCTGACTTCGCTGGGTGCCGCGATCTACACGTCGCCCCTGCGCTGGGTGATCATGTTTGCACCGCTGGCGTTCATCTTTGGCTTTAGCGCGGGCATCAACCGCTTGTCCGCCGCAGCTGCGCAGCTGGTGTTCTATGCATTCGCAGCGGTGATGGGCCTATCGATCAGCTGGATTTTCATTGCCTTTACAGGCATGTCGATCATTCAGGTGTTCCTGATTACTTCGATCGCCTTCGCTGGGCTGTCCTTGTATGGCTACGTGACCAAGAAAGACCTGTCTGGAATGGGTACCTTCCTGATCATGGGTCTTATTGGCCTGATCGTGGCGATGGTTGTAAACATCTTCCTGCAGTCACCCGCGATGATGTACGCGATCTCGGTGATCGGTGTACTGATCTTTGCTGGCCTGACCGCCTATGACACGCAGAAGATCAAAACCACCTACCTGCAGATGGCTCATTCGGGCGACCAGGAATGGTTGGGTAAAGCCGCAATCATGGGCGCGCTGAGCCTGTACCTGGACTTTATCAACATGTTCATGTTCCTGCTGCAGCTGTTCGGCAACCGCGAATAAGACAGCCGGAATTCGATTTCAAAGGCGGGCCAGATTTGGCCCGCTTTTTTTGTTTGCCTCGCTGCATGGCATCCTGCCCGGGACGGCAAACAGGCGGCGCAGACTTATGTCGCCAAGAACAAAAAAGCCTCCACCGAGACAGTGGAGACTTTTCATTTCGTAACTGCGTGGTTCGATCAGCTGCAGTTCAGAGCAACCGCAAAACCCGAGCTGCGCGACGACGATCCCTTGCGGAACACGTCACCTGCAGGCAAGCACCCGGTAAACTGTTCGGCATTTTGGCCAAAGGCTGCGCCGATGTCGTTGTCCACGCGGGTGCTGTTGTTTGCGGTTCGAAGAACTCCGAACAAAGTGCCGTTCACGCTGACTGTGCTTAAGAACAGGTTCATGTCCGAACCGGTCAGAACGACTGAGTTTGTGTCACTGCGCCCACCGTTGTCGATCGCGACGCGGGCTATTTTTTCCGCCTCGGTCTGATCCGTTACGACCGGGATGGATGGCAACAAAGCCAGTTCCGCCGGAATATTCGTGGCGTCGGGAAGGAACGAGACCGCACCGGGAACATCCGAGAGGGTCCGGGGCTCACCATCGATGCCCGTGAAGCCAACGCCCGATCGATTAAAGGGGTCTTCACAAGCCGCAAGGGTGAATACGGCAATTGTGGATAACAAGATTTTTTTCATGGCGACCAACATTTTGGAACGATTTGCTGAAGCGTATGGCCAAGGGGTTCCAAAAAGCAACCCGCCGCCCAACCGAATAGCCGTTACGCTGATGCGCCACTGCAACGGCCAATTCCTGATTCCGGGCATTTCACCCAGCCGCATGCACAAAGAAAAAGGGTTCCGCATCAGCGAAACCCTTTTCCATTCTGTCCAAGTTGGACGGCAGATTACTTGATCTTGCCTTCCTTGTACTCGACATGTTTCCGAGCAACCGGATCGTATTTACGAACGATCATTTTCTCGGTCATGGTGCGAGCGTTCTTTTTGGTCACGTAGAAGTGGCCCGTGCCCGCGGTCGAGTTCAGACGGATCTTGATTGTCGTCGGCTTCGCCATGGTTATCTCCTGCGTCCGAAAAGGCAGGGGCCTTTCGGTTGAATTCCTATGAGCGTGCGCTTTTACGCCTTGCACGGCTCGTGTCAAGGGCAATTGGGCACATGATCGGCTGATCAGGGATCAGGCCTAGGTCGAAAGTGTCGGCGCGCCCATATACGTGTGAATCTGGTCGCGTTCGGCATCAGATAAACCCAGCGCAGTGGCCAGTTGAACAAGGTAAGAGGCCTCGCGCTGGTTATCCAGACGAATCGCCGCCAGAGACGTTGCATAGACCTGCGCTTTCAATGGCGCACCGGAATCAGCAGCCAGGCCGATCACATCAATCGGGCCATTCAACTGATCCTGGACAAAGGCGCGTTCTTCGTCGCTGATGTCATCACCCAGTTCGCCCAGAATGGTTTCCTTCTCTTGCTCATCTAGCTCTCCGTCCGCCTTGGCTGCCTGGATCATCGCGCGCAGCATCAGCTTGGCCTGCTCCTCCATCGCCGCGCCCCCGGGTGTGCCTTTGAATACCGTATCCATCATGTCGGCGGTCTGCTGGCTGCCTGACTTTGCTGCCCCCTGCATGGCATTCATCAGCCCACCAAGACCTGCGGCCCCAGCCGGATTGGCCATGCCAAGCTTTCCAATTATCTCTTGCAGCCCACCGGCACCCCCCGGCATCCCGAACTGTTCTGCCATCTTGCCCAGTTGATCCATGCCAAAGCCGCCCCCGGCGCCCTGCATCATATCTTGCAGACCGGCCATCCCGCCCATTTGCTTGTACTTTTCCATGCCTTTTGCTGCAGCAAATCCAACTGCGACCGATGCCAGTGCCTTCATGAAACTCATAACAATCCTCCCAATATTCAAAATGCGTTTTTGCAATATAGCAGATATCTGCGACTCAAAAATCCACGGATAAAGCAGATGCCCTAACGCTAGCGCAAAGCTGAGCATTGGTGGCTTCGTTTCACCAAGTGAACATGTAACAGGCGTATTCCCGCACAAGCGCATGTCTAATTTGTCAGAAATTCGAATATGTGATACTTACCGCGCCATCAACAATCCAAAGAAGCCATTTTTCGGCTCGATCTTCGAGGCTCCATAAACAGGCAAGCAACCGTGCAAGCAGGGTTTGCACGATTGATTTTGTTTAGGGGGCATCATGACTGAATGGACCATTAAGGGCGAAGAGCTGGCCAACTGTAACTGCAACTTCGGTTGTCCTTGCCAGTTCAGCGTACTTCCGACACATGGCAATTGCGAGGCCGTCGTCGTATTCGACATCGAAAGCGGTCACTACGGGGACACAGATCTGGCGGGCGTAAGGGCGGCTGGGGTGTACTATTGGCCTGGCCCGATCCATGAGGGCAACGGTCAGATGCAACTGATCATTGATGCCAGCGCCAGCGCTGATCAGCGTGCGGCCCTGCAAGCCATCATGACCGGTGAAGATACCGATGAAATGGCAACCTTCTGGTATGTCTACAGCGCTATGGCTCCGACCAAACATGAAACGCTCTTCGTTCCGATCGAGCTGAACTGGAACCGCGACGAGCGCACCGGGTTTGCAAAGGTGAACGGCGTCTTCGATGTCGAAGTCAGCCCGATTCCGCATATCGTGTCGGGTGCGGCGCACCGGGCGTCAATTCAGCTGCCAAACGGGTTTGAATACCGTCACGCCGAAGCTGCCTCGGGCTCTGCCAAGACTCATGGCGGCGAAATTAGCCTGACCTTTGACGCGACGCATGCTCATCTGGCCCACCTGAACATTTCGGGCCACGGTGTCCTGGGCGCCTGATCCGGGGGTCATCATGACATCCCATCCCACACCGCCCCGCACTGGGGCGGTAGAGTGGCTTATGCGGCGTGAGCGGGTCATCGTGCTGTTCGGTGTGTCGCTGATTGTTCTGTTTGCAGCCTGGTACACCATCGCCGGGATCGGCATGAACATGACGGCCAGCGAAATGACCAATATGGCGGGTCCGATCGGAGAACCCATGCACATGGGCGAAGCGCCCAGTTGGGGCGTGCAATACGTAATCCTGATTTTTCTGATGTGGTGGGTCATGATGATCGCGATGATGACCCCCAGCGCTGCACCCGCAGTCTTGCTGTATTCGGCGATAAAGCGTGCGGGACCCGAACGTGACAAGGCCGCGCAGTTCAGCTTTTGCTTTCTCGCAGGCTACCTGATCGCCTGGGCTATATTCAGCCTTGCCGCGACGGGGTTGCAATGGGGGCTGGAAAGCATCGGGCTGTCCGATGGTCCAATGATGACAATCCGGTCCAAAACATTTGCTGGCTGCGTCCTGATTACGGCAGGCGCGTATCAGTTGTCGGACCTCAAGTCCGCCTGTCTGCGGCATTGTCAAAGCCCTGCCCGATTCATCGCCGATCATCACAAACCCGGCGCATATGGTGCGTTCCGAATTGGTGCTTTGCATGGGCTGTACTGTCTGGGCTGTTGCTGGGCTTTGATGGCGCTGCTGTTCGTCGGCGGGATCATGAACCTGTACTGGATTGCCGGAATCGCGGTCTACGTCGCATTGGAAAAGCTTCTGCCGGGTGCACGATGGTTGCCCACCCTGACCGGTCTTGGGCTAATCGCAGTGGGTTTCTGGATCGCCCTGAACGCCCTTATGAGCATTTTTTAGTCCCGTTTTCAGGCCGCGGAACAGGCCAATTTCAGCGTTCCAAACCATTGAAACAAGGAGAAGACTTATGCCTATTTTCATAACTTACGCGACCTACTCGCAGGATGGCGTCAAAGGAATGCTGAAGAAGCCTGCAGACCGCACGGCGGCCGTCCGGGCGTTGTTGAAAAAAGTCGGCGGCAAGCTTTTGGCTTTTTACATGACGACCGGCGAAAATGACGTGGTGGTCGTAAGCGAAGTTCCGGATGGCACTGACGCAGTAGCAATTGGAATGGCCGTTGCGGCCTCGGGTGCAGTATCAAACGTTGAAACAGTACGCGCCTGGAAGGCGAAGGACTTTGCCGCCATTACAAAGAAGGCCGCCAAGCTGACCGGGGCTTACACGCCGCCCGGTAAGTGAACAGAGTTATGCGCGGAGGGCCTGTAAGCCGGATCTTGTTCCGGGGTTGCCCCCTTCGATGACCATTCCTCTAGGCCGCGCATTGCTGCGCGGCTCAAGCTGCCAACCCGGTCCCTCTTGGCCAGGACGTGCCTAGCGGCGGTATCGGCTTACGCCGACCTGCCCGCGCGGGGACCCTATTTGGCATTGCTCCCGGTGGGGCTTGCCGTGCCGCCCCTGTTGCCAGCGGCGCGGTGGGCTCTTACCCCACCGTTTCACCCTTACCTCGGACCGAAGTCCGGGGCGGTCTGATTTCTGTGGCGCTTTCCGTCGGGTTGCCCCGCCCGGGCGTTACCCGGCACCGTTGTCTTGTGGAGTCCGGACTTTCCTCTCGGGCCTTGCGGCCCCAGCGGCCATCCGGCCCTCCGCGCAAGCGGTGGGTATGCCTTGTGACAGGCTGCGTCAAGAGTGCAGCGCGGATCAGGATCGGGCGGTCATCGGTACGAGATCAGCACTCTGCAACGGCCCTGTAGCCCAAGGACGATATCGCAGACGAACGGCGGATAGCAAAGTTTCGTCGTCTACGTCAGCGCTGAAGCCGGCGGATTGTGCCAGAATTCGAAACTGATCCATCGGCGCATCTAGCGGGCCATCGTTTTGTCCGCGCGGCGCGGCCAGTTTGTTGCGCTCGAGCCGCAGCCAGTCAAATCGCGGTCCGGGATCAAATTTGCGTCCGGGTGCCATGTCGGAATGACCGATCACACCGTATGGTCGAATGCTCCAGCGATGCATGATCTGAGGCAACAACTGTTCCAGCCTGCGCATTTGCAGGTCTGAAAATGGGTGCCTGCCAGTGTTGTCCAGCTCGATGCCAATCGAACGGGAGTTGATATCCTTCTGACCGCTCCATTCTCCGGCCCCGGCATGCCACGCGCGGTCCTCTTCTCGCACCATGTGCCAGAGCGTCCCGTCGCCCCCAATCAGGTAATGCGCCGAAACTTCGTGGACAGGGTCACACAACCTGTCCAGCGCCTCTTGCGCGCTGTTCATCGCCGTATAGTGCAAAACGATCAGGGACGGCTTCAGCCCGTCCCTGCGTGGTCCGTAGTTAGGCGAAGCGTGCCAGATTGGCGCTTGTGGATCAGTTGTTGACGGCACTGCGGAATGCACTTGGATCCCAGCCACATGCGTACCCATCCCCATCCGGGTCCAGACCGTTGCGATCACGCTGCGGGCCGCCGTTGGCCAGAAACTCGATCTGAGCTTGGTCAGGCGACGGGAACTTGGCGCAATTCCGCTGCGCCTTGGCCTCAAGATTGAAACCAGCGCGGCTGTAAAGCTGTGTACCAACTGGATTCGATGTGCTTAAAGCGTATTGCACGATGTTAGGCTGGCCGTCCGATCCGCGCTGCGGAACAGCAGTTGGGGTGACGACTTCGTAGGTCTGGCGGTTCTGTTGAATCAGGGCCGCGTCGTTTTCGATCGTGCGACGTCCTGATACAGCCGCGAAATCCTGTTCGTCGGAGATCGCATTGTTACTGGCGGCAGACAGCGGGACTTGCGTCAACGTGCTTTGCCCCGACGTGTTGGCCAATGCAGCCGCCGTTGCCGACGCGATATCAGCGTTATCCCCGGTTGGGGTGCTGCCGGGTGCGCCCAGTTGTTGTTCTGACACTTCAGCAGGGCCGGTCAATGGGTTGCCGGTGTAGCCCGGCCCGGCCAGCGCGGCCTCGCGCTGTGCCTGATATTGAGGCGTGTTAAATCCAGTACCCTGGACCGGGGCCACCGTGTTGCAGGCGGCCACAAGTCCGATTGCGGGGATCAGAAGCGTAAAGCGCATTCAGCTGCTCCGTTTTAGCTGGTCTTGCCTGATCCGAGGATTACCACCATTTGCCCGGCTTGGCCACAAACCCGGCGGCACTTTCCAACGCATAAGCTGTGTTCAGCAAATCGCCTTCTTCCCACGGGCGGCCGATCAGCTGCAGACCCAGCGGCAATCCCTGTTGGTCCAAACCTGCGGGAACCGAGATACCGGGCAAACCGGCAAGGTTCACTGTCACGGTAAAGACGTCGTTGAGGTACATCTGCACCGGGTCCGCCTCGGTCATCTCGCCCAGACCAAAGGACGCCGACGGGGTAGCAGGCGTCAGGATTGCGTCGATCCCTGCGGCGAAGACATCTTCGAAGTCTTTCTTGATCAGTGTCCGCACCTTACGGGCGCGGTTATAGTAGGCATCATAGAACCCCGCTGACAGCACATAAGTACCGATCATGACACGGCGCTGCACTTCGTGGCCAAAGCCTTCGGCGCGGGTTTTTTCGTACATCTCGGTGATGCCGTCGCCCTGTGCCAGCTGCGCGCGGCGGCCATAGCGGACACCGTCGTAGCGGGCGAGGTTCGAGGACGCCTCGGCCGGTGCAATCACGTAGTATGCGGGCAGCGCATACTTGGTGTGCGGCAGCGAAATGTCGACGATCTCGGCGCCTGCTGCTTTCAGCATCTCGGCGCCTTCGGCCCACAGCTTTTCGATCTCGGCAGGCATGCCTTCCATGCGGTATTCTTTGGGGATACCGATCTTCTTGCCTTTGATATCGCCGGTCAGCATCGCCTCAAAATTCGGCACGGCCAGTTCGGTGCTGGTCGAATCCTTGGGGTCGTGACCACACATCGTCTCGAGCATGATCGCAGCGTCGCGCACGTTCTTGGTCATCGGCCCGGCTTGATCCAATGAAGAAGCAAACGCAACGATGCCCCAGCGCGAGCAACGACCATAGGTCGGCTTGATGCCAGTAATGCCAACAAATGCAGCAGGCTGGCGGATCGAGCCGCCGGTATCGGTGCCGGTGGCGGCCAGACAAAGATCGGCCGCGACGGCCGAGGCCGACCCACCGGACGATCCACCGGGTGTCAGTTGCGCATCGTCATTGCCGCGGCGCCACGGGCTGACCGCGTTGCCGTACACGGAAGTTTCGTTAGACGAGCCCATGGCGAATTCGTCCATGTTCAGCTTGCCCAGCATAACCGCGCCTGCGTCTGCCAGCTGCAGAGACACAGTAGATTCGTATTCGGGCTTGAAACCTTCGAGGATTTTAGAAGCCGCCTGCGAGGGTACGCCTTTGGTGCAAAACAGATCCTTGATGCCAATTGGCAGGCCGCACATCGACGGCGCATCGCCTGCTTTGATCCGCTCATCCGCCGCCTTGGCGCGTTCCAGCGCGATTTCGGGCGTCTTATGTACAAAAGCGTTCAGCGCGTCGGCGTCATCGATCGCCTTCAGGCAGGATTCGGTCAGCTCGACAGAGGTTACGTCGCCAGCGCGCAGTGCGTCGCGCGCTTCGGCCAGGCCCAGTTTGTTCAGATCGCTCATGTCTTACTCCACAACTTTGGGAACAGCGAAGAACCCTTCGCGCGCATCAGGGGCATTGGCCAGAACCTTGTCTTGCTGGTTGCCGTCAGTGACCACATCCTCGCGGCGTTTCAGGCGCATCGGCTCGACCGAAACCATCGGTTCGACACCTTCGACATCAACCTCGTTGAGTTGTTCGATGAAGCCAAGGATGGTGTTGAATTCGGATGCCAGCGCAGGCAGCGCGTCATCCTCGACCTTGATCCGGGCCAGTTTGGCCACCTTGGCGGCGTTGCTTTGGTCAATCGACATCGGATATCCTCATATGCGTTAGGGGGCATTTACCTGTCTGGTCGCCGGGTCGCAAGACCGCCAAGGCGCTGATCCACCCTTGAGCGCATGGCAAAGGTCCATAAATCCTGTCCGATCATTCATTTCTAATTACTCCCATGCAAAAAATGAACCAATTAGTTCACTTCGCATCTTGAAATACTGAACTGAACTGTTCATTTCATATGATACGGCACAGCCTTATATGGAGAAAAACGATGAAAACGTTCATGACTGCCTTTGTACTGGCCACTACGGTTCTTGCTGCGCAAGCTCAGGCGGGCGCTTTTGGCCCAAGCATGGACACCCTGACCCGCAGCCTGATTTTCCCCGATCAGGTGTCGGAACCTGTCACTCAGGATCAGAACAAACCGGGCAAGTAATTTAGCCCGCAAAAACCGGGTTGGGTCCAAATGCCCCGGCCCGGCAATTGCCTGCTGCGTTCCGCGCGGCGTATCGCTACGGTGGTCCACAAGTAACCCGCCGGCCTGCCCTGCAGACCCGGCAAGCCAACGGAGCGGAAGATGGACGCGCGCAAGCAAGCTGTTCTGGACGCAATTGATGCGGCCAACTCACACGACCCCAACCTCGAAGACGGCCAGCCCACTGAACTGCTATATGGTCAGCGCATGAGCGCCGAGTTGGACAGGTTGTTCCCGGACGCCTCTGACCCGTTGCAGATTGCAGCGCGGGGTCAGCATGTGGAGCGGTGGAAACTGGCGCGCAGTAAATTCCCCGAAGGTCGCGCTGGATATCTGGCCTGGCGCAAGGCGCAGGGCGTCCACCACGCCGCGGTCGTGATGGGGCTTATGGAGCAGAACAGCTACTCTTCCGATGATGTGGAATCTGCCGGTCGGATGCTGCGCAAACAGGGCATCAAGCGTGACGACGAGGTGCAGGCGCTGGAGGATGTGATCTGTTTCGTTTTCCTTAAATGGTATTTCGCACCGTTCGCCGAAAAGCACTCGGCCGAGAAAATCCAAAGCATCGTCGAGAAAACCGCGCGCAAGATGTCGGATCAAGGCCGCGCACGTGTGCTGTCTGAATTTGACCTGCCCGCAGAACTGGCCGCAGCGTTTCAGACCTGAGTCGCGCGGGTCAGGTGCCTGCGATACACCTCGATCATCCAGCCCAGCATGAGGGCATTCAGGATGTGCCACATGAAATGCGTGCCAAACGGGATCTGCCCACATATGGGTTCGTCCAGCGCACGAAAGGTGATCGATGCGATCAGGATCATCGCCCCGATGGCCAGACCACGGGCGGTGTCCGGCACCCGGTGGCGCAAAAGAAACGCATAGATCAAGATCAGCAGCGGCACCGGGGCATAGGCTGCTGACCCACCCAAACCCGGAACCACCTGAAACAGGGGCACCGTCGCTGCGGCATAGGGAACGAACAGCGCCGTCACGATCCCGGCCGTAAGCGGCCGCATGTGCCAGACTTCCCGGTTGATCGCGAAGATGTAGACCAGGATGTATAGCAAAATCGGCAGAACATCCGCCATGGCGGCCCAGACCTGCGCGTGGGTATGGAACAGGTAACTGCCGACCCCGATAGCGGCGAGAATGACGACCAGCACCATCGCCAACGGCATCCCCTGCCCGCGCACACGCAGCCACATGACAAATGCTGCAATCAGAAACGCCGCGTTTGTCACCGCGTTTATCGGTTCGGCCCAATAGGCGGGCGACAAGCGCTCGCAATAGCCATCAATTTCCTGAAACCAGTCCATGAACTTTTACATAGCCGATGCTAAGTTAATGCCAACAGTTTGTTTTGGGAGGATGAATTCATGAACATCATTTGGCTGGGACACGGCAGTTTCCGCATCGAAACCGGCGGACAGGTTCTGCTGATCGACCCCTGGCTGACGGGTAACCCAGTCTTGTCCGAGGAACAGCATGATGACGCTCTAAACGGGGCGACTCATATCCTTCTGACGCATACACATTTCGATCACGTCGCCGATGTCGTATCGCTGGCCAAGCACCTGAACATCCCCGTGGTCGGACAATACGACCTGATGGGGTATTGGAACGAGTCTGAGGGGCTGGAAACTATTGGCTACAACAAGGGCGGCACCGTGAACCTGAACGGCGTCAAAGTGTCGATGGTGCCAGCCTCGCACAGCTCGACCTTTTCTACACCTGATGGGCTGCGTACCGGCGGCAGCGAGGTCGGGTACATGATCGCCTCGGAAGGGCACATGCTGTATGTCTCGGGCGATACCGACATCATGGCCGATATGGATTGGATGGGGGATTACTACAAACCCGATATCGGGATCCTGTCGGCAGGCGGTCACTTCACGATGGACATGAAGGGCGCGGCATATGCGGCCAAGCGGTATTTCAACTTCAAGACCCTGATTCCCTGCCACTACAAGACCTTCCCAATCCTCGAACAATCAGCTCAGGCGCTGGTCGACGGGTTGCCGGGGGTCGATGTCATCGAACCCGAGGTGATGAAGGCCATTACTCTTTGAGGTTAACGCCGCGCGGCGAAGAACTCTTTCAAAAGCTCGGCGGCCTCCTGCCCTCGGATGCCGTCGTAAACCTCTGGCACGTGGTGTGCTTGTGTATGGGTGAAAACCCGCGCGCCATGAGCAACGCCGCCTGATTTCGGATCGGCGGCCCCGTAATAGATGCGCCGGATACGCGCCGCTGCCAGAGCCGCCGCACACATCGCGCAAGGCTCTAGCGTCACATAAAGGTCGTGATCGGGCAGACGTTCGGATCCGGCTGCGGCGCATGCAGCACGCAGGGCCAGTATCTCGGCATGGGCGGTGGGATCGTTCAGCTCTCGTGTTCGGTTGCCCGCAGAGGCCACGATCGATCCATCCGGGCCGGCAATAACAGCGCCCACAGGTACTTCACCACGATCCGCCGCAGCGCGCGCTTCAACCAGCGCCTTATCCATGTGCGATCTGAACACCATGCCTCTGACTGCAACAGAAACCTGTCTTTCGCAAGCGGCCGGGATGCGCTATGGGCTGCGGATGACCAAAACCCCTCCTCCAGGCGACCGGATCGCCAAAGTCCTTGCCCGCGCAGGCGTTGCCTCGCGCCGTGAAGCTGAACGCATGATCGAAGCAGGTCGTGTGAGTGTAAACGGCAAGACCATCGACAGCCCTGCGCTGAACGTCACCGCCAAGGACAAGATCTTTGTCGACGGCAAACCGGTGTCGGAACCGGAACCTTCGCGCCTGTGGCTGTATCACAAGCCTTCGGGTCTGGTGACAACGACACGTGACGAAAAAGGACGCGCGACAATTTTTGACAAACTGCCCGAGGATATGCCCCGGGTCATGAGTGTCGGGCGGTTGGACCTGAACTCGGAAGGGTTGCTGCTGTTGACCAATGATGGCGGCATCAAGCGCAAGTTGGAACTGCCCTCGACCGGATGGCTACGCAAATACCGCGTGCGGGTGAATGGCCGCCCCAAGGACGAGGATTTTGCACCGCTTCGTAAGGGGCTTGTGATCGACGGGGAACGCTTTTTGCCGATGGACGTCACGCTGGACCGTCAACAAGGCGCAAATGCCTGGCTGACCATCGGTCTGCGCGAAGGCAAGAACCGTGAAATTCGGCGTGCGATAAAAGATATCGGTTTTGCGGTGAACCGGCTGCTGCGAGTGTCCTACGGCCCCTTCCAGTTGGGAAGCCTGAAACCCGGCGAAGTCGAAGAGATCCGCCGTCGGGTCATGCGCGATCAACTAGGGTTGGAAGCCGAGCCCGAAGCACCGGCCAAACGACCCGCTCGCCCACAGCGAAATCGGCCCCCGATCGGCAAGAAACCTCGCAAGTGACGCAGGTTAGGCAACCTTCCCCCTAGCGCCACGGCCTCTCATGGCCTAGATTTCCTCAAGGGACATTTTTGGGGGGCGCCATGTCCGGGACCGGAGTGCAAAAACTGGCCTATGTCGTGTTGTTGATGCTGATGTTCGGCGTCTGCACCGGCGTGTTGGGAGGCTTGTAAGCACATGGCCAAACGGTATGGCGGGAAATTCAGCCCACAGGACGACTCCTCGTCTCCGAATCAACCTTCGCGCGGACAGTTTGACGTCGCTCGGGTCGAACCGGCCGGGGCGCGCGCTAACCTGTTGTTTCTTCCGGCTGTTCCCTTGGTTTTTCTGTCGCTGAACGATGGGGCCGTCGGATTGACGATCGGCCTGATCGCAGCGGGTCTTTTGACAGCTGCAGCATTTCTGCTGCGCGAAGGGCTGCGGGCCGAATCCGCCTACAACGCTCGCCGCACAGCCCGTCGCCCGGCGTTTCCCAGAAAGATATTCTCCAGCCTATTGACCGGACTTGGCGTCGGATTGGCCGCTTATCGCACCGAATATCTGGATGCAGCCGCAGCGTCTGAAGCCAGCTTGATCGCCCCGATTCTGTTCGGTTTGATGGCCAGCGTCCTGCACTCTGTCTCTTTCGGAATTGATCCGATGACTGACAAAGGCATGGAAGGCATCGACACTTTCCAGCAAGACCGCGTTGCCCGCGTCGTGGAAGATGCTGAAACACATCTGTCCGAGATGACCGACGCCATCAAACGCGCTGGCGACCGCAGGATCGAGGCCCGGGTTGAACGCTTTCAGGATACCGCCCGCGACCTGTTCCGCACGGTCGAGGAAGACCCCCGCGATCTGGCCGGTGCGCGTAAATACCTGACCGTTTACTTAAAGGGCGCGCGTGACGCGACGGTCAAGTTTGCTGACGTTTATGCCCGCACCCGCGATGCGCAGGCGTTGGAGGATTATTCGTCCCTCCTGGATGATCTTGAACAGAATTTCGCGGCGCGTACCCGCAAGTTGCTTTTGGACGACCGCAGTGATCTGACGGTTGAAATTGATGTGTTGCGCGAAAGGCTGCAACGCGAAGGCGTCCGGTTGGACTGACCGGCCACAATTTGAGAGAGGATTACCCCATGTCCGATGACATCAAGAACAAGGCGGTCGAGGCTGAAACGCTGGTGCAGGAAGTGACCGCTGTCACCCTGCCCGACCCGACCGCCGAAATCGTCTTGCTTGAGGAAGCCGACGAACCTGTCAGCGCCGAAATCCGCAAGCGGATGGATGAGATCGACATGGATAACACCAATTCCATCGTCGCGTTCGGATCGTCTGCCCAGGCGGAATTGCAGGAAATCAGCCAGGCCATGTTGGCGGATGTCCGCAACAAAGATGTCGGACCCGCCGGGGATAGCCTGCGCAATATCGTCACGACGATCCGCGGATTTTCAGTCAGTGAGCTGGACGTCCGGCGCGAACGCAGCTGGTGGGAAAAGCTGTTGGGCAAGGCTGCACCTTTCGCCCAGTTTACCGCCAAGTTTGAAGACGTTCAGGGGCAGATCGACAGGATCACCGACGATTTGCTGGGCCACGAACATACGCTGCTGAAAGACATCAAGTCGCTGGACCTGTTGTATGAAAAGACGCTGGGCTTTTATGACGAGCTTGCGCTGTATATCGCAGCAGGTGAAGAAAAACTGACCGAGCTGGACAGCCAGAACATCCCCGAAAAAGAAGCCGAAGTTCAGGCCGCGCCCGAAGACAAACAAGTTATGAAAGCGCAAGAGCTGCGTGACCTGCGCGCAGCGCGGGATGATCTGGAACGGCGTGTTCACGACCTGAAGTTGACGCGACAGGTGACGATGCAATCGCTGCCCTCGATCCGATTGGTGCAGGAAAATGACAAGTCGCTGGTGACCAAGATCAACTCAACCCTCGTCAACACCGTGCCGTTGTGGGAAACGCAACTGGCGCAGGCCGTCACCATCCAGCGTAGCGCCGAGGCGGCCGCGGCCGTGCGTGATGCGAATGACCTGACGAATGAGCTGCTGACCTCGAACGCGGCGAACCTGCGTGAGTCGAACAAGATGATCCGCGAGGAAATGGAGCGCGGTGTGTTTGATATCGAAGCGGTCAAGCAAGCCAATGCCGACCTGATCGGTACGATCAACGAAAGTCTTGCAATTGCTGACGAAGGCAAGGCCAAACGCGCCGCAGCCGAACAGGAACTGCAGAAGATGGAGACCGAGCTGCGCGACACCCTTGCCTCTGCCAAGGCGCGCAAAGACGGCGTCGGCGACAACGCTGGAACTGCGGTTTCGAGCTAAAGGCGGGCTGGACGTGCAGGTGCCGGGATATCTGAAACCCTTGTTGGGTATGGTGGCGCTGTTAGCGCTGGCCAATTGTGATGAGGCGCTGACGTCGTCCGTTGTGCCGCAACCGCGCCCGGTGGCACCTGCACCAGCACCCAATGCTTATGTTCCCCCGTCTGCGGCAAGTCAGGATCTGGCCCGGTTCTATCAGCGGGTCGAACGTGACCTGCTGACCCGCGATATGTTGCGCGTGGACGGAGGCGGTCCCGACACACCCTATGATGCCGATGATCTTGCCCGTAATTTCGAGGCTATAGCCTTTTACAGCGAATACCCCGATCACGCTGTAACTACACGCATTCGGCGAACGGACGGACAGCTTAGCCGGTGGGCAGGACCTGTGCGAATTCAGACCGAGTTCGCCCCGTCCGTGACACCCGAGATACGCGCAAAAGACTCCGCCGACGTCGAAGCGTTTGCGGAACGGCTGAGCAAATTGACGGATCATCCAATCTCGGTTGTCAATCGCAAGGCCAATTTCCATGTCTTCTTCGCCGGCAAAGATGACAGCGCCTATGTGGTGAAACGCCTGAAACAGCTGATTCCCGGCATCAGCACGCCTTCACTGGATTTGGTTGCAAACCCGCGCGCCAATATTGATTGTCTTGTTTTTGCGTCTCCTACCAATACCTCACCGTATAAATTTGTGCGGGCTGTCACGCTCATCCGGGCTGAACTGCCGGATCTGACCCGGCGCAGCTGCATCCACGAGGAAATTGCGCAGGGGCTTGGATTGTCCAATGACAGCCCGGCGGCACGGCCGTCGATATTCAACGACAATGACGAGTTTGCGCTGTTGACCAGCCATGATGAGAAACTTCTGACAATGCTCTACGATCCGCGACTTGAGCCCGGTGTGACAGCCGAGGACGCCCGCCCCGTGGTACGGATTATTGCACGCGAATTGATGGGCCAGCAGCTCTGAGCCCAAGAAAAGGAGACCCCAATGGGTATTTTCGATTTTCTGACCGGAGAATTTATCGACGTCATTCACTGGGTCGACGACACCCGTGACACAATGGTCTGGCGTTTCGAGCGTGAAGGGCATGCGATCAAGTACGGCGCCAAACTGACGGTGCGTGAAGGACAGGCAGCGGTATTCGTGCACGAGGGACAACTGGCAGACGTGTTCACGCCCGGTCTTTATATGCTTGAGACCAACAACATGCCGATCCTGACGACGCTGCAGCATTGGGATCACGGATTTCAGTCGCCCTTCAAGTCTGAGATCTATTTCGTTAACACAACGCGGTTCAATGATCTAAAATGGGGCACCAAGAACCCGATCATGCTGCGCGATCCGGAGTTCGGACCGACCCGTATCCGTGCCTTTGGCACTTACACGGTCCGGGTCAAGGACCCGGCGAAGTTCCTGATTGAAATCGTGGGCACCGATGGTGAATTCACGATGGATGAGATCAGCTTTCAGATCCGTAATATCATCGTGCAGGAGTTCAGCCGCGTAATTGCCGGGTCGGGCATTCCGGTGCTGGACATGGCCGCCAACACCGCCGATCTGGGCAAGCTGATTGCGGCCGAGGTCTCGCCCGTTCTAGAAGGTTACGGGTTGGAGATGCCGGAATTCTACATCGAAAACATCTCGCTACCGTCTGCGGTCGAGGCTGCGTTGGACAAGCGGACGTCGATGGGATTGGCAGGCGATCTGGGCAAGTTCACCCAGTATTCCGCCGCCGAAGCGATGACCGCAGCAGCCAACAACCCCGGTCAGGGCGGCGGCATGGGTGCAGGCCTAGGCATGGGTATGGGCATGGCGATGGCCAACCAGATGGCAAACATGGCAGCGGGTCAACCAAGCGGACCGTGGGGCGGTTCCGCCCCCGCTGCCTCGCAACCGACCGCACATGCGGCACCGCCCCCTCCTCCGGTTGAGCATGTTTGGCATATCGCAGTGGAAGGGCAGACCAGCGGGCCGTTTTCCAAGGCCAAGATGGGCCGCATGGCGACTGATGGTGAGATCACCCGCGATACCCATGTCTGGACCGCCGGTCAGGACGGGTGGAAAAAAGCGGGCGACGTGCAGGAGCTTGCGCAGCTGTTTACCATCCTGCCCCCGCCGCCTCCTGGGGCCTAACCCTGTGGCTAACGCCGATCAAATGGCTCCATATTCCCAACGCGATATCGCGTGCGCGGTCAAGCTGTCTGCGCTTTTGGGGTGGGTCGGCGTTATTGGCGTACCAGTTTTCTCAAACGAATATCGAAGCGGCCTTGACCTGAACTCGCTGTCCCTTGTTTTTTGGTATGCGTTATTTGGGTTGCCTATTTCTCTTTTCATTTGCTGGCTGTTCGTCAAGCCGTTTTTGCGCGTCATGATGCGGCGCAAGGTTGGTTATGTCCGAGCAGCCTGTTGGGGCGCAGGAATCGGGTTTGGCCTTGTAGCCGTTTGGGTTGCCATAAGCCGCTACCGTGGTTGGCGAAAGTCACAGAACCCCGACACTAGGTTTGGCTTTGGCGACGCTAACGGAACAATCGAAGAAAACGGCATTTTGACTGATTATGGCTGGTGGCGGCTCGCCGAGAACTCTTTCCAGTTCATTCTGATCTGCGTCCTCGCTGCGTTGATCGTGCGCCTGATTATCGGGCCCGGAAAATACCCCCCTCCAATCAAGGTTCACCCATGACAGACGAACACCGCTTTCCCTGCGAGCAATGCGGCTCGGACTATCGGTTCAATCCGGGCGACGGAACCCTGACCTGCGATCATTGCGGGCATTCGAAATCCATAGGTGCCGGACCGTGGGGCGGTGCCAGCCTGAAAGAACTGGATTTCAACGCGGCGCTGGCGAACAAGCTGCCGGAAGCAGAGATCGAGGAAACGCGGGTTCTGTCCTGCCCGAACTGCGCAGCTGAGGTCGAGTTTGACCCGAACACCCATGCGGCCGAATGCCCGTTCTGTGCCACTCCGGTAGTCACGGAGACGGGAGTTAACCGGCATATCAAGCCAAAAGGCGTGTTGCCCTTTGCTCTGGATGAACGTTCGGCTCATAAGGCGATGTCGAGCTGGCTTGGCAAGTTGTGGTTCGCGCCCAACGGGTTGAAGGATTATGCCCGCAAAGGTCGCAAGATGCAGGGGATTTACGTCCCCTACTGGACCTTCGACGCGGATACCAAGTCAGCTTATCGCGGCGAGCGGGGCACGGTGTATTACGAGACCCAGACCGTCATGCGTGACGGCAAGCGCGTGCAACAGCAGGTGGCAAAGGTGCGGTGGTCCCCAAAATCCGGTCGGGTTGCCCGGTTCTTTGACGATGTTCTTGTGCTCGCGTCCCAGTCACTGCCGAAACGCTATACTGACGCATTGGAACCCTGGGACTTGCCGGCGCTTGAACCTTACCAGCCGGAGTATCTGGCGGGATTCCGGGCCGAGGCTTATACAGTCGAATTGCAGGACGGGTATACCGAAGCGCGCGGGCATATGGCCCGCGTAATTGAGCGGGATGTGCGTTTTGATATCGGCGGAGACCGGCAGCGCATTCACGCAATCGACACGGATGTGCAAAATGTAACCTTCAAACATATTTTACTACCTGTCTGGCTGGCCGCATACAAATACCGGGGCCAGACCTATCGTTTCGTTGTGAACGGCAGAACGGGGCGTGTTCAGGGCGAACGCCCTTGGTCCGCTATCAAGATCACGATCGCTGTTGTGTTGGGTCTGCTGGTTGCAGCGGGTGTCGGATACCTCATGGCAACTGGTCAGCAGTAGCACCTGTCCCCTTTTAACCGCTTGAATATCACCGATCCTACCGCCATCCTGCGCCTCGGCTACACGAAGGGGGAGCAGAGTGACGCTATCCGATTTGGATCGATTGCTGGCTGAGCGACATTCTTGCCGGGCGTTCCGACCTGAACCCGTTCCCAAAGACCAGATCAAACAGATTCTGACCAGCGCGTCCCGTGCGCCCAGCTGGTGTAATGCGCAGCCCTGGAACATCGTGATCACCAGTGGAGCCGAGACTGACGCTTTTCGAAAGGCGCTGCAAAACGAAGTCACAACCGGCGCACCGGAACCCGACCTGCCGTTCCCGACGGCGTATACCGGTATATATCAGGAGCGACGTCGCGAATGTGGCTGGGCATTATACGAAGCCGTGGGCGTGCAGCGCGGGGACCGCGCCGGTTCGGCCAAGCAAATGATGGAAAACTTTACCCTTTTCGGTGCGCCCCATTGTGCGATCATCTCAAGCCCTAAGGAACTTGGCGCGTACGGAGCAATGGACAGTGGTGGATTTGTCATGGCCTTCACCCTCGCCGCGCAAGCCTTGGGAGTGGCCACAATCCCTCAGGCCGCCGTGGCCAGCTATGGCAAGTTTCTGCACCGGTATTTCGACATTCCCGATGATCGGTTGATCTTGTGCGCAATCTCATTCGGATACTCGGATGCAGACCACCCTGCGAACGGGTTTCGAACCGACCGAGCCGATCTGGGCGAGATCGCTCGTTGGGTCGGATAACCACGCCACCAAACGGAGAACAGATTTGCGTGCACTTTTACAGAGAGTTTCCCGGGCAAAAGTCTCGGTTGACGGACAAACGGTTGGGCAGTCCGGTCCGGGGCTGATGATCCTGGTCTGTGCGATGAAAGGTGACGACGAACAAAAGGTCGAACAACTGGCGGCCAAGGTTTCAAAGCTGCGTATTTTCAAAGATGACACAGGTAAGATGAACCGCTCTGTCGTGGATGTGGGTGGCTCGGCGTTGGTGATCAGCCAGTTCACGCTGGCCGCCGATACCTCGCGCGGGAACCGACCGGGGTTTTCCGAGGCAGCCCCCCCTGATGTGGGGCAGCGCCTTTATGAAGAGTTTGCGCGGCGGTTGCAGGCCCATGGCGTGCCCGTCGAAACCGGGCAGTTCGGGGCCGACATGGCGGTAGAGCTGGTCAATGATGGACCGGTCACAATTTGGATGGAAAGCTGATGGACCAAAGGCAACAGGCAATTCGTATTTGGCAGGCCGGTGTCGATGCGGTTGACGGAAAACGAGCCACCAAAGCTGCTCTGGATGAGGTCCAAACACCCGACCGGATACTGGCCGTCGGCAAGGCAGCCGCAGCGATGGCCAGCGCGGCATTGGACCATTTCGGCCCGCGTCCGACGTTGGTTGTCACCAAGGACGATCATGGGCGCGACCTGCCGGAACATGTGCACTTGATCGAAGCCTCTCATCCAGTTCCGGACACACGCAGCCTGGGCGGTGGCCGCGCCCTGCGCGAAGCGATCGAGGCGATGACACCTGGTTCCCATGTGCTGCTGCTGGTTTCGGGCGGGGCATCATCTTTGGCAGAGGACTTACTGCCGGGTAACTCTTTGGCAGATCTGGAGCAATTGAACACAAGGCTGCTGGCCGAAGGTTTGGATATCACCGCAATGAATGCCGAGCGTCGAAAGCTGTCGCGGATCAAGGGCGGCGGGCTGTTGTCCCATTTCGACGGGGCGAAAGCGACCGTTCTGGCAATCTCGGATGTTCCCGGGGACGACCTGAACGTCATCGGATCGGGAATTGGTGCATTGCCCGTCACTTACAAATTTGACGCCTCGACCAAGATCGTTGCTTCGAACGCCCATGCACGCTTGGCAGCCGCAGAAATGGCGCGCCGAGACGGATTGCAATTGCTGGCTGACGAAGAATGCCTGCATGACGACTTCTTGCAAATCGCATCCAATCTGGGGAAGCGCCTGAGGGATATGCCCCCCGGCGTCATGGTTTTCGGCGGCGAACCAACGGTGGTTTTGCCGGACAAGCCGGGCCGTGGAGGGCGTAATCAGGCTCTGGCGCTGGCACTCGCCCGGGAAATAGCTGGAACACCAAACTTGACTGTTGTTGTCGGTGGTACCGATGGCACCGATGGCCCAACCAATGCGGCCGGAGCCGTAGTCGACGGCAAAACTTGGGGCAAAGGGGCCGAGACCGCCTTGCAGCAGGCAGACAGTGGTAGTTTTCTGGACAAGTCCGGGGCTTTGCTGGTGACAGGCCCAACCGGAACGAACGTGATGGACCTTGTTGTCGCAATCAAACAGTGATTTGACGATTTTAGTACGTTGCAAAAAGACAAAGACCGAAAGACTTCCGAAATGACTCGCTCGCCCAATTCGCTATGCGATATCGAAGATCTACCGGATGTCGGCATAGTGATGCCGGATGGATGTCGTCTTTCAGCGCGTGTCTGGCGCCCGGTGGATGCGGACAGCAACCCCGTTCCGGCCATTTTGGAGTTCCTGCCCTATCGCAAGCGCGACGGCACGGCGACGCGGGATGCCCTGACCCATCCATGGTTTGCCAAACGCGGCTATGCTTGCATTCGTGCGGACATGCGCGGCAATGGAGACAGCGAAGGGTTGATGGAAGACGAGTACACCCAGCAAGAGCTGGAGGATGCCGTTTCCACAATTAAATGGCTGGCGGATCAGCCGTGGTGTTCGGGCACCGTTGGGATGATGGGAATCAGCTGGGGCGGGTTCAACGCGCTTCAGGTTGCTGCCCTTCGACCCGCGCCGCTGAAAGCAATTATCACCCTGTGTTCAACCGCAGATCGTTACGCAGACGACATCCACTTTAAGGGCGGATGCTTGCTGAATGAAAACCTGGGTTGGGGCGCGACCATGTGGTCCTACTCATCCCGCGCACCGGACCCTACGCTGCGCCCCAACTGGCGGGAGTTATGGCTTGAGCGTTTGGAAAACCAACCGTTCCTACCCTCGATCTGGCTGCGCCACCAGACGCGCGACGCCTATTGGCAGCATGGCTCTGTCTGCGAAGATTTCAGCGCGATCCGCGCGGCGACGTTGGCCATAGGCGGCTGGGGTGACGCGTACAAGAATACCGTGCCGCTGCTGGTCGAACAGCTTAGCGCTCCGGTCAAGGGAATCGTGGGGCCATGGGTGCACAAATACCCGCATTTCGCAGTGCCCGAACCGAGGATCGGTTTTCTGCAAGAGGCGCTGCGTTGGTGGGATCACTGGCTGAAGGGTCTGGATAGCGGCGTTGAAACCGACCCAGACTATCGAGCGTATCTGATGGACGGCGTCCGCCCAAAGCGGTGGTACAACAACAGACCCGGGCGCTGGATCAGCGAGCAAGCCGGCGCGACCTCGCATTTGTCCAACCTGACACTGAGCCTGTCGAACGGTGGGCTCGGGCAAGATGAGCCGCTGGATATGCGTGTCCAGTCGCCGCAAACCTGCGGCATGGATGGCGGCGAGTATTGCGCAATTTGGCTGGGACCCGACATGCCCGGCGATCAGCGCGCCGATGATGCGTTGTCCGCCTGTTTCGATGGCCCGCCTTTGTCGGAAGATCTGGATATTGTCGGCGCTCCGCGCATTTGCCTGAATGTCAGTGCCGACCAACCGCAGGCACAGATTGCCGTTAGGTTAAATCATGTCCATCCGGATGGGGCCTCAACCCGGATCACCTATGGCGTTCTGAACCTGTCGCACCGAGATTGCCACGCGCAACCAACTCCGTTGACGCCCGGAGCGCCCTACGAAATCTCATTGGACCTGGATCACATCGCCTATCGCGTTCCCAAAGGGCATCGCGTGCGGGTGGCTGTGTCTAGCGCGTATTGGCCACTGATCTGGCCAGCGCCTGAACCCGTCGAACTGCACCTGACAGGTGGTAAGATCACGATCCCGAACCGGCCGACCGCGGGTGATGATGAGCATGTGTTTCAGCCGCCCGATTCTGAAACCCCGATTGATGTGACGACCCTGCGGGACAGCAGCAACTCTCGCCGGGTGGAGACTGACTTGAATTCAGGTGAAACCCGATTGATCATCGAAGACGATTTCGGTCGCGTAACGGACAATCACCACGGGCTTACGCATGGTGGCACTGCATATGAACGCTGGACCATCCACCCCGACGACCCGCTATCCGCCCACGGGCAGTGCCGCTGGACACAGGAGATCAGTCGGGACGGGATAGACCTGCGCACGGAAACATCCTGCGAAATGTGGTCGGATCGAGAGAGCTTTTTTCTTAAGGCGCAAATAAGTGCCTTTGAAAACGAAACCTTGGTATTCTCTAAACAAACGGAGGACGCCGTTCCACGAAACCAGATGTGATATTTTGGTGGCCAAAGGTCAGACATTTGTCCTTGCTCGGTAGACCGAAATGCGCCTAACTTGACTCATGCGTCAATAAAAATGCCCGGGAAGGGCTGAAATTCAATCAACTGGGAGATCACTAAATGAACGAACAACTCACTCACATGGCCGGTCAGGTCACTGCGGGCAAACTGACCCGTCGCGAATTCATGGGGAAAGCGGCGGCTCTGGGTGTGTCGGCGGCGATGGCCAGCACCATGTTCGCTGACGCTGCGCGCGCGGCAGGACCGAAGAAGGGCGGCGACCTGAAATTTGGCCTGCAGGGCGGCGAATCCACCAATTCGCTGGATCCGGCGACCTATGCCAGCTCGGTGCCGTTCCAGAACGGCAAACAATTCGGTGACCAGCTTGTGGAAGTTGCGCCCGACGGGTCGATCGAGCCGCGCCTGGCTGAAGCCGTCGAAGGCAGCGCGGACGCCAAAGTTTGGACGTTCAAACTGCGTCAGGGCGTCGAATTCCACAACGGCAAGACCATGACCAGCGAAGACGTGCTGAAAACCATGGAGCGCCACTCGAACGAAGACTCCAAGTCCGGTGCCCTGGGTATCATGAAGGGCATCGAGTCAATGAAGGCCGATGGCGACAATTTCCAGGTCACACTAACCGAGCCAAATGCCGACTTGCCTTATCTGATGGCCGACTATCACCTGATCATTCAGCCTGATGGTGGAATGGAAAACCCAGGTGCGGGCATTGGCACCGGACCATACCAGTTGGAAGTCGACGAGCCGGGCGTGCGCCACGTGTTCAAGAAGTTCGCCAACCACTGGAACCCCGATTTCGGCAATTTTGACAGCGTCGAAGTGATTGTCATCAACGATGCGACTGCCCGTACGGCTGCTCTGCAGTCCGGTCAGGTTCATGCGATCAACCGCGTTGAACCAAAGGTTGCCGATCTGCTGGGCCGCGCCCCGAACTTGACGGTGCACTCGACCGCCGGCCGTGGACATTATGTGTTCATCATGCATTGCGACACCGCGCCGTTCGACAACAACGAACTGCGGCTGGCGCTAAAACACGCAATCAACCGCCAGGACTTGGTCGACAAGGTTCTGCGCGGCTATGGCACAATTGGCAACGACATGCCGATCAATGCGGCATATCCGCTGTTTGACGGCTCTATCCCGCAACGTGACTACAGCCTTGAAAAGGCGGCAGAGCACTATGCGAAGTCGGGCCATGACGGTTCGCCGATCATCCTGCGTGTCGCAGATGGCGCCTTCCCGGGTGCCGTTGACGCAGCGGCCCTGTTCCAGCAAAGCGCGGCTCAGGCCGGTATCCCGCTGGAAATCAAGCGCGAGCCCAACGATGGCTATTGGTCCGAGGTCTGGAACGTTCAGCCGTTCTGCGCATCCTATTGGGGTGGCCGTCCGGTGCAGGATCAGATGTACGCGACAGCGTATCTGTCGACTGCCGACTGGAACGACACCCGCTTCAAGGTGCCAGAGTTCGACGAAATGCTGTTTGCAGCACGGGCCGAACTGGACAACGACAAACGCAAGGACATCTACAGCAAAATGGGCATGATGGTCCGCGACCAGGGCGGTCTGATCTGCCCGATGTTCAACGATTTTGTCGAAGGCGTCACCAATCAGCTCGAAGGTTGGGAAAGCGACCCGACCCAAGAGATGATGAATGGCAACATGTCACGCAAGATGTGGTTCGCCTGATAGGGCCCACGGATAATGCATCCTATCATCAAACTGGTTTCCCAGCGCCTCGCGCTGGGACTCCTGCTTCTCTTCGGTGCATCGGCTCTGATTTTCGGCCTCACCGAAGCCCTGCCTGGGGACGCTGCGCAAGCGGTCCTTGGCCAATCCGCAACCCCCGAGGCGCTGGCAAACCTGCGCGAGGAAATGGGCCTCAACCGTCCCGCTTTAACCCGATATTTCGAATGGTTGGGCGGCATCCTGCAGGGCGATCTGGGTCAGTCTTTGACCAACAAACTCGACATCGCAGAAAGCATCGGAAAGCGCTTAGGGAACACCCTTTTCCTGGCATGTGCTGCAGCCGTCGTATCCGTGCCGCTTGCTATCTTTCTAGGCCTTCTGGCCGTTCGGTACCGCAACCGCTGGCCTGACAAACTGATCTCTGCCATCACCCTGACAACGGTTTCGATCCCGGAATTCCTGATCGGTTACGTGGTGATCTACTTCGTCTCAGTAAAACTGGGCTGGTTCTCCTCACTCGCAATGATCAACGACACAATGTCCTTCGGGCAAAAGCTCAATGCCATCGCCTTGCCTGCCTTCGTTCTGACACTGGTGGTTCTGGCGCAGATGATGCGAATGACCCGCGCTGCAATCCTGAACCTGATGCAATCGGCCTACATCGAAACGGCCGAACTGAAAGGCCTCTCGAATTTTCAGGTCATTGCGCGCCACGCGTTTCCCAACGCGATTTCCCCCATTGTCAACGTTGTGATGCTGAACCTGGCCTATCTGGTTGTGGGCGTCGTCGTTGTTGAAGTGGTGTTCGTATATCCCGGCATGGGGCAATATCTGGTGGATTCGGTGACCAAGCGTGACGTGCCAGTCGTTCTGGCCTGCGGCGTCGTCTTTGCCGCGGTCTATATCGGGCTCAACATGGTTGCCGATATTGTGTCTATCCTTGCCAACCCAAGACTGAGGCATCCGAAATGATGAAGAACATTCCTATTTCGGCCGCCGTCGGTCTGTTTTTCACCGGACTGTACTTTTTCATAGCCATCGCAGCCCCGCTGATCGCCCCTTACGGAATGGCCGAAGTGGTCGGTGATGTGTGGGAACCGTCAAGCGCCGAGCATCTGCTGGGCACGGACAATATCGGGCGCGATCTGCTGACACGCATGATCTATGGTGGTCGCACGACAATCTTTATCGCTGCGATGGCTACGATCCTCAGCTTTATCACAGGCACTTCGCTGGGCCTATTGGCTGCGGTTTTGGGTGGTTGGGCTGACCAGGCGCTTAGCCGGATGGTTGACCTGATCATGTCGATCCCAACGCTGATCCTGGCACTGGTTATCCTGGCGATTGTTCCGGTGACCGTTCCAATCCTGATCCTAGTGATGGGGCTGTTGGACGCCACACGTCCTTACCGATTGTCTCGATCGGTCGCCGTGGACATCAACGTGATGGACTATGTCGAAGCCGCAAAGCTGCGCGGTGAAGGTCGTCGCTGGATCATCTTCCGGGAAATCCTGCCAAACGCCTTATCACCTCTGGTGGCTGAATTCGGGCTGCGGTTCATCTTCATGGTCCTGTTCATCTCGACCCTGTCGTTCCTGGGTCTGGGCGTCCAGCCGCCGCTGGCGGACTGGGGCGGGATCGTGAAGGAAAATAAGGACGGGATCGTCTATGGCATCGGCGCGGCCCTGTACCCCGCTGTCGCCATCGCAACGCTCGCCATCTCGGTCAACCTTGTGGCTGACTGGGTTCTGAACCGTACCACATCGCTGAAAGGAGGCCGGGGATGAGTGATACCCTTCTCAAGGTCCGCAACCTCAAGATCGGCGCGACCGTCTATCCGCCCGGCGAAAAGCCCCATGACATCGAAATCGTGCACGGGGTCAGCTTTGACCTCGAACGCGGCAAGGTGTTGGGGCTGATCGGTGAATCCGGTGCCGGTAAATCGACCATCGGTTTGGCGTCTATGGCTTATGGCCGCGGTGGTGTCGAACTGACCGGTGGCGAAGTCTGGGTCAACGGGCGCGACATTCTGAAATCTCCGCACAGCGATATCCGCAATCTGCGTGGTGGCGAGGTTGCCTATGTCTCGCAATCCGCGGCCGCGTCGTTTAACCCGGCCAAGAAAATCATGGATCAGGTGGTCGAAGCTGCGGTCGAACATAAGAAGTTTTCGCGTAAAGAGGCCGAAGGCCGTGCGCGTGAACTGTTCGCCAAGCTGGGGCTGCCCGATCCGGACAATATCGGTGATCGTTATCCTCACCAGGTCTCGGGCGGTCAGCTACAACGTTGCATGACGGCGCTGGCGCTATGCCCCGAGCCTGATCTTGTGGTGTTTGATGAACCGACCACAGCACTGGATGTGACCACTCAGATCGACGTTCTGATGGCGATTAAAGAGGCCATTCGCGATACCGGCGTGGCTGCGCTCTACATCACGCATGACCTCGCCGTTGTTGCTCAGGTCAGTGATGACATCATGGTTCTGCGGATGGGCAATACGGTCGAGTATGGCAATACCGACCAGATCATCAACAACCCGCAGGAAGAGTATACCAAGGCGCTGGTTTCGGTCCGCTCGATCGAGCACGAAGAGAAAAAACCCACACCGGAATCGGTATTGAGTGTCGAAGGTATTACCGCGCGCTACAAGGGTTTGAATTTCGACGTGCTACACAACGTCAATGTCGAACTTCATCCGGGGCAGACACTGGCGGTTGTCGGCGAATCCGGCTCGGGCAAGTCGACACTGGCGCGGGTGATCACAGGCTTGCTGCCGCCGCGCGATGGTGAGATCACCTTTGCTGGCCGCAAGCTTAGTGGCGATCTGAAGGGCCGCAGCCGTGAAGACCTGCGCGAGCTGCAGATGATCTACCAGATGGCTGACGTGGCAATGAACCCACGCCAGACGGTTGGTACGATCATTGGACGCCCGCTGGAGTTCTACTTCAACATGCGCGGTGCCGAAAAACGCAAGCGGATCGTCGAACTGTTGGATGAGATCGAACTGGGCGAAAAGTACATGGACCGCTATCCGGCGGAACTGTCAGGTGGTCAGAAACAGCGTGTCTGTATCGCGCGGTCGCTGGCAGCCAAGCCCAAGATGATCATCTGTGACGAGGTCACCTCGGCGCTTGATCCTCTGGTGGCGGACGGCATCCTCAAGCTGTTGCTGGACCTGCAAAAGATCGAGGATGTGGCATACCTGTTCATCACCCACGATCTGGCAACGGTGCGCGCAATCAGCGACAGTATCGCAGTGATGTATCAGGGTCGCGTGGTTCGCTACGGGTCGAAAAGCGAGGTACTGAGCCCGCCGTTCGACGACTATACCGACCTGCTGCTCAGCTCAGTCCCCGAGATGCATCTTGGCTGGCTGGAAGAGGTCGTTGCCCACCGCAAAATGGAAAGCGCCGGAAACTGACCCCTGCCCTTTCCGTGACAGGTAAGTGAAAAACTGAAATCCCGGCGCCTTGTTCGATGACAGGTGTCGGGATTTTGCTATTGGAGGCGTGAACGGGCAGACCCCTGATCGCGAATCCCCTAGGGTCGCCAGAAATATTTAGTCAAAAGGCCAAAGACATGGACCGCAAACTACTCCTAATCATCCTGGACGGTGTTCCGTGGCGCAATTTCCGACGGTTGTTCGGTAACCTTGAAGGTTGGGTCGACAGCGGTGAGGCGCGCGTGTGGAAACTGCGCGCTGTTTTGCCGTCCACATCCGCCAGCTGCTATGCCTCGATCCACACCGGTGTCACACCACAGGAGCATGGCTGTACCGGCAACGGCAATGTCTTTCGTCTAGGCCATAAGGATGTCTTTAGCCAGGTTCGTGAGGCTGGTGGCGTAACCGGGGCGGTCACCCACAGCTATTGGTCGCAGTTCTTCAACCGCCACCCGTTCGATTACGTCCGCGACATCGAATATGATGAGCCTGAGAGCAAAACGATCAACCACGGCCGCTTTCACACCATGACCGGCTATGGCAAAGCCAATCAGATGACGCCGTCCGACGTGGATCTCTATGCCACTCTGACCAATCTGTGCCTGCGTCATGGGCTGGATTACGGCCTGCTGCACGCCTGCACATTGGACAGTATGGGGCACCGTTTCTACCATGATTGCGAGGAGATGGACCACGCCTGTTTCGTCGCAGACGAGATGCTGGCCCCCTTCATCCCGCGTTGGCGGCAACTAGGCTATGAGATCATCGTGACCGCCGATCACGGTCAGGACGAACGCGGACATCACGGCGGGCGCAGCCCGCTGCAACAGGAAACGGCACTGTACTACTTTGGCGACGCGGAAGGCCCCGAGGTCGACACGGTGATCGACCAACTGCAACTAGCGCCCACGATCCTGAACCGGATGGGTGCGCCCATTGCCGAAACGATGAAAGCCGCGTCCTTCCTGAAGTAACGGATTAATCGTAGGGCCAGATCTGCTGGCCCAGCGCCTCAATCGCGACCGAGATTCGCTCAAAGCTGTCTACCGCGCGCTTAACACTGGTACGCGCGCGCAGATAGCCGTGAACGAGGCCCGGCTCGTTTATCCAATGCGCCTGCCCTCCGGCTGCGGAAATCTTGTCGCAATAAGCGGCGCCATCATCCCGCAGCGGATCACAATCTGCAGTCACCACCACGGTCGGCGGCAGACCCGAGAAATCTGTGTCCTGAAGCGGCGCGAAGGTCGGATCATCTTGCGGGATATCACCACCACAACGCACTTTTTCGTAGAACTGAATCTCATCCAGCGTCAAAAGCGGTGCGTGGGCGTGCTCTATATACGACCCTTTCGTGCTGTCACCACCCAAACCGGGGTAGATCAGGACCTGACCCAGCACATGGTCCAACTTACCTCGTCCGTATTGGGCGACTGCGGCTGCCAGGTTGCCACCGGCACTGTCACCCGCAAGAACAATCGGGTCGCCGAATTCCTGCGCCACCCAGTTTGCCGCATTCCAGCTGTCCTGAAACTGCGCCGGGTGGACATGTTCGGGACACAGACGGTAGTCCACGGCCACAACCCGATATCCGGTCTGCGCGCAGATCTCGGCGCAAACATCATCGTGGCTGTCCAGACCTCCAACAACAAATCCGCCACCATGAAAATAAGTGACGGTTCGCGTCGGCTGACCCGCATTGTAGACACGGACAGGCACGCCAAATGCCTGCCTGTCCTCAGTCTCGACCCCCTGCGGGCGGGGTTGGCGAAAGTCGCGACACATTGTGTCGTACACCCGGCGCTGATCCTCGATCGACTGTTCGACCGCATCATCGGGATAGCTTTCAGCCGTTCGTTTTATGAACGCCCAAGTCTCTTCATCAATCAGACGTTCATAATCCATGTTTCCTCCCGGTCAGGCAGCCCACTCCCACGGCCGGGTGAACGATCCCAGCACTTTGCTGACATCGTCCTCTGCGGAACCCTTCGCGTCAAGCTGCGCAACGAGTCCGCGTTTCTTATCGTCGATGACCGAAATGACCCGTGCCTCAAGACCAGCCTCTTCCAACGCGCCGTTATAGATACGCGTGATCGCCTGTTTGCGAAGTTCGGGCTTAAAGACCTTACCGACCGCAGTTTTCGGCAGCTCGTCCAGAATGGTCATGTGCTTGGGTTGTGCCGCGCGTTCATGGACATGCACGTTGCAATACTCCATCAGCTCTTTCTCGGTGACCGAGGCTCCATCAACCAGTTCGACAAAGGCGCAAGGCACCTCGCCCGAGTAGGCGTCAGGCTGTCCGATGGCACCGGCAAACGCGACAGCATCATGCCCCAGCAGAGCTTCTTCGATCTCGGCTGGGTCAATGTTGTGACCGCCGCGAATGATCAGGTCCTTGGCACGACCTGTGATCCACAGGTAGCCGTCCCCGTCAAAGCGTCCCAGATCACCTGTGCGCAGGTATTTGTCGAAGTGGTAAAGACCTACGTTCTTGTCCGCCTCGGTATAGGTATTGCCCGCAAAGACACCGGGGTTCGAAATGCAAATCTCACCAATTTCATCTGCGGCGCATTCCTTTGGTCCGTCCGGACCATCCTGCAGGATTTTCACATCTGTATAGGGGAACGGAATACCGATCGAGCCAATCTTCTTTTCCCCGTCCACCGGGTTGCAGGACACCAGACAGGTGGCCTCGGTCAGCCCATAGCCTTCTACGATGGTCACACCGGTCGCTTCTTCGAACCTGCGGAACAGTTCGACAGGCAAAGGCGCTGAACCTGAGAACGCCGTCTTCACGCTTGAGATGTCCGCATCTACGGGTCGCTGCATCTTGGCGGCAATCGCTGTGGGTACGGTGATGATAAACGTTACTTTCCAACGCTCGATCAATTTCCAGAAATTGTCGAAAACACCGTCGCCGCGATATCCCGCAGGCGTTGGGAATACCACATGGGCGCCTGACGACACAGCGGCCATCATGATCACGTGCACGGCAAAAACGTGGAACATCGGCAGCGGGCACATGATCACGTCTTCTTCGGAAAACAGCAGCGTGCTCCCAAGCCAGCCGTTGTAGATCAGGCCCGAGTATTTGTGCTGCGCGACCTTCGGCATGCCCGTTGTGCCGCCGGTGTGGAAATAGCAGGCAACGCGATCTTCCTTGCTGTCTTCGAAAGTCAGCGTCGTTGGCTGCTTGGCCAGTTCTTTATTGAAGTTCTTGTAATCCGCATGGGCCAGTTTTTCCTTGTCGCCCATCTTTGGACGCAGGAACGGCACGATCCAGGATTTTGGCGGCGTCAGATAGCGGTTGAGGTCAATCTCGAGAATGGTTTTGACGTTGGGTGCGTGGCGCACCGCCTCTTCGACCTTTTGCGCCACATCCGTTTTGGGGAAGGACTTCAACGTCACAACTACTTTGGCACCGGTTTCGCGCAGGATTGCGGCGATCTGCTCGGGCTCTAATAGCGGGTTGATCGGGTTCACGATCCCTGCGACTGCACCGCCCATCATGGTGACCAGCGTTTCGTTACAGTTGGGCAGCACATAGGCCACCACGTCTTTCTCACCGACACCCAAAGACCGGAACAGGTTTGCTGCCTGATTGACTTTGCCAAGCAGTTGCGACCACGTCAGAGTCTCGGCCTTGTCTGTCGGACCAGACATGAGCTGAAAGCTGACCGCATCACTGTTAGGAAATTTGCCTGCTGTACGTGACAGCAACTGGTGGAAAGTGACCGGAACATCCCGATCCTCCCACGACATTTCCTGCTCCATTCTCGCCTTGTCTTCCAAACCCACAAAGGCCATGTGACTCCTCCCTGTTTTTCTCCCGCGTCTTGCGCGGTTTTTCCAAAACAAGATGGAAGCAAAACCCCGCAGGTGCAAGCGACGGGTTAGAGGGGCTACGCCCAAATTTGTAGAATTACGCAGCGGCGTAAAACTGACTTCCCCGACGTCAGGCTATTCTGCCGCAACTCCGTCGGTGAATTGCAGGCGCGCCAGGCGAGCATACAAGCCATCCTGAACGACCAGATCCTCGTGCGTGCCTTGGGCCACGATCTGACCGGCTTCCATCACAACGATCCGATCCGCCTTTTTGACCGTCGCCAGACGGTGGGCCACGATCAGTGTGGTGCGCCCGGCGCGCATCTGGTCAACCGCGCCCTGAACCGCGCGTTCGCTTTCGGCATCCAAGGCCGAAGTCGCCTCGTCCAGCAGCAGAACCGGAGCATCACGCAAGATCGCGCGGGCAATCGCTATGCGTTGTTTCTGACCGCCCGACAGCATAACGCCGCGTTCCCCGACAAAGCTGTCATAGCCTTCGGGCAGTTTCGAGATGAAATCATGTGCCGCAGCTGCACGCGCGGCGGCCTCAACCTCGGCATCCGAGGCGTTCAGACGCCCGAACCGAATATTCTCGCGGGCCGAGGCTGCAAAGATGATCGGGTCCTGGGGCACCAATGCCATGTGCTGCCGGAAATCGGATCGGTCGAGGTCACGCAGGTCAACGCCGTCCAGACTGACATGACCTGCATCCGGATCGTAGAACCGCTGGATCATTTGAATCACTGTGGTTTTGCCTGCACCCGATGGACCAACGAAAGCCACGGTTTCACCCGGTTGGATCGACAGGGTCAGATGGTCCAGTGCCACAACATCCGGACGGGCCGGATAGTGGAAGATCACATCCTCAAAACGAATCTCGCCCCGAACAGGTGTAGGCAGCAATGCTGCCTTATCCGGATCGATCACGGTATCCTGCGCGTTCAGCAATTCCACCAGACGCTCGGTCGCGCCGGCTGCACGTTGCAGCTCGCTCCAAATCTCAGAGAGGGCGGCGACAGAGCCGGCCATGATGATTGAATAGATCACGAACTGGATCAGAACACCTTCGGTCATCACGCCGTTACGAACGTCGTTTGCCCCCATCCACAGCACGCCGACGATGCCCGAAAATACAAGGAAGATAACGATTACCGTCATCACGGCGCGCGTTTGAATACGCCGAAGAGAAACCGCATAAGAGGTTTCGGTCATATCGCCGAACTGCTGCCGGCTGGCTTTTTCATGCGTAAAGGCCTGAACGGTTTGCACCGCGCTCAGTGCCTCTCCTGCGTTGCCCGACGAGGCCGCGATCCAGTCCTGATTTTCGCGGCTGAGGACCCGCAGACGACGCCCCAGTACAAGTATCGGCACCACCACCACCGGGATCAGCAAAAGCACCAAACCCGTTAGCTTGGCCGAAGTCAGCAGCATTAGAACCAAACCGCCCGCGAACAAAAGCATATTGCGCAAGGCAATGGATACGGACGATCCCAGCACAGACTGAATCAAGGTCGTGTCCGTGGTGATACGGCTGAGAACCTCTCCGGTCATGACTCGTTCATAGAACTCGGGGCTCATCCCGATAACGCGGTTAAACACGGCCTTGCGGATATCGGCCACAACGCGCTCACCCAACCGGGTGACCAACGCATAGCGGATGCCTGTTCCCACTGCCAAAATCGCGGCAATGCCCAGCGCCGCCAGAAAGTACCAATCCAGCAGCTCACCATCTTCAATTCGGAAATTGTCGACTACGCGGCGTACCGCAAGTGGCAGAGTTAGCGTCATGCTGGCTGTCAACACCAGTGCCAGTATCGCCCCCGTCATCAGGGCCCGATACGGCTTCATAAATGGCCAAAGAGACGACAGAACGCCTATCTTCCGCGATCCAGCACGCTCTTCCGTGGCACCGGGTGCAGGTTTGCCCTTAGGCGTGGCTGAGGCAGAGTTTGCCATAATTGGCCCTTACGTCTTTTTCGCACTTAAGTGTTCGCTTCTTGGCGGCCACGGCAAGCCGGGTCAAGAACCACAATATATGACCCAACATAAAAGGGCTATTTGACGCAGAATTTTAGGGCTGATTTGGAGCGGGCGGCGGGAATCGAACCCGCTTCATCAGCTTGGAAGGCTGAGGTAATAGCCAGTATACGACGCCCGCTCAGCGCTGGTCGGTTTAAGCGATGCGTCAGATGTCGTCAAGCGCCGTTCGAAGCCAGATTTCAAATTCGTCGACAAAAATTGACAGGCGGTATACCGCATCCCGCAGCCAGTCGTTCTGGCAGTTAAAGACAAACTCAAGATTGTGCGGGCAGCCATTCGCAACGGCTGAAATCGGCAGATATCCGGATCACCGAACCGTATTCTAAGACCGTTGGCGGGGCCACCCCGATCAGCTGAGCCGGATAAGAAGTGGCCGCCGCCAGTGCGTCCTGCAACGGCACACCGACTTGGTTGACCAGCACACCAACGGCGGTCGTCAGGTCCAGGTCCGCGCCGGCCAGCGTTCCGTCCGCTAGTGTCAACCTGCCTTCGGTTCGCGTGATTTTGCGACCTTCAAGGGTGAATTCGGTTTGATCCGTACCGGCCACAGCCATCGCATCGCTGACCAGAAAGATTTGACCCGGCGCAGTTTTCGCAGCCCAGGCAGCGCGCATCGCGGCGGGGTGCACATGGACACCATCGGCAATCAACCCTGCAGACAGCGTTCCGCTGGCCAGCGCCGCGCCGACGAGGCCGGGTTCACGATTGCCCAATTGGCTCATCGCGTTGAACAGATGGGTTACGCAACGCGCACCGGCGGCAGCATACCGCTGGCAAGTCGCAAAATCCGCATCGCTGTGCCCGAGCGAGACAAGGATACCAGCGTCGCTCATGGCGCGGACTTGCTTCTCGGACACACCCTCGGGGGCGACAGTTAACTTCAGGCAGGGAAGTGCATTAGCCGCTTCTATCAGCGTGTCCAGATCCGATGGTTCCATCGGCCGTATCAAATTACCGTCGTGCGCCCCTTTCCGCGCGACCGACAAATGCGGCCCTTCCAAATGCAGCCCTGCGACGCCCGGCACTTGTGCTCGCACTGCCTCGATCGTCGCATCTATTGCTGCGCGGGTTTTGGCGGGTTCGTCGGTGATCAGAGTGGGCAGCAGCGAAATCACCCCCAATCGGCGATGGGCGCCGGCAATTCTGCGGATCGTTTCGACCGACGGATCATCGTTGAACATAACGCCATCGCCGCCATTGACCTGCAGATCCACAAAACCGGGGCTGAGGATATCGCCGTTCAGATCTACAACGTCCTTTTCTTCGGTCACCTCAGCGTCAGGGAAAACTTCACCAACCCGCCCCTCGCGAAAAACAATCGCGTGGTCGTGTAACAATCGGCTGCCGTCAAAGATTGGCCCGTTTCGAAAAATCACCTTGCGTTCTATCATACCGTCTCGGTCACTTTTTTAAGGTGCCGCGGTGCATCCGGGTCGATCCCCCGCGCACTGGCGACGGCCTCTACCATGCTGTAGAAAGACGTAATCGCCGTTATTGGGTCGGTGATCCAATGATCCGTTCGAACCACTGGCAGAGCCTGCGCGCGCGTTACTTTGGTGGTCGTCGCAAAAACCGCAGCACCTTTTTCGGCCAAGGCATCAGCCGCATCGGCAGTCGCCTGTTCGGCTGCATCATTGGCCGCGAACGAAATCACCGGAAACCCTTCTTCGACAATCGACACCGGGCCATGCAGCACTTCGGCCGCTGAATAGCTTTCGGCATGGATTTGGCATGTCTCTTTGATCTTCAATGCAGCTTCGTCAGAGATCGCATAAGAAGGCCCCCGACCAAGCGTAAACAAAGACCGCCCGGTGATTGTTTCGGCTGCAGCCGACCAATCGCATTGGGCCGCTCGCGCCAGGTATTCGGGCAAGGATTGGATCGCCCCGATCAATTCAGCATCCTCTTTGACCTCGGCCAGCAACCATAGACCGGACACCAACGAGGTCACAAATGTCTTGGTTGCTGCGACGCTCAGTTCCGGCCCCGCGTGCAATGGCAGAACTGCATCCGCCACGTCGGCCAGGCGCGATTCCGAGTTGTTGGTCACCGCAATTGTCAGTGCGCCAGAGTTTCGCAAAGACCCTGTCAGGCCAACGATATCCGGGCTTTGGCCGGATTGCGAGATGGACAGGCAGACAGATCCTTTTGCCCTGAGATCCACCCCGTAAATCGAACTGACGGATGGCCCTACTGAGGCAACCGGTAATCCAAGAAGCAGTTCACTGGCATATTTCAGATAGCTGCAGGCATGGTCGGATGATCCCCGGGCGACCGAGATCAAAAAACGTGGATCCGTATCCCTTACGCTTTGCGCAGCTGCTCGGATATTGTCTGCCCCCGTGCTGAGCAATCTGTCGACGGCATCAGGGATCTCCAGAATTTCCTGACGCATTTTCGAGTTCTTTTCGGACATTTGATCCCGGTCCTTCCGGTTATAGGCGCAATTCAGCGACAAAGTCATAAGCGTCGCCGCGATAGAGCGACCGCGTCATCTCTGCGACCCGCCCGTTTTTCAAAAATGAGATACGCTCAATGTTCAGCCCCGCCGCACCTTCGGGCACCTCCAGCAGTTCCGCTTCTCGCGCGGCTAGATTCAGAGCCGATATCTTTTGCACCGCGCGCACCGGGCGGCGCCCCAGACCATCAAGCACTTCGTACAGAGACGTCGTGACTTCGATTGGGTTCGGCAGGATATCCAGTGGCAGCGCAGCACGTTCCAACGCCAGCGGACGCCCGTCCGCCTCGCGCAGGCGGTAAATGCGGGATATCTGCTCACCCTCTGACAGATTCAGCGCAGTGACCTCTTCCGGGGTTGGCGCAAATACTCCGCGCTCCAACCACTTTGAAGTTGTCTCCATTCCTCGGCTCGACATATCTTCGGTGAACGAGGTCAGGTGTTTCAGCGATTGTTCAACCCTTTGAACACGTTCCCGAATGAAGGACCCTGACCCTTGGCGCTGCTCGATCACACCTTCCTGCACCAGCTCCTGAATCGCCTTGCGCACGGTTACGCGGGACAACTCAGTAATTTCCACCAGTTCCCGTTCGGATGGCAGCGATGAGTTCGGCGCAAGGACGCCCGTATCGATCCCCTCTTGCAACCTGCGCCGCAACTGCACGTAGCGGGGACCATTTTCCGAGGTCAGCCAAAGATCAGAGCGTAGGAATTCAGCAATGCTCATGCGGGACCTCCTTCGCCAAAGCCAGTGCCCCGGCCAACGGCTCGCCCGATGGAGGGCGTATCTCTGACTGCATGGCAGCAGGCAGATAGTGCGCATAATACGGAGAGATTCCGCCGGTCAGGCAGATCGCGACTGCTGGCTGCCATCCGAGACGTGCCGCCATATCGGCGATGTAAGTAGCACCGGCCTGCATAATTTTTCTGGCGACGTCGTCTCCGGAAACTGCTGCAGTGGTAACCATCGGGGCCAACGCGCCGAACTCTGTCGGCGTCGCCCGCCCGGCAAATTCGACGATCCCTGCACTACCGCCAAAATCATCCAGCAATTTCTGCGTAAGATCGCTAGTGACCTGAATTCCATCCACGGAATTCAATGCTTCTGCCAATGCAAAACGACCAACCCATTGCGCAGATGCCTCATCCCCCAATACTGGCCCCCACCCCCCGGCAAACCGCATCACCCGATCCTTCTGCGAAGCAACAAAGGACCCCGTGCCACAATGGGCGATCAAGCCGTCCTGAGACGCGAGCGCGCCCCGCAGCGCGGCTGGTCGATCATCGGAAACGCGCGCCCGCGTTAGGCCCAGCGCGCTCTGCACGCGACGGGCAATATGGTCATCTGTGACGCCAGCCAATCCGACAAAGGCGGGCAACTGAGTCAGGTCCTGAACATCTACAGCAAGCGTTTGCGCAATCTGGGTGATCCCCGATTTCATCTGCAGGACGGACGCATCGAAATCTGTCGAGACATTGGCAGCCCCGGTTTCAACAGAATGGACAATACCAGCGACTTCACATGCAACCCGACATCGGGTTCCGCCACCATCTATGGCCAGTACAGCATTGCTCAGAGACTCAGTCATGACAATACCATTATAATACCTATTTGAATTTAGGAAGGCCAAAATAGGCCAATTTCCGCAGCTTTTCTCTGTTTTGATGCAGAATACGTTGATTTCCACTGGAAAAATAAAATTATGGACAAGTGGTATTGAATAGGTATTGTATTGGGAACCGCAAAGGGGGATTCTTTTGACGCTGCCGCCGACCGAACAACTGCATCCAGACGCCAACAAGCTGGACCCACAAGACCCTGTCGCCTCTGCTCGGGCGCTGGTTGAGGGGCAGATTGCAGCCGCGACCTCAGCGCAGGGCGCATTGGACGCGATCGCGCGGGGCGGCAACGCCATGGCGCAGACCATCCGCGCCGGCGGCGTGCTGCACTATGTGGCCGCAGGCTCGTCCGGGTTGATGGCCGCTGCCGACGCGCAAGAGCTGGGCGGCACCTTCTCAATTCCCGCAAACCAACTCTGTATACATATGGCAGGCGGCCTGCCTACCGGTGTCGAAATGCCCGGAGGCGCAGAAGACGAAGCCGACGGACTAGCGGACGCGCTTTCGACATTGCAACCGACGGATACGATCATCGCAGTGTCCGCAAGCGGATCGACGCCATACACCCTGACCGCCAGCAATTTGGCACAGTCACAGGGCGCAACGGTTATCGGAATTGCCAATAACGCAGGCAGCCCTTTGCTGGAAAGCGCGGATATTCCGATTCTTTTGGCAACGCCGCCGGAATTAATCTCGGGCTCGACGCGTATGGGTGCTGGAACAGCTCAGAAAATCGCTCTGAACATGCTGTCGTCTCTCATGGCACTGCAACTTGGCCATGTTCACGGCGGCATGATGGTCAACCTGCGCGCCGACAACGACAAGTTGCGCGCGCGGGCGACGGGGATCGTCGCGCGGATCGCCAAAGTTGATACAAAAAAAGCAAAACTCGCGCTGGACGCCGCGAACGGAGACGTGAAGCCGGCGGTGCTAGTCGCTGCACGTGGCATATCATCCAAAGATGCCTCGGCCGTTCTGGACGCAAGCGGCGGGGTTCTGAAATCCGCACTGGAACAAGATAAATAACTGCTAACCAACTGGGAGAACACGAATGAAACGCAATAGCCTGAAACTGGCCTTACTGGGCACGACCCTGATGGCTTCAAGCGCCTATGCCGAGGACGTCACGCTGATCATCGAAAGCTGGCGCAATGACGACCTGACCTTGTGGCAGGAACAGATCATCCCGGCGTTCGAAGCCAAACACCCTGGGATCAAACTGCAGTTCACCCCATCAGCTCCGGCGGAATACAACGCCGTGCTGAACTCGAAACTGGATGCGGGTTCGGCCGGTGATCTTATCACGTGCCGTCCATTTGATGCGTCGCTGGCACTGTATGAGGCCGGGCACCTGACCGATCTGTCCTCGGTCGACGCGATGAGCAACTTTTCGGACGTAGCCAAGTCGGCATGGCAGACGGATGACGGCTCGGCCAGCTTCTGTGTTCCCATGGCGTCGGTGATCCATGGCTTCATTTACAACAAGGATGCGTTTGCTGAGTTGGGCATCGAAGTCCCAACGACTGAAGAAGAGTTCTTTGCCGCACTCGACAAGATCAAGGAAGACGGCACTTACATCCCAATGGCGATGGGCACCAACGATCAGTGGGAAGCCGCCACAATGGGCTACAACAACATCGGCCCGAACTATTGGAAAGGTGAAGAAGGTCGCCAGGCCCTTATCGCTGGCGAACAGAAACTGACGGATGAAGCCTGGACCGCTCCCTACGCCACTCTGGCACGCTGGGGACAGTATCTGGGCGACGGGTATGAGGCACAAACCTATCCCGACAGCCAGAACATCTTCACCCTGGGCCGGGCTGCGATCTACCCTGCCGGATCGTGGGAAATCGCTGGCTTCAACACACAAGCCGACTTTGAGATGGGCGCGTTCAAGCCGCCGGTCCAAAACGCGGGCGACACTTGCTATATCTCTGACCACACGGATATCGGCATCGGCATGAATGCTGCTTCCGAGCACCCCGAGGCCGCTGAGACCTTCCTCGCGTGGGTCGCAAGCCCCGAGTTTGCCGAAATCTTTGGCAACGCCGTACCGGGCTTCTTCCCGCTGTCCAACACTCCGGTCGAGCTGGCAGATCCGTTGGCCAAAGAGTTCGTCGGTTGGCGCGACGAGTGTGAATCGACCATCCGTTCGACATATCAGATCCTGTCGCGCGGCACGCCGAACCTTGAGAACGAGACCTGGGGCGCATCCGTTGCCGCGATCAAGGGTGCCAACAGCCCCGAAGAACTGGGCGCCGACCTGCAAAAAGGTCTGTCCTCCTGGTACGCTCCGCACCAGTAAGCGCTGATCTGACATATACCCGGGCGGCGGTGATCGCCCGGGTATCCCCGACACCCCATTGAAAGCAGTCCCATGAACCGCCCCCGCTTCCGCTGGCATATCCTTGTGTTTCTTGCACCGGCCGTTCTTGTTTACACGGCGGTGATGATCTTCCCGCTGTTCAACACGCTGCGTCTGGCGCTCTACACCGAGATTGACCAAAGCCGCGTTTTCGTTGGATTGCAGAACTTTCAAACCCTGTTCTTTGATCCGATCTGGTCCGAACAGTTCTGGAACGCCTTGGGCAATAACTTCTGGTTCTTCCTGATCCACATGCTGGTTCAAAACCCGATCGGGATCGCCTTGGCCGCCCTGCTCAGCCACCCGCGCCTGAGGTTTGCGGCCTTGTATCGGTCGGCGATCTTCATTCCCACGATCCTGAGCTTTGTGATTGTCGGGTTCGCGTGGAAACTGATCCTCTCGCCGATCTGGGGCATTGCGCCGTCGATGCTGGATGCCGTCGGGCTCAAGTCGCTGTTCGCCCCATGGCTGGGGAAAGAGGAATACGCCTTGACCACACTGGCGCTGATTTCGGTCTGGCAGTTTGTCGGCATCCCGATGATGTTGATCTACGCCGCCTTGTTGACCATTCCGGAAGAAATCCTTGAGGCTGGAGAGATCGACGGGATCACCGGAACTGCGGCCTTCTGGAAGATCAAACTGCCGCTGATCCTGCCCTCGATCGGGATCATCTCGATCTTGACCTTCGTCGGGAATTTCAACGCATTCGATCTGATCTACGCGTCACAAGGCGCGCTGGCAGGACCGGACTTCTCGACCGATATTCTTGGGACCTTCATGTATCGCACATTCTTTGGCTTCCAACTTCAATTGGGTGACCCGCATATGGGTTCGGCTATCGCCGGGGCGATGTTCGCCATCATCCTTGTGGGTGTCTGTATCTACCTGTTCGGCATCCAGACCCGGATGCGCCGGTATCAATTGTGAGGGCCACGCGATGAACAAAGCACGTCATAACCCCCTCAACATGGTCGCGATGCACGGCGCGCTGATCCTGTACGCACTGATCGCGCTGTTTCCGGTCTTTGTTATCCTGATCAACAGCTTCAAATCCCGCCGCGCGATCTTTCGCGAACCACTGGCCCTGCCCAATGCGGACAGCTTCTCGATGATCGGCTATGAGACGGTGATGAAGCAGGGAGATTTCTTCCTGTATTTCCAGAACTCGATGATTGTCACCGTGGCATCGCTGTCCTTCATTCTGTTGTTTGGCGCGATGGCCGCCTATGCGTTGTCGGAATACCAGTTCAAGGGCAACCTGATCATGGGGCTGTACCTCGCGCTGGGGATCATGATCCCAATTCGCATCGGCACCGTGGCGATCCTTGAGATGATGGTGGCGACCGGGCTGGTAAACTCGCTCTGGGCGCTGATCCTTGTATACACGGCCCAGGGACTACCATTGGCGGTATTCATCCTGTCTGAATTCATGCGACAAGTCAGCGACGACCTGAAAAATGCCGGGCGCATCGACGGATTATCCGAATACACGATATTCTTCCGCCTTGTCCTGCCTCTGGTCCGGCCCGCGATGGCGACCGTGGCCGTGTTCAACATGATCCCGATCTGGAACGACCTTTGGTTCCCGTTGATCCTCGCCCCAGCCGAAGAAACCAAGACCCTGACGCTGGGAAGCCAAGTGTTCATCGGCCAGTTCGTGACCGATTGGAACGCGGTCCTGTCGGCCTTGTCGATGGCCATTCTGCCGGTGCTTGTCCTATACGTCATCTTCTCGCGCCAGCTGATCCGCGGCATCACATCCGGAGCAGTCAAATGACCCGCGTACTGATTGCAGGCCTTGGTAATATGGGTTTGAGCCACGCGCTGGCGCACCATCACCATCCCGACGCGCAGATCGTTGGTTTCGTGAACCGGTCCGGCCGTGTGGATCACCCGGAACTCATCGATTACCCGGCCTATTCCGATTTCGACTTGGCACTGGCCGAAACCAAACCCGATCTGGTCGTGGTCGCCACCTACTCTGATAGCCACGCGGATTTCGCCTGCGCGGCGATGGAGGCTGGCGCACATGTGTTTGTTGAAAAACCGCTGGCCACTAATGTCGCCGACGCCCGGCGTGTGGTCGAAAAAGCAACGCGGCTGAATCGTAAGCTGGTGGTTGGATATATCCTGCGCCATCACCCCTCTTGGATGCGGCTGATTGACGAGGCGCGCAATCTTGGCGGGCCCTACGTGTTCCGGTTGAACCTGAACCAGCAGTCGTCAGGCGCGGAATGGGAAACGCATAAGGCACTGATGCAGACGACTTCGCCCATTGTCGATTGCGGCGTGCACTATGTCGACGTGATGTGCCAGATCACCGACGCGCAGCCCGTCCGGGTGCATGGTATGGGCCTGCGCCTGTCGGATGAAATCGCGCCGGATATGTATAATTACGGCCAGTTTCAGGTGGTCTTCGACGACAGCTCTGTCGGCTGGTACGAGGCTGGATGGGGCCCGATGATGTCGGAAACCGCGTTCTTTGTGAAAGATATCGTGTCGCCCAACGGGTCCGTTTCGATTACCGATGGGAACAAGGGTGCGTCTGCCGACATCGACGGCCATACCAAAGTCGGCGGCTTGCTGGTCCATACACCGCAAGGCGACCACACCATCGAGATGCCGGACGAACCCGGCCATCAAGACCTTTGTGATGCTGAGCAGGCTTATATGCTGCGCACCATCGCCGAAGATATCGACCTGACCCGTCATATGAATGACGCCGTCCAATCGCTCGCCATTTGTCTGGCTGCGGATCAAAGTATCCGAACCGGCCAGCCCGTTTCCCTTGAGGAGCCCGCATCATGACCGCCCTGACGCTGAACAATGTGAACAAGTCCTTTGGCAACGTGCATGTCCTGAAAGACATCACGCTGGAGGTTGAAGAAGGCGAATTCGTCGTCTTTGTCGGCCCGTCGGGCTGTGGCAAGTCCACCCTGTTGCGCGTGATTGCGGGGCTAGAGGATGCATCGTCAGGTGAGATCAACATTGGCGGGCAGCAGGTCAATCTGGTGCCACCATCCAAGCGTGGGATCGCGATGGTTTTCCAAAGCTATGCGCTCTACCCTCACCTCAGCGTTCGGGGCAATATGACCCTTGCGCTGAAGCAGGAAAAGCAGCCCAAATCGGAAATCGAAGGCCGTGTCGCCAAAGCCAGCCGGATGCTGAACCTTGAACCCTATTTGGACCGTTACCCGTCCGAGCTGTCAGGTGGCCAGCGCCAGCGCGTCGCCATCGGGCGCGCCATTGTGCGTGAACCTAAACTGTTCCTGTTTGATGAGCCGCTGTCCAATCTGGACGCCGCCCTGCGAATGAACACTCGGATCGAGATCGCCAATCTGCACCGTGCTTTGGATGCATCGATGATCTACGTCACCCATGACCAGACCGAAGCCATGACGTTGGCCGACAAGATCGTTGTTTTGCGCGATGGTCAGGTCGAGCAGATCGGTAGCCCGATGGAACTGTACAACAACCCCGCAAATCAATTCGTCGCCGGGTTCCTGGGCTCACCTTCCATGAACTTCCTGCCTGAAGCGTTAGTTCAAGAAAGCGGTCAGAACACGATCGGAATTCGCCCCGAGGACCTGTTCCTGTCAGATGACGGCCCGCTTGCCGCGCGTGTCAGCCATGTGGAAAAGTTGGGCGGGGACACCAATGTGATAGCCAAAGTTCAGGACCACGACGTCACAGCCCGTTTGTTTGGCCAGCATGCCATCGCCGAAGGTCAGGAGTTGCGATTCGGATATGCATCCGAGAAGGCCTATCGCTTTGACGAAGCAGGGCAGCGGCTGGCTTAAACCGGCATACTGCTGGGATCACACAACCTGATCGTCACAACAACATTTTACCAAGATAACAAGCGCGGCTGGCAGAAAGCTTTGGTATGCTTTCGCCAGCCGATTGCTTTTTCTTGAGGGCCAAATGAAGCCATTAATAATGTTGTTAAGAACATGTCACAAAGTCGCCCTACATGCCTTTCATCGACTACTCTAAGACAGCCAGGAGCCATTCATGAAAGACGTTGATACCACCACCCTGTCCGCCGACGATTGGGACGAGCTGCATTTTCCCCGCCCTGAGGAAAACGATTTTGATCGCGTCGTCGAAAACGCCATCTCGCGCCGTGGGTTTCTGGCTGGCGTAGTGGCCTTTGGCTCGGGTGCCGGCGCAATGGGCACGGGCCTGCTGGGCTCAACTGCAGCACACGCTGTTACGGCCTCGCGCTTTGCCTTTACTCCGATTGCCGCACAGACTGACGGCACTGTTCACGTACCTGAAGGCTATGAGTGGAAGGTTATGACGCGCTGGGGCGACCCGCTGTTTTCCGATGCCGACGGCTATGACATCACCGATGGTGGCCCAGTTGAAAAATCGGACCGCATCTTCGGTGAAAACACCGACGGGATGGAGACATTTTCATTCCAGGGTCACGAGTTGATCGCGATCAACCACGAATACCCGAACCGCAAGATCAACCTGCCCGCCGCGCAGGAAGGTGTTCCGGCCAACGCCGACGATGTTCTGAAGTTGCAGAACATTCAGGGTGTCACCGTGATGGAAATCACCGAAGGCCCCGATGGCTGGTCGGTCGTCAAGGACAGCCCTTTCAACCGTCGTATCCACCATAACACGCCGATGAAGATCGTTGGCCCGGCCGCTGGTCACGACCTGCTGAAAACTGAAGCTGATCCGACCGGAACTACGTCGCTAGGTACGATGAACAACTGTGGTGCGGGTAAAACTCCGTGGGGTACCTACCTGACCTGCGAAGAGAACTTTAACGGCTACTTCGGGTCCAGTGATGAAAACGCCACTTACGACCAAAAGGTTGCAGATGGCTTCAAACGCTATGGCGTCAAAGCCGAAAGCTGGAACGGCTATGAACTGTTCGATCCGCGTTTCGACACGTCGAAAAACCCGAACGAACCGCACCGCGCGGGCTGGATCGTCGAAATCGACCCGACCAAGCCCGACAGCACGCCGGTCAAGCACACCGGGCTGGGCCGCTTCAAGCACGAGAATGCCGAGGTCACTCTGGCCGCAGATGGTCGTGTTGTTGTCTACATGGGCGACGATGAGCGGGGCGAGTACCTGTACAAGTTTGTGTCGAATGGCACCTACCAACCGGGAGGTGAAACCGAGGGCCTGCTGAACGACGGCACGCTCTACGTCGCCAAGTTCAACGACGACATGAAGGGCGAATGGCTGGCTCTGACACCGGAAACCACCGGGATGGACGAAGCCGATATCGCAATCTTTACCCGTATGGCCGCGTCCAAGGCCGGCGGCACGACCATGGACCGCCCTGAATGGGTCGCATCCAGCCCTGTTGCGGTAGAAGCGTATTGCTGTCTGACCAACAACAAGAACCGCGGCGTGAAGGCTAACGCCGGTGGAGATGACACCTCGGTCAACGCCCCCAACCCGCGCGAGGCCAACAAGTACGGTCAGATCGTGCGCTGGCGCCCCGCAAATGACGACCACGCCGCCGAAGGGTTCGATTGGGACCTGTACGTGATGGCGGGCAATCCGACGGTTCACTCGGACGATCGCGCCGGCTCGGCAAACGTGAATGAAGGGAACCTGTTCAACTCGCCCGATGGCATGGTGATAGACTCGACCGGGTTGATCTGGATCCAGACGGACGGCGATGACGACAATGAAGGAGACTTCGCAGGCAACGGCAACAACCAGATGCTGGTTGGTGACCCGATCACCGGCGAGATCGCGCGCTTCATGACCGGCCCGAACGGCTGTGAGGTTACCGGTCTCGCCTGGTCCAGCGATCTGCGCACCATGTTTGTCGGCATTCAGCACCCCGGCAGCAATTGGCCGGACGGCGGCACGCCACGGTCGTCGGTTATAGCAATCAAACGTACCGATAACGGTCTGGTCGGCTAATCCCCACAAAACCTATACGCCCCCGACCTTGCGGTTTCGGGGGCGTTTTGTTTCAAATGTCCTCACCCGGTATGGCAAGTGGCCCACCCGGTGCCATGAGATGGCGCTCTGAAAGCCACGGGTTCAGCTCCAACGCCTGAGACAACGCTTCTCGCGCCTCGTCCATGCGCTTTAGTCCCATCAGGGTCAGCGCACGGCCACTGATCGCGGCGACGTGGTTGGGAGACAGCTCGATTGCCTTGTCCAAGTCAGGCAGCGCGGATTGAAAATCCTGACGCAGGTAGTGGGCGAATGCGCGTTGGTTGTACCCTTCGGCGTAGGACGGGCAGTACGCGACAAGCTTGTCAAAATCTTCAATCGCGCCCAGCAAGTCCCACGCATTTCGACGTGTCATGCCACGGTCCAGAACGGCCTGAGCACTTTCGTCCGGGGCATCGGTCCATAACTCCCATAAATGACCGGACAGTGCACGAGCGGACTGTTCGGTTTCAGCGCTCTGTATTTGTTCCAGAACCGCCGATACATCTGCGGAATGGTCTGGCGCGGCAGGGCAGTCTTGCGCATTGGCCGCAAAAACGGTCGCAGCATAGAAAATTGAGGCGTAAGCAAAGCGTTTCATGCGCCAATGGTGACGCGTGCAACGTGTTCGTCAACCCATCGCATCCAAGGCCCCAGACATCCCGGTCTCTTTCACAGCCTCCATCGCGACAAAGGTTGAGGTGCTGGCGACATGCGGCAATGATGAGATCTTTTCGGCCAGAACCGCGCGGTATTCCGACATAGACCCGGTGCGAATTTTCAGAAGATAGTCAAAATTCGACGCAATCATATGGGCTTGTTCGATCTCAGGCACTTTACGAACGGCCGCGTTGAAATCGGCTAAAGCTCTCTCGCGCGTGTCAGTCAATCGGACTTCGACAAAGGCTACGTGGTCCAAACCAAGGCGAATGGGGTCCAGCAAGGCACGATATCCGGTAATGATGCCATCAGCCTCAAGTCTCTTCACACGTGCTTGAGTTGGGGATTTCGAAAGCCCGATACGCCGCGCGAGATCGGCGATGGGGATCCGGCCGTCCTCGGCCAGAATCGCCAGAATTGATTTGTCAAACCGATCCAGCCCCGGAAAGTCTTTTTGCATCGCCCAAACCTCAAAAAACAGGCTGATCGCCCGACCAGAGACAAAATTAAGGCAATCGTCCCGAAAAATCGACACTATATTACTCAAAAGACCGGAGGACACATGTCACACAGCCTGCGCGCCCGCATTGATGCCGAAACCTATGCCGATCCGTCGAGAATTCTTGACGCGTTGATCGCAAATGCTGATCTGAGCGAAGCCGACCGCGCCGCGATCTGCGCGGCTGCGGCGCAATTGGTGCTTGATATCAGGTCCAGCACCTCACCCGGTATGATGGAAGTGTTCCTGGCCGAATACGGCCTGTCCACCGACGAAGGCATCGCGTTGATGTGTCTGGCCGAGGCGCTGCTGCGCGTACCCGATGCCGACACCATCGACGCGCTGATCGAGGACAAGATCGCCCCGTCGGATTGGGGCAAGCATCTGGGTCAATCCTCATCGTCTCTGGTCAATGCGTCCACATGGGCCCTGATGCTGACAGGCAAGGTGCTGGATGAAGACAAGACCTCTCCGGTCGGTGTCTTGCGCGGTGCGATCAAACGGCTGGGCGAACCCGTAATCCGAACGGCCGTCGGGCGCGCGATGAAGGAAATGGGTCGCCAGTTTGTCTTAGGCGAGACCATCCAATCCGCCTTGGACCGCGCCAGCGGTATGGAGGCAAAAGGCTACACCTATTCCTATGACATGCTGGGCGAAGCCGCGCGAACCGAAGCCGATGCCGCCCGCTATCACCTGTCCTACTCACGGGCGATTGCTGCAATCGCCGAAGCCTGCATTCACGACGATATCCGGGCCAATCCGGGGATTTCCGTCAAGCTGTCGGCGCTCCATCCACGCTATGAGTTGGCGCAAGAAGCAGAAGTCATGGAAGAACTGGTGCCCCGGTTGCGGGCGTTGGCCCTTTTGGCCAAGGCGGCAGGTATGGGCTTAAATGTGGACGCTGAAGAAGCAGATCGCCTGTCCTTGTCTTTGCAGGTGATCGAGGCGGTGATGGCCGAACCGGCCCTGGATGGTTGGGACGGCCTGGGTATCGTCGTTCAGGCTTATGGCCCGCGTGCCGGGATCGTGCTGGACACACTGTATGACATGGCTGGGCGTCACGATCGAAAGCTGATGGTTCGTTTGGTCAAAGGGGCCTACTGGGATACCGAGGTCAAACGAGCTCAGGTTGAAGGCATCGATGGCTTTCCCGTGTTCACCCGCAAGGCGGCCACGGACATTTCTTACATCTCGAATGCGCGCAAGCTGCTGGGTATGACCGATCGAATTTACCCGCAATTTGCCACCCACAACGCCCATACGGTCAGTGCGATCCTTCACATGGCCGATGACCAGCCATTCGAGTTCCAGCGCCTGCATGGAATGGGCGAAACCCTGCACCAGCTTGTCAAAGACCAAAACAACACACGTTGCCGGATCTATGCGCCGGTCGGGGCGCATCGGGACCTGCTGGCCTATCTGGTGCGGCGTCTGCTGGAGAACGGTGCAAACTCATCATTCGTAAACCAAATTGTAGACGAGAACGTTCCACCGGAAGAGGTCGCCGCTGATCCGTTCCTGACCATTGTGGATCAGGTACGACCGCTGCCAACCGGGCCGGACCTGTTCCAACCGGAACGCGTCAATTCGAAGGGTTTCGACCTTCACCACACCCCGACATTGGACAAGATCGACGCCGCGCGGGATGCTTTCCGAGCGCACCATTGGTATGCCCAGCCGCTGCTGTCCGGCGATGCAAGCCCGGAACAGGACCAACCGGTCACCAATCCGGCCCAACCACAGGATCGCCCCGGAGCAATCGCCCCTGCCAGCGCCGAGGATGTCGAGCTTGCCCTGAATTCCGCGGCACCGTGGCAGGCACCACCAGCAGAACGGTCGCGTATCTTGAATACTGCTGCCGATCTATATGAGGCTCATTTTGGCGAGCTTTTCGCCTTGCTCGCGCGCGAGGCAGGTAAGTCCCTGCCCGATGCCGTTGCCGAACTACGTGAGGCGGTCGATTTCCTGCGCTACTACGCTGCGAACATTCCCGATGCGGAACCGGCAGGCGTTTTCACCTGCATTAGCCCTTGGAACTTCCCGCTCGCTATCTTCACAGGCCAGATTTCAGCGGCCTTGGCCACAGGCAACGCAGTTCTGGCCAAGCCCGCACCGCAAACGCCACTGATCTCACATCGGGCCGTTCAAATGCTGCACGAGGCCGGCGTTCCCCGCGATGTGCTGCAATTATTGCCCGGCGACCCGTCCGTTGGCGCGGCGTTGACTTCTGACCCGCGCGTATCCGGCGTGGCGTTTACCGGATCGACGGCGACCGCGTTGAAAATACGCGCAGCCATGGCTGACAACCTGCGCCCCGGCACGCCTCTGATCGCCGAGACCGGCGGGTTGAACGCGATGATCGTGGACAGTACCGCCCTTCCTGAACAGGCCGTTCAGTCTATCATCGAAAGCGCGTTTCAATCTGCCGGACAGCGATGCTCCGCCTTGCGGTGTCTCTATGTCCAGGAAGATATCGCCGACGATTTGCTGACAATGCTAACCGGTGCAATGCAGGCTCTCCAGGTCGGAGATCCTTGGTTGATCTCAACCGATTGCGGACCGGTTATTGACGAGACCGCGCGCCAGGGCATTGCAGATCACGTTGCCAATGCCCGCGCCGCAGGCTGCGTTTTAAAGGACACGCCCATACCGCCCGAAGGGACGTTCATCGCCCCGACGCTTATCGAGATACCCGGCATTTCCGCCTTGCAGCACGAAATTTTTGGCCCTGTCCTGCATGTCGTTCGCTTCAAGGCATCTGAGATTGATCAGATCATCGCCGACATTAACGCAACCGGGTACGGACTGACATTTGGTTTGCACACACGTATTGACGACCGGGTGCAACACATCACCGAAGCGGTGCATGCGGGCAATATCTACGTCAACCGCAACCAAATCGGCGCCATCGTAGGATCTCAGCCATTTGGCGGTGAGGGGCTTTCGGGCACAGGCCCCAAGGCGGGTGGGCCGAATTACATGACGCGGTTCTGCGCCCCGGACCGGCAGCAGTCCGACGAACAATGGGACCACCCAATGAGCGAGCTTCCCGATGTTCAGGGTACGCCCGCGTCGGTGCAGACCCAATCCCTGCCCGGCCCGACGGGCGAATCCAACCGGTTGAGCGAATTCCCACGCGCGCCATTGCTGTGCCTGGGTCCCGGAGCCGAGGCCGCACGTGTACAGACCGACGCCGTTCAGGCGCTGGGTGGTACGGCCATTCAGGCGACCGGTTCGTTAGACTTGCATCGGTTGGAGAACGTGACCGAGATATCGGGCGTTCTTTGGTGGGGCGATGACGACACAGCGCGTGAGATCGAACGTCACCTCGCCCGCCGGGACGGTCCGATCCTGCCGCTGATCCCCGGCCTTCCGGACCGCGCACGAGTTCTGGCCGAGCGCCACCTGTGCGTTGATACAACAGCCGCGGGCGGCAATGCCGCATTGCTTGGGGGTGCGGCGTAAGCATGCCTTGACGCTGGGCCGGGAAAAGCCCAGCGTCGCCTCATGTTTCCAATCCGCGACCATAACCCTTCGGGGCGAACACCCTATGTCGTCTATCTGCTGATGGCGGCCAATATCCTGATATTCCTCAGCTATGTGGGTATCATGAACGATGTCCGGCTGATCAATCAGCTGTACTACGACTATGCGATTATCCCGGCGCGGATCACGGACGGTTTTGCTTTTGAGACGCTGGTGACCTCGATGTTCCTGCACGGAGGTTGGATGCATCTGGCCGGAAACATGCTGTTCCTGTGGATTTTCGGCGACAACCTCGAAGATGAAATGGGCCACCTGCCCTTTCTGCTGTTCTATATTGCAGCCGGAATCGGGGCGGGTCTGATCCATGTTTTCACAGCGCCGGGCTCGGTCGTGCCGACCATTGGCGCATCCGGTGCGATTGCGGGTGTCATGGGTGGTTACTTGCTGCTGTTCCCCAAGGCCCGCGTGGATATCCTGCTGATCCTCATTGTCTATTTCCGCATATTCACAATACCTGCCTTTGTCATGCTGGGGGTTTGGTTGGCTATGCAGTTCTTTGGCAGTCTGGCCAGCAACCCGGACGAAGGCGGGGTGGCCTATTGGGCGCATACGGGTGGGTTTTTCGTGGGTCTGATCTTGTGCATCCCAATCTGGCTGCGGCGCGGCGGCACTGATTTTTGGGGCCGCACCCACGGCCATCCGCCGCATCCTGAACACAAGTACAAGCTAACTCAGTCGCGTATTCCCCGCGTACCCCGCAGGTAGCAGGGCTTCAGGTTTTCGGGGTCTGGCCGCCGCTAAGATGGGTGATTTCCCGCGCTGCGGCCAGAACCAATTCACCCAGCGCATGCGCTCGATCCGCGCCAAACCGAGCGGTCGGACCCGATACCGAGATCCCTGCACATGGCTCCCCCCGGTCATTGAAAATCGCCGAGCCGATACAGGACATGCCCTGATATCTTTCTTCTCGGTCATGCGACCAGCCGCGTGCACGGGTCTTGGAAAGATCCTGTTGAAGTCCGTCGCCCGGTATCTGCGTGTTCGCGGTGAATTCCACCGGATCAATTGCCTCTAGCGTTTTGGCCAACCCCGTTTCGGTCATCGCGGCAAGGATCGCCTTGCCGGTGCCCGAGGCATACATCGGCGTTCTTGCCCCGGGCGGGAAAAAGGCGCGAATGGGGTTCGGAGTTTCGACCTGCCCGACAAAGACCACCTCGGACCCATCCGGAACCGCCAGGTTGGCGGTCTCACCGCTCTCCTGCATAAGGCGTCTCAGGATTGGGCGCCCGATTTCAAGCACACTGTTGCGGCGCAGGAACGAGGCGCCGGTCCGATATGCCTCGATCCCGATCATCCATTCCTGACGTTCGTCGTCAAAGGCCACAAAGCCGTGTTTCTGCAAGGTCACCAGAATGCGGTGCGTCGTGGCCGTCGGCACATCGATCTCGCGTGCCAGATCGCTGAGCGCTGCGCGTTCCAGACGGGCCACCGTTGTCAGAACACCCAGTGCCCGATCCAGCGATTGCATAGTCCCGGCCGAACTTGCCTTGAACAGGGATTTGGGCCTGCCGCGCGGTCTTTTCTGATTGTCCATCACCCTACTCCCTTGCTCTACGCCAGAATATTTCTGAACCGTTCATTTTTGAGGTCAAAAAATGAAAAACGAAAAACAGCATAAATACAGCGCGTTAAATATTTAATCGCAAAAATGAAAATACTTTTCAAGAAAATTGCACGTCGTGAGGTTTTCCCGGACACTTACACCCAAAGCGGAGGAATAACAGATGTCCAACCAAAACCCGGTTTTCATACCCGGCCCAACCAACATCCCAGACCGGTTGCGTCTTGCCATGCAGGTCCAAACGCAGGATCACCGCGCGCCGGATTTTGTCGAAACCTTTGCACCTGTCCTTAAGGACACAAAAAAGGTATTCGCTACCACGACCGGTCAGATCGTGACCTTTCCATCCAGTGGCACCGGTGGGTGGGAAGCAGCCGTTACCAACACACTCAGCCCCGGCGACAAGGTTCTGGTTGCGCGCTATGGCGTGTTCAGCCATCGCTGGATCGACCTGTGCGAGCGGCACGGGCTGGACGTTCAGATTGTCGAATGCCCTTGGGGCACCGGCGCACCCGCTGATCAGTTTCAGGCCGCGTTGGCCGATGACACCGCGCATGAAATCCGCGCTGTTCTGGTGACCCACAACGAAACAGCCACCGGGGTGCGTTCCGACATCGCAGCGGTTCGGCAGGCGATGGATTCGGAAAGTCATCCCGCGATGCTCTTCGTCGACTGCGTCAGCTCTCTGGCTTCGATGCCGTTCGACTTTGACGCTTGGGGTGTAGATATCGCCGTATCGGGGTCGCAAAAGGGGTTCATGCTGGCGACCGGCATGGCAATTCTGTGCGTCAGCACCAAGGCACAGGACGCGATGAAAAGCGCCAAGCTGCCGCGTACCTTCTTTGACTTCGACGATATGATGGCGGCCAACGCATCGGGCGGGTTTCCCTATACTCCGCCGCTGCAACTGATCTACGGCATGCGCGAAAGCCTCAAGATGCTGTTCGAAGAAGGGCTTGAGAACGTTTATGCCCGGCATTTCCGACTGGCCGAAGGTGTGCGCCGCGCCGTTGACGCATGGGGGCTGAAACTGGTCGCGCAATCGCCCGATCTGTATTCTGACACTGTCAGCGCGATCTACGTGCCAGACGGGTATGATAGCAACACACTCACTGACCACGCGTTCAACGCTTATGGCGTGTCCTTTGGTATTGGACTGGGTCAACTGAATGGTAAGGCGTTCCGCATCGGCCATCTGGGCAGTCTGACGGATGTGATGGTTCTGTCCGGCCTCAGCACAATCGAGATGGCGATGGCCGATCTGAACTATCCGATCACTTTGGGCAGCGGGGTCGCGGCGGCGCAGGATTATTATCGCACCGGCCCATCTGACCGCGCCCAGGCCGCAGCCTGAGGAGGATGGCAATGCTGGATCACATCCCCGCAGCGGATCTGACGATCGACGATATGCGCGCTGCGCATGAACGAATCAAACCCTTCATCCGACGCACGCCGATCATGGTGTCGGACTATTTGAACGACCTGACCGGAGCGCAGCTGTTCTTTAAATGCGAGAACTTCCAAGAAGCCGGCGCGTTCAAAGTACGCGGTGCGAGCAACGCGGTTTTCGGCCTGAGTGATGATATGGCGACCAAGGGCGTTTGCACACACTCCAGTGGCAACCACGCTTTGTCCCTGTCTTATGCCGCCGGAAGGCGGGGTATTCCCTGCAACGTGGTGATGCCGCGCACTGCGCCGCAAGCCAAGAAGGACGCCGTGCGCCGCTATGGCGGGACGATCACGGAGTGCGAGCCGTCAACCTCATCCCGCGAGGCGACCTTTGCCGAAGTGCAGGCCAGAACGGGCGGAGAGTTCGTGCACCCCTATAACGACCCGCGCGTCATTGCGGGTCAGGCCACTTGCTCGGCCGAAATGTTGGAACAGACAGACGGAGTGGATGCGGTCATCGCCCCAATCGGAGGCGGGGGCATGGTCTCGGGCACGTGCCTGACTGTTTCGAACCTGGCACCCGACACCGCGATCTATGCCGCCGAGCCAGAACAGGCGGACGACGCATACCGATCCTTCAAAGCAGGCCACATCATCGCCGATGATGCGCCAAAAACCATCGCCGACGGGCTACTCGTGCCGCTGAAAGAGAACACGTGGCACTTCGTGTCCCGAAATGTGACCGACATTTTCACCGCCTCTGACGACGAGATCATCGAAGCGATGAAGCTGACGTGGAAATACCTGCGCGTCGTGATGGAGCCGTCATCGGCCGTGCCTCTGGCAACCATACTCAAGAACCCGGACGTTTTCCGCGGCAAGCGCGTCGGTGTGATCATCACCGGCGGCAACGTGGATCTGGACAAACTGCCCTGGCTGAAAGGGTAAGGAGGAACGACATGAACAAACCTGTGAACATCAAAGAACTGGAAGTCGGGTTCGACATCCCCGCTGCAATCGGCATGGATGAAAGCGAAATCCAGACCCCTTGCCTGATCCTGGACCTTGATGCGCTGGAGCGGAACATCAAGAAGATGGGCGATTATGCCAAGGCTCATGGTATGCGCCACCGCGTACACGGCAAGATGCACAAATCCGTCGACGTCGCCAAGCTACAAGAACAGCTCGGCGGTGCGGTTGGCGTCTGCTGTCAAAAGGTATCTGAGGCTGAGGTATTCGCGCGGGGCGGCATCAAGGATGTCCTCGTGTCGAACCAGGTCCGCGACCCGGCCAAGATCGACCGATTGGCGCAACTGCCCAAATTGGGCGCGCGCACTATTGTGTGCGTGGACGACATCGACAATGTCGCCGACCTGTCCAAAGCCGCTGTCGATCACGGCACGGAACTTGAAGTCTTTGTCGAAATTGACTGCGGTGCAGGTCGGTGCGGCGTGACCACGACCCAAGCCGTTGTCGATATCGCAAAGGCAGTCAACGCAGCGCCCAACCTGAAATTTACCGGCATTCAGGCCTATCAGGGCGCGATGCAGCACCTCGACACCTATGAGGCGCGCAAAGAGAAGCTGGATACAGCCATCGCCATGGTCAAAGACGCGGTTGACGGTTTGAAAACCGAAGGCATCGACTGCGAGCTGGTTTCGGGCGGTGGAACAGGATCATACTACTTCGAGAGCAATTCAGGCGTTTACAACGAGTTGCAGTGCGGATCGTATGCTTTCATGGATGCGGATTATGGGCGCATTCTGGACGAGAACGGCAAACGGATCGATCAGGGCGAATGGGAAAACGCGCTGTTCATTCTGACCAGTGTTATGAGCCATGCCAAGACTGACAAGGCCATCTGCGACGCCGGCCTCAAGGCGCAATCGGTCGATAGCGGCCTGCCCTTCATCTTTGGGCGCGACGATGTGGAATACCTCAAATGTTCGGACGAACACGGTGTCATCGGCGACCCCGACGGCGTTTTGAAGGTGAACGACAAGCTGCGGCTTGTGCCCGGACATTGTGATCCCACCTGCAACGTCCACGATTGGTATGTCGGCGTGCGCGACGGCAAGGTCGAGGCTCTGTGGCCCGTGTCGGCCCGCGGAAAGGCTTATTGATGAGGGATGCTATGACCACGCAAGATGGCCTGCTGATTGTGGGCGAAGACCTGTGCGAACAGCTGGTGGGCCGCCAACAGGCCTTTGATGCGGTGCAATCCGTGTTTGGTGCGATGGCCAGCGGTGGAGCACGGAACTTTCCGGTTGTTCGCGAGGCGCTGGGTTATGCTGATGCGCTGTATGGTTTCAAATCCGGCTTCGATCGGGATGGGCAGGTGTTGGGCGTGAAATCTGGCGGCTATTGGCCGGGCAATGCCGAACAAGGATTGACCAATCACCAATCCACGGTGTTTCTGTTCGATCCCGACACGGGGCGGCTTTCGGCATTGGTGGGTGGCAACTACCTAACGGCCGTGCGAACAGCAGCTTCATCAGCGGTTTCCATCGCACATCTTGCCCGAAAAGACGCCAAAGTGCTGGGCATGGTTGGCGCCGGACATCAGTCGGCCTTCCAGCTACGCGCCGCCGCTGAACAGCGGGACTTTGAAAAAGTTGTCGCCTGGAATCCGCACCCCGACATGCTGCCCCGTTTGGCGGCTGTCGCCGAAGAAATCGGTCTGGAGTTTGAGGCTGTCAGCCAGCAGGACTTAGGGGCACAGGCGGACGTCATCATCACAATCACCTCGGCATTCGAGCCGCTATTGATGAAAGACTGGATCAAACCCGGCACGCATCTGGCCTGCATGGGCACAGACACGAAAGGCAAGATGGAGGTCGATCCGGCGCTGGTCGCCTCGGTCACCGTTTTCACCGACGAGGTCGCCCAATCCGCGACGATTGGCGAGGCGCAGCACGCCATAGGAAGCGGCACTTTGACCGAAACAAAGATCACCCCAATTGGTGCGGTCATCAACGGTGATCATCCCGGGCGGAGCAGTGCTGACGAGATCACCTTGTTCGACGGAACTGGCGTGGGTCTGCAGGACCTCGCTGTTGCATCCGTCGCCGCGCGGCTGGCGGACGAAGCAGGTCTGGCGCAACGCGCGACCCTCTGAAAACAAAAAAAGCGCGCCTCAATCGGGGCGCGCTTACGGAATTGCTATGTGGCTGATTAGCCTCGGATCACCTTGGAAAACTGGTCGAAAATCGGCTCGTTCGAACAGATCACTTCACCGTCTTCCAAAACGTTGCCTTCAGGGTTTAGCGCCTGAACAAATCCGCCCGCTTCCTGGACGATGATGATCCCAGCGGCCACATCCCATGCATTCAGCCGACGTTCCCAAAAGCCTTCGTAACGTCCCGCTGCGACATAGGCCATGTCCAGCGCGGCGGCACCCCAACGGCGCACACCGGCACAAGCAGGCATCAGACGCGCCAGATCCTGCAGGGTCGCAGGCAGGTCCGAACGGCCACCAAAAGGCAGGCCGGTCGAGAAAATCGACTCGATCATCCGATGACGGCCCGAGACGCGGATACGCATGTCGTTCATCCAAGCGCCCTCGCCTTTTTCGGCAAAGAACATCTCATCCTTGGCGGCGTCATAGATTACGCCAGCCACGATCTTGCCCTTGTGTTCCAACGCGATCGAGATTGCCCAGTGCGGCAGACCGTGCAGGAAGTTCGTAGTACCATCCAGCGGATCAACGATCCAGCGGCGGGTCGGGTCTTCGCCCTCGATCACACCACCTTCTTCAGCCAGCCAGCCATAGGTCGGACGCGCGCCCAGCAGCTCCTCTTTCAGGATCGCCTCGGCAGCAATGTCAGCTTTGGACACAAAGTCGCCTGCGCCTTTCATCGAAACCTGAAGGTTCTCGACTTCACGGAAATCCTTGACCAAAGAACGCCCCGCCTTACGCGCGGCTTTGATCATGATGTTGAGGTTTGCACTGCCAACCATTGTCCAAAGGCTCCTGTCCGGTCAAACCGCGCGTATACTGATGCAAAGCGCCCTTGCCAAGAGGAATGATGCGCATAGCAGACCCGCGTTTTTTGCCTATTGCTCTTGCAGCTTGCGCGCCTCGGTTTCGGCCAGCTGAATCAGCTCTTGCACGAAAGGTTTTTCTAGGTCCTCGCTGCGCACTGCCGCGTAAAGCCTGCGGGTGATGCCGTCCTTGGTCAGGGGGCGAGTGACGTAGTCCGAATTGTACTTCACTTCGCGCACAACCCAGTCAGGCAGCACCGAAACACCGCGGTTCGACGCGACGAGCAAAAGGATCACTGCAGTCAATTCGACCTGCCGGATTGCGGCCGGCTCGACCCGCGCGGGTATCAGCAACTGGCTGAACACATCCAGCCGGGTGCGCTCCACCGGATAGGTAATCAGGGTTTGCCCACGGAAATCCTCGGCCTCGATGAACTCTTTCTGCGCCAACGGGTGGGATGATGCAGCGACAAAGACGGCATCATAGTCAAACAGTTCAATGAACTCGATGCCCGGCAGGTCCTCGGGGTCGGACGAGACAACCAGATCCACCTCTTCTTTTTGCAGTGCTGGCAGGGCGTCGAATGCCAAACCTGGGCGGATATCAACGTCCACATCACCCCATGATTTCCGGAAAGATTCAAGAACTGGAAACAGCCATTCGAAACACGCGTGACATTCGATCGCGATATGCATCCGCCCCGTGCGTCCATCCCGAAGCGACGAGAATTCCTGTTGTGCGGCTTGGATTTGCGGCAATATCTGTTCGGCCAGACGCAACAGGCGCAGCCCGGCCGCAGACAGCTTCATCGGTTTGGACCGGCGTAGGAACAATTCAACCCCCGCCTGATCCTCTAACCCTTTGATTTGGTGGCTCAGAGCCGATTGGGTGATGTTCAATTGATCCGCCGCACGGGCCAAACCACCACATTCATGGATCGCCTTGATCGTACGCAGGTGGCGGAATTCGATGTGCATTACAGCGATACTCATGTTGTTCTTGAATAATATGAGTTTGTCTCACATTGCCCGAACTGGCACAAGGACTCTGCACCAACCAAATGAGGCCGAGATGACCAAGCCAGAAATTTCATTCGAGTTCTTTCCGCCCAAGACGCTCGAAGCCTCGTTTCGTCTTTGGGACACGGTCCAGACTCTGGCCCCTTTAGAGCCGCGCTTTGTCTCGGTCACCTATGGTGCGGGTGGCACAACGCGGGAACTGACCCGTGATGCGGTGGCGACCCTGCACAAATCCTCGGGGCTGCCTGTTGCCGCCCATTTGACATGTGTTGATGCCTCGCGGCAGGAAACGCTGGAAATCGCGGATACTTTCGCGCGCGCGGGCGTTCAGGATATCGTTGCCCTGCGCGGTGATCCGCCAAGCGGTCAGGATCGTTTTGAACCACACCCCGAAGGTTTTGCAAATTCGGTGGAACTGATCTCGGCCCTGGCTGAGACCGAGATGTTCAACATTCGGGTCGGCGCCTACCCCGACATTCACCCCGAGGCACAAAACGCCCGCACCGATATTGATTGGCTCAAAGCCAAACTGGATGCGGGCGCAGATGAGGCCCTGACCCAGTTCTTTTTTGAGGCCGAGACGTTTTTCCGGTTCCGGGACGCCTGTGAAAAAGCCGGCATCGACAAGCCCATCGTGCCCGGCATCCTTCCGATCGAGAACTGGAAGGGTGCACGCATTTTTGCCAAACGATGCGGCACGCGCATTCCCCAATGGGTCGAACAGGCGTTTGAAAAGGCCGTGCGCGACGATCGTGAGGATTTGCTGGCTACAGCATTGTGTAGCGAGCTGTGCTCGGACCTGATCGACGGGGGCGTGGACAAGCTGCATTTCTACACGCTGAACCGGCCGGAATTGACGCGTGATGTGTGTTTTGCCCTTGGCATAACGCCGAAGGCTGATCTGCAAAACGTGGCCTAATCAGGTCGGCCCGAAAGACAGTATCCCACTGCGGGGAAAGAAACTAAGAACAATTGCCGCGACGCGCCGCAATTGTTCCCGTAAGCACTTCAATTTTGCGTGAAATTTGACAAATTCAACGTCCTGCTCAAACTGAAGGAGTGACGTTTTTTTGTTTTGTAATGAGTAAATTGGGTTATGGAAACTGTTGAGAAGATCAGAGCCCGCACAGAAGCACTGCATGCTCTGGGGTTGGATCAAAACGCCAGTTCGGACGACATCAGAAGCGCCTGGCGGGACATTGCGTTCCATGGTCATCCAGACCAAGCCAAGGGCGATAGCTCCGGATTTACCCGCGCCAAGGATGCATATGATTTTTTGCGTAAAGAAGGGCTGGCGGGTAAGGGTGTTGGATCGGGAAAACCGCGGCGCCCGAAACTGCGCCGTCGTATTCTGACACTGGAAACCGCCGATATCAACGCATGCCGCGCCCTGTTGAACAACGCGTTGCCGGACCGATCAGACGAGGTTGAAACACCGGATTCCGAGCTGATGTGCAAGTCGGACCATGTGCCCGATGCGGTCGGGTTCTTTGGCCGCCATTTGACATTCTTTGTCTCAACGCCGGTCTATGAAGGTGCAAACCGCGTGGCATTGCCCACGTCGGTTTTGGCGAGCTCACGCCAGACGGAAACCGAGGTGCTGAATTTCCAGTCCAACGACTCTGGCGGTGGCGAGGTTGTTGTGCCCGAAGCGATTACTGCGCGTACGTTCCCTGGGGCCAAAAGCGTTCGCATTCGGTTCGATGCCGATCAGCAGATGCGGGACGAATTCTCGTTTGCGCATTGACGAAAAAGCCCGGCTTAAATGCGCCGGGCTTTGGCTTGGTGAGTGGCCACTTAGTTTGAAATCGGGCCTTCCGACGTGAATTTCGGGATCACGCTGGAGGATGCGGCATCGGGTTCGATCCCCGGCCAGTTGCCTTCGGCGAGGTTGATATTGCCGGGCACGTCTTCTTCCCAGAAACCGACAACGACATCGGTGATGTTCAAATAAAGCTTGTCATCGACGATGCGCCAAAGGTTCGGGTTCGCAGGGACTTTGCCGCCCTTCGAAACACCGTATGCGCAATGTCCGTCATATTGCGGCGCGTAGAAGGCTGGGTTCTCCTGAAATTTGTCGCGGTTCTCTTCAGACGAAAATGCCCAGGTGGCACCATTGTATTCTGCGGTGATGTCTGCACGGCCGCGTACAGGCGCGGGCTGAGATTGACCAACCGCAACCTGATCTAGACCACGGTATGCGACGACATCGTAGCCGGACACGGCGAACCCGGTGCCGTCAATATACTGGTCACCAGCAAAGGCCGGAGCGGCAAGGGTCAGAGCCGCAGCTACAGTCAGGGCAAAACGTTTCATGGTGGTAAGTCCTTTTGTCCTCGGGGTTGTTGATTTGCCCGAACTTGCGGGTCTGAACATACAATAGGTGATTCAGACTGCTTGCGAAGTCCCCCTCGCGTCGCTGTGACGTTGAATGAGAATTCGTGAGATGTCGGGTGAGAATTGTTACAAAAACGCTGTGCTCTGGGGGGTTGGACTTGGTGCTTTGCAACATTAGCTGTTGTGTTGGACGGACAATTCACCTGCACTTTGCGAAGAAAGGCAAGAAATGAGCGAGCAACCGACCTATACGCCCCCAAAGGTCTGGACATGGGACAGCCAGAATGGCGGCCAATTTGCCAACATCAATCGCCCAATCGCTGGCGCCACCCACGACAAGGATCTGCCGATTGGACGGCACCCCCTGCAGCTCTATTCACTGGCCACGCCGAACGGCGTGAAAGTGACCGTGATGCTGGAGGAACTGCTGGCGCTGGGTCACGAAGGTGCCGAATACAACGCCTGGCTGGTCAATATCGGCGAAGGCGATCAGTTCAGCTCGGGCTTTGTCGGGGCCAACCCAAATTCTAAAATCCCCGCTCTTTGGGATCGCTCGGGCGACAAGCCGACACGCGTGTTCGAAAGCGCTTCGATCCTGTTTCATCTGGCCGAAAAGTTTGGCGTGTTTTTGCCCGCGTCCGGACCGGAACGTACGGAAGTCATGAACTGGGTCTTCTGGCAGATGGGCAGTGCACCCTATCTGGGCGGTGGGTTTGGCCATTTCTACGCCTATGCGCCGGAAAAGTTCGAATACCCAATTGACCGCTTTACGATGGAGACTAAGCGCCAGCTGGACGTTCTGGATCGCGAACTGGTCGACAAGACGTATATCGCAGGCGAGGATTACACCATCGCGGACATGGCGATCTGGCCCTGGTATGGCCAGCTGGTTCTGGGCCGACTTTACAGCGCCGCCGAGTTCCTAGACGTGGAATCCTACAAGAACGTCATGCGTTGGGCCAAGGCGATCGACGCACGCCCTGCCGTTCAGCGGGGCCGCATGGTCAACCGCCCGTTCGGTGAGCCACATACCCAGCTGCACGAACGTCACGAGGCCAGCGATTTCGAAACCCGCACCCAGGACAAACTGGAAGCAGCTGCGGAATAATCACAAAAAGCCCCGCAGATCAGTCGTGCGCGGGGCTTTTTTCCTACTTCAGAATAGGCGGTTTATCCGGGTTGCTGCCAGGTGTCGTCTGCGCGACAACACGCGCCTCTGGCTGTGGCAGATCGAACCGCAAACCGATCCGCGCCAATGAGGCAGCAGCCTGATCGTGTGCACCGAAGAACCCGACATCCATTGCCCCGGCCTCAATCCCGGAAAACGTCAACGCCTCGGACGCGGCCTTGGCCAGTGCGGGCTCTGCCCCTTCTACCGCACCAATGAACCCAAGCAGGTGACCGGAACCGCCGCCTTCGGACTTCGTTCCCACCAAATATGCAGCTTCCGCCAGCCCAACTGCGGTGGCAAGTTTTGCGTCTAGCGCGGTCAACAGATCGTCGGGCAGGCCCACAGGGGGCAAGAACTCTGCCAACCGTTGCTGAACCTCCTCTGGCTCATGCTGCAGAGTTTCCGCCAGCCAGCCCAGCGCCTCGGACGGGATCAGCATAGAGGACGGCGCAACTTCGAGGTTGAGGCCCAGCCCAATCCCCTGCCCCGCGAGCATGGAGGATAACACCCGGCCCGAAAGCGCCACATAAGGGACAGGACGTTCGGCAAATCGCGCCAACCGGTCCTCTCGGTCAAAGGCCAGCACAAAGCGCCCATCGGCGACGTCGAACAACTCGGGTGAGATGTTTTCGCCCTTCGCCTCTTCTGTCAGCATCAGAAACAGCTCGCTGTCGGCAAGCCGTTCGAAGAACCGCAATCGCACTGCATCATCGTTTGGGGCGGCAGTCATTGCGGCGTAGGTAGTGTCCAGAGCCGTGGTTTCAGTCATTCAGAACCTCTTGCACCCGTGCACGCAGAACCGGCAGAAGGTCGGTCTGGAACCACGGGTTTTTCTTCATCCATGCCGTATTCCGCCACGAGGGATGAGGCAAGGCAAAGACGCGCGGCGCATGGTCCCGCCAGTTGCGAACCGTTTCCGTCACCGAACTGCGCGCATTCAGGTGGTATTTATGAGCGTGCCCACCCACCAAAATAGTCAGGGGTATTTCCCCCAGGGTTTGCATGACTTTGTTGTGCCAGGTCTGCCCGCAGACGGGGGGCGGCGGCAAATCCGCCTTGCGCGTATCATACCCCGGAAAACAAAAAGCCATCGGCACGATCGAAACCTGTGACCGATCGTAGAACACAGCTTCATCCACCCCAAGCCAGTCCCGCAAACGATCTCCGGACGGATCGGTGAACGGTCGGCCCGACTCATGCACCCGTGCGCCAGGGGCCTGACCGGCAATCAAAACTGGCGTCCCGGGCTGAAACCAGACCACTGGGCGCGGCTGATGCGCGGTCTCTGTCGCAGCAAATCTTTCCGCGCAAATACGGCAGGCCGAGATTTCTTTCTGTAGCGAATTCATCAGATGGCAAGGTTTCCTGCATCAAATTGGTTGACGGTCACCCTTAAAGATAGTCAACGCAATGCGTGGGTCCAACCGATGGAAAAGTCACATTACCAACAGCACACGTGCCGGTGCATTGATCATTGCCACTAAAACTCGACATAATATGGCCCACATAAAACGTAGGATAACAACCCGATTACCGGCACATCCGGTACTTTTAAAATGGTGCAAGCAGCAGGCCCTCAATGCTTGAGTTTGAAAATGTCAGTAAGTCCTTCTGGACCGGGACACGCCGCAAGGTGATCCTGGACAGTGTCTCGTTTCGGGTTCAGTTGGGCCGTTCGATTGGCATTCTTGCACCTAACGGAACCGGCAAGACCACCTTGATCAATATGATGGCCGGCCTGGAAAAGCCCGATGAAGGCGTGATTCGAAAGTCCTGCCGAGTGTCTTTTCCTATGGGTTTCACCGGAGGTGTCGCAAACAAACTGTCCGCCCTGGAAAACGCGCGCTACGTCGCCAACATCTACGGGATGGACCCCGATTACGTCGAAGCCTACTGCAAATGGCTATGCGGATTGGGGGAGTATTTTAACCAACCTTTGGCCACTTACTCCAGCGGTATGAAAGCGCGCTTTACGTTTGCGTTGATGTTGGCCCTGGATTTCGACATGTACCTGATTGACGAAGGGATGCCGGCGTCGACGGATGTGGAATTCAACAGGAAGGCCGGCGACATCCTTCGGGAAAAACTACGCACGACTACAATGGTGATCGTGTCGCACAGCCCCGCCGTGCTGGAGAAATTTGCGCAAGAGGCTGCCGTTTTGATGGATGGTCAGCTTTATATGTTCGACACCTTGGAAGAGGCAAAGCAGCTATATGACTACCAAACCCAAGGCTAGCATCTACAACTGGCGCCGCAAACGCCGCAACGCGGGAACGGAAGAAGACCGCGCTGATGCCATTTCACGCATTCGCAACGCGACCCAGCCACCCACTGCGGCCAATGACTCGGAGTCCAATACCGAGATTGACGCCATCAAACGCGAGGGACTGACCGGGCGCCAATTGCGGTTGGCACGCAGATTGGCGCAAAAGAACGGCCTAGAGGCGACCTCGGACTATGATGCGGTGCGTTTGCTACGCCAAAAGGGCATCGATCCGTTTCATCGCGCCAATTTGCTGGGGATGGCCGGTGAAACGGCACAGACCGAGGATCAAGCCAAGGACAAAGTCACGATTCATTTGCCGCAAACGGTCAGTGAAGGTGGAAAGACCCTGCCCGGGCCCGAGATGTCTCCTGCGCAACGACGCGAGCTTGAAATTGGCGAGATACAAAAAGACATCGCCCGCCGTCGCCGTCGCAAACTGCTTGCCCTGTTTGCCCGCCTGACGGTTTTCGTCTTCCTGCCCACCTTTATTGTCGGGTTCTATTTCTACCGTGTGGCGACGCCCATGTATGCCAGCGACTCGGCCTTTTCGATCCTGCAGGCGGACGGGGGCGGTGCAGCTTTTGGCGGGCTTTTGGCGGGCACACAATTCGCCACCGCACAGGATTCTGTCGCTACTCAGGAATTTCTTGAGTCCAAGGATGCGCTGCTGAGGCTTGAACGTGACATGGGCTTCGCAGAGATTTTCCAGCAAGACTGGATCGACCCTATTCAACGGCTTTCGCCGGACGCCACGCTGGAAGAAGCCTACAAGCTTTTCCGGCGCATGATCACCATCGGATACGACCCGAGCGATGGCATTATCCGAATGGAAGTTGCGGCACCTGATCCGCAGATTTCGGTGGCCATCTCTGACCGTCTTCTGTCCTACGCCGAAGAAACCATAAACGGGCTTACGGAACTCAAGCGCGAGGACCAGATGCGCGACGCGCTGGATGGTTTTGAAATGGCACAGAAGGAGCGCAGGAGGGCGCAGGAAGATCTGATCGAACTTCAGATTCAAGGCGCGCTGCTGGACCCGCAAAACGTCATCGTCAGCTTGCGCGGCCGCATCGACGCGCTGGAAACACAGATTCAAGAAAAAGAGCTGCAGCTGGCCGCATTGCTGGACAACCGTCGTCCGAACCAGGCCAAGGTGGATGGTGCCCGCGCGGACATTGCGCGGCTTGAGGCTGTGTTGGAAGAACTCAACTCGGAAATGCTGGATGTGTCTGCAGGCGAAAACTCGCTTGCCCGGCTCAGTTTACGAATTCAGATGGCACAAGCCGATCTTGTTGCCAGGGACATGATGCTGCAGACAGCCATGCAGCAAATGGAAACCACGCGGACCGAAGCAAACCGCAAAGTGCGCTATCTGACGGTGTCCGTAAGGCCGGTGCCAAGTCAGGAACCCACCTATCCGCGCAAGTTCGAAAATACGATTTTGGCTTTTCTGTTGTTTGCTGGTATCTACCTGTTGATCTCGCTTACCGCGTCGGTCCTTCGTGAACAGGTATCCTCGTAAGACACATGAAACATGTAAAAATCTCCGACCTCACGGTCGGCAATGATCTGCCTCTGACGATCATTGCCGGCCCCTGTCAGCTTGAAAGCGCGGATCATGCGCAGATGATCGCAGGCAAAATGAAAGAAGCCTGTGATGCCGCCGGTGCGCAGTACGTCTTTAAGGCCTCGTATGACAAGGCGAACCGTACCTCAATTTCAGGTGTCCGTGGGCCCGGAATTGCTAAAGGACTGGACATTCTGGAAGGTGTCAAAAAACAAATTGGGGTACCTGTCCTGACTGACGTACATACGCCGGAGCAATGCTCAGACGCGGCCAGTGTTTGTGATGTTTTGCAGATTCCCGCGTTATTGTGCCGTCAAACCGACTTGGTGTTGGCCGCAGCCCAAACAGGCGCAGCGATCAATGTCAAAAAAGGGCAATTTCTGGCACCATGGGATATGGCGAACATTGTCGCCAAGATCGAGAGTGTTGGTAACTCGAATATTCTGCTGACAGAACGTGGCACCTCGTTTGGGTACAACACCTTGGTGACAGATATGCGCTCGCTCCCGCAGATGGCGGCGACGGGCTATCCGGTTGTGATGGACGCAACCCACTCGGTTCAGCAGCCTGCAGGGCTTGGAGGTTCGACCGGCGGACAGCGTGAATTTGCTCCGGTGATGGCGCGCGCAGCTGCCGCCATCGGCGTAGGTGCTGTGTTTATTGAAACACACGAAGACCCGGACAAGTCTCCGTCAGACGGGCCCAACATGATCTATCTGGATCAAATGCCTCAATTGATTGACACATTGATGCGCTTTGATGCATTGGCCAAAGCCAATCCTATACAGATTTAAGCAAGAGCAATAGCATGACCAAACCCATCCCAGAGGTGACCCCGAACACCTGGAGTTTTCTGCGCGATCCGATGATCAAGCCGACCGGCTTTCGCGAATATGACGCGCGCTGGAAATATCCCGAAGAGATCAACCTGCCCGGCATGACCGCGCTTGGCTTGGGTCTGGGCACACAGATGCGCAAACGTGGGATCGAACCGGTGATTGCGGTGGGCAACGACTACCGCGACTACTCGCTGGCGATCAAAAACGCGCTGATCCTGGGTCTGATGCAGGCTGGCATTCAGGTCAAGGACATTGGCCCCGCGCTCAGCCCGATGGCCTATTTCGCGCAATTCCATCTGGATGTGCCGGCCGTGGCCATGGTCACAGCCAGCCACAACCCTAACGGCTGGACCGGCGTCAAGATGGGCTTTGATCGTCCTTTGACACACGGCCCCGACGAGATGTCAGAGCTCCGCGACATCGTCCTGAACGGTGAAGGCACCCCACATGAAGGCGGAACATACGAATTCGTTGATGGTGTAAAAGAAGCCTACATCGACGATCTGGTCGGCGATTTCAAAATGTCCCGCCCCCTGAAAGTCGTGTGCGCAACTGGTAATGGAACGGCTTCGGCCTTTGCGCCTGAGATTTTCGAGCGCATTGGCGTCGAAATGGTGCCCAGCCATACCCAATTGGATTATACTTTCCCCCACTATAACCCCAACCCCGAGGCTATGGAGATGTTGCACGACATGTCCGCCTCTGTGAAAGCCAGCGGTGCCGATCTGGCTCTGGGCTTTGACGGCGACGGCGATCGCTGCGGTGTTGTGGATGATGAGGGGGAAGAGATCTTCGCCGATAAGGTCGGAGTGATCATGGCCCGTGATCTGGCCAAATTGTATCCGAACTCGACCTTTGTGGCAGATGTGAAATCCACTGGTCTGTTTGCCAGCGACCCCGAACTGCAGGCCCTTGGTGTCAAAGCGGATTATTGGAAGACCGGGCACAGCCACATGAAGCGTCGGGTCAAAGAGATCAATGCGCTGGCCGGCTTTGAGAAGTCTGGTCATTACTTTCTGGCTGAACCTATCGGGCGCGGCTACGACTGCGGGATGCGCGTCGCCGTTGAGATCTGCAAGCTGATGGATCGCAACCCGGATCAAAGAATGTCGGACTTGCGCAAGGCGCTGCCAAAAACCTGGTCTACGCCGACCATGTCACCCTATGCCGCCGATACAGAGAAATATGACATTCTTCAGCGGCTGGTCGACAAGCTGGTTGCAAAAGCTGATGCCGGAGACAGTTTTGCCGGTCGCGCGATCAAAGAGGTTGTCACCGTCAACGGCGCTCGTGTTATTCTGGACAATGGCAGCTGGGGTTTGGTGCGCGCATCCTCGAACACTCCGAACCTTGTCGTGGTCTGCGAAAGCAGCGAGAGCGAGGATGAAATGCGCGCAATCTTTGGCGATATCGACGCGGTCATTCGCACGGAACCCGGTGTGGGCGACTACGATCAGACCATCTAAGTGCTACTGCGTTTCGGGGCACCTTCTGCCCCGACGCCCTTGCGTATCGGCGCTTTTTAGTTACCGCCAAACAGCTTCAGCAGCCCCTTGTTCACTTCGTCTTCCAGTTTGTTCTTGATCGCGTCTTCGATCTGATCGCTGTCCGTAATCGTCGTATTCAGCTCGTCCCCGACCTTGTCCAAAACTTTCTGCTTGGCCTCATCTTCAAGCTCTTTGGCCTTTCCTTCAGCAACAGCTTCGAGGACTTTGGTTAGATCCGGCTTGATCGTCGGGTTGCTCCACGGCCCGACAATTTTCACTGGTACCGCGATGCCGTTTCCCGAATTCGCGCGCAGCGCCACAGGTGTGAAAAGATAGTCGATATCGCGGTTGCCGATTCCGACCCGACCGGAACCGTCGGCCCGGAAGTTATCCAGCGACATCAACAGGTCGTTGTTCCACAACACCCCTTGATCCATGGTGAAGCTGGCAGACAAGCTGTTGAACACGGTTGTGCCGCGCTCGCCCCCGCTGCGGCCCATCAGGCGGTCCAGATCAAATCCCGAGATCACGCCCTTGCCCACATCCACACGACCCTTGCCGCTGAGTGAGCGCATGATCTGATCCTCGGTCTGTCCAACTCCCAGAAATTCAAACGACCCTGATCCGGTGCCGGACAACCGCTCGATCCCGCCAAGGGCGGACAGAGCTTGCTGCACATCCATGCCATCCGCGGTCAGATTGCCGCCGACCGATAAACCGTTCCGGTTGTTGGCGACCACTTGCCCGTTCAGATGCCCTGAAAACAATGTGGCAGGGTTCATCTGAAGAACCGCTCTGGATCGATCAAGGTTAAGCGTCAGATCGCTGGGTCCCAGCGTCAGACCCGGTACGGCAATGGAATTGGCTTTGAGGCGGATTTTGCCATTCGCCAAGGCCAGCGCAGACGCATCAATCGGGGTGGTCGACCACCCTTGGTCAGGTGACGGCGCCGACCCGCCGCCAGCGCCACCAGGCGTATCATTGAAATGAGTAAGATCCAGGTCACCGCCTTCCAGCCGCGCGGTAATCTGCGGCGGGTCCGAGATAACGATATCTGCCTCACCAGTCAGGCGATTATTATCCAGCAACGCCACCAAGTTGCGCAGCGAAATCCGACCATCGCTGGTATAGGTCATCTGCCCAGCCACATCGGCCTCGCGCCCCAGTCCCAATGGCACCCCAACACCGGCCCGACCAAAAGCAGCCAGCATACGTTCCGTGTTCGTCGTTTTGGCCAGCAATCTGCCATCCATTTCACCAGCCAGATTGACCCGCCCGACAAAACCGAACTCTCCCCCGGGCGCGGTCATGGTCAAATCCAGCGGCGTTACCGCGCCGGACGCGTAGGCTGGCAGATCTTGAATCTTGAGGTCGACATCGACCGCCCCCCCGGGCACCGCCATCTGAGCCTGAACCTGCAGAGGCGCTGAAACGTTCGGCCAACTGGCCGCCAGATCGACATTGGCAAAATCGAATTTAGTTGCGCCGTTTTCGATATAGACCAAACGTGCATTCGTCAGCTTCAGATGATCCAGCGTCACCCCGCCCTGCTGCCCTTGCGGGACCGCGCCACTTGCGGCCCCCGCCGAGGCTGCGTTAGCGGGTGCCGAAAGTTCCCAATTCCCGCGCCCATCCGAAAGTTCCAACCGCAGAACCGGATTATCGGCGATCACCCGTTTTATGCGCAGGTCCCCGGAGATCAGCGCGGCAGCATCAACCCCCACGGCCAGGCTTTCGGCGCTCAGCATTGGTTCAGGACCGGCCCATTGTGCATTTCCAAAAGTCACCGGACCGGTTTCCAGCCCCAGCACGGGCCAGAAAGACAGGTTCACATCGCCCGTAAGCTTCAGGTCACGCCCGGTTTGGGTGCGGACCTGCTCAGCCAATATGGTGGCCAGCTTGTCGCCGGGCATCAGCAGCAAGGCCCCGATGACCAAGCCAAAAACCGCCACCAACAGGAAAACTATGCGCAACAGCCACTTCATATTCTGCTCTCCGCCTTTTTCATGCGTTAAAAAAGATCATCCAAAGCCTGCGCTGCATTTGCAAGGGGAAGCGTTCCCCACTATATGCCGCGCAATGACAACAAACCCGCCAAACCTCCGCCCCGACCTGGCGCCTGCCGCCCGGATGCCCGAGACGCCACGTTCGAACCAGCCGACCATCGGTATGGTCTCTTTGGGCTGCCCCAAGGCCCTGGTCGATAGTGAGCGCATTCTGACGCGCCTGCGTGCCGAAGGATACGGCATCTCGCCCGACTATTCAGGCGCGGATGCCGTGATCGTGAATACCTGCGGGTTTCTCGACAGTGCCAAGGCCGAGTCGCTGGACGCTATTGGTGAGGCATTGGTGGAGAATGGCAAAGTCATCGTTACCGGCTGTCTGGGTGCGGAACCGGATTACATCCGCGAACATCACCCACGCATCATGGCTGTTACCGGCCCGCACCAATACGAGCAGGTGCTGGATGCGGTGCACGCGGCCGTGCCGCCTGATCCTGACCCGTTTGTGGACCTGCTGCCCGTCGCAAGTGTGCAACTGACACCACGCCATTACAGCTATCTCAAGATTTCCGAAGGCTGTAACCACAAATGCAAGTTCTGCATCATCCCCGACATGCGTGGGAAACTCGCCAGCCGTCCGGCACATGCTGTACTGCGCGAAGCCGAAAAACTGGTCGACAACGGCGTGCGTGAATTGCTGGTGATCTCGCAGGATACATCTGCCTATGGGTTGGATCGGAAATACGACGTGAACCCGTGGAAGGATCGCGAGGTGCGCAGCCACATCACCGATCTGGCGCGTGAGCTGGGGCAGTTGGATGCCTGGGTTCGGCTCCACTATGTCTACCCCTACCCGCATGTTCGCGAGTTGATCCCCCTGATGGCCGACGCCGGATGCAACATCCTGCCCTATCTGGATATTCCGTTCCAGCATGCCCATCCGGACGTTCTGAAGCGCATGGCGCGCCCGGCGGCGGCGGCCAAAACTTTGGACGAGATCGCCGCATGGCGCGCAACCTGCCCGGACATCACGCTGCGGTCGACCTTTATCGTCGGTTATCCGGGCGAGACCGAGGCCGAGTTCCAGACCCTTCTGGATTGGATGGACGAGGCGCAACTGGATCGTGTTGGCTGTTTTCAATACGAAAACGTCGATGGCGCGCGATCAAACGACCTCCCGGATCACGTACCAGCCGAGGTCAAGCAAGAGCGCTGGGACCGTTTCATGGAAAAAGCTCAGGCCATCTCCGAGGCTAAGCTGGCCGCCAAGGTTGGCCAGACCATCGACGTGATCGTGGACGAGATTGATGACGAAGCCGCCACGTGCCGGACCAAGGCAGACGCGCCCGAGATCGACGGGAATCTGTTCATCGATGAGGGTTTTGATGACCTGAAGCCTGGTGACATCGTGTCGGTCGAGATCGATGAGGCCGGCGAATACGATTTATGGGGCACACGCACCTAAGCCTAATGTGCCGTTCACCCTCGATAGGCAGAGCGTGATTTAAGTTTATTGGCTTGAGACGGGATTTTCCCGGACCATGAATGAAAACCTCAACTCGCTAGAAGGAGGGTTTTCATGGCGTACCTTCGTGCAATCTCTTTCAATTGCATGGCCGCGATACTTGCGTCCCAACTTTTTGCCATCCCGGCGACCGCAGGCAGCATCACCGTTGGAACGAGCGGCCAAGTTGTTGTTGGGTCAAAATCGCAGAATACTCATAACCGCAATAATATCCGCATTCACCGGCACTATTACTCTCCGAAAGTCTACACACCCAAAGTCTACCACCCAAAACCGGTTCCTAAGAACGCGCCCTACGTTCAGCAAAAGCTAAAAAAGAAATCCTATCGCTACCTTTATGCGCCACGGTACGGGTCAAAGCGTCAACACTATCACCGCAAGTCATTTGGACACGGATATTGACGACTGGTGAGGCGATGATTGCCCATTTTCGGTGCATTCAGATCCGAGCCCGCGTCGGCATGAAGCGGACATAAAAAAAACCGCCCAACAAGGGCGGTCGGCTGTGTTGAGTAAGCGGGCGGCCCAACCAAGACCGCCCGCGGAATTCTTATTGTGCGACCGGGTTACAGATGGTCTGTCCCGCTTCGGTCGTGGCCAGCTCGGTTCCAGCCGGGCAGCTCGGTGTGCCGAACTTGTCGTATTCAGGCGTGATGTAAACCGGCGTCGGCTCTTCCTGCTGCGAGCATGCAGCTAGAACCAGGGCAATTGCGCTAACGGCAGCAAATTTAAGTTTCATGTCCGTCATTCCTCTAAAAATTTTCTCATATTGCCCTTTTTTCTGGGGCCAGTCTCAAAATACGACCTCGTTGATATTATTGCAACAAAATCAATCACAGTTTTGTGAGAGCGGCAAAACCATGCTGCTTGTATAAAGAAACATAAGCGCTCTACACGCCCCGCACGAAGGCCCTATAGTTGTTTCACGACATTAGCCAAAAGCGGAGCAGCCACATGTCAGATCAGCCGAAACCTGCCCAAAAAGCCCCCTACCCGGTCGAAGTGACCGAAGGGAAAACCTATTTCTGGTGTGCCTGTGGCAAGTCAGAGCGCCAGCCCTTCTGCGATGGTTCACACAAGGGAACCCAGTTTGAACCGGTGAAGTTTACTGCCGAGACCAGCAAGAAGGTGTTCTTTTGCGGGTGCAAACAAACGGCCAATCCGCCGCTGTGCGACGGTTCGCATTCCAAGCTCTGACTAAGTCTTCAAAGCGTTCAGCGTTTCCGCATTCACGCAGAATTCAGGGGCCGAATCGGCTTTGACCTGTTGTTTCGACAGCCACAATTCGCATTGGTCGCTGCACCCAGAGGCACGACAGCGCGTCACGATCTCCGCATAACCATTGGTGGTCAACCGCCCCTCGGCCATCGCTTCGGTCAACGAAACATCCATACATCTGGCCACCGACCGGGTTAGCCAAAAGTGTTTCTCCACGTCGCCCAGAATATCTCGGGTCATTGGCAAGTCTGCCTTTTGTTTGCACAAAGCGCCGTCAAACACAGCAATGGCGCGGCATGATTTTTCTTAACCGTCGCGCTTGCTTTCCGACAGCGAAGTGAGGCGGTCAAACAGGGACGTGTTCCTGCAGTATTCCGGGGTTTTCTGGCCTTGGGCAGATTGTGCCAGAAATTGCGCACAATGATCTGGGTTCGAACAATTACTGCAACGCAGGACCGCATCAGAGATCTGGTCAATCGAGACGTCACCGCCTATGGCCGCATCTTCCAGATCGACCCCGACGTGGGTTGCCATCTGGTCGACCAGTTCCGCATGTCGTTTCAGAGTATTTTTGCCAAGCATTGCGCTGTCTCCCTGCCGCACAGTTCTGACAGGATAGCGCGGCGGCCCGAATAGGCATTTGACTCAGGTCAAGACCCGGCGCCGATTTGATCCAGATAGGCGCGGGTGGCGTCCTGCACCCTGCGAAAGCGGTCACCGCCCAGTTTTTTGCCCCCGTACCAGCGGGTGACAATGATGACGTGGCCCTCCAGTCCGGCCCTTTCGAGCATGCGCAGGATGACCATTCCGGCACCGCTTTCGCCATCGTCAGCCTTGAGAGCCCCTGTCGGCAAGATCGTCGCCCAGGTATTGTGCGTCGCCTTGGCATAGGCTTTGTCGGACTTGAGGTCTTGCAGAACGGCATCCACGTCCTCGCGCGTTTGTACCGCTGCCCCCGACACCGCGTATTTCGATCCACGATCCGTCAGGATTACGCCCAGCCTTGCTATTTGGGTCATTGCGTCAGCCCAAGTTTTCGGGCCGTGTTCTGAACCATCTGCACACGCTGCGCATTCGGCGGATGTGACGCGAGAAAACTGTCCTCCGGGTCCGGGATGCGGTCAAAGTACTTTGCACCGATCAACGGGTTATATCCGGCATTGTGGGTAATAATTGTGCCCAACTGGTCAGCCTCAAGCTCGAAGGCCTTAACGTTCAATTGCACACCCACTTCCGCCCCAATTTTCTGTGTACGCTCCAGGTCTTCGCCCTCTTCTCCAAAGAGCTTGCCCAGATTGTTGAAAATGACTGCGCTTTCCTGTGCGTTTTCGGCCTGGCGCGGAATGTGACGCAGCAGATGATGAGCAGTCTCGTGCCCGAGTACAAAAGCCAGCTCATCTGGATTTTGCGCCGACTGAATCATGGATCGGGTCATTATGATCACCGGCTGGCCCCTGTCATCCAAGGTCTGAAACGCATTCGCTTCTGCCTGTGGATTGAGATCAACAAGAACCGTGAAATCGCAATTTTTGACTTTGGCCCGCTTCAGACACTCTGCCCGGGCTTCCTTGCCGATGGAGCGGCTGACATCCCGAACCGCGGCCGCCTCTACCTGATACTCACCCAAGGTCCCCGACCATTGGGTCGCGGGCTGCAATCGCATCTCGCCAGCACTACAGGCCGCCAGAAAAAGAGGGAGAAACAAACAGATCAGACGATACATTCATAATCCTTTGAAACGGTTGGCCCGTTTTCACGACCATAGCGCGGAGCCGCGCCAATCACCACAGCCCGATTGGTAAGGTACGGGTTGCATTGCATTCGACTGAACTGCACTCTGCTTTCATGTTTTCGATTGAGCATGAATTCGACTCGACAGTCATTACTCTGGTGGACGAAGGCCCAAAGCCTTTGCAAGAGGATGTCGTCATCAACAGCTTCGCCGAATGTGTGACGCTTGAGCAATTGGACCCGCGCACGGATCAGATTCAGAGGATCACGTTGTCTCCTGAACAGGTTCGCGATCTGGCGGCGGCTTTGGACTTGCCGGAAGGCGTTTACCAAATCCGGGAAACGCCGGATCAGGGTGAATAGACAAAAACTTTGTCGCGCGACGTGTGCCCCCGCCTGAGGATCAGAGTGGACGGTGCCACCCCCATGGCCACGGCCAATATGTTGCGCACCGCCTCATTTGCCTTGCCGTTTTCGGGCGGCGCGGTGACGGTGATGCGAATGTTTCCCTGATCGGTTAAAATCCCATCCTTCGCAGCTTTCGGCGTGACCCGAACCTCGATCCCTTCATCGGGTACGGCGCGCGCGCTCAGATCCGGTACATTTCGCAGCTTTGGTTTGGCCATCTTCCCTCTCTTCTTCTTGAACACACTTGCACGAACGCTCAGGGAGTGAAATTGATCTCCTGCATCCAGCCACTTGCCCTTGAAACCCGCCAGATGTTCAACCACATACACAACCGCCTATGTAAAGGAAGTTAACATATGTCCTTGAAGAATCCGGCCGCTCTGGAGTTTCTGCAATCGCGACGGTCGCGCCCTGCAAAAACGCTGATTGAACCCGCGCCCACGCGGGACCAGCTGTCACCCCTGCTGACCGCCGCTGCACGCAGCCCGGATCATGGCAAGCTGGAACCCTGGCGTTTTATCGTGCTTGAGAATAGTGCCATGCCGCGCCTTGCGCAATTGACCGAAGAATGTGGCTCGGCGCTGGGTAAATCCGCTGAGGACATAGCCAAGGCCCGCAACCAGTTCGACATGGGCCATCTGGCGGTCGCCGTGATCGAGGTTCAAAAACCCTCCGCGAAAATCCCTGCAATCGAACAGACCTATTCCGCTGGCGCAGTGTGCCTGGCTTTGCTGAACGCGGCACTTGCTGCGGGTTGGGGCGCAAACTGGCTGTCCGGTTGGCAGACCCACGACCGCGACTTTTGCCAAAAAGCGTTCGGGCTGCAAGAAAACGAACGCGTCGCGGGTCTGGTCCATATCGCGACCGAGGGCAAAGCACCGCCCGAAAGACCCCGCCCCGACGTGGATGGGTTGACGCAGTGGGTTTCGGAATGACCATTCTCAACGCCTTTTTTGCGGCGCTGGGACAGATCGGCGACCCAAAGTTCCGGGCTGTCCTGTTGCGCGGCGTTGGTCTGACGATCGTTTTGTTGATCGCCGCCTGTGCTTTGGCGATCTGGCTGATCAACCGGCTGTCGGGGAACGAGATCTCTCTGCCCTTTATCGGTGCCGTGCCGTGGCTGAACGACGTGCTGAACTATTCCGGCATCTTTGTCGTCCTGATCCTGCCAATATTTCTGATGGTCCCGGTGGCCTCGGCGATTACGTCGATGTTTCTGGAAGACGTGGCGCAAGCGGTCGAAGACAAGCATTACCCATCTTTGCCTGCTGTGCCCGGCATTCCGTTCAGCGAAAGCCTGCGCGACGGGCTGAGCTTCATGGGAGTTTTGGTCGTTGCCAATCTGCTGGCCCTGATCCTCTATGCGATCTTTACTCCGTTCGCCCCCTTCATCTTCTGGGGCATGAACGGTTTCTTGTTGGGACGGGAATACTTTACGTTGGCTGCCATGCGCAGGTTGGGTCGGGAAGGTGCACGTAAGCTGCGCGCCAAACACGCAACGACCATCTGGATGGCAGGCATTTTGATGGCGATCCCGCTATCCGTGCCCCTGGTGAACCTTGTGATCCCAATCCTTGGCGTCGCAACGTTCACCCATATCTACCACAAGCTATCAGGGCCTATGGCTTAAAGATCAGCCGCGCGGCTCCAGCTGGTTCAGCCAGTCGAAATCACGCACAGAAATCACGCCGGACAGGATGATGCCTGCTATAATGGCCCAGAGCACCACCGTGATACCGGTGGTGATCCACATCTTTTTCTTCAGGTGATGCTCTTCCGGTGCGCCCGCGTGGGTGCCCGGAACGATATCACCCAGATCGCCCTGCGTCTTGATGCGGATTGGCAGCACCACCAGCAAGGTCATGAACCAGATCACGGCGAACAGAACGGCCGCACCAGTAATCGACATCTCATCCCCTCCGGGGTTAGGTTACACCTGTTCCAGCTCGACCAGGCAGCCGTTAAAATCTTTGGGGTGCAGGAACAGCACTGGTTTACCATGCGCACCGATCTTGGGCTCACCCGAACCCAGCACGCGTGCGCCGGTTTCCTTCAGGTGATCGCGGGCAGCGATGATATCCTCGACCTCATAGCAGACATGGTGGATGCCGCCAGCGGGGTTCTTTTCCAGAAACCCGTTGATCGGGCTGTCATCGCCCAACGGATAGAGCAGTTCGATCTTGGTATTGGGCAGTTCGATGAACACAACTGTGACGCCGTGATCCGGCTCATCCTGTGGCGCGCCGACTTTCGCGCCCAGCGCGTTGCGGTACTGCTCAGAGGCGGCCTCAAGATCGGGTACGGCAATGGCTACGTGGTTCAGTCGACCAATCATGGAACTCTCCTCTATTCTGCATTGCAGCGGTTATGGGGGCAGATTGAACAAAGAACAAGTGCGCCAAATTGCCGTTAACGCCCTGTTAGCCAGAAGTTCCTAGCGTGAGGTATCTGCTGATTAGGAGTTCCGCCATGGACGATTCGAGCCCCTTCGCCTCTCCCGCGCAGCCGACGGCCACGCGGCCCCTGCTGGGACAAACTATTCTGGTTGTGGAAGACAGCCGCTATGCCTGCGACGCCATCCGCTTGATGTGCCTGCACAGCGGCGCGCGCATCAGGCGGGCGGATTGCCTGCAATCGGCACGGCGTCACCTGCAGATCTACCGCCCCTCTGTCATCATTGTGGACATGGGGCTGCCGGACGGGTCCGGCGCGGATCTGATCGCCGATCTGTCTGAGGCTGCGCCCCGTATTGGGGCCATTCTTGGCATGTCCGGGGATGACCACATGAAACGCACCGCAATGCGGGCCGGTGCCGACGGTTTTCTGGAAAAACCCCTCAAATCGCTGGCCTATTTCCAGACATCCGTTCTGGAACGTTTGCCCGAAGATCGCCGCCCCAGCAGCCTGCATGCCGTCCGGGATGAAATCATTAACGCCGATCCGTTGGCCTATCAGGATGACATGGCCCATATCGCCGACATTCTGGCTGGTCCGAATGATCAGCGCACGCTGGATTACGCGGCACAGTTTCTGCGCGGGGTCGCCCGCGATGCCGACGATACAGTTCTGGCAGAAGCGGCGCAGCGGCTGGCCGAGTCCCGGGCAGACGGGACCCCAGTAACGGCCGTCGCCGCTCAGGTCGCCGGGATTGTGCAGACCCGTTTGGAACAACGTGAGGCGATTTGAGATGATGACCGCTTACTTCATAACCGCAACGATCCTGTGCCTTTGGGTCTACTGGCAAACCCGCGCTACCGCCCGTGATATTCGCTCCAGCCGGAAGTCATTTAAGGACCCATGGGAATAGGTCGCCAACAAACGGGCTATGCAGACCTGTGACCAAGCTATGAATACCGGTCCATAGCCATGACCTTTGTACAAGCGCAAACCATGAGAAAACCCGCTGCAGGGTAAGCAGCGGGTTTTGTCATTCTCAGTCTTGAGGGATGATCCGCAGGCCCAGCTCCATCATCTGATCCGAAGTCGGATCGGATGGTGCGTCCATCATCAGGTCCTCGGCACGCTGGTTCATGGGGAACATCATGACCTCGCGGATGTTGGCTTCATCGGCCAGCAGCATCACGATACGGTCGATACCAGCGGCGCAGCCACCGTGCGGCGGGGCACCAAAATGGAAGGCGTTGAACAACGCACCAAAGCGGCTTTTGACTTCATCCTCGCCATAGCCTGCCAGCTCAAAGGCCTTCAGCATGATCTCGGGCTTGTGGTTTCGGATCGCACCCGACACCAGCTCATACCCATTGCAAGCCAAGTCGTACTGATAGCCGCGCACGTCCAGAGGATTGCCTTCCAGAGCCTCCATTCCGCCCTGCGGCATCGAGAACGGGTTGTGTTCAAAGTCGATGGCACCGGATTCTTCGTCCTGCTCGTAGATCGGAAAATCCACGATCCAGGCAAAGGCGAAGCGGTCTTTCTCGGTCAGGTTCAGTTCCTCACCGATCACATCACGCGCTTTACCAGCGACCTTTTCAAAGGCTTTGGGCTTGCCACCCAGGAAGAATGCCGCATCGCCAACGCCCAGCCCCAGTTGCTGACGGATGGCCTCGGTACGTTCGGGGCCGATGTTTTTAGCCAGCGGACCGGCGGCCTCCATCCCTTCGCCCTGATCGCGCCAGAAGATGTAGCCCATGCCGGGCAGACCCTCTTTCTGAGCGAATGCGTTCATGCGGTCGCAGAACTTACGGCTACCACCGGTCGGCGCGGGGATGGCGCGGATTTCGGTGCCTTCCTGCTCCAGCAGCTTCGCGAAAATCGCGAAGCCAGACCCGCGGAAGTGGTCAGAGACCACTTGCATTTTGATAGGGTTCCGCAGATCGGGCTTGTCGCTGCCGTACCACAGCGCCGCATCTTTGTAGGAAATCTGCGGCCATTCCTGATCGACCTTACGCCCTCCGCCGAACTCTTCGAACACACCGGTCAGAACCGGCTGGATCGTGTCGAACACGTCCTGCTGTTCGACAAACGACATCTCAAGGTCAAGCTGGTAGAAATCAGTGGGCGAGCGGTCGGCACGTGGGTCTTCGTCACGGAAGCAGGGCGCGATCTGAAAATACTTGTCGAAGCCCGACACCATGATCAGCTGTTTGAACTGCTGTGGGGCCTGCGGCAGCGCGTAGAACTTGCCCGGGTGCAAACGCGACGGCACAAGGAAGTCACGCGCGCCTTCAGGCGACGATGCGGTGATGATCGGCGTCTGATACTCGCGGAAGCCCTGATCCCACATGCGCTTGCGCATCGAAGCGACAACGTCCGAACGCAGGGTCATGTTGTTCTGCATCGCCTCGCGGCGCAGGTCCAGGTAACGGTAGCGCAGACGCGTTTCCTCGGGGTATTCCTGATCTCCGAACACCATCAGCGGCAGCTCGTCGGCAGCACCCAGCACTTCCAGTTCACGAACGTAAACTTCGATCTCGCCGGTCGGCAGTTTCGAGTTCACAAGTTCTGGGTCACGTGCTTTGACGGTGCCGTCGATGCGGATACACCATTCCGAACGTACTTTCTCAAGCTCGGCAAAAGCTGCACTGTCGCCATCACACAGAACCTGTGTCACACCGAAATGATCGCGCAGATCGATGAACAGCACGCCGCCGTGATCTCGTACCCGATGCACCCAACCGGACAGGCGGACGGTTTCACCGACATTGGCGGCGGTCAGTGCGGCGCAGGTGTGGCTGCGGTAGGCGTGCATGGATTTATCCCTTCGGGCGTAGAATTCGTCGCGCCGGTACACCCTGTCAGGCTTGGAAAGTCAAGGCAGGTCGCGCCGTCAAAACGGCCTTTGCACATTGCCGGAATAGAAATAGATGCCCAGACCCGCCGCAAAGATAACATTCCCCGCAATAGCGTGCAGCAGGACCGCGTAGAAAAACGACCCGCGTTGGCGGTAGGCCCAAGTGAACAACAGTCCTCCGCCAAAGGTCATGATGGCGACAATCCAGCTCCAGTACATCAGGTGGGCCAGCGAAAACAGGGACGCGTTCAGTAGGTAAGCCGCCTTCCCGTTTGGAAGGATCGCCTGGTAGCGGCGGAAAAACAGTGATCGGAACAGAAGCTCTTGCGGCAGAGCCGAAGCGATCGGGTACGCCAGCCAGATCACTGCCAGGAATTCGGGCCGGTAGAGAAGCATGCGAAATGCAACGTCCGGTCGCATCGCCATAACGACCGCCGAGCAAAACGCCGTCATGGCAACAGCAAAAAGAGCGATTTCGCGCCACGTCCAATTGCGCCAGTTGTACCGAAGTTCGGACCAGGTAAAACCAGGCGTGTAATGGAGCAGGATGATACCGATGGCCGTGAAGGTGAACAGCGACGGAAACATCCAATTCGGAGGGAAAAAGACCGCGATCAGAACTGGCACAGCGACAAAGAATAGGCCGAACTCCAGCCGTAGCCGCAGGTGATGCGTTCCGTCGCGCGCCCAATCGCTCTGTTTGCTCACAATACCGCCAATTCCGACCGGATCAGGCCACGTAAGGAATTCCCTACGAAAACTTTTTCCGCGTTTTGCAGATCGGTCAAGGACAAGACGCTTTCGGTAACCTGTTTATTATCAAGTAGTTCTTCTCGCAGAATTCCCGGAAGCAATCCGCAGGTCAGCTTTGGCGTCAGACGTCGGCCGTCCGGCATGTGCAGGAACAGGTTGGTGATGGTCCCTTCGCACAGCTCGTCACGCTCGTTCAGGAACAGAAATTCGTCTATTCCGTCCGGCAGCGATGCGCGAGCCGTGTCGTAAACAGAGCGTTGGGTCGTCTTGTGCTGCAACCAAACATCCGACGCGGAAAGCCGCATTTTGGTGACCGCGACCCGCCATAATGGTGGGTTACCGGCCAGTACTCCGGTTGTCACATCGTATGTTCCATCAACTGCCAGCGTAAGCCGGCAACGCAGAGGTGATTGCCCTACGACAGTGTCTAGTGCCTGGATGGCGGCGCACGCATCGAAAGGAATGCCCATGGCCGCAGCTGACCGAGCCATACGGGCCAGATGCCGATCTCGGCGAACGAACCCTTGCCCGGGTCGAAAGGCCAGTGTTTCGATCAGGCGGAAGTCAGGGTCAGCTGGTGGGCAAAGCGAGCTTTCCATAGCGCTTCCTCATATTCCGATGGGGCCGTGCTGTCCCAGATCACTCCACCGCCGACGTTGAGGGTGGCCGAGCCATCCTCGACCATCAGCGTCCGGATCGCCACGTTGAATTCTGAACGCCCGTCCGGCGCGGCCCAGCCAATCGCACCGCAATAAACATCGCGGGGCCAGGGTTCGAGATCGGACAGAATCTCCATGGCTCGAATTTTAGGGGCACCGGTGATGGAACCGCAGGGGAACAGAGCCGTCAGGATATCGGACAGCTCGGCGCCCATATGCAGCTGCGCCTGCACCAGCGAGATCATCTGATGCACGGTCGCATAGGTTTCGACCTTGAACAGCTCGGGCACCTTGACGGATCCGGGCATCGCGACTCGGCTGATATCGTTGCGCAACAGATCGACGATCATCAGGTTTTCAGCCCGGTTCTTTTCGTCGACTGCCAGGAACGCCCGACGCCGGGCGTCTTCCGCCATATCCTCGCTGCGGGGTTGGGTCCCCTTCATCGGGCGGGTTTCGATCCCGCGGTCCGCGTTTGTGCGGAAGAACAACTCGGGAGACCGGCTGAGTAGATCGGGCAACCCATCCTGCTGGATCAGCGCGCCGTGACCTACGGGCTGTCCGGCCGTGAGCGCGGCATAAAGCGCGGCGCTGTCGCCCTCTACAGTCATATCAATCGGGAATGTCAGGTTGGCCTGATAGATATCCCCTGCCCCAATGGCGTCATGTACGTGTTGAAACGCCTGCGTGTACCGTGCCTCGTCCCAGCGCGGTTCAAAATGGGTCACCCCACCGGATGCAGCGGGCAATTCCCGCTGAATGGGGCGATCATAAACGCCGAAGCATAGTAAAGGCAGCCGGCGGCCATCAGGCATGCGGTCAGACAGCCGCGGTTCCAGCACGTACCCCAGCTCATAGCTGGCATAGCCAGCTAACCAAGCCCCTTGCGCGCGCGCCTGGTCCAGCGCCTCCAACGCTTGGGGCACGTCCTCCGCATTGTCCGCGCGGATCATTTCGGCTGGCCGGTCAAAACTGGTTCCTGACCCGGCTGGCCCCTGATCAAAACGAATACGCAATTGCATCCTCATTTGCCGTGCTGCGCGGTATAGAGAATACGCCGCCAAGGGAAAGGGGGGAAAGCGGCAATTTCGCCCCTGTTTCCGATCCCCCTTGCACCTTTTCGCGCGGTCCCTATAACGCAGGACAATTTGGGCGCTTGGGGGTGCCCTGAATCGCGGACAATCGAAGGAACGTGGCCATGCCGAGAAGAACCGACATTCAGTCGATCATGATCATCGGGGCGGGCCCCATTGTTATTGGTCAGGCTTGCGAGTTCGACTATTCCGGCGCTCAGGCCTGCAAGGCACTACGGGAAGAAGGATACCGGGTCATTCTGGTGAACTCAAACCCCGCTACGATCATGACCGACCCCGGGCTGGCCGACGCAACATATATCGAACCGATTACGCCCGAAGTTGTCGCCAAGATCATTGAAAAAGAACGCCCCGACGCGCTGCTGCCCACGATGGGCGGGCAGACCGGCCTGAACACCTCGCTCGCGCTGGAAGAGATGGGCGTGCTGGACAAGTTTGGCGTCGAAATGATCGGTGCCAAGCGCGACGCCATTGAAATGGCCGAAGACCGCGCCTTGTTCCGCGAGGCGATGGACCGGCTGGGCATCGAAAATCCCAAGGCCGAGATCGTGACTGCCCCCAAGAACGAAAGCGGCAAGAAAGACCTGGACGCCGGTGTGGCGCTGGCCCTCGAAACCCTTGAAAATGTCGGCTTACCCGCCATCATCCGCCCCGCCTTTACGCTGGGCGGCACAGGCGGCGGCGTGGCGTATAACCGCGAAGACTATATCCATATTTGTCGCACCGGCATGGATGCCTCGCCAGTGGGCCAGATCCTAATCGACGAAAGCCTTTTGGGATGGAAAGAATACGAGATGGAGGTGGTGCGCGACACCGCCGACAACGCCATCATCGTCTGCTCCATCGAAAACATCGACCCGATGGGCGTGCACACGGGTGACTCGATCACCGTCGCCCCGGCCCTGACGCTGACTGACAAAGAATACCAGGTCATGCGCAATCACTCGATTGCCGTGCTGCGCGAGATCGGCGTCGAGACCGGCGGATCGAACGTACAATGGGCGATCAACCCGGTCGACGGACGGATGGTCGTGATCGAGATGAACCCGCGCGTATCGCGTTCTTCGGCGCTGGCGTCAAAGGCAACCGGTTTCCCGATTGCCAAGATCGCCGCCAAGCTGGCCGTCGGTTATACGCTGGATGAGCTGGACAACGACATCACCAAAGTCACCCCGGCCAGCTTTGAGCCGACCATCGACTATGTTGTCACCAAGATTCCGAAATTCGCGTTCGAGAAATTCCCCGGCTCCGAGCCCTACCTGACCACCGCCATGAAATCGGTGGGTGAGGCCATGTCTATCGGCCGTACTATCCACGAATCGATGCAAAAGGCGCTGGCTTCGATGGAATCGGGTCTGACCGGGTTTGATGAGGTGGAAATCCCCGGCCTGAATGTCGGTGTCTGGGACGAAGCCGACGACAAGGCCGCCGTCATCAAAGCAATCAGCCAGCAGACGCCCGACCGTCTGCGCACCATCGCGCAAGCAATGCGCCACGGGCTGACCGACGATGAGATCTTTGGCGTCACCAAGTTCGACCCTTGGTTCCTTGCCCGTATCCGCGAGATAATCGAAGCCGAACGCCAAGTGCGCAAAGACGGCCTGCCCGTGACCGAGGAAGGCATCCGTAAGCTCAAGATGCTGGGCTTTACTGACGCGCGTTTGGGAAATCTGACTGGTCGTGACGAAGACAACGTCCGCCGGGCGCGCCGCAATCTGGGCGTTACAGCCGTGTTCAAACGCATCGACACCTGCGCCGCCGAGTTCGAGGCGCAGACGCCCTATATGTACTCGACCTACGAAGCCCCCATGATGGGTGACGTAGAATGCGAGGCGCGTCCGTCTGACCGCAAGAAAGTCGTCATCCTTGGCGGTGGCCCGAACCGGATTGGTCAAGGCATCGAGTTCGACTATTGCTGCTGCCACGCCTGTTTCGCGCTGACCGACGCTGGTTATGAAACCATCATGATTAACTGCAACCCCGAGACCGTGTCGACCGACTACGACACCTCGGATCGTCTGTATTTTGAACCTCTGACTTTCGAACACGTCATGGAAATCCTGACGAAGGAACAGGAAAACGGCACCCTGCACGGCGTGATTGTTCAGTACGGCGGTCAGACCCCCCTGAAACTGGCCAACGCGCTGGAAGCCGAAGGCATTCCGATCCTGGGCACTACTCCGGATGCCATCGATCTGGCCGAGGATCGTGAACGCTTCCAGGCGCTGGTCAATGATCTGGGCCTGAAACAGCCCAGAAACGGCATCGCATCAACCGACGCGCAGGCGCTGGATATTGCTGAAGAGATCGGTTTCCCGCTGGTGATCCGCCCCTCTTACGTTCTGGGTGGTCGCGCGATGGAAATCGTGCGCGATATGGATCAACTGAGGCGCTACATCAACGAGGCCGTGGTCGTCTCGGGCGACAGCCCAGTACTGCTGGACAGCTACTTGGCTGGTGCAGTTGAGCTGGACGTGGACGCGCTGTGCGACGGCACTGACGTGCATGTGGCTGGCATCATGCAGCATATCGAAGAGGCGGGCGTCCATTCCGGCGACTCGGCCTGTTCGCTGCCGCCCTACTCGCTATCGGCAGAGATTATCGATCAGATCAAGGGCCAGACGTTCAAGCTGGCCAAAGCGCTGAACGTTGTCGGCCTGATGAATGTGCAGTTCGCGATCAAAGACGATGAGATCTACCTGATCGAAGTGAACCCGCGCGCCTCGCGGACAGTACCGTTTGTGGCCAAGGCGACCGACAGCGCAATTGCTTCGATTGCAGCGCGCGTCATGGCCGGTGAGAAACTGTCGAACTTCCCCATGCGCCCCGCATATAAGGAAGGTCAGGACACCAAGATTGCCGACCAGATGACGCTGGCCGATCCGGACATGCCGTGGTTCTCGGTGAAAGAGGCTGTTTTGCCTTTTGCCCGCTTCCCCGGCGTTGACACCATTCTGGGCCCGGAAATGCGTTCCACTGGCGAGGTCATGGGCTGGGACCGCGACTTCCCACGTGCCTTCCTCAAGGCGCAGATGGGGGCAGGCATGGTTCTGCCTTCCTCGGGTCGCGCGTTTATCTCGATCAAGGACGCGGACAAGGGTGCGGCCATGCTTGAAGCCGCTCAGGTTCTGCTGGAACAAGGCTTCTCGCTCGTCGCGACCCGTGGCACACAAAGCTGGCTGGCCGAGCAGGGCGTTGCCTGTGAGATCGTCAACAAGGTCTATGAGGGCCGCCCGGACGTGGTCGATATGTTGAAAGACGGCCAGGTTCAGCTGTTGATGAACACCACCGAAGGTGCGCAAGCGGTTGAGGACAGCAAAGCCATCCGATCCATCGCACTGTATGACAAGATCCCATACTACACGACGGCTGCCGCAAGCCACGCCGCCGCGCTGGCGATCAAGGCGCAAGCCGAGGGTGATGTCGAAGTTAGATCGCTGCAGGGCTAATCGGCCTTAACCTGCTTACACGACCGACCGTTTCGCGCGCCCGTTGACCTTATGTCGCCGGGCGCGCATCTTTTCTGTGATTGAGCAGAAGGAAAAAACAAATGCGCAGGTTTATGGTTTTCGCCGCAATGATGACGCTTGCAGCGTGTGATGTACCCTTGGTCCCGTTGATCTAGAAACAGCTTTCAATGCTGCATTTCTTTAACCCGTCGGTATGAGGGACGCGTGGCACTGACCGTAAAGTGGTGAAAGCGTGCGCCTTTATGCCACCTATGGGACCAATGACCTGCCGCAGGCTGTTCGGTTTTAGGACGCAGTCTTTACCGTTCTGGAACTGCCGCGCCTTTCGGGGTGGATAGAGGATCGTTCAGGCTGGGAAGCGAACCAGATGATGAGATCGTTTTTTAGATTTGCACGCCCTTGGATGTGAACCCTGCCAATGTGCGCAACGGCACGATGATCGCGTTTCCGGTGCAAAGCGCCCCCAAGGTCAGAGAGTTTTATACCGTGGGGCAGGAGCACGGTGGTGTGGATGCAGGCCCACCCTGCACACGGGACTGTTATGCGCCTGATTTATATGTCACCTATCTGTGCGACCCGGACGGGAATAAACTGTCCTGTTTTACTATCACTATGACCCGAAAATGGATTCGGGAGACTAGTTAAACTGCGCAATGCGAAGGCAATGTCGACGTGAAAACGCAAAAAGGTTTAGAGGCCACGACATTGACAAAGCCACGCCATCCAGTTCTTGCCGCCAGCAGCCTGACGGAACTCGGTCTGTGTCGCGAAATGAAACCGGGCCATACCGGCCCGGACTACACTGAACACCTGTATGACTTTGACACGTTCTGGTATGACGCCTTCTGGGCCAAAGGGCGCCTGACGGTGATCTGCCCCAAGTTGTTTGGTCTTTATCATGTCATCCAGGAAGGTCAGTTTTTCCTGGATGGAGAAAAGGCGGGAAAATTCCGCCTGAAACCCCATGAATTCTATGACGCCCTGATATTCCGGGCAACTGAACAGCCCAGTACGCTGGCATTTGACTGGAGTGGGTCACGTGTTGAATCTTCGGTGAATTCGGTCCGGCAAGACTCGGTCCCGTTTACTGGGAAAAACGTTGCCGTAACCCTGTCGCGTGACAACGACCTGACTTGGATCGAAGATTTTGCACGCTACCATTGTCAGGTGCATGGGCTGGAGCAGATGTTGTTCTTTGACAATGCTTCTTCCCGGTATGGTCTGGACGATATTCGTGATGCGCTAAAGAGGGGCGGGATCGCAGATCCTGTTGTGTTATCTGCCCCGTTTCGCTTCGGGTTAGCGACGCGCGACAAAAAGGGAAAGCTACGATACAATACCGAGTTTTTGCAGACCACCCTTTTGAATATCGCGCGAATTAGATTTCTTTCCGGTTCCCGCGCCGTATTGCAGTGCGACATTGACGAATTGGTATGGAGCAAGAAAGGCAGGATTTTCGACCTAACTCGGGAGCGGCCAACAGGTTTGATCCGTCTAGGCGTTGAATGGAGATACCCCATTTCTGGCCTCACCGAGGATTTCCGCCATTCAGACCACATACGCAAAACAACCGGCGACAAACTGTGTAGGGCCAAGTACTGTATCGTTCCTTCCGGTCCGCTATGGTTTTCTTCATGGCACATTCACACGATCGGCCTGTTAAGGTCGCGTGGAAGCTTGATCACCCCTAAAGAGCATGGCATTTGGCATTGCAAGGCGATCACGTCGAGCCCATGGCGAAGCTACGACCCAGGAGCCATGCCCAATCTCGTGAAAGCACCAAGCACCCAATCTGCGTTTGAAGCCGTCGACTGGGCAAATGACCCGGCCAGAGAAGACCCCGGCCAGGTTTGAATTTTGCTGACGCGCCTGCTGGCAATCTTTGTCAGACTTGCGCTGTCTTCATCTCACGCTTTTCGTCCCGCGCGAAGAAGATCATGTAGAAGACGGGCGCTGCGACCATCGTCAGGATTGTCGCGAAGGCCAGGCCACCCATAATCGTTACCGCCATGGACTTGAAGAACGCATCCGTCAGCAATGGCGCCATGCCCAGAATAGTGGTGATCGCGGCCAGCATCACTGGGCGCAGACGTGAGACCGAGGCCTCGATGATCGACTCGCGCAAGCCTTTGCCGGTTTCGCGGACCAGATCGATTTCCTCGACCAAAACAATGCCGTTCTTGATTAGCATCCCCGACAGGCTGAGCAGACCCAGCAGCGCCGTGAAGGTGAACGGAAGACCAGTACCCAACAACCCGATAACCACGCCATTTACGGACATCGGCACCAGCAACCAGATGATAATCGGCTGACGGATGGCGTTAAAAATCAGCACCGAAATCAGCACCATGATCAACAGGCTGACCGGCAACTGACGGCCCAGGCTTTCGTTGGCGTCACCGGCGTTTTCGAACTCGCCACCCCACTCCATGCGATACCCTGCGGGCAGTTCCATCTCTTCGATGGCAGCGCGCACTTCCGAGTGGACCTGAGCCGCCGTCAGACCCGCCGGAATTTCGGCGCCGACGGTAATGGTCAGCACCCGGTCACGACGATGAACCAGCGTGTTGAGCGATTTGTACTCGAACCCGTCGACCATCTGTTCGATTGGCACAAACTTTTCGGACTGGTCCGAGTACACGACCTGATCGACGATCGAGTAATCTCCGTCCGCAGGCCGGCGGATAATGATCGGGATCAAACGGTCGCGTTCCCGGAATACACCCGCCCTGATGCCATCGGTCGAAAATTGCAGCGTTCCGGCGATGTCTTCACGGGTGACACCGGCAGTCTGCGCTCGTTCTGTCGCATAGATAGGCTGAACCGCCAGTTCTTTCTCACGCCAGTCCTGATAAACATGCAAAGCGTTCTCGGACGCACCGCGCATCCGCTGAATCGCCTCGTCCGCAAGCTGCCGCAGAACGGCCGGATCACTGCCCGAGAACCGGGCCTGGATCGGATCACCGCCGCCAGGGCCAAAGATCAGACGCTTGGTGCGGAACTCACCTTCGGGGAATTGAGCCGAGCCAAACGCCTCTAGATCAGCCTGCAATGCGGGAATGTCATCCAGAGTTTCTGTACGGATGATCATGTGGCCATAGCTGGGGTTCGGTTTCTCTGCCGAATAGGTCAGCAGAAACCGGGTTGCCCCCTGCCCAACAAATGTGGTGACGGCAACGACATCGTCGCGTTTGTCCAGCCATTCTTCGAATACAGCCATATCCTCGGCCGTTCGCGCGATGGGCGTACCTTGCGGCAGTTTGTAGTGCACGAAGAACAGCGGCGTGTTCGAATCCGGGAAGAACTGCTGTTTGACCAGTCCAAACCCGGCGAAACAGGCAACAGTGACGCTAATCAAACCGGCAACAACCAGCCAGCGGAACCGGAGCGCCCAGCGCAGGATGCTGCCGTAGACACGGAACATGATCCCGCCATAGGCATCCACAGCGCCTGCCTCACCCTGCTTGAAGAAATAGTGGCCCAGCATTGGTGTCACCGTCAGAGCCAGCACCCAGCTCAGCAGCAGTGAAATACCGATCACCGCAAACAGAGAGAACAGGAACTCGCCCGTCGCATCGGGGCTGAGACCGATCCCTGCAAAGGCCATGATCCCGATGACGGTCGCGCCCAACAACGGGATTTGCGTCTTGGAGGCAGCCTCATCCGCGGCATCGCGCGAGTTTTTTCCGCGCAGCATCGCAATCTGCATGCCCTCGGCAACAACGATCGCGTTATCCACCAGCATACCCATTGCGATGATCAGCGCACCCAGTGAAATCCGCTCCATCTCGATCGAGAACATCGACATGAACAGAAGCGTTCCCACCACGGTCAACAAAAGGGTCGAGCCGACAACAACCGCCGCGCGCCATCCCATAAACACCGCGAGTACGATAACCACAATGGTCACGGACATGGCCAGATTTACCAGAAAGTCATTCGAGGCCTGCTCGACCACCACGTGCTGTTGGTAGATCGGCAGGATTTCGACGCCAAACGGGATTTGCGAGTCCAGCTCGGCGAATTTTGCATCAGCGCGTTTGCCGACCTCGACAATGTTTTCGGTGGACAGACCCGCAATGCCCAATGTGAAAGCTTCGGTGCCGTTGAACCGGATCATCACCTCGGGGTCGGTCTGGCGACCACGATACACGTCGGACATATCAAACAGGTTGATCACCTGCCCTTGCGAGCCAACCGACAATCCCGCAATCGCTGAGACACTGTCCGACCCTTCGGCAGTCAGGATGGTCGTGCGGTCATTCTCTGAGCGGACCGAGCCCGAAGCGTTCACCGAATCCGCATTGGCAATGGCCTCGTTGAGGGACTGCAGTGGCACATTCTGGTTCACCGAGATGGCCAGATCGGGCTCCACAAAGATCGCCTCTTGCGGCAGGCCCATCACTTCTACGTCTGCGACGCCTTCGACGGTCAGCAATTCGCGCCGCAAGTAGGTCGACAGTTCGTGTTTTTCAGCGTCTGAAAACCCATCAGCCGTTACCGCATAGAACAGTCCGAACACATCGCCGAACCTGTCATTGACCAGCGGTGCCTGCACACCGGAGGGCAGACTGCGGGCCGTATCACGCACTTTGGCGCGCAGTTTGGTCCAGATTTCAGGTAATTCGGTTCCGTCATATGTTGATTGGATCTCAACCTCGATCAGCGAAAGACCGGGCTGGTTCACGGATGTGATCGTATCAACCTCACCCATTTGCTGGATGGCGGATTCTAGTGGCTCGGATACCTCCAGCGCCACCTGTTCAGCGGTTGCACCGGTATATTGGGTCACGATGACCGCGTTTTTGATGGTGAAGGCCGGATCTTCCAGACGTCCCAACGACAGGAAACCCCAGACGCCACCAAACAGGGCGATCAGGATTATCAGCCACGTATAGATCGGGCGATCAATGGATGCGCGCGCAATGTTCATCGACCCGCCCTTCAGTTCGCAAAGCCAGCAAAGCGGCGAACGGCTTGACCATCTGTCAAGGTGCTGCCACCCGCGACGACGATCTCATCGCCATCGTTCAACCCTGTCAGAACACGGACTTCGCCGGTCTGCGTGGGTTCGATGGTAACCGGCACAAGCTGGACGGCGCCTTCATCGGCCCCAACCGGTGAAAACACCATGACACCCAGACCGCCCTCTGCGTCCGAAATGATGGCCGTTGCAGGCACAACGATACCTGTCCGAGCGTCCTGGACCTTCACATTCACGGTCACTGACGAACCCGGCAAAATCTGCAATCCTTCAGGTGGCGTGAGGCCAAATTGGATGCGGAAAGTCTGACCCACGCTCGAGGTTTCGGCGTCAAATTCCCGGATCTGCAGAGGGAAGACCTCGTCGCTGGTTGGAAACTTCGCCGTAATCGCAATGTCATCTTCCTGACCCGATCGTTGGAACAGGATTTCCGGAACATCTACTTCAATCCGCAATTCGGACATATCGTGGATACGCACGATGGGCGCCCCTGCGTTTACAGTCGTAAAAGCCTCGACCGTTCGGCGTGAGACCAGCGCGTCAAACGGAGCGGTGAGTGTTGCATGTTCCAGATCGTATTCTGCATCGCGGACGGCGATATCCGCCAGTTGCGCTTCGGTTTCCGCGTCATCCACTGCCACCTGACTGGCTGTAGTTCCGCGCAGACGGGAAAGGCGGGCGACGGTACGATCTGCCTGATCCTTTTGCAGGACAGCGCGGTCATAGCGGCGCTGGAATGGTTCCTGATCCAATTGTGCGATCAGCTCGCCCTTGGGTATCACGAACCCCTCGGTCACCGGCATTTCGACGATTTGCCCGGAAACCTGAAAGGCCAGGTCGACCGTCTGTCGCGCAGCGACGCGTCCAAAAAACTGGCGCGAAAAACCGGGCGATGTCTCTTGGACCATCATGAGTTTTACGGGTTTGGCGCTATCCTGCGCCAAAACAGAGGTGGCAAACACGGTCAGAGCGACGCTCAGTACAGTGAAGAGTTTCATTTCTTCAATCCCTCAGGAATTCCTGTTTTCATTATATTTTCCCGGATTTTCCGGGCCAGTCGTGCAAACTCGGCAGTTTCGTCAGCATCCAGCCCAGCGGCTCGGCGGAATAGGTCCCCCGCCTCGGACATCAGAACCTGTCGCATCTCAAGTCCCTTGTCGGTCAGAACCAACAACCACGCCCGACGGTCTTCCGGATCGCGCTGTCGGGTCAGGTATCCTGCCTCTTCTAGCGCGTCAGCGGTTGACGTGATGGTGGACGGCACCGTCAGCATGTCTGCAGCCAAAACGCCCATGCGTTTGGGTCGCTCAAGCTTGACCATCATATGGCATTCCTGATGGCTCAGCCCGACCTCTAGTGCGTCCAGGCTTTCTTCCAGTTTCCAGTACAGCGCATAGACCCCCATCATCGCCTGCACTTCGGGGCTGAGGCAGCGGATCAGCGCACTGTCGTCATGGGTCATCGGTGAATCCGTTTGTAACTTTGGCCCCGCATATACTTCGAAATATGAACTATTCAAGATGTGAAGTGGGTTACAGCGCAAACTTTGACATTCCCTTGGGTCAACGTCTCTTGATCTAACCCATATATGACTGCATTTTGGGCGAATCCGAAACATTCAGGTCTTATCATGTACACGCCCGCGATCACTGGCTCAGGTGTTTTCACCCCCGAAAACGTCATCACCAACGCCGAGCTTGTCACGGCTTTCAATAAGTATGCCGACAAGATGAACGCCCAAAACGCAGACGCAATCGCGGCAGGTGAGATTGAGCCGATGCAGCATTCGTCGGAAGAGTTCATCTTCAAGGCCTCGGGTATCGAGAAACGCTACGTGATGGACAAGGACGGTGTTCTGGACCCTGACGTGATGCATCCCTTGTTGCGTCAACGTAGCGATGACGAACCGGGCATCATGACCGAGATGGCCGTGGATGCGTGTAAAAAGGCGCTGGAACAGGCCGGGCGCAGCGCCGAGGACGTTGATCTGGTGATCTGTGCCGCGTCTAACCACGAACGCGCCTATCCCGCCGTCGCGATCGAAATCCAGCAAGCGCTTGGGATCAACGGGTTCGGGTTTGATATGAATGTCGCCTGTTCTTCGGCCACTTTCGGGATTCAGGCCGCCGCAGACATGATCCGCTCCGGCTCGGTCCGCGCCGCATTGGTGGTAAACCCCGAGATTTGTTCAGGCCATCTGGAATGGCGCGACCGCGATTGCCATTTCATCTTTGGCGACGTGGCCACCGCCACTTTGATCGAGCGGGTCGAAGACGCGAAGGGTCCGCATTTCGAAATTTTGTCGACACGCTGCGCGACCGAATTCTCGAACAATATCCGCAACAACAACGGCTTCCTACGCCGTTCACGCCCTGACGGGGTGGTCGACCGCCGTGACATGCAGTTCATGCAGAACGGACGCAAAGTCTTCAAAGAAGTGCTGCCAATGGTCAGCAAGCACATCTCGGATCACATGGAGTCTGAGGGTGTGGAGAATACAGACCTCAAACGTCTGTGGCTGCATCAGGCCAACAAGACCATGAATGACTTCATCGGCAAGAAGGTTCTGGGACGCGAACCCGAAGCAAGCGAACAGCCCAACATCCTGCAGGATTATGCCAACACCTCCTCGGCCGGGTCCATCATCGCGTTTTCCAAGTATTCGGATGACCTGTCAGACGGAGATGTCGGTCTGATCTGTTCCTTCGGCGCGGGCTATTCGGTGGGATCGGTGATTGTAAAGCGGCACGGGTGACGTCTTGGCGTCGCGACACACCGATCACAACCCAGGATACGCCGTACCACAGCGCGCAAGACGACATCAGGAACGCTTGACTGGGACGCAAATAGGTATAATTCCCGCTCAATTTACACTGCGGTTTAGAATCGTGGAAAGGCGTTCGGTTCCATCCCAATGAACAGCCTTCCATCCTGCGGATCGGGCTGCCTCAATATTCGGCAGGGTATCATCGACCAGCAAAAGTTCACACGGTTGACGCCCGACCTCCTGCGCTGCGAAAGCGAAGAACTCAGGCTTTGGCTTTCTGAACCCGGCTTTTGCTGAGTACACGATGCCGTCAACTTCGTCGCCGAGCGCCATTGTCTGCATGAGATAGATTGCTCTCATGTGATCTTGGTTGGTTGCAAGATAAACAGGTACGCCTTTGCGTTTCGCCTCGCGCACATCCGCAACAGTGGTTTCGACTATGCCGGAATCCCCTCGAAACCAATAGTCTATCAAATCAGGTGCTTTGATGGTCGGCGCAACGCGCTTCAGAACAGCCTCTAGAATGGGCAGGAGTTCAGCCCGTCCCTCGACAATAGCAGTCCATTCAGTTTTGAAAAACTCTTCCGCAAGCAGATTAGGATCAAGTCCCAGATCCTTCGATAAATCAGTGTCCCATCGCAGACCATCGCCGGGACGACCGTCGACGAGGACACCATCAACATCAAGCATCAGGCATTTTGCCATTACCGAACCATATGGTGACGCAACTGGAATGGTGCACTAGTCGCTAGCAGAACAAATGAAACGAAACACACCTGTTCAAATCCAATTCAACCTAAAGACTGCTGAAAAGGTTGCGGGGTGTTCACAGGAACATCGTCCTGATCCCTGGGCGGTGCACACCGAAACCTCAGCTCACGCTTTCCTCTTCCAGATGCAGCTTCATGTCCAAAAGGACCTGTTGCAGTTGGCTCGTCTCCCTTAACAAGCGCTTGGCTTCGTTCACCGTGATGATGCCATCCTCGATCGCCGATTGATATTCGGTCATCAGCATCGCAAACCGCTGGCTCAGCGCGATGACGTCGGAATTCACTCCGCCAGTGCGGGGGCTGTCGTCATTGCGCCCGTCATAGGACAGGGTGATATTTTTCAGATCGGCAAGCGCCGAGGTGACGTGGGGGAAGTTTGCCACTGCCTCAAGCCGCGCCACCGCATCGACCGGCATGAACCGATCAGTATGTTCGACATTGTCAGAATAATAACGGCCCAACGTGGCTTTGGATTTGCCTGTAATCTCGCACGCGGATTCGATTCCCACGTCTTTAACCAGCGCTTCTGTGTGTTTTTTCAGGTAGGCCCCGATATCTGCCATGTTTTTACCTTTACTGCCTGCACGCCCCACTAAATCTGCCATTGCGGGGGAAAGGGAAAAGAAAATTCCCATACTCGATTCATAATTGAAATGTCATATGTTGGCTATCCCTCAGATATGCGGGGGTTTTGTGAGTGAGTGGCGGCATTTAATGCCGGTAATGAGTGATTGCGGGTCGGTATTCTTGTCCCGCTACGGTTAGGCCGCATGTTGGCCGACGGCGTCGCCGTTGTTGGGGCGGGGGGATCCATCCCCAATGGGCTAACGCTCGACCTCTGCAACGATAATGGCGACGTCGCTTTTTGAAGGCTATTGATGGCTTGCCCGAATTGGACAGGCGTTTTAGACCCAACCCATGGCAAAACTATACTTTAATTATTCGACGATGAACGCGGGAAAATCGACCGTGTTGCTGCAAGCCTCGCACAATTACCGTGAGAGGGGGATGGACACCTATTTGATGACCGCGGCCCTAGATGGCCGGGCCGGTGTTGGCAGGATTGCGTCGCGGATCGGCATATCGGCCGATGCGGACACGTTCACCGCCGAAACCGACGTTTTTGCGATGATTGAACAGCGCCTAAAAAAAGGGAACGTCACCTGCGTCTTTATTGATGAGGCGCAATTTCTGACCGAAGAGCAAGTCTGGCAATTGGCCCGCGCAGTGGATGACCTGCGGGTGCCTGTCCTTGCCTATGGCTTGCGCGTGGATTTTCAGGGCCACCTGTTTCCCGGCTCCGCTGCCTTGCTGGCGTTGGCGGACGAGATGCGCGAAGTGCGGACCATTTGCGAGTGTGGGCGCAAGGCCACGATGGTCATCCGTCAGGACGAAAACGGCAACGCCATTACCGAAGGCGCGCAGGTACAGATCGGCGGCAATGAAACCTATGTTTCGCTCTGCCGCAAACACTGGCGCGAGGCCGTCGGGCACTAGACCGGGTTCGGCAAAGATCGCCCCGCGACGAAAGCTGTAACGTTGTCCAGCGCTATATGCCCCATATCGGTGCGGACCTCTTCGGTCGCGGTGCCAAGATGGGGCAATATCGTCACATTCTCCATATCGCGCAAGGCCTGCGGAACGGTGGGTTCGAACTCATAAACATCAAGGCCCGCGCCTGCGATCTGACCGGATTGCAGGGCAGCGATCAGAGAGGATTCGTCCACAACTTCTCCACGCGCGATGTTGATCAAGATGCCCGAAGGTTTCATCGCCTCCAGCACCGGCGCATTGATCAGGTGGCGCGTTTGCGCACCGCCGGGCACGGCGAGCACCAGGAAATCGACGGCAGCGGCCAGTTCTTTCAGGTCGGGTATGTTTTCTGCGGGAAATTCCACCTCTTTCGGGCTGCGCGACTGGTACGCCACGTCCATCCCGAAACCAAAATGGCAACGCCACGCAATCGCCTGACCAATACGGCCCATCCCTACGATCCCAACGCGTTTTCCGGTCACGTGATGACCCAGCATTTGGGTCGGATGCCAGCCTTGCCATTTGCCCGAACGGACCAGCCGTTCTCCCTCGCCCGCGCGACGCGCGGTCGACAACAGCAAAGTCATCGCGATGTCAGCAGTGGCATCGGTAACCGCACCGGGGGTGTTAGTGACCTGAATCCCTGCGGTCTGTGCGGCAGCGACGTCGATATGGTTGTACCCCACACCGAAATTGGCCAGCAGTTTACAGCGCGGCTGCGGCACTTCGGAGAAGATTGTGGCCGAAAACTGATCCCCCAGCGTCGGAACCACCACATCGAACTCAGCCAATGCGCGCCGCATTTCGTCGGGCGACATTGGCAGCGTGCTGCTGCGGATTTCGACGTCGAACTCGGCGCGGGCGCGCGCCTCGACAGCGGCGGTCATGGGGCGTGCGATCAAAAGTTTCATCAGTGCATCCGTCCGCCGGTTGGAACCTCGCCATCCGGACCGATCAGAACGATCTCGCCCTTGTCATCGGGCAGGCCCAGCACCAGAACCTCGGACATGAACTTGCCGATCTGGCGCGGCGGGAAATTGACAACGGCCATCACCTGTTTGCCCACCAGCGTCTCCGGATCGTAATGCGCCGTTATCTGGGCTGAGGTTCGGCGCTCGCCAATATCGTCACCAAAGTCGATCCACATCTTGATCGCGGGCTTACGGGCCTCAGGATAGGGTTCTGCCCGGATGACCTTGCCGACGCGGATGTCGACCTTCAGAAAATCGTCGAATGAAATCTCACTCACGGGACAGCTCCTTGGATCGGTCAGTTGCGGCCTTGACGGCGCGGTGCAGCAGGTCCGGGAAACCTTCTTCCTCATGCATCAGCACTTCAAGCGCGGCCTGCGTCGTACCATTGGGCGACGTTACGTTGACGCGCAGTTGCGAAGGGTCCTCGTCGGCCGCCATTGCCAAAGCTCCTGCCCCGGCCACCGTGGATTTGGCCAGCTTCATCGCCAGATCGTGCGGCAGACCCTGAGCCTGCCCGGCAGCGGCCAGCGTTTCGATCAGATGAAAGACATAAGCCGGACCAGAGCCACTAAGACCTGTCACCGCATCCATCTGCGATTCTTCCTCAAGGCGAATTGTGTCACCGATGGCGGACAGCAGGTTTTCGGCAAGAGAAACATCAGCATCCGATGCAGCCAAATTGCCAATCAGCGCCGTGATTCCCTGCCGGATTGCTGCCGGAGTGTTCGGCATGGCGCGCACGATCGGAGTGCCTTCGCCCAGTACATTCTCGAAGGTTGCAATAGACGTACCCGCAGCGACCGAGACGAAAAGGCTACCGCCACCGCCCAGCGCCTTGATCGATGGCAGCGCATCGCCCATCATTTGCGGCTTGACGGCAACCAGCACGACCGCCGGGGCCTCGGGTAATGGAGTGTTGATATTGACGCCCTGCGCCTTCAGCCATTCTGAGGGGTACGGATCAATCACCCAGACAGCTGACGCAGGAAGGCCATGCTCCAGCCAACCGGCGAGCATGGCCGAACCCATCTTGCCGCACCCCAGAAGAACCAGCCCCTGCTCGGCGACGCGTGACATGTCCATGATTGCCCCTCTCCTTATCCGGTTTGGGGCAAAGCTTTACGCGCGGCCGTAGGCCTCTGCAATGGCGACCTGCATTGCATCCTCGGGATCGCGGTTGCCCCAGGTGACCAGTTGGATCGCGGGGTAATAGCGCTCGGCGCTCAGAACCGCAGCGGTGATCATCGTGTCGATCTGCTCCGGGCTGGCCATCTGGCCACCCGCTAGAACCAAACCATACCTGTAGACCATCAGCTTTTGATTGGCCCAGTAGGTGAACGCCCCTGCCCAGCACTGATCGTTCATCTTGTTGAGCAGCTCATAAAGCACGTTTTCACGCTCGGAAGGCGGCTCCATTTCGAAAGAACACACCATGCGGAGCGTTTCGTCATAGTTGGACCAGGCCAAGGTGATCGAATAGGTGCGCCACTGTCCTTCGACAGCCATGGCAATCTGATCATCCCCGATCCGGTCGAAATCCCAGTCGTGGTGTTCGGCAAGATGTTCAACAATGTCGATTGGATGAAGGTCTTCTTCGAGAAACTGTTCGGAAAGGGCCATAATGCCACCTCACTAATCTCTAGCCTTTTAGGGGCTGGCAGCGCCCCAGCGCTAGTTGCTTGCTCTACAAGCCGGGCTTCCCCAGTCTGCCTGTACTAGATATGGTGCGCCGCGGGCAGGGATCTGGCAACCCTATTTGTTGGGGATAACAGCAATAAGTTGTGGACAGTCAGCAACGGCGATCAAAATATTGGTGCTACCGCCAGCTTTGTCTTGATTAAATTTGGTAAGGCGTCAGAATACACAACACCGCACAATCCCAGCGTGGATTGCGCGGCGGTTTTCTTTTTTCAAAATCTCGAGTGTGCGGAACTTATTTGTCCAGTTTGGCTTCAAGCGCCGCAATGCGCGCCTCAAGTGCGGCGTTCTCTTCGCGCGCTTTCTGGGCCATGGCGCGCACAGCATCAAACTCTTCGCGCGTGACGAAATCGCGGTCGGCCAGCCAGCGGTCGATCATCGACTTCATCGCGTTTTCGGCCTCGTCCTTCGCGCCTTGGGCCACGCCCATGGCATTGGTCATCAGTTGGGAAACGTCATCAAGAATCTTGTTACGGGTTTGCATGGCTTTACTCCGGTATCGCGGTTGGTCTCTATATGGGTAAAGAATGGCCCGGGCTCAAGGTTGACTTGCCCCGCTAACCCCGGGCAATGAGACGCACATGCAGGCTGTTCTGAATTTCCCCGACCTTTCGCCCGAAGTTTTCTCGATCTCGCTGTTCGGGATGGAGTTCGCACTTAGATGGTACGCGCTGGCCTATATCGCCGGTATTCTGATCGCATGGCGATTGGGTACTGCGGCGCTGAAGCGTCCGGCCCTTTGGCCTGATCAAACACCACCGATGAAACCGCAGCAACTAGAGGATCTGATCACCTGGATCATCCTTGGGGTGATTCTCGGCGGGCGACTGGGGTTCGTTCTGTTTTATCAACCGGCCTATTACTTATCGCATCCACTAGAGATTTTGATGATCTGGCAGGGCGGCATGGCCTTCCATGGTGGTTTGCTGGGGGTTGTCGTTGCGTCCTATCTCTATGCTCGGCGTTACCAGGTGCCGGTATTGTCTTTGGCTGATCTGATCGCACATGCTGTGCCGCCCGGGCTGTTGTTAGGGCGGTTGGCGAACTTCACTAATGCCGAGCTTTGGGGGCGACCCAGCGACGTTCCATGGGCGGTGATCTTTCCAGGTGGTGCCGCACAGGACTGCCCGGGTGTTGTGGCCGGGATGTGTGCCAGACACCCTTCTCAACTTTATGAAGCCGCACTGGAAGGTTTGTTGCTGGGCGCACTTTTGCTGTGGATGGCCTATCGACGTGGGGCGTTTCACAAGCCCGGTCTGGTGATGGGTGTATTTTTGGCAGGTTATGGTGCCTCGCGTTTCATTGTTGAGTTCTTTCGTCAGCCTGACGCACAGTTCGTCTCGGCCGGGAATCCGCTGGGGCTGGCATGGCACGTGGGTGGTTATGGCCTGACCATGGGGCAAATGCTGTCGCTGCCAATGATCGCGCTTGGCCTGTGGTTTGCGCTGCGCGCGCGACGCACTCAATGAACCTTAAGGATCACCTACTGGCGCAAATTGCGCTGAATGGCCCGATGAGCGTGGCCGATTTCATGACTGAATGCCTGCTGAACCCTAAGTTCGGGTATTACACCACCCGTGATCCGCTAGGCGCGCAGGGGGATTTCATTACCGCCCCGGAAGTCAGCCAGATGTTCGGAGAGTTGATCGGGCTTGCACTGGCTCAAAGCTGGATGGATCAGGACAAGCCGGACAGATTCATTCTAGCAGAGCTGGGACCGGGTCGCGGCACCCTGATGGCGGATATCCTGCGCGCAACCAGCAGCGCATCCGGGTTTCACGAGGCCGCAGAAATTGTTTTGTTCGAAGCTTCCCCTGCCCTGCGGGACAGACAGGCGCAATCGCTGAGCGGTCACAACCCGCGTTGGATCGATATGCTCACAGACCTCCCCGATGCACCCCTGTTTCTGGTGGCGAACGAATTTTTTGATGCCCTGCCAGTCCGCCAATTCATACGTGACGGCGATGGCTGGTGCGAACGTCTGATCGGTGTGCAGGGCGAATCGCTGACGTATGGGCTGGGGCCGAACACAGCTCAGGTCGCGCTAACGGATCGCATGATAGACACCCAAGATGGCGATCTGGTTGAACTCTGCGCGGCCGCAATTCCGATCCTAACCGTGATCGCCGGGCGGATCGCCACTTATGGCGGGGCGGGTCTGATCGTGGATTACGGTGACTGGCATTCGCTGGGCGACACGTTTCAAGCTTTGCAATCACATGAACGTGTTGATCCCCTGCAAGCTCCGGGTCGGGCGGATCTGACCGCGCATGTAGATTTCGAGCCCCTTGCTATAGCCGCACGGGCCGCCGGTAGCGCCCATACAAAGCTGACACCTCAGGGCATGTTTCTGGAACGGTTGGGCATCACGGCCCGCGCACAGGCGCTGGCTGCGCCACTCGGCGGGTCTGAGCTTGAGACGCTCATTGCTGCACATCGCCGGTTGACGCATCCCGAGGAAATGGGAAATCTGTTCAAAGTACTGGGTCTCTATCCTTCTTACGCTGCACCTCCACCGGGACTGGAACCATGACATTGGAAATTCTGACCTCGGACGTCTTATCGCCTGTCCGCCACGGGTTCTTCAGCCGTCGGGGCGGTGCGTCTTCCGGAATATTCGCGGGTTTGAACTGCGGCTATGGCTCGTCGGACCAAACCGAAGCGGTAGCAGTGAACCGTCAGCGCGTGGCCGCCGCGATGGAAGTCAGCCCAGACGCTTTGGTTGGCGTGCATCAAGTGCATTCCCCAACTGTTCTGACGGTGGACGCTCCGATAAATGGCGACAAACCCAAAGCGGATGCGGTTGTCACCGCAACCCCGGGACTGGCACTGACGATTCTGACAGCGGATTGCCAACCGGTCCTGTTTGCCGATTCTGACGCGAATGTGATCGGGGCTGCGCATGCCGGGTGGCGCGGTGCTTTGGACGGTGTATTGGAGGCAACCCTGGACGCGATGGAGGCATTGGGCGCAAAGCGGGAAAACACCGTGGCTGTCATTGGTCCTACGATTTCTCAAAACGCCTATGAGGTCGGTCCAGATTTTCTGGATGAATTCGCGGCGGATTCGCCCGAAAACCTCAGGTTCTTTGCGAATGGCAATGGGGATCGGCTGCAGTTCGACCTGCCCGCCTTTGGTCTGCACAAATTGCGGCAAGCCGGGGTGGGTGAGGCCGAATGGACGCGGCACTGCACCTATTCGGACCCGGACAGGTTTTATTCCTACCGCCGCTCCACCCACGCGAAAGAAGCCGATTATGGCCGCCTGATTTCCGCCATAAAATTATAGGGCTCGTCCCAAATGTGGCAAAAACGCCGCTTTTTTGCCACATTTGTTGTGTCTGTTTGAGTCGAGACATTTTGATTTTTATTGTCCGTACTCAGGTGTTTATCAAACGATTATCCAGCAGTGCGAGGCATTCCGAAAGAAGAGGATCTGCTGACTTTCAACTTTGCTGCTTTAACCCCGGATCAGCCTTATCGGTGCCGTATTGACGCATCACAGTGATCCGACAAGGGAAACCGGGTGTTCACCCCGATACGAGCAGGAATAATAACATGAAGGTTAAATCTCGCTTTCTTAGCGCCGTTGTTGCGGCGACGCGAGAGCAGGCACCGGAAATGCCGTGGAAACGGGTTTCCAGTACTTCGGTCAGGGTCGCGCGCCGCTTGGCACGCCAACGCTGACCAAAAGCCCAAGGAACCATGCTGCCGGTTCCAAGGGTCAAGACGCACATCGGAGGGGTGCTCCGGGCCGATGTGTAACTAACCGCTGAAATTTCCAGCGGCCATGTTCAGGGGTGTGTGTGCGCAGGTAATTTCCGCCTGCGTTTTAGTGAGTTTGTCTGGGGGGTCAGTGTGTTGACCAAAGAAAAGCGGAAATTTATCGCGTCGCGACGCCGGAATGGCGTGCGCATAATGGTCGCTCTCTCTCTAAAGACAAAGAAAACGCCGGTCAGGTTGCCCTGTACGGAGGGCTTTACCCGTCTGAACGGTATTTTAAAGGGGACGGAATGAAAATGACAATTCCACATTCCTTGACGCGCGCAGCCAGAAACGCGGTCGAAACTTCGGCCATGCTGCGCGAAATTCCGAGGACAAACGCAAGACCAAAGGCCCAGTTGCGGCGCTATGAGGTCAGTACCTTGATGCCAAACGGAGATGTTTCGCAAACGCGCCACATCGCTCCGGCATTGCCCATGTTCGAAGACGCCTTTTGTGCCTTTACACGCGGATCCCTGGTGGAAACCGAAAACGGCCCATTGGCGATCGAAGATCTGCTGCCGGGCGACTTGGTTCTGACACAGGATGGCGCGCTGCAGACCGTGTTGTGGAAGGGGTCGGTGACCCTGATTCCCGGACGCGAGGATTCGCGTGGTCGAACACGCCCGCTAACTCGGATCATGGCCGATACATTTGGAATGCAAAAGCCGCTGTCCGGCGTAATCGCGGGACCCGCAGCACGTCTGCTGGGCGCACCTGCGCATCTGCGCCATTTGCACGAGGGGGCCGAAATTCTGACCCCTGTCCATGAGTTCCAAGACGGTATGAGTGTGATCGAAACGCTGCCGCCGACACCGATTGAACTGTTTCACATCTGCCTGAAACGTCACTCGGTCATAAAGGTCGACGGCCTGCAATTCGAATCCTACCATCCGGGTGTCAACGCCGTGCGTCAGGTCAGCCGATCGCTCAGGTCGATCTACCTGAACTTGTTCGCGCATATCGAATCGTTGAACGATTTTGGCCCGCTGGTTTTGCCACGCGCCGGAGACGGTGAGATAGATGCGCTTACGGCCTGAAAACAAAAACTAACTGCAGTGTGGGGGCATTATGCAGCTGATAATTAGTTGGGTTCTATCATTGACGGTCGCAGCATTTCTGCCGCCGTCAAAACCGCATCAAAAGCGAATGATGTTCACGCCGTCCGGTTCATTCGTTCTTCCAGAACGTCGAAGGGAACGCCGGGTTCGTCCTTGGCGCCGCGAATAACCAGCGATGTTTTTACGCTGGCTACATTGGGCGTAGTCAGCAGCTCGCCCGTCAGAAACTGCTGAAAACTGCTCAGGTCGGGGGCGACGCATTTCAGGATAAAGTCCACCTCGCCGTTCAACATGTGGCATTCCCGAACCAGCGGCCATTCGCGGCAGCGTTCCTCAAATGCGTTAAGTTCGGATTCGGCCTGGCTTTCCAACCCCACCATGGCAAAGACCTGAACCTCGAACCCCAACTCGCGTGAGTTCACATCGGCATGGTAGCCGCGAATAAGCCCGGATTCTTCCAACGTACGCACGCGCCGCAGGCAAGGCGGCGCTGAAATACCTACGCGTTTTGCCAACTCGACATTGGTCATGCGACCGTCTGCCTGCAATTCTGCCAAAATCTTGCGGTCAATCTCATCCAGCCGTATCGCGACCATGAAATGCTCCTAATTTTTCGGTTGTTATATCAGCACCCGACCAATGCGCAATTATCTTTCGCACCTGCGCAATATTCTATATTTTCAATGTTCTTTTTTTGGGCACCTTGCCGCAAATGCATGACTGCCTGTCAAAAGGTTGGGGGTTTAAGCCCTGCGCGACGCTCGCTATATCCATCCGTCAGGGGCCACGCGCCCCAATCAGGCAGATCGAGTTGGGGGTACTATGGCCGAAACACGACACACCAGGGTTCTGATCATCGGATCGGGACCGGCCGGTTACACGGCCGGCGTTTATGCAAGCCGCGCGATGCTGGAGCCGATTCTGGTTCAGGGCATCGAGCCGGGCGGCCAGCTGACCACAACGACCGAGGTCGAAAACTGGCCCGGAGACACCGAGGTTCAAGGCCCCGACCTGATGGTGCGTATGCAGGACCATGCCAAGGCGATGGGCTGTGAAATCATCGGTGACATCATCAACGATCTGGACCTCAGCAAACGCCCGTTCACCGCAACCGGCGACAGCGGCACTGTTTACACAGCAGATGCCGTCATTCTGGCCACCGGCGCGCGTGCCAAATGGCTGGGTCTGCCGTCGGAAGAGAAATTTAAGGGCTTTGGCGTTTCGGCTTGCGCGACCTGCGACGGCTTCTTTTATCGCGGACAAGAAATCGTGGTCATCGGTGGCGGCAACACCGCCGTCGAAGAGGCGCTGTTTCTGACCAATTTTGCCAGCAAGGTCACTTTGATCCATCGTCGTGATGAGCTGCGCGCGGAAAAGATCCTGCAGGACCGGCTGCTGAAGCATGAAAAAATCGAACCCCTGTGGTTCCACGAGTTGGAAGAAGTGACCGGCACCGATGCCCCGCTGGGCGTCGAAGGTGTGCGGGTCAAAAACGTGAAGACCGGCGAGATCACCGAGATCCCCTGCAAAGGCGTTTTTGTCGCGATCGGACACGCACCTGCCAATGAACTGGTCAAGGACTCACTGGAAAGCCATATGGGCGGCTATGTCGTGACCAAGCCAGGTTCGACCGAGACCTCGGTGCCGGGTGTTTTTGCCGCCGGGGATCTGACGGACCACATCTACCGGCAGGCTGTGACCAGCGCCGGCATGGGATGCATGGCCGCGCTGGATGCCGAGCGTTTCCTGGCCGAACAGGATTGATCTGATGCTGGAATTCTCTGGCCCGGTCTGGAGAATTCTTTTTCTGACGCAGTTGGACGCCCCTTTGGCCCCTGCCCGGGCACCGGAGGGGCGTTTTCATTACTCGGGGCAGATGGCGCTTTACGCCTCGCTCAGCGCAGAAGGTGCCGGGGTTGCGATTCGAAGATATGTTTCGGCGGGCGATCCACCACGTGTCTTACAGCGGGCAACCGTGACAGGCGCAAAACTGGTTGACTTACGTGGACAGCGCGAGGCATCGGTCGTTTGGCAGGACATTCACGCCAAGCAGGGCACCTCGCCGACATGGGGCTTCTCGGACCGCGCGCGTGACGCAGGCGCTGACGGGTTGCTATACAGCTCACGCTCGCGCCCCGAACTTAGCCACATCGTCCTGTTCGACCCGTCTCCTTCGCTGATCCGCGTGGATACGCCGCCAACGGATTGGACACCGCCCTATCCGCAACCTGCGCTTGACCGCTAAGCTGCGGCGTATCAGACTCGGCCTCAGGCGAGACCAATGCAGGTGATCTGATTGAAAACTGTTCTGTGGCAAGGCGGGTGGGCAACCCGGCTGAGGATCGGCAGCGGCTTGGTTCTGTTCGCCTTTGCGTTCTTTCACTTCATCAATATCGGCCTTGGTTTGTTTCACACAGACTATTTGCATGGCATGCAGGATGCCCGTCATGTGATCACACGTCACGATGTCGGCAGCATAATACTCTATGCTGCTCTTTTGATTCACGCGGGGTTAGCCCTGTACTCGATCAGCCAGCGCCGGACTTTGCGCATGCCGTTCAGCACGGGGTTGCAGATGGTTCTGGGGTTGTTGATCCCATTGCAGCTGATCTCGCATATCGTGCAAACGCGCTATGCGAACACGGTTTACGATGTGAACGATGAAATGGGCTATATCATCGTTCTGATGTGGCCGAGCTACGCGGTCTGGATGCAAAGCCTGTTGTTGCTGGTGGTGTGGGTACATGGCTGTATCGGACTGCACATGTGGCTGCGGCTGACCCGCTGGTGGCCCAAATTGGTGCCATATCTGATTGGCCTGGCTGTGTTTGTTCCCACATTTGCCCTTGCCGGAGTGTTGACGGAGGGGCGCCGGATCTGGGCAGATTTTGCAGACCCGTTTTTGCGCGAGCAATATATCGAGCATTACAACTGGCCCTCTCCCGAAGACTTCCAGCACCTGTTCAGCGTAAAAGACAATGCGCTGATGGCGTTCTGGGTGGCCCTTGGCGCATCCCTGGCGGTATTTGCGATCCGCAAACTGTGGCGCCGCCGACATTCCGTGCGCGTCAAGTACGCTCAAGGCCCTGAGGTCGTTGCTGAAAAAGGGATGACCCTGCTTGAAATTTCCCAAGCCAACGGCATTCCACACACGGCGCTATGCGGTGGCAAAGGGCGCTGCACCACCTGCCGCGTGATTGTCGAGGCGGGCGGGGATCAACTGCCTGAACCTGGTGAGGTCGAAGCCCGAAGCCTAGCTGCGGTCAGCGCCCCGGCGGGTGCCCGGCTGGCATGTCAAATCCGACCGATGGCTCCGATCACAGCGTTTCGCATGTTCCGTCCAGATGGCGCCCGACACCGGGCACATGCAAGCCAGGGTCAGGAACGGCAATTGGCGGTCCTGTTTCTGGACATGCGCGGCTTTACCTCGCGCACCGCTGGCCAACTGCCCTATGACATCGTTTTCCTGCTGAACCGCTTTTTCGACGCCATCGTCCCCGCGATCACTGCCGAGGGCGGAGTGGTCGACAAATACATGGGCGACGGCCTGTTGGCCGTGTTCGAAACCGCCAACGCCCAAAGCTCTGCTCGGGCCGGGATGAAAGCGGCCATTGATATCAGCCTTGCCTTGCAGCGTTTCAACCAGCAGCTGGAAACAGAAGGCAGTCCTCGGATCCGAATCGGAATGGGCCTGCATCTGGGGGACCTTGTTCTGGGTGAAATCGGTGCTGCGGGCCACGCCGCCCGAACAATCATCGGCGACACCGTAAATGTGGCCAGCCGGTTAGAGGCCGAAACCAAAACCCTGGGGTGCGAACTTCTGGTCTCGGAAGAGTTGTTGCTGGCGGCAGGATATGACGGCGATATGCGGCAGGTTCGCCCATTTGAACTGCGTGGCGTGACGAAACCGATTCCCGCCCTGCCCGTCCCCAAAGCCGCGGATCTGAACGCCAGTGTCGCTGCATAAGAACACTCGCCCTGAATTGGGTGGAATTGTTGCCCACCTAGGGAACCAGCTTCGCAGATTGCCACACAAACCGGAATATCCTTCCATTGCGTGGAAAAACCGCGCATATCGTCCTTTGTTTCACCAAGGTATATGGACTTCACCCAAAAGCCGGGGCAAACGCCCCTTAATCAATGGCAAAGCAGCACTTTTACAAGAGTAATCCCATGACGATGTTAAGTAACCTGGCCCCGATCCCCGAATTGTTCGTGTCCTACGATTCAGCACAGAAACTGAAGGTGGAAGCCGCAGATCTGACCAGCTGGGACCTGAGCCCGCGCCAGATCTGTGATCTGGAACTGCTGATGAACGGCGGGTTCAACCCTCTCAAAGGTTTCCTAGGCGAGGCGGACTACGACAACGTCGTCGAGAACATGCGTCTGGCCGACGGCACACTGTGGCCGATGCCCATTACTCTGGACGTAGACGAGGCGTTCGCCGACAAAATCGAATTGGGCCAGGACATCGCTCTGCGTGATCAGGAAGGCGTCATTCTGGGCACCATGACAGTCACGGACCGCTGGACGCCTAACAAGGCACGCGAGGCCGAAAAAGTCTTTGGTGCAGATGACGACGCCCACCCGGCGGTGAACTACCTGCACAACGTCGCGGGCAAAGTTTATCTGGGCGGACCTGTGGTCGGTATTCAACAGCCGGTCCATTATGACTTCCGCGCGCGCCGCGACACTCCGAACGAGCTGCGCGCCTATTTCCGCAAAGTCGGCTGGCGGCGTATCGTTGCGTTTCAGACCCGCAACCCGCTGCACCGCGCGCACCAGGAACTGACCTTCCGCGCCGCGAAAGAGGCGCAGGCCAACCTGCTGATCCATCCGGTCGTGGGCATGACCAAACCGGGCGACGTGGATCATTTCACCCGCGTGCGCTGCTATGAGGCGGTACTGGACAAATACCCGGCCTCGACCACATCGATGTCGTTGTTGAACCTGGCAATGCGCATGGCCGGCCCGCGCGAGGCCGTCTGGCACGGGCTGATCCGCGCAAATCATGGCTGCACCCACTTTATCGTCGGCCGTGACCATGCGGGCCCGGGCAAGAACAGTCAGGGCGAAGATTTCTACGGCCCCTACGATGCGCAGGATCTGTTCCGCAAGTACCAGGATGAGATCGGCGTCGAGATGGTCGATTTCAAACACATGGTCTATGTGCAGGAACGCGCGCAATACGAGCCAAACGATGAGATTCTGGACAAGGACAATGTCACTATCCTGAACATCTCGGGCACCGAGTTACGCCGTCGTCTGGCCGAAGGTCTGGAGATCCCGGAATGGTTCAGCTTTCCCGAGGTTGTCGCCGAATTGCGCAAGACCCGCCCACCGCGCAGCCAGCAGGGCTTTACTGTGTTCTTCACCGGCTTTTCGGGCTCGGGCAAATCCACTATCGCCAACGCGCTTATGGTCAAACTGATGGAGATGGGCGGCCGCCCTGTCACATTGCTGGATGGTGACATCGTTCGGAAAAATCTATCGTCAGAGCTGGGCTTTTCGAAGGAACACCGCGACCTGAACATCCGCCGCATTGGCTATGTAGCCAGCGAGATAACCAAGAACGGCGGCATTGCAATCTGCGCCCCGATCGCGCCCTATGCCACGACCCGCCGTGCGGTCCGGGAAGAGATCGAGCAATTCGGCGCCTTCTGCGAGGTTCATGTGGCCACCACCATTGAGGAATGCGAACGCCGCGACCGCAAGGGACTGTACAAGCTGGCCCGCGAAGGCAAGATCAAAGAGTTCACCGGAATCTCGGACCCTTATGATGTTCCCGCGGACCCCGAACTGAGCGTCGAGACCGAAAATGTCGAGGTCGACAACTGCGCCCATCAAGTTCTCCTGAAACTGGAAAGCATGGGTCTCATTGCAGCATCCTAACTGCTACAACGAACAAGCAAAGCGGCCAGCATTGGCCGCTTTTTTTGTTGGATTGACAAGCGCACGCTGCCTTGGTGCAAATGCAGACCCTAACCAAAACGCAATGTGCCCATGACCCGCGACCTGCCTGCAATTGCCAGTTTCTGGTTTGGTTCAGACTTGAGCTGGCTCGAGGCGTTATGCATTCAATCCTATCTGGATAACGGTCACCGGTTTATTCTGTATACCGTGCATGACATCGAAGGCGTGCCTAGCGGCACCGAGATACGGCCCGCTTCTGATATCCTTTGGCCCGCGCCGTTTGATTTCCAACCGGAAGACCGGTTGGGCGTCGCAGTGTTTTCCGACATTTTCCGACTGCGGCTTATGCAGAAAACCCCGTTCATCTGGGTCGATCTGGATGCCTACTGCGTCAAGCCATTCGACTTTTCTTCGTCTTACGTTTTCGGGTCGACGCAATCAGGCACTTTTCCCAATGGTGTTCTGCGTCTGCCACCAGACTCAGAGACACTGGCGCTATGGATTGAGTTCGTGACCTCTGCCAACCCGACCCAGCCCTGGCGTGGCGGGCGGCTGTTTCGACACAATCGCAAGCGCATCCGAAACGGAGAGACCTGGGGCATCGAAGCACTTCCCTGGGGCAGCTCCGGCCCCAAGGCGTTGGAGTATTTTCTGCGCCAGACCGGCGAAGACAGCCACGCGATGCAGCCGGATATGTTCTATCCTTTGGACAAGGAACAGCTATGGAAACTGCACGATCCGCGCATTTCCACGGCCGAAATCGAACGGGATAAGGTGCATTCAGTCCACATCTACGGACATCAGAAGAAGTTCATGGCAGGCAAAACCGCCGGGCTGCCGGTCACCGGATCATATCTGCAGCGACTTTGCCTTCGGCACGGGATCAACGCCTTGGCGAACCCGATCTTGCCGGTGGGATGGCTGGCCCCGCCGCCATTGGACGACTAGGCCGCGTTTATCTGTTCCCGCAGGGTTCGCACCGCACGGCCTTCAAAGTCACCGAACTCTGCCGCCTTGCTTTGCGCAGCTTTCAGATGCGGCAGGCGTTCGGCATGGTCGTCAGCGGTCAGGCCGTTGATTGCGCGCTGAATGTCGGCCTCGGACTCACAGAGGATCATACCGGCTGTGTCCATGAAGTCCCCGATATTCGGGCACCCCCAATAGATCGGAACCGTTGAGCATAGGATCGCATCTGTCAGCTTTTCCGAGAAATAGTTTTTCTCGCGCACATTTTCGATCACAACGGAATAGCGATACGGTGCCAAACCGTCGGATTTGCGATCAAACGGCGTGTATCCCCGCCCCATGATATCAACGTCAGCGCCCGTTTCACGCACCCAGTCAATCACCGAATGGCGAAGTTGGTGCCCTTCCAGATCGCGTTTGGCTGAGGCGATGAGCGAGCAGGATTTAGTTTTCTCTACGTTGAGGTCTCGCCAATCCGGCACCATCGTCACGCCGTAGGGCAGAAACACAGCGTTCGGAAGGTTCTGCAGCAGCACGTCATGAAACGTCATCACCCGAAAGAACCGCCGCCATGTGTAGCGGAGCATCTTGTCGTGCTTGGCGTGAATGGCCGAAGGTTCGCCCATCATCAGCGAAATCCGGGCGCGGGTGCCCCGGCGCAGGCGCAAATGCACGGTAGAATTGGGATACATGATCAGATGGTCCGTACGCTCAAGATCGCCAACCGTTTTGCCCATCAGGCGCTCGGGGCACCCTTCGGGCCAGATCAGATCGGACAATGGAACCGAAGCCAATTTCGGACCCAACCGATGCCCGTAGGGCAGGATGGCGATCGCGGGTTCAGTCATGACAGTTGCCCGGGCAAATTGACCTGACCGCGCATCAGAATATAGCCACGGCCCGCCACCTTAATACCGGTCATCGCATCGGCAGGTCCAACGCGTGTAACGGTCGCTTGGCCGGGGCGGCCCAAGTCGTGGCCCTGTTCTGCCGTAAACGTATCTTTGGGCATCAAACCATACTTCCACAGATAAGCTGCCATCGCCCCGGTTGCGGATCCCGTGAAGGGATCCTCGGGCGGGCTGGGCGGCAGCATCAACAGACGTGAGAATGTGTCGCCCGCCTCGGTCGCGCCTTCCAGCGTCACAAGGAAGGGCTCGGCCATGTCCGACCCCGAATACCCGCCTGCTTCGATCACTTTTCGCAAAGGTTCTTCAACCAACTTCGCGGCGCGCAAGGCTTCATGATCGCGCAATACGGTGACACAAAAGGGCAACCCTGTGGATACCATCTGAGGTGGGGAGATGATCGCGCTTTCCGGCAGGCTGATGGCGGCAGCAACCAGATCGGCAGGAACCATCGCACCAAATTGCGGGGCAACCTGCGTCATCTCAATCTCATCACCATTGAGTTGGATGGAAACGATCCCTGCCCCGGTGTCCAGTGTCAGTGCATCCCCCTGAAACAGCCCACGCGACCGCATCGCCGCGACAGTGGCAATGGTTGGATGACCCGCAAAAGGGATTTCACGGCTGGCCAGAAAATAGCGCACTTGGAAGTCGGCCGCGTCAGACGGCCCGGTAAAGGTACATTCGACCAAGGACGTTTCGCGCACGTAAGCCGTGCAGACATCTTTGGGTAGGACGGCCCCACCATGCACCACGGCGCATCCATTACCGCCAAATGCGCGGTCGCTGAATGCGTCCACCCAGTCAAAATCAAACCAACTCATGTTTGGTGCCTCCGCCCTGCGAACCCGTATTGGTTCGCATATCTCACCCGTGGGGCGGCGGATGTCACGGGAAAATCACACGCTGCGGGGGCCGATTTAGTGCACGGCCACCGGGGAAAAGTCATGTTCGCGCGCCAGAATAAAGGCCAGTTTGCGATCTGCGACCAGGGCCAGTTGCTGACCATCCGAGTCATGCACAGCGTAGAGCTGATCCAGATCACCGGCCTGTTCGCGCACTTCACGCGGCAGGTCAGCCACATCGACGGCTTTTACATAGACGATCCGGTCGCCTTCGGTGTTGATTTCAATCGGTGTATTCATTGCTCTTACCCCTTCCGTATATTGATTGTCTGAACCACGGTTTCAGGCACGGCGCGGGTCAGATCCACATGCAGCAGACCGTTTTCCATGATCGCCTCGCCCACCTCGACACCGTCCGCCAGCACAAACATGCGCTGAAATTGACGCGCCGCGATGCCGCGATGCAGAAAGATACGCCCCTCGCTATCGTCGCGTTGACGGCCCCGGATCACCAGTTGGCGATCCTCGATGGTAATCGACAGGTCCTCTTCCGCAAAACCGGCAACTGCCAAGGTGATACGATAGGAAAAATCCGAGGTCTGTTCGATGTTATAGGGCGGGTATCCTTCGTTGCCGGCCTTTGCAGACCGCTCCAGAAGGCGTTCCAATTGCTCGAACCCCAAAAGATGCGGGTATGAGCCAAGAGTAAGTTTCGACACGTATTTTCGTCCTTTATTGCCAAAGCGACGTGTGGTGCGGTCCCGTTTTGGCAACCGCGTATGATAGAATATGGGAATATGCAGGGATGTCCACAAGGTCTGGCCGGATAAACCCTGACACACTATCTTGTGTGGAAAGCACCATAATAACAACTGAGTCGCCCATGAACGCGCCCACTGACATTTCAATGAAAACAGATGAAGTTCTTCGGGTCGAGCTTGAGGTATTTCGCCGCCAGCACCGCGATCTGGACGAAGCGATCGAGGCGCTGCAGGCCACGGGGACTTCGGATCAGTTGACGATCAAGCGGCTGAAAAAACAGAAACTGCGTCTAAAGGACATCATTCGCCTGATCGAGGACCGTCTGACACCCGATATCATCGCCTAAAACCCCTGTACCGCATTGCCAGATAGGCCGATTTGGCTATAGTGCGCGCTCTTTCGACGGGCAGAGGCGACAAGCGGATGAGCGATGTAAAAGTGGGGATCATCATGGGCAGCCAGTCGGACTGGCCCACGATGAAAGAGGCCGCAGACATTCTGGATGAACTGGGCATTGCGTTTGAAAAACGCATCGTTTCGGCGCACCGCACCCCTGATCGCCTGTGGGACTATGGTAAAACCGCCGTTCAGCGTGGCCTGGATGTGATTATCGCCGGTGCGGGCGGTGCTGCGCATCTGCCGGGGATGATGGCCTCAAAGACGCGCGTACCGGTGATCGGCGTTCCTGTGCAGACCCGTGCCCTGTCCGGCGTCGATTCGCTATACTCCATCGTGCAGATGCCCAAAGGCTTTCCGGTGGCGACGATGGCTATCGGCTCTGCCGGTGGGGCCAATGCCGGGTTGATGGCGGCTGGCATCCTCGCCTTGCAGGACGCAGCACTGGCTGATCGGCTGGATGCCTGGCGCGAAGCTTTGTCTGCTTCTATCCCCGAGGAACCCCAAGGATGAGCCGTATCGGCTTTATCGGAACCGGACATATCGCAGCCCCCATTGCGCGTTTTCTTACGGACAAAGGGCACAGCATTGCCGTTACAGAGCGAAACGCCAAAGTCTCAGCTGAGTTGGAGGCTGAACTGGGCGTAACGGTCACAAACCCACAAGCGGTTATCGACGCATCGGATATCGTTTTTCTTTGCCTGCGCCCTCAGATCGCCCCGGAAGTTCTGGATAACCTGAGTTTTCGCTCGGGTCAGCAAATCGTATCTGTGATGGCAGCTGTATCGGTGGATCAGCTTGCTGCGTTATGCGCCCCCGCAACTGACTTTGTGCAAACGATCCCATTGGGTTTTCTTCAGCAAGGTGGATGCCCGCTTGCAGCGTTTGGCAACGATGCCTTGCTGGCCGAATTGTTCGAACCCGAAAACCCGGTTGTCAAAGTCGCAACCGAGGCGGCGTTGAACGCGCATTTTGCGATCTGCGCGATGGTCCCGGGCCTTCTGGACGTAATGGCAACAGGTGCCGAGTGGCTGGCCGAGCAGACAGGCGACGCGGATGCCTCAGAGTTTTATACAACACAGCTACTGTCCGGATTTCTGCAGACGATGCAAACCGGGCAAGCCGGGCGTCTGGCCCAGGAACGGGACGCGCTGGCGACGGATGGAACACTCAGCCTGCAGATGACGCAGGCCTTGCATGCGGGCAACGCACATGATGCGCTGCGCTCGGCCCTGCAGGCGATTGGAAAAAGGTTGGAGACAGACTGATGACGGACATGCTTGCTCCGGGGGCGCGGATTGGAATTTTGGGCGGAGGCCAATTGGGCAGGATGTTGTCCGTCGCCGCAGCCCGGTTGGGCTTTGTAACCCACATCTTTGAGCCGGGCGCGAACCCACCCGCCGGTCAGGTGGCGGATCATGTGACGACTGCAGCTTATGATGACGCTGCGGCACTGAAGGCCTTTGCCGAGTCCGTCGATGTCATCACGTATGAATTCGAAAATATCCCGACCGAAGCGCTGGACCTGTTGGAAGCACATTGCCCTATCCATCCGGGGCGCGAAGCACTGCGCGTCAGTCAGGACCGCCTGACCGAAAAGACGTTCCTTGCCGGGTTGGGCTTGAAAACAGCGCCGTTCGCCGACATCACCGATCTGGACTGCCTAAAGGCAGCAATTGACCAGATTGGCACGCCAGCCATCCTGAAAACACGTCGTTTCGGCTATGACGGCAAGGGGCAGGCGCGGTTGCGCGGCCCCGAGGATGCCGAGGCCGCACTGGCCGATATGGCAGGCGCGCCCGCAATCCTCGAAGGGTTCGTAAATTTCAGCCACGAGGTATCGGTCATCGCCGCCCGAAGCATCGACGGTCAAGTGTCCTGTTTCGACCCCGGTGAAAACGTGCACCGCGATGGCATCTTGCACACCACCACGGTACCCGCCCGCCTTGCCCCGGCGCAACGAACCGATGCTGTTCTTCTGGCCGCCAATATCTTGAACGCGCTGGATTACGTCGGAGTCATGGGTGTCGAACTGTTCGTCACGTCAGAAGGGTTGATCGTGAATGAGGTTGCGCCTCGGGTGCACAACTCGGGTCACTGGACACAGAACGGCTGCGCGGTGGATCAGTTCGAACAGCATATCCGCGCTGTGGCGGGATGGCCCCTGGGTGATGGTCAACGCCATTCGGACGTGGTCATGGAGAACTTGATCGGTGATGATATGGACCGTGTGCCGGAATTGGCACGGGAACGCGACGTGGCGCTTCATCTCTATGGCAAGGCTGAGGTCAAACTGGGCCGCAAGATGGCGCATTTCAACCGCATCACGCGGTGACTCAGCCCACGAACCGTGCGGCGATATCGCCGGACATGAAACTAACCCGCCCACCAGCCAGCGTGGCGGCGACGCGGTGGGACCGAGCATCAAGGATCACTAGGTCTGCGCGTTGACCCGGGGCGAGCGTGCCCCGGTCCTGCAACCCAAGAACCCGTGCCGGACCGGAAGAGACCAACGCCCAGGCTCCGGCCAGATCCAACAGACCGGATTTGGCCAGCATCAAAGCCGCGCGCCTGGGACTGGGGTAATGGTAATCCGAGGCGAGCGCATCACACAGCCCCATCGTGATCAGATCCAACGCGCTGACGTTGCCCTTGTGCGATCCGCCACGCACCACGTTGGGTGATCCGAGAATAACGTGATCCCCAGCAGCCCGTGCAGCCTCGGCTGCCTCTAGCGTTTCTGGGAATTCCGCGATCTGCGCGCCCCGCGCCCGCCAATCGGCGCGGGTTTGGGCGGTTGCGTCGTCATGACTGCCCATACGGACACCCTGCTCGGCCAGCGCCGTACAGAGCGTGTCCAAGGCAGCGGGCACATCATCCCGGCGGGCATGCATGGACAGCAGCATCTCAAAATGTGCGTCCGGATTGTGCCCTGCCTTAAGCGCCTGCCCCGTCAAACGTGGCGGCTTGCGCCCCTCGGCCAACCGGTCATGCGGCAAGTGGTCGTTGAACACGACATAGGGCACCTGCCAATCGGTGATGCGTTCAGGCAGGCTGGGGTATTCCGCCAGCATGTGTGTTTCGAACCGTAATTGAGGCAGCAGATCGGTCACGACGCAATCTTTGACCGACGCGATAGCATCAAACACTTGGCCAGCGAATTCAGGGCCGCGTACGCCGCCCTCCCAACTCAGGAACTGGGCCAGGACCGCCGTCGTGATCCCGTTGGCGGCCAGTTCAGCTTCGACCGACAAAATACCTTCGCCCATCTGCTTCATCGCCCCGCGGCGCGGTGCGATGTGGCGCTCGAACCCGTCGCCGTGCAGGTCGATGATACCGGGCATCACAAGATATCCCGACAGATCGATTGTTCTGCCTGCGCGGTCCTCTTGCACGATCCCCTCGGCAATGGGCAGGTCTGCACGAGTCATCCCTTGGTCCGGCAACAAGACCTCTGCGCCGGTTAAAGTCAGAGAAAGTGCAGTCATTGGGAAGGCTCCGACGCGGGTTCCGAACAATCCTGCCCGATGCAGATTTCGTCGATGATTTCCATCACCCCGTCCAACCAAGTAATCTGTGGGTCAAACTGCCCAAACTCTATGAAATGCAACGCCTGCGCCATTACGCGCGGGTTGTTCATCATGAATGTGTGTGTCACCGGCAAAACGATATGGTCCGCCATCCCTTTGACCTTGGTGGTCTCAACCGAGACCTTGCCGTCATCCGAACCGTCAATCATCGACGAAAACAGCGGGTTCAGCGAATTCTCACCGGCGATAACACCCAGTTCGAAATCCGCAGGCGGCAGTTGCCTTGGGATACCTTCGGGGCCCGTCCCCAACGCCAGGCCAGCCGGGCCATTCAGCATCCCGAACACCTCATACGCGCTAAGTTCGTCCACCAACTGACTGCCCTGATTGGGCGGGCCGAGCATGACCACGCGGCCCAGATTTTCCGGATGGTTATCCTGCAGCCAATAGCGCAATAAGATGCCGCCCATCGAATGCGCAACCACATTGACCTTGTCGTCACCGCATTCAGTAAACGCGTCCGGCAGAGTCTGTGCAGCCAGTTCGGGAATAGGTAGGTCAGTGGACGGATATCCCGGGCGCACGACGGTATAACCATGCGTCTTGAACAGCTGTTCCATCACGGTAAAGGACGCTTCGGTCCGTGCCAGCCCATGCAGCAGGACCACGCATTTTGCCTGCACAATGGCAGGCACAAAGAACAGAAAGAGGGCAAGCAAATAACGCATAGCCGCCAGATAAGGCCTAACGTCCAGCGAATAAACCCCTACCGCGGCGTCCTGCGCAGAACGGCCAGTGCAATTCCGCCCAATACCAGACCCGCCCCCAGGATCAGACGCAGACTGGCGGCCTCACCCAGCAGGAGGACACCGCCGATAATGGCTATGATCGGAACGCTGAGTTGCACGACGGCCGCCGTTGTGGGCGTCAATTCCCGCAGAACCTGATACCACAGCGCATACCCCATCCCCGAAGTAACCGCGCCGGCCAACGCAGCCAGCAAGTATCCGTTAGCGGTCATTTGCCAAGCCCCTCCTGTCGCCAACAAAGCCAGCGTTGTCACGGGCAATGCCACGACAAAATTGGCCGCAGTGCCGGATAAGGCATCCGATTCGGACTTGCCAACCAACGAATAGATCGCCCAGCCGATCCCGGCGGCGATCATCAGGACAGCCCCGATCGGGTTGACCTGTATCGATCCGGACGGCCACAGCACGTAGACCAACCCCAGCAACGCGATTGCGGCGCCCGCGATCTGCTGACCAGTGGGCAGCGTGCCTTTCACTGATGTCACAGTGAACATCGTCACCTGCACCACCCCAAACAGGATCAGCGCGCCAAGACCCGCGTCCAGCGTCAGATAGGCGACCGAGAATCCGATCATGTACAGGGACAACGACCCCGCCCCGGCAATCCTGCGTCGGTCAAACAGTGGCAAGTGGCCAGCCCTTAGAAGAACCAACCCGGCCAGTACCACTGCACCAGCTAAGACCCGCACCACGGCAAAGGCAGCAGGATTGCTGGCGCCACTATCAATCGCCAGACGATTAAGTATCGAGTTGGACGCAAAGGCGCACATCGTCAGGCACGTGAGTAGGAACAGTTTCATATCAACCGCATAGCCGGTTTCGGCGCGTTTTGCACACTCACATTCCCGCGGGTGGTCCGCAAAACGGAACGGGGCCGCCCGAAGGCGACCCCGTCCCTATATTTTAAGGCTTCCCCTTCGGCAGCTTGGCCTTACAGCCAAGCGCCTGTCGGGACCGTCAGAATTCGCCGAGGCGAATTCGACGTCTTACATCATGCCGCCCATGCCGCCCATGTCGGGCATGCCGCCGCCAGCAGGCGCGCCGTCTTTGGCAGGCTTGTCAGCAACCATTGCTTCGGTGGTGACCAGCAGGCCAGCAACCGATGCTGCATCTTCCAGCGCAGTGCGGACAACTTTGGCCGGATCGATAACGCCGAACGAGAACATGTCGCCATACTCTTCGGTCTGAGCGTTGAAACCAAAGGCCGCTTCCGAAGATTCGCGAACTTTGCCTGCAACAACTGCGCCGTCGACGCCCGCGTTCTCAGCAATCTGGCGCAGCGGCGCTTCGATGGCTTTACGCACGATATTGATGCCTGCGTCCTGATCAGCGTTTGCGCCTTTCAGAGTGTCCAGTGCTTTACCGGCCTGAACCAGCGAAACGCCACCCCCCACAACAACGCCTTCCTGAACGGCTGCGCGCGTTGCGTTCAGAGCATCGTCAACACGATCCTTACGCTCTTTCACTTCAACTTCGGTCATGCCACCTACGCGGATAACAGCAACACCGCCGGCCAGTTTGGCAACGCGCTCTTGCAGCTTTTCACGGTCGTAGTCCGACGAGGTTTCTTCGATCTGAGTGCGGATCTGAGCAACACGTGCTTCGATCTCGGCTTTCTCGCCAGCACCGTCGACGATGGTGGTTTCGTCTTTGGTGATTTCGATTTTCTTGGCAGTGCCCAGCATGTCCATAGTGACGGACTCGAGCTTCATGCCCAGATCTTCGCTGATGACTTGACCGCCGGTCAGGATTGCGATGTCCTGCAGCATGGCCTTGCGGCGATCGCCGAAGCCCGGTGCTTTGACAGCAGCAATTTTCAGGCCGCCGCGCAGTTTGTTGACAACCAAAGTTGCCAGCGCTTCGCCTTCAACGTCTTCAGCAATGATCAGCAGCGGCTTTTGCGACTGGATCACCTGCTCGAGCAGCGGAACCATCGGCTGCAGCGAGGACAGTTTCTTTTCGTGCAGCAGGATCATGCAGTCGTCGAGGTCTGCAATCATCTTGTCAGCATTGGTGACGAAGTAAGGCGACAGGTAGCCACGGTCGAACTGCATACCTTCGACAACATCGGTCTCGGTTTCCAGACCTTTGTTTTCTTCGACGGTGATAACGCCTTCGTTGCCAACCTTCTGCATCGCGTCTGCGATTTGCTGACCGATTTCAGCTTCGCCGTTGGCCGAGATGGTGCCAACCTGAGCGACTTCTGCCGAGTCTTTGACTTCACGCGCCATCTCTTTGATGCCTTCAACGACCTTGGCAGTTGCCAGGTCGATGCCGCGCTTCAGGTCCATCGGGTTCAGGCCAGCAGCAACCTGCTTCAGACCTTCTTTGACGATCGACTGAGCCAGAACAGTTGCAGTGGTGGTGCCGTCGCCGGCTTCGTCATTGGTGCGGCTGGCGACTTCTTTCACCATCTGCGCGCCCATGTTTTCGAACTTATCTTCCAGTTCGATTTCCTTGGCAACCGATACACCGTCTTTGGTGATGCGCGGTGCGCCGAAGGATTTGTCCAGAACCACGTTGCGGCCTTTGGGGCCCAGGGTCACTTTGACAGCATCGGCCAGGATGTTCACACCTGACAGCATGCGGTTGCGGGCATCGGTGTCGAACTTGACGTCCTTAGCAGCCATGTTGTTTCTCCTTGAGAAAAATGTTGGAAATGAAGATCAGAGAAGCGCGGGCGCTTACTCGATGATCCCCATGATGTCGCTTTCTTTCATCATCAGCAGCTCTTCGCCGTTGACCTGAACCTCGGTGCCCGACCACTTGCCGAACAGGATCTTGTCGCCAGCTTTTACAGCCATTGCGATCAGTTCGCCGCTGTCCTTGCGCGCGCCTTCACCGGTCGAAACGACTTCGCCTTCGCTGGGCTTTTCTTTTGCGCTTTCGGGAATGATCAACCCGCCTGCGGTTTTCTCATCGCTTTCGGTACGACGAACCAGCACACGGTCATGAAGCGGTTTCAATGCCATCTTTGCAGCTCCTTGGGCTCAAAGTTTATCTATCCTCCCCCCGCCTTTCAGCGAGGCGTTAGCACTCAGCAGTAGAGAGTGATAACGACACATAGCTAGGGGGTCGAAATGACCGAGTCAACAAGTTGCCTGAATATTTTTCGCACGCAGAGCCCCAGAACGCCCGGTTTACACAGCGCCCTAGCCAACTTAGGTGATGGCGACCACATTTGACCAAGGCAGATTCGATGCGTGGGCTCAGGAAAATCACAACTACCCTGTTGTTTTTAATTACTATTACTGTTGGTTTAGCCACATCAGCACAGGCGCAGCCCCTTACCGAAACGGTCCAGAGCTGGGAGCGCCGCCTTGATGCCCGGATCGGGCTGCTCCTTTATGATCCCAGCAACGAATGGGAGGTTTCATACCGCGCGGATGAGCTGTTTCCGATGTCCAGCACGTTCAAAACGCTCTTGTGCGGCGCCGTGCTGGCAGAGGTGGATGCAGGTACGGAAAGCCTGTCAGATCACGTCACGTACCAGACGACGGACCTGGTAGATTACTCCCCTGTCACCAGCAAACATGTTGAGACCGGTATGACTGTCGGAGCGCTATGCGAAGCAACGATGACGATCAGCGACAATGCTGCGGCCAATCTGCTGTTGCGCCGCCTGGATGGGCCTGCCGGACTGACCGAGTTTTTTCGGACAAACGGCGACGACATCACCCGCCTTGATCGATGGGAGACGGCGCTGAACGAAGCCACTCCAGGCGATCCGCGCGACACTACAACGCCTCGGGCAATACTGGCGACGCTCGACCGGTTGTTATTTGGCCAGGCGCTCTCACCCGCATCCTCCGCACAACTCAGGCAATGGATGATAGACGATCAAGTGGCCAACGGTCTTATCCGCGCGCACGTGCCTGACGGGTGGACGATCGGGGACAAGACCGGTGCCGGAGGCCACGGCAGCCGTGCGATCGTTGCCTTTTTGCAGACACCCGAGCCCCGCACCTATCTGGCCGCCATCTATCTGACCGAAAGCGATGCGCCATTTCCTGAACGCAACGCCGTCCTTTCAGATATAACCCGCGCCATGATTGCCGAAATTGCCGCACGGCCTGACTAGTTCGCATCTTCCCAGCTATATGCCCAGTGCTTCAACCCTTCGGCCCCCGTTGCCGACAGCGCATAGACCCCTTTCTCGACCTTGTCGAACCACCCGTAGTGATTGTCCCGCATCAGGCGCGTGGCCTGGGCGACGCCGGTGGATTGGGCAACTTCCGCCCCCTTTGTCGCTCCGCATTCGGCCAGATGGGCTGCACATTTCAGCGCGTCCTGACGATAGGCCGTCACGATCCCGTGCCGGGTCGCCCCACCTGCGTTGGGATCACCTTCAAGCCGGTCAAATTCACGGAGCAGACGAGCCGATTTTGCTTTGTTTTTTCGCGGTGCATACGGGCCCGGGTCACATTGCACCTCGACCGCGCCGTCGGCACGTACAGTGATCAGACCAAGACCAAGCCTGCGGCACAGCGCCAAATTGTCCTTTAACGCGCGCCGCGCTGTTCGCCCTTTTGGTTTGCACACACCTATATAGACTTGGTCAGTCACCCTTAACCGCGTGATTGCCTGATGAAATAGCGCCAATGAGAACCGCAGCTTCAGCTCAACAATCACCGGCTCATCGCCATCTCGAACAGCGACGATATCGGCAGCGCCGACTTCGCCTTTGACGGTATAGCCCTGACGCTCGAACAGCGTCTTGATCGGCGGGTATAGATCCTGCTCGCGGTCCATTTCGCCATGCTATGCAAATTTGCCGCGAACGCCAGCCATCACCTGCATCTGGCTTGAATACATTGCTGCGCAAAGGCAATGTCGCGGTCACACTGAAGTTTCCGAGATGATCCTTATGCGCCTGTTTGCACCGTTGCTTTTCCTTTTCCTGCCCGCCGCCGTACAGGCCGCATGCGAAGGGAATGATCTGAGGCCGGGACTGAGCCCTGCGGTAAAGTCCGAACTGCAACAGGCAGTGGCCGATATCCCATTTCCCGAAGGTAACCACTGGATCGCTTCCAAGGGCGACACGGTTCTACACCTTGTTGGCACGTTGCATGCCAATGACCCACGCATGGACGCAGTGGTCGAACGGCTAACGCCGACCCTCAGCGATGCGGACGCGTTTTATTTCGAGGTAACGCAGGAAGAAATGGACGCGTTCGAACAAGACCTGGCCAAGGACATGAGCCCGGTGATGATCACCTCGGGACCCAGCCTGATTGACCTGATGTCCGAGGAAGACTGGTCTGCCCTGTCTGACGGGCTATCCGAGCGCGGTATCCCCGGCTGGATGGCAGCCAAAATGCGGCCCTGGTTTCTAAGCATGATGCTGGGCGTCCCCCCGTGTATGATGCAGGACCCCAGTGCGAGCCACGGGATGGACGCCCGTCTTGATCAACTGGCTGACGAGTTGGGCATCCCCAAACGCTCGCTTGAACAGGTTGCCGATCTTATGAGTATGTTCGACAGCCACCCCATCGAAAAGCAGGTCCAGTCCCTTGTGCGGATGGCCGGTGCCATGGGCGGCAGCGAGGATCAACTGGCCACGATGGCCAATGCATATCTGGAAGAGAAACATGTTGAAATCATCCAGCTCGCCCGCCTGCAGGGTTTGGAAGACTCGGGCCTGCCGCCCGAGGTGTTCGACGAGGAATGGAATGATTTCGAGCAAAAACTTCTTGTCGAGCGCAACAGCAACTGGATGCAGAAAATTCTGAGCATTCAGGACCAAACTGTCGTGATCGCGGTCGGTGCCGGGCATCTTGGGGGCGATTACGGGCTGCTGAACCAATTGCAGCAGGCCGGGTACACCCTGACCCGCGCCCCGTTCTGACCCCACCTCGATTTCAGACCAACCGTCGCAGCGTAAACACTGTTGGGTGACAACCCCGGCGGACCGCCCTATAAGGCGCGCAAAATGATCACCCTCAGGACGCTGACATGACAACGCTCGTATTTGGACATAAATCCCCCGACACCGACTCCACAGGCTCACCTATCCTGTGGTCATGGTACCTGAACGAAATCAAAGGCGAACAGGCTGAGCCGGTTTTGCTGGGCGAACCCAACACCGAAGCGGCATTCCTGCTGCAGCGCTGGGACCTGCCAAAGCCGCGCATCATCGAGGACGTGGCCGAGGGCGCACCGGTAGTCATCGTGGACACCAACAACCCGGCCGAGCTGCCAGCCAGCGTAAACAGCGCCGACATCCGCGCAATCATCGACCACCACAAGCTGGTTGGCGGTCTGGAAACCAAAGGCCCGATCGACATCACCGTGCGTCCGCTGGCTTGCACTGCGACCATCATGATGGACCTGATCGGTGACGACGCCGCCAAGATGCCCGACGCCATCAAAGCCGCCGCACTGACCTGCATCCTGTCGGATACGCTGGAATTCCGCTCACCCACCACCACCGCACATGACCGCGCAGTGGCCGAGAGGCTGGCCGCTGATCTGGGTCTGGACGTTGCGACCTATGCCGCGGAAATGTTCGCGGCCAAATCGGATGTGTCGTCTTTTTCGGACGCCGAACTGATCCGAATGGACAGCAAGGAATATGAGGTCGACGGTACCAAGTTCCGCGTTTCGGTTCTGGAAACCACTGCACCGGGCGTCGTTCTGGACCGCAAGGCCAGCCTGGCGGGTTCGATGGCTGACGTAGCCAAGGAAGACGGCGTTGATCAGGTTCTGCTGTTCGTGGTCGATATCCTGAACGAAGAGGCCACCCTGCTGGTGCCGAACGATCTGGTCAAAGGCGTCGCGGAAAAGAGCTTTGGCGCAAGCGTGGACGGCGATGCCGTAGTCCTGCCTGGCATCATGAGCCGCAAAAAACAGATCATCCCGAACCTCAAGGTTTGACGCTGACAAACATCCCAACCGAAAGGCGCCCCTCCCGGGCGCCTTTTTTCTTTGCTACTATTGTTTTGCGCGAATGGCATCCGTTGGTAGTCTGACATCAATAGCCAGACAGCGAATTGGGTCAGACGACGTTCATGAGTTCCCGCAAGTTCAGCACCACACGCGACATCCTGAGGTTTGAAGGCAAGGACAAATCTGCCTATTGGCGACGGTTTGCCATGCTTCTGACCTTATCCGTTGTGATCGCCACGATGGGCATGCTGCGAGATTCCGGTGCGGTGGTCATTGCCGCAATGCTTGTTGCGCCATTGATGACACCTATCCTTGGGGTCGCGGCCGCGATGGTCATGGGGTGGCTGGGTCGCGCGTTCAAGTTAGCTCTGATCGTCTGCGGCGCGGCGGTAATCAGCGTCTTGCTGGCGTGGCTTCTCGTCTATGTCGCAGACGTCCCGCGCGGTATTCTGATCCCCGATCAGGTTCTGGCCAGAACGGATCCGGGCACCGAGGATCTGATCGTTGCGCTGGCCGCCGGGGTGGCCGCCGCCTACGTTCAGATCAACCGGTCCGAGGCCAGCCTACTTCCCGGTGCAGCCATCGGCGTGTCATTGGTGCCACCTCTGTCTGCATCGGGTGTGTTGCTGTATTTCGACGAACCCGCCGAGGCCTATGAAGCCGGCCTGCTGTTTGCCACCAACCTTGGTGCGATCATTCTGTCCGCTTGCGCGGTTTACATCGTGTATGCAGCGCGGGCGGTGGTGTTTAGCAAGGGTAGGCGCAAGCTGAACTTCACCGCAAGCGTGGTGGTGACACTGGCATTCCTAGCCTTCGTTGTCCTTCAACTGGGAAAGTCGACCTACAACCGTTACCTCGAAACCCGGACCGAGGCGCAGTTGGCGCAAACGATCCGGGACTGGGCCGATCCGGTCTCAGTTGAGATCATCCGCGTGGACGTGAATGCCAAACGTAAACACGCCGATATTTGGCTGATCGTGGACCTTCCGATTGAAGCGGCTTACAAAGTATCCTCGATCGCCGGTTTGCTGCCCGAGACCCTGCGTGACACGCCTTTGGTCGACGTACTTCAGAAAGAACTGGGGCCGGGTTTTCTGGTCGTAGTGCGTTTCCAGAACAGGATCGGCGCACAGATCATATTGGGCACCGAAAACGTCCAACAAGCACCCGATGTCGAAGAAATCGTCGAATGACGCGATCAGACACACTGTGTTCGACCCGCAATTGATATTGCGGGATGGCCAAGAGGTGAAAGCTTTGCCATAGCTGTCACAACTCAGAATTTCAGGTCCCGAGGCTCCCATGACCCAGATCATCCACACGCTTTCCGAGATTTCAGGCCGCTACAAGGCACTGTTCGTTGACCTGTGGGGATGCGTTCACAACGGCATCATTGCCTATCCCGATGCGGTCGCGGCTTTGCAAAACTACCGGGCGCAAGGCGGGATCGTTGTGCTGGTCACCAACTCACCCAAACCGCGTGCTGGCGTGGCTGAGCAGCTTGGGCAGTTCAATGTCCCCGCAGATGCCTTTGACACCATCGCCACCAGCGGGGACTCGGCTCGGTCGGCCATGTTCCGTGGGGCGGTTGGTGAAAAAGTCTATTTCATGGGGGAATGGGAACGCGACGCGGGTTTCTTTGAGCCGCTAAAAATACTACACTATCCGATCCACATCGAACGTGTCCCGCTGGATGAGGCCGAAGGGATCGTCTGCTGCGGGCCGTTCGACCCAATGGCGGATCCGGCGGTCAATCGCGCCGATTTCCTCTATGCCAAACAGAAAGGCATGAAGCTGCTCTGCGCCAACCCCGACATCGTTGTTGACCGGGGCGAGATACGCGAATGGTGCGCGGGCGCGTTGGCGAAGCTGTATACCGAGATGGGAGGCGAGAGCCTGTATTTCGGAAAACCCCACCCGCCGATCTATGATCTTGCGCGGCGCAGGCTGCAGGAATTGGGTCATGACATCCCTGATGGCGACATTCTTGTGATCGGCGACGGCCCACATACGGACATTCTCGGCGGTATGGGCGAAGGGATTGATTCTCTGTTCATCTCGGGTGGTTTGGCCGCAGCGGAAACAAAAACTGAGCATCATCCGCATCATGAATCCCTAAGTGATTATATTGCAAAGGAAAACATCAATCCTACCTACACAATCGGTCGATTGAGGTAGTCAGAAAAGACTTGATTTTCTGCAGTTGCGAAGTAATAAAGTTGCCAAACCGGGGCAACTTGAGTTGTTTTGTTGCCCATTGAACTCGAGTGAGGGCGACATGTTGGATAATCTTCCACGCGGCACGATCTGTATTGAAGACATCGAGATGGGCATGACCCGCCACCTGCGCAAAGTGGTGACGGACGAAGATATCGAGATGTTCGCGCAGGTTTCAACGGACCGAAACCCCGTTCACCTGGACGACGACTATGCCCGCGACACGATCTTCGAAGGTCGCATCGCCCACGGCATGTTGACGGCGGGCCTGATCTCGGCGGTGATCGGCGAACAGCTGCCGGGCCACGGCACGGTCTATATGGGTCAGTCTCTCAAATTTCTGGCTCCAGTGCGCCCCGGTGATATGGTCTATGCCGAGGTCAAAGTGATCGATATTGATTTTGCCAAGCGTCGCGTGAAACTGGATTGTCACTGTGCGGTCGACGGCAAGAAGGTGTTGGTGGGCGAAGCGATGGTTCTGGCCCCGTCGCGCAAATTCGACTGAAGCCTCGATACCTCTATCCTTTTGAAGGGCGCCGGAAACGGTGCCCTTTTTTGTTGCGCAGCATTTGGACCAATCAGGTGCTTGAACCCGGTCTCCAGTCCCGCTAGGCAAGCTGCATGCAGATCATCCGTGATTTCCAGTTTGTCGAGCCAGAAGACCGCGGTGCCAGTGTGGCAATCGGGAACTTCGATGGCGTACATGTGGGCCATCAGTCGGTGATTGAACTTGCACAAAGCGTGGCCCCGGATGCTCCGCTTGGTGTTCTGACGTTCGAACCTCACCCTCGCGAGTACTTTGCACCCGATGCCCCACCTTTTCGTCTGATGCGCGGAAACGCACGTGCGCACCGGTTGGAGAAACTGGGTGTGCAAAAGCTGTACGAATTGCCGTTCAATGCAGCGCTTGCCGGTCTGACGCCCGAAGGCTTTGCCCGCAATGTCATCTGCGAGGGACTTGGTCTATCACACGTCGTGGTCGGCGCGGATTTCTGTTTCGGCAAAGGGCGTAGTGGCACCGCCGAAGATATGGCCCGGTTCGGGCAAGAAATGGGGTTTGGCGTCACCATTGCACCGCTGATGGAACGGTCTGACGATGTGGTATCCTCGACTGGTATCCGCACCGCGTTGACCGATGGCCGCCCCCGCGACGCCGCGGCAATGCTGGGCCATTGGCACCGCGTCGAGGGCGAAGTGATCGGCGGCGAACAACGCGGGCGCGAGCTTGGGTTCCCCACCGCGAATATGTCTATCGAAGGGTTGCACCCGCCAAAATTTGGCGTCTATGCGGTGCTGGTCGATGTGCTCGACGGACCTCATCAGGGCAGCTATCACGGCGCATCCTCTGTCGGCGTACGGCCAATGTTCAACGGAGAGGTTCCGAATATCGAGACCTTCCTGTTCGATTTCTCAGGCGATCTATATGGTTCGACCTTGTCCGTCGGCCTGGTCGAATACCTGCGCCCCGAGATGACGTTTGACGGGCTGGATGCCCTGATCGCGCAGATGGATGCCGATTGTGACAAGGCGCGCATCCTGCTGGCCGCGCTATGACCACCGATCCGATCAATCGCAATGGCCTTGGCCCGCGGTTCTGGGAACGCAAACCGCTGACCAAGATGAACCAGCGCGAATGGGAAGCCTTGTGCGACGGCTGCGGCAAATGCTGCCTGAACAAGCTTGAGGATGAGGACACCGGCGAGGTCGCCCTGACCTGCGTCGCCTGCCGTCTGCTGGACGATGAGACCTGCCGCTGCACACAATACGACATCCGCCACCAATTCGTCCCGGAATGCATCGTGATGAAGCCCAACAACATCGACGATCACGCCTATTGGCTGCCCCAAACCTGCGCCTATCGACTGCTGTGGGAGGGGAAACCGCTGTACGAATGGCATCCCCTGATATCAGGTACACCGGACAGCGTGCACGCAGCTGGCATGTCAGTTCAGGGGCGCACGGTGTCCGAATTCGAAACCCCCTTGGAAGAGTGGGAAGACTATATCATTGAGGAACCCAGCTGATGTATTTCGCCTCTGACAATTCCGGTCCGGTTCACCCACAGGTCATGGCCGCGTTGAACGAAGCCAATCAGGGCTATCAAATGGCCTATGGCGCGGACACCCTGATGAACGAAGTGCGCGATCGTATTCGCGGAATCTTCGAAGCGCCAGGGGCCGCAGTTTATCTGGTGGCCACCGGGACAGCCGCGAATTCGCTGGCTCTGGCGACACTCTCAAACCCATGGGAAACCGTGTTCTGTTCACCCGTCGCGCATATCCACGAGGATGAATGCAACGCGCCCGAGTTCTATAGCGGCGCAAAGCTGACACTGGTGCCGGGCGGCGACAAGATGGAGCCCGCAGCGCTGCGTCGCTCGATTTTGGCCGAAGAAACACGTGGCGTGCACGGCCCCCAGCGTGGGCCCGTGTCGATCACTCAGGTGACAGAGCGTGGCTCGGTTTACTCACTGGCCGAGTTGCAGGCGCTGTGCAGTATCGCCAAAGAATACGACCTGCCAGTTCATCTGGATGGTGCCCGGTTCACTAACGCATTGGTCGCGCTTAATTGCTCGCCCGCTGAGATGACGTGGAAAGCGGGCGTCGATGCGGTCAGCTTTGGCGGCACCAAGAACGGGTTGATGGGTGTCGAAGCGGTAGTTTTCTTTGACGAATCCAAGGCCTGGGAATTCGAACTGCGGCGCAAGCGAGGTGCGCATCTGTTCTCCAAGCATCGTTACTTGTCCGCCCAGATGGCCGCATATCTGAACGATGATCTGTGGCTGCAGATGGCGCGACAAGCCAACGCCAACTGCGCGCATCTGGCCGATGGTCTACGCGGCAAAGGCGCAACCTTTCTACATGAGCCGCAAGCCAACATGATTTTTGCGCAGTTTTCGCGCGCGCGTCACAAGCAGTTGCACCAAGCGGGTGCGGTTTATCATCTGTGGGGCGCAGAGCTGGACGGTGCGGATGACGACGAGATCCTGGCCTGCCGACTGGTCTGCGACTGGTCGATCAACTCAGATGATATCGACCGGTTCATCGGCTTGTTGTGATTTCAGGGATTAGGGGTGTCATCCTGTCAACAACATGGTTCAGGATAGACCACCCCAAAACTTTCGAATGACGGCAGCCGTCTGATCCGGGTGAGTGATTGGGACCATGTGGTCAGCACCCGAAACAACGCCCGTTCCGGCATTGGGAAGCCGCCGGGCAAGACCTTCTCCGATCGCGGGCATGACGGGGTGCGTCTCAGACCCGCTCAGGATCAGAACCGGCATAGATGCGCGGTCCAGAACGCCAGGGTTCAGCATCCCCTTCTGATCAAGGAACAAAGCGTCATCAACGGCGGGCACAACGTGAATACCACGGATCATTCCCGCGCGTGTCCGCTCTGGCAATTCGGGCCATCGTGGGCCGTCCTGTGCGCCCCACATCCGGTTGAACAAACGGGCGGCCTGCTCAAAATTTCCGGCCGCGAGCGCATCAGAGACAGGTTTCGCCTCTTCATCATGTTGCCGCACCAAATCGGGCGTGTCCTGAATCGCAACCGCAAAGAACACTGGCTCGATCAGGACCGCACTGCGGACCAGGTCCGGAAACTCGACAGCCAGCCGAAGGGCTAGCATCCCGCCAAAGGAATGCCCGATCACATCCATCGGTTCGGTCAGATGCGCGGCCGACAGTTGGGTCACTTGGTCAAAGAAATCCCCGTGCCCATCCCAATCCGCGCTGCGGCCATGGGACGGCATGTCCGGGGCCGTAAATGTCGCCTCGCCCTTTAGAGCCGTCGCCAGCCCCGACCACGCCCCGGAATGCGCGATTGTGCAGTGCAGGGCGAGCACCTTGCGCGCGCCCTGCCCCAACGTTCTGACAAAGATGTTGTCTGTCAGGGGGGTGTCCCTCACCCCTTCAGTTCCGACATATGGCGGTCCAGATCATCCAGCCGGTCCTGCCCCCAGAACCGCTGATCGTCTTCGGTGATATAAAACGGCGCGCCAAATACACCGCGATCCACGGCCTCTTCCAGATTGGCGGCATAAGTTTCCGCGCCAACCAGAAGGCCACTATCCGCCAGCCCCGGATCAAAACCGGCCTGTGTCAGGCAATCGCGGATCACATCATCCTGCGCGATGTCTTTCTCCTCGGCCCAACAGGCCCGCACGAAGGAATGCGCAAGCTTTCCAACGTCGCCTGACCCGTCCTTGATCGCAGCGATGATCGCATAGGATGACGGCGCCGCATTGGTCGGCCAATGCGCGGGCTGTAGATTGAATTCCATACCAAGTTGCTTGGACTGTCGCTGTAGTTCCTGCGCCCGATATTCGATGCGAGAGATGTGGCGGTCTTTGGGAGGAGTGCCCCCCGTACGCCCAAACAGAGCGACAATATCCAGCGGTTTGTAGTTGATCGTCGCGCCATGTTTCGCCGCCACCTCTTCCAACCGCATACCTGCAAGGTAGGTATAGGGCGAGAGTGTCGCAAAATAGTAGTCAATCTGGGTCATTTGCACTTTCTCCGCTGCGTTATCTTTGCTGGACGTTAGACCCGTGCTAAGCGGTGTCAACATCACGAATCTGTCACATTGCCATTGCTGCCCGGGGACCTCAGCCGATGCCGACACTCAACGAACCCAAGCTTATCGCTGGGAACGCCAACCTTCCTCTTGCCGAATCTATCTCGCGACGCATGAGCCTGTATCGCGGCGTCGATCAGAATCTGGTCGATGCGCGGGTCGAACGCTTCAATGACGGCGAGATTTTCGTCGAAGTGTTCGAAAACGTGCGCGGCGAGGATATGTTCATTGTCCAACCGACATCGAACCCGGCGAATGACAACCTGATGGAGCTGCTGATCATCGCTGACGCGCTGCGTCGGTCTTCCGCACAGCGTATCACCGCCGTGATCCCTTATTTTGGTTACGCCCGTCAGGACCGCCGCACCAAGGCGCGGACGCCAATCAGCGCCAAGTTGGTGGCCAACATGCTGACCGGTGCAGGGATCGAGCGGATCCTGACCATGGACCTGCACGCAGCACAGATTCAGGGGTTCTTCGACATGCCGGTCGACAACCTTTATGCATCGCCGATTTTTGCGTTGGATGTGAAACACCAGTTCCAGGACAATCTGGACGAGCTTATGGTGGTATCGCCTGACGTTGGCGGCGTTGCCCGTGCGCGCGAGCTTGCCAAGCGCATCAACGCCCCCCTGTCGATCGTGGACAAGCGCCGCGAAAAGGCTGGCGAAGTGGCCGAGATGACGGTGATCGGTGACGTCAAAGACAAGATCTGCCTGATCGTCGACGACATGTGCGACACCGCCGGTACGCTATGCAAGGCCGCTCAGGTCCTGCTGGATAACGGCGCGAAAGAGGTTCATTCGTACATCACCCACGGTGTCATGAGCGGCCCGGCAGTCGAGCGTGTGACGAATTCGGTAATGAAATCTCTGGTGCTGACCGACACGATCCAGCCCACCAAAGAGATCACCAACGCCAAGAACATCCGCATTGTGCCAACCGCGCCTATTTTCACTCAGGCGATCCTGAACATCTGGAACGGGACAAGCGTGTCTTCGTTGTTCGAGGACAAAACTCTGACACCGATTTACGAGTCGATGTATCACATGGACTGACCGAGTTGGGCGGCGTAACAGCCGCCCTTTTTTGTCAACACAACAAGGCAGGACGTACCCGTGACAGCCTCAAAACGCATTGTTCTTTCTAGTGACCACGCAGCCATCGAGTTGCGCCAGGCGGTCGCCGACCACATCGCAGCGCAAGGCTGGGAAGTCGTCGATATCGGTCCCAAAACACTTGAAAGCACGCACTACCCCGTACACGGTAAAGCTGCGGCTCAGGCTGTTGCTGCTGGTGATTGCCACCTTGGGATCGTCCTATGTGGTACTGGTCAGGGGATCATGATGGCGGCCAACAAGGTTCCGGGCATTCGCTGTGGCGTATGTTCTGACGCCTTTTCGGCCCGCATGATCCGCGCGCACAACAACGCCAACATGCTGTCGATTGGCGCGCGTGTCGTGGGCGAAGGTCAAGCCCTTGATATCGTCGACGCTTTCCTCGGCACTGAGTTCGAAGGTGGCCGCCACGCAACTCGTGTGGACATGATCGAAGCGTCGGACGACTAACCCGCCTTACCTATCCCGAGACCTCACATTGGCCCCCTGACAGGGGACCTGTCGCGTTAAGAGATATTCCAATCATCGTCATGGGCCACCTCTCCGATGGCGGTCCATGTGACACGTATCCGGGCGATCCGTGTATCCGACCATGTGCGGAAAACGGCGCTAAAGCCCTCTGGCGTGATGTCTTCGGCCGTAACTTCGGCGCGCAGAGCGGAAGATGTATCCACATCCCACAAAGAGACACCGATCTGAACCACTGGATTGGATCGGAACGGTTGCTTGAACGTAACGCTCGATCGCCGCTGGCGCGGTCCTTCGCCCGTCCACATTTCGCCACCATCGGCGAATTCGGAAAAAATAACTGCCTCGCCTTGGTCAATACCAATTGGATGGGTTCGAAACGTCTTCATTGATTTGTCTTTATCTATGTAATTCCGGACCTTAACCCGTCACACTTGTAAAATCACGATAAAAAAACGGCCCCGTGTTTACGGGGCCGTTTCTGACTGTCGGAATACGATGAGCCTTACAGGCTCATATGCGTTCCAAGGGCTTCCATGTCAGCCAGCAGTTTGGCAGCGTCATCGACAATTGTCTGATCATCGCCTGCCTTGGCTGCTTCGTGCGAAGCACGCGCCTCGGCGACCAGATCGTCCAGATGCGACCGTGTCACTTCGGCGACCGGAATGGCTTTTTCGGCCAGAACCGACAGGCCATCGCCATTGATCTGAGCAAACCCGCCGGTGACCAGATATTCACTGGACCCTTGGGGTGCCTCGACCTTCAGGATGCCCGGGCGCAGCGTCGTGATGGTGGGGGCATGATCAGGCATCGCCGTCATGTCCCCGTCCGCGCCGGGAAGCTGGACCGCGGTCGCGCTGAGCGAAGCAAGGCTACGCTCGGGGCTGACGAGGTCGAATTGCATCGTGTTTGCCATCAGGTGTGCTCCTTAGGCGGCTTCTGCGGCCATCTTTTCCGCTTTGGCGATCACGTCGTCGATGCCGCCAACCATCAGGAAGGCTGCCTCGGGCAGGTGATCGTATTCGCCGGCCACTACGGCCTTGAACGACGCGATGGTGACATCCAGAGGAACCTGAACGCCGGGCGAACCGGTGAAGACCTGTGCCACGTCGAACGGCTGCGACATGAAGCGTTCGATCTTACGGGCACGGGCCACGGTCAGTTTGTCCTCTTCCGACAGTTCGTCCATGCCGAGGATGGCGATGATGTCCTGCAGCGACTTGTAGCGCTGGAGGATCTGCTGAACGTCGGTCGCAACGGTATAGTGCTCTTCACCGACGATCGCCGGATCAAGCAGACGCGAGGTCGAATCGAGCGGGTCAACAGCAGGGTAAATACCCTTTTCCGAGATCGCACGGTTCAGAACGGTGGTCGCATCGAGGTGCGCGAACGACGTCGCAGGCGCGGGGTCGGTAAGGTCATCCGCAGGGACGTAGACGGCTTGCACAGAGGTGATCGAGCCCGACTTGGTCGAGGTGATCCGTTCCTGCATCGCGCCCATGTCGGTCGCCAGCGTCGGCTGATAGCCCACCGCCGAAGGGATACGGCCCAACAGGGCGGACACTTCGGAACCTGCCTGTGTGAAGCGGAAGATGTTGTCGACAAAGAACAAAACATCGGTACCGGTTGCGTCACGGAATTGTTCCGCAAGGGTCAGGCCCGACAGAGCGATCCGCATACGTGCACCCGGAGGCTCGTTCATTTGGCCGTACACCAGCGCGATTTTCGAATCTTCCAGCTTTTCGGGAACGATAACACCGGATTCGATCATCTCGTGATACAGGTCGTTGCCTTCACGGGTCCGTTCACCAACACCCGCGAACACGGACACGCCCGAGTGCACTTTGGCGATGTTGTTGATCAGCTCCATGATCAGAACTGTTTTACCTACGCCGGCGCCGCCGAACAGACCGATCTTACCGCCTTTGGCGTAAGGGGCCAGCAGGTCAACAACCTTGATGCCGGTAACCAGAACTTCGGATTCCGTTGCCTGATCCGAAAAGTCTGGCGCAGGCTGGTGAATGGCGCGCGTTTCTTTGGTTTCAACGGGGCCTTTTTCGTCGATAGGTTCGCCCACAACGTTCAGGATTCGTCCCAGTGTTGCGTTGCCGACCGGAACCGCGATCGGTGCGCCGGTGTCAGTTACAGCTTCGCCGCGAACCAGACCTTCGGTTGCGTCCATCGCAATGGTGCGGACAGTGTTTTCGCCCAGATGCTGTGCAACCTCCAGAACCAGCTTTTTGCCGTTGTTGGTTGTATCCAGCGCGTTCAGAATTTCTGGCAGCTGATCTTCGAAGTGCACGTCGACGACGGCCCCGATGATCTGTGTGACTTTGCCTTTTGCATTCGCCATGTTTCGTCTCCGGTTTGTCTCTACAGCGCCTCAGCGCCGGAAATAATTTCAATCAGCTCGTTGGTGATCACGGCCTGACGCGAACGGTTGAACTGGATCGTCAGCTTGTCGATCATCTCACCCGCGTTGCGTGTTGCGTTGTCCATAGCGGACATACGTGCACCCTGTTCCGAGGCTCCATTTTCGAGCAGAGCCGAGAAGATTGCAGTCGCAACCCCCTTTGGTAGCAGGTCGGCCAGAATGGCCTCTTCGCTGGGCTCGTAGTCGAACACGGCACCACTGTCGTCGCCCTCGGTATCCTCAAACGAGGCTGGGATGACCTGTTGTGCCGTCGGGATCTGGGTCACAACGTTGACGAACTTCGAGTAGAAGATCGTGGCAACATCGAACTCACCCCCATCGAAACGGGACAGGATGCCCTTGGCGATGTCTTGCGCGTTGGTGTAACCCAGACGCTTGACTTCGCTCAGGTCGATATGTCCAACGAACAGATCGCCAAGGTCACGCTTGAGCGCGTCGCGGCCTTTTTTGCCGACAGTCAAAACCTTGACCGTCTTGCCTTTCAGGCGCAGCTCTTCCGCTTTGACACGGGCCAGCTTGGCGATGCTCGAGTTGAAGCCGCCACACAGGCCGCGTTCAGCTGTCATGACAACCAGCAGGTGGACATCATCACTGCCCGTACCACGGAGCAGCTTGGGGGCGCTGTCGCTGCCCCCGACCGATGCCGCCAGCCCCGCCATCACGGCATTGAACCGTTCAGCATAGGGACGCGAGGCTTCGGCAGATTCCTGGGCGCGGCGCAGTTTTGCAGCCGCGACCATCTGCATGGCCTTGGTGATCTTGCGGGTCGATTTGACCGACTCGATCCTGTTTTTAAGATCCTTAAGATTTGGCATGTGCCCGCCTCTCCCTTAAGCGAAGGTTGCGGCGTATTCGTCCAGCGCAGCCTTGATCTTGTCGGAAGCGTCGCCCTTGATCTTGGGATCTTCGTCGGTGATCCACTGAAGCAGGTCGGCGTGCTTGCCGCGCAGGTGCGCCAGCAGGCCAGCTTCGTAACGGCCAACATCGGAAACGTCGATCTTGTCGAGGTAACCGTTGGTGCCGGCGAAGATGACACAGACGATTTCAGCATTGGTCAGCGGCGAGTACTGCGGCTGCTTCATCAGCTCGGTCAGACGCGCACCACGGTTCAGCAGCTGCTGGGTCGCGGCGTCAAGGTCGGAACCAAACTGCGCAAACGCAGCCATTTCGCGGTACTGAGCCAGTTCCAGCTTAACCGGACCGGCAACCGACTTCATCGAGTTGGTCTGAGCCGAAGAGCCCACACGCGAAACCGACAGACCGGTGTTCACAGCAGGACGGATGCCCTGATAGAACAGTTCGGTTTCCAGGAAGATCTGGCCGTCGGTGATCGAGATCACGTTGGTCGGAATAAACGCCGAAACGTCACCACCTTGCGTTTCGATAACCGGCAGAGCGGTCAGCGAGCCAGCACCGAAGTCTTCGTTCAGCTTCGCCGAACGCTCCAGCAGGCGGGAGTGGAGATAGAAAACGTCGCCAGGATAGGCTTCACGTCCGGGCGGACGACGCAGCAGCAGCGACATCTGACGATAAGACACAGCCTGTTTCGACAGGTCATCATAGATGATCAGTGCGTGGCGGCCATTGTCGCGGAAGAATTCGGCCATTGCGGTTGCGGCATAGGGTGCCAGGAACTGCATCGGCGCCGGGTCGGACGCGGTTGCGGCCACAACGATCGAGTAGTCAATCGCGCCGGACTCTTCCAGTTTCTTCACCAGCTGCGCAACGGTCGAACGCTTTTGGCCGATCGCAACGTAAACGCAGTACAGCTTCTTCGACTCGTCGTCGCCTGCTGCATCGTTGTAGGTTTTCTGGTTCAGGATGGCGTCCAGAGCAACGGCAGTTTTACCGGTCTGACGGTCACCAATGATCAGCTCACGCTGGCCACGACCAATCGGGATCATCGCGTCAACCGATTTCAGGCCGGTTGCCATCGGTTCGTGAACCGATTTACGGGGGATGATGCCAGGTGCTTTGACGTCAGCAACGCCACGCTCGGTGGATTCGATGGGGCCTTTGCCGTCCAGCGGGTTGCCCAGACCGTCAACAACACGACCCAGCAGACCGTTACCAATCGGAACGTCCACGATCGAGTTGGTGCGCTTGACGATGTCACCTTCTTTGATGTCACGGTCGGAACCGAAGATAACAACACCAACGTTGTCGCTTTCCAGGTTCAGCGCCATGCCCATGATGCCACCGGGGAATTCGACCATCTCACCCGCTTGCACATTGTCCAGACCGTATACGCGGGCAATCCCGTCACCGACGCTCAGCACGCGACCGATTTCGGCCACTTCGGCTTCCTGACCAAAATTCTTGATCTGGTCCTTCAGGATTGCAGAAATCTCTGCAGCTTGGATTCCCATTTATCCGACCTCTTTCATTGCATTCTGTAGGGAGTTGAGCTTCGAACGGATCGAGCTATCGATCATCTTCGAGCCCACTTTAACGACAAGACCGCCAATGAGGCTTTCATCAACGGTCGCATTTATTGTCACGGTCTTGCCCACACGCTCGGACAGCGTCTTGGACAGTTTTTCCAGTTGTGTCTTGGTCAGCGCCTTGGCCGACGCGACATCGGCGGTCACTTCGCCACGTTCGTCCGCCAGCATGTCGCGCAGAACCTGCACCAACTCGGGAACTACGAACAGACGGCGCTTCTGAGCCATCAGAGCCAGCGTGTTACGCATGATGGCGTGCAGACCCATTTTGTCAGCGATTGCGGTAATGGCGCCTTCTTGTTCGGCACGCGAAACCAGAGGCGATGCGATCAGGTCGCGCAGTTCGGCGCTTTCGCCCAATGCTGCTGCCAGATCGTTGATTCCGGTTTCCAGACCTGCGAGGTCATTATTCTCTTTGGCGATCTCAAAGATCGCGGTGGCATAGCGCTTGGCAATGCCTGTGGAAATCGAAGCTGGTTCGGACACGTCCACCCTTCCGATATTTTGGGCCCCGAATTCGCGTTGCGGCAGCTACCCCGGGGGCGTGAAGAAACCCCGGCCAGACGGTCGGGGATCAAAATCACCGGGGATGTAGCAGAGCCGAACCCAGCTAGCAATATATTATCACGGCAACAGGTTTATCCACAAAATGTTCAATTTCAATTACTTAAGGAGGGTGCGACCCTTTTATCCGGCTGAAACAGACGAAAAATGTTACGAAAGTGTAGGTTTTTGCGATTCCTGTGTCCTTTTTCCCTCAATTTTTGCGAATTGAAGAGGGGAAATGACCGGGCTGCTCAGGCTGGTTTCAGAAGGCCATCAAGCGCCTTTATCGGACGACGTTCGGCATCCTTTGCAACACTGCCGCTGGGCGGTCGGATGTGTTTTGTCACCTCAACCATAAGCACTCCGCCTGCCATGACTGTTGGCAGCCTTTGGCCAGTCTTTTCGATCAGGCTCGCCGACTTCAGCCAGAAACGGCGGAATGACGGCGGCAGATACAGAGCCGAGCAATGGCTTTCCGGGATGAAGTGATGCGCCTTGAGCTGACTTTCCAGCTGCGAGGCTGTGTACGGTCGGCCAAAGCCAAACGGGGTCTTATCCGTCCGAGACCACAAACCAGCCCGATTGGGCACAACAAAGAATGCGCGCCCCCCTGGCCCCAACACGCGCCAGCACTCATTTAGCAATTGGCTGGGCCGCTGCGAGGTTTCAAGCCCGTGCATCACAATCAGCTTGTCGACATGACCTGTTTCAATCGGCCACAGGGTTTCTTCGGTCAGAACCGACACATTGGGCATTCCGGCGGGCCAGGGCATGACGCCTTGCGGGCCTGGCATCAAACCGATCACGCGGCGGGCGTCCGCAAGATAAGGACGCAGCAATGGAACCGCGAAGCCGAATCCAGCAACCGTTTGCCCCTTGGCCTCGGGCCATTGCTCGATCAGTCGCCCACGGATCGCCGCCTGCGCGGCACGACCCAGAGTGCTGCGATAGTAGAAGTTCCTCAAATCCTGCACATCAAGATGCATTGCAGACACCCGGTCAATCGGCTTAGCTGGGCGCAGTCTAGCAACGAAAGGGCAAAAGGCCATGCCTCTTGAGGTCGTTACCATCCCATGTCTCAGCGACAATTACGCATTTCTGGCGCATGACGCCGCAAGCGGCAATACCGCACTGGTCGACGCGCCCGAAGCCGGACCCATTCTGGCCGAGTTGGACAAGCGCGGCTGGACATTATCCCATATTCTTCTAACCCATCACCATTGGGACCATGTGGATGGCCTGTCTGCCATTTTGGAAAAGCACCCGGCTAAAGTTGTTGGCGCGGCCTCCGATGCACACCGCCTGCCCCCGCTGGATCAGCAGGTCAGCGACGGCGATACGTTTGAATTCGGAAGCGAGCAGATTCGGGTGCTGGATGTGTCCGGCCATACTGTTGGCCATGTCGCCTTTTACATGCCGGACAGCGCAGTGGTTTTCACAGCAGACAGCCTCATGGCATTGGGGTGTGGACGCTTGTTCGAAGGCACGGCACCGCAGATGTGGGCCTCTCTCAGCAAGCTGGCCGCGCTTCCCGATGAGACAATCGTTTGCTCGGGCCACGAATACACGCAATCAAACGCAAAATTCGCTTTAACCGTCGATCCCACCAATGCCGCACTGCAAAAACGCGCGGATGATATTAACCGCGCTCGCGCTGCCGGAGAACCCACGGTTCCTTCGACGATGGCGCTGGAAAAGGCCACAAACCCGTTCTTGCGGGCCGCTGACCCGGCGATTCAGGCTCATTTGGGAATGCAAAATTCAGACCCCGCAGACGTTTTTGCTGAAATTCGGACTAGAAAAGACAGCTTCTAGTACCCAAATTGCCTTCCTCACGGCCACGGTCACGTGAAATGTGACTGTCAAGAGCAAGAAAACCCTTGAAGCCGGGCCACGATCAACCAAACTCTAATAGTATGAGGACATGGTTGGGATGGGGTTCCGGCCGAAGCCTGCCCCTTTCGACCCAAGACAGAGGAGCACCCGCGTGCCTTCATTCTCGAGCACATTAGAACAAGCCATCCACGCGGCCTTGGCGGCTGCGAATGAACGGCGTCACGAATTTGCCACGCTAGAGCATCTGCTTCTGGCGTTACTGGAAGAACCTGACGCCATCCGCGTCATGAAGGCCTGCAGCGTCGATCTGGAAGAACTGCGCAGCACTCTGGTTGAATTCATTGACGAAGACCTGTCCAATCTGGTCACGGATATCGACGGTTCCGAGGCCGTGCCAACCGCCGCTTTCCAGCGCGTCATACAACGCGCGGCGATCCACGTCCAAAGTTCGGGCCGGACCGAAGTGACCGGCGCAAACGTTCTGGTCGCCATCTTCGCCGAACGTGAAAGCAATGCGGCCTATTTCCTGCAAGAGCAGGACATGACGCGCTACGACGCGGTAAACTTCATTGCGCACGGCGTGGCCAAAGACCCTGCGTACGGCGAAAACCGCTCGGTTTCGGGCGCGGATCAAGTCGAGGAAGAGGCTCAGCCTGGCGTCACCGAAGGCGAACAGAAGGAAAGCGCGCTTGGGAAATACTGCATTGACCTGAACGCTAAATCGCGCGCAGGCGATGTCGACCCGCTGATCGGCCGTGCTGATGAGGTTGAGCGTTGTATTCAGGTCCTGTGCCGCCGCCGCAAGAACAACCCGCTGCTGGTAGGTGATCCCGGCGTGGGCAAGACCGCCATCGCTGAAGGCCTGGCACGCAAGATTGTTGGCGGCGAAGCGCCAGATGTGTTGTCTGAGACCACAATTTATTCTCTCGACATGGGTGCTCTGCTGGCAGGTACGCGCTATCGCGGAGACTTCGAGGAACGCCTGAAGGCGGTTGTGACCGAGTTGGAGGACCACCCCGACGCGGTGTTGTTCATCGATGAAATTCACACCGTGATCGGTGCCGGTGCCACCTCGGGCGGTGCGATGGATGCGTCGAACCTGCTGAAACCTGCCCTGCAGGGCGGCAAATTGCGCACCATGGGCTCGACCACGTACAAGGAATTCCGTCAGCATTTTGAAAAAGACCGCGCGCTGAGCCGCCGGTTCCAGAAGATCGACGTGAGCGAGCCTTCGGTCGAAGATAGCGTGAAAATTCTGCGCGGTCTGAAACCCTATTTCGAAGAGCATCATGAGATCAAATATACCGCCGATGCCATCAAGACCGCGGTGGAACTGTCGGCCCGCTATATCAACGACCGTAAACTGCCCGATAAAGCCATCGATGTAATCGATGAGGCCGGTGCGGCGCAGCACCTGGTGGCTGAGAGCAAACGGCGCAAGACCATCGGGGTCAAGGAAATCGAGGCGGTCGTCGCCAAGATCGCCCGCATTCCACCCAAGAACGTCACCAAAGATGATGCCGAGGTGCTGAAAGACCTCGAGGCCTCGCTGAAACGTGTCGTATTCGGTCAGGATCTGGCAATCGAGGCGCTGTCCAGTGCAATCAAACTGGCGCGTGCCGGTCTGCGTGAACCTGAAAAGCCCATCGGCAACTATCTGTTCGCCGGCCCGACCGGTGTGGGTAAGACCGAAGTAGCGAAACAGCTGGCGGATACGCTGGGTGTAGAACTGCTGCGCTTTGACATGTCAGAGTACATGGAGAAGCACGCCGTCAGCCGTCTGATCGGCGCGCCTCCGGGCTATGTAGGATTTGATCAGGGCGGTCTGCTGACCGATGGCGTCGACCAGCATCCGCATTGCGTGCTGCTGCTGGATGAGATCGAAAAGGCCCATCCGGACGTGTTCAACATCCTGTTGCAGGTGATGGACCACGGTGAGTTGACCGATCACAATGGACGTACGGTGAACTTCCGCAACGTGGTGCTGATCATGACCTCGAACGCAGGTGCGCAGGAACAGGCCAAGGCCGCCATCGGCTTTGCCCGTGACCGACGCGAAGGCGAGGATACGGCCGCAATCGAACGTATGTTCACGCCGGAATTCCGCAACCGCCTGGACGCTGTGATCTCATTCGCGCCACTACCGAAAGAGGTCATCCTGCAGGTGGTCGAGAAGTTCGTTCTGCAGCTTGAGGCGCAATTGCTGGATCGCAATGTGACCATCGATCTGACCCCCAAAGCCGCCGCGTGGCTGGCGGAAAAAGGGTATGACGACAAGATGGGTGCACGTCCTCTGGGTCGTGTCATTCAGGAACACATCAAGAAACCACTGGCCGAGGAGTTGCTGTTCGGCAAGCTGGCCAAGGGTGGTGTGGTCCGCGTGTCTGTCAAGAAAGGCGATTTGAACCTGGATATCCTTGGCCCCGATCAGCCAAGAATTCCGGGCGACAAACCTCCGCTTTTGACCGCGGATTAAGACGCCGCATTCGCCTAACAAGTCTAATCGCCCGGTTGTTCAGCAGCCGGGCGATTTCGTTTCGGCCACAAACTTTTTCGACGGAACAGCCAAACCTGCGCGTTTCATTATCACTGATAAATTGCAAAGGGGATTTTGATGACCAAAACCGTCGCCGTTTGGAGCGTAGCATTCGCCCTTTCTGCCGTTGCCGCCATAGCAACCGCTCAGCATAGATTTCGGTATCATGACGAAACGGAAACACGACCGTTGCGCCTGCAGGCCGCAACGGTTGATCCGGGGCACAGCCACTCTGAAATCTCTGAGACCCGCAAAAGTATACGCGTCTCGGCCAACGGGATCCCCGATCACCTTGTCGGGCGCTTTCCGAACCAAGGCAATCCGCACAGCATTTCCGAGCAGCGCGTCAACTTGAAAGTACCGACGAACCCGAAATCCAATCGATCCACCACCCCGCTTGAAATGGGTTGGAACTTTGGTGTGTCTCTAAACGGCGTCGTGTTTGACCCGTTGGCCGCAGAGTTTTGGCACGGCAATCCCCGCTCAGGCTGGTCCTACAATGCGCTTGGGGGCGCGATTACTTTGGGGTTCGACGAAAACTATGCCCATGTGCAACCCAATGGAAAATATCATTACCACGGCATCCCCACGGGCTTTATTGAGCTGCTGAACTATAAACCCAGCCGACATTCACCGCTGATCGGATACGCGGCAGACGGCTTCCCGATTTACGCAATGACCGGCGTTTTGGATGGGAAAGTGACGCAAATGAAGTCGTCGTACAGATTGAAAACCGGCAACCGCCCTGGAGGAAGCGCACCCGACGGAAAGCATGATGGCACGTTCAATGAGGACTACGCTTATGTAGCAGGCGCCGGAAATCTGGATGAATGTAACGGAGCCTTTACGATTTCACCTGAATATCCATCTGGAACGTATGCCTATTTCCTGACCGAAAGTTACCCGGTCGTCCCGCGCTGCTTTGCGGGTAAGCCAGACAACAGCTTTCGGTTTGGTCGTCGCTGACCCGTACCCTTAACGAGTGTCTCGGTTACCTTTCGGTGAGTTTCAGCTCGATCCGGCGGTTTTGTGCCCGGGCCTCCGGGGTGTCTGCCGGGTTTACGGGCTGGAACTCACCAAAACCGTTTGCGGCCAACCGGCTCGGCGGGATGCCCAGCGCATCGACCATGTAGCGCACGACGGACAAGGCGCGGCCCTGACTAAGCTCCCAATTGTCGCGATAGCGCCCGGACCCGGCAAGTGGCACGTTATCGGTGTGACCATCGACGCGGATCACCCAGTTCAGGCCTTCGGGAATTTCAGCCGCCACGCTGCGAAGGATATTGGCCACTTTGGCGATGTCCTGCTGCCCGGCCGGTGACAAAACGGCCGAACCCGTGTCAAACAGGACCTCGGACGAGAATACAAAACGGTCGCCTTCGATCCGAACGCCCTCCTCATCCCCAAGCACGTCGCGCAGTCTTCCAAAGAACTCTGACCGATAGCGTTGCAGGTCTTCGGCCTGCGCGGCCAGTTCCTGATTTTGTCCAGACAGAGCTTCTGCCTCGGCTTCAAGCCGGACACGCTCAGCCTCTTCCAGCAGACGCCGGCGGCGTTCTTCCGAGGCCGCGCGGGCCAAAGCTGCGTTCAGGTCCTGACCCAGGGTCTGAATTCGAATGTCCGAAGCGGCGTTGCGTTCTTCATAGTCGTCCAACAACGCCTGCAACCCGCCAAGTTGTTGGCGCAGCGCCGCCATCTGTTGATTCAACAACGCCGTCTCTCGCTGCGCTTTTGCGGAAATCGTTTTCTCCGCCGAGATCGCTTCACGGGCCACAGCCAATAGGTTTGCACGCTCTTCGGCTAATGATCGCTGCGATTGTGCCTCGGCCTGTGCCTCGGTCTGCGCAGCCAAAGCGGCTTGTAGTTGCGCCTGCAACTCGTCCGCATCCAGCGCACCGAACTGGCGCTCAAGCTCGGCCCTGGCGGCTTGTGCTGCGGCAAGCAGGGTCAATGTATCCTCAGCTTCTTTGCGCTGTGCTTCCAAGGCCAGTGTCATTGCTGTCAACTCGGCATCTGCATCCTGCAGACGGTTGCGCAGGTTCTCGGCAGCTGCAGCTTCGGCTAGCTTGGCGGCCTCTTCCGCACTGATCTGTTCTTCCAGTTCACTGATCCGCGTGGATTGCGCCGCGTCGCTTTGTTCAAGATCCGCAACCAACGCCTCCAGCGCCTCGCGTTGGGCGGCAGCCAGCCGGGCGGCTTCGGCCTGTTCGTCGATCTCAGATCGGCTTTGCGCCAGTGCGAGGTTCAGCGCCTCTTGGTCCTCCAGCAACTTGGCGCGCTGGGATTCCAGTGTTGCAATGGCACCGCGCGCCCGCTCCTGATCCGTCAGAAGTGCGGCGACCTGCGCCTCGAAATCCGTGATACGTGCCTGCGACAAGGCCAGGTCCACTTCGGCCCGCGCCAGCGTATCTTCAGTTTGCGAAAGGGTCGTGTTCAACGCGCCAAGACGGGCCTCCAGGCGGTTATTCTCACGCTCCTCCAATCCCAATGCCCCGGCCAGCGCTGCGACTTCGTCCGACAGGGCGGTCAATTCGTCCTCTTGCCCGGAAATGGTTTCGCGCAACACGAACTGCACCACCATAAAGATGGTCAGAACGAAGGTCAGCACCATCAGCAAACCGGTGATCGCGTCAACAAAACCCGGCCAAACCGAGCCCTGAAAACGCTGACCTGTGCGACGGGACAGAGCCATGGATTACTCTCCTTCCGGAGCGGTGCGCACGGCGCCTCGGGGCAATGTCAGAGCTTTGACCAGCAATTCGATATCCTTGCGCAGTTCGCTCATGCTTTCCTGACGACCGGCCGAGATTTCTTCGAGGATGCGCAATAGCTGAACGTCCATCGACCGCAGGCGCATCCGGCTTTCGGCGTCAATTCCTTCACCCGTGCCCTGATCACGCATGTGATCCAGAAGGGCGTCCTGCCCAAGGGCCACGCGTTCCAATGCGGCTGTCACCCCTTCGGATTCAGACTGTCGCACATTCATCTCACCAATCGCGTCGACCAACTGGCCCAGCTTGACCGACACGGTGGCGCGATCAGCCTCTTGCCCCGAAAACAGGTCTTGCAGCGCGTCCATCTGTTCAGACATCGCGTCTAGAACGGGTGTCAGGACCGCAATTTCCGCCCCACCTTCCTCAGCCGCGGCAAAGCCAACACGGGTGATTGAGGACAACCATTCCTCAAGCTCGCGGTAGAACCGGTTCTGACCGTGACCCGTGAACAGTTCCAGCAACCCGACGATCAGAGACCCGGCAAGGCCCAAAAGGGACGAACCGAATGCCACGCCCATTCCTTGTAGCTGTGCCTCAAGCCCCACCATCAGGCGGTTGAACACGGCCAGTCCTTCTTCGCCCTCTTGCGGGTTCAGGCTGCGGATCGTGTCGACAATAGCTGGGACAGTGGTCGCCAATCCAAAGAACGTGCCCAAAAGGCCCAGATAAATCAGAACATTGGTAATATAGCGCGTGATCTCACGTTCTTCCTCGACGCGTTCTGCAACCGAATCCAGGATCGACCGGGTCGAACTGGAACTGATCTGTGACCGGGCACCACGTTCCCGCAGCAACGATGCCAGGGGCGCCAACAATTGCGGCGTGCGCGCGTCCTCGCGAACAACGCCGCCAACAAAAGCCTCGATCCAGCGAACCGAGCCAATCAGCTGTGTCACCTGAAAGAAACAGGCAAAAACGCCGATTATGAAAACCAGAATGATAAAACCGTTCAGGTACGGGTTGGCCTGAAACACCGGCAGCACATAAGGCAGCGCCATGAAGACGCCCAACCCCGCCAGGCCAATTGCGACCAACATCATCACAATCTGACGGATGGGATGCGAGAAATGGGGTCTCGCGCCCTGATGTGCCTGCGCCATGCGCGTGTTTCCCGGTTTTTGCCTGCTCTGGCTTGAATCTAGCCAAAATCCGCCGGTGACGCCAAGGGTTTATGCTGTGATACTGCGTACCCGTTGCGCTAACCACTCAAGATCAGGATCGCGCAGGTTGATCTCGGCCAGATGTTCCGCAGTATTATACAGATATTCCGTATTCGGTCCGCGCCCGCCAATCGCATGTGCAATGATCTGCGCCTGCTCCTCTAACGGCATGCCACCACAGTATTGGACATGTTCTGCGTCGATCACATAAGTCACGGCGGTGACGACTTCGCCGTTGTTCAAATGCACATCAAGGTTTTTCTCGACATAAGCTGACGAAATCAGCTCGCGCTCGCGCAATTCATGCAAGGTGCGCTCTTCATGGCCGACCTCGACTGCAAGTGCCAAGCCGGTGCAATTGGCATCGGCCTGTTCGTCCAGTGCCAGTACAAGGCCGGGGTGTTCTTCGGTACCGCGGTGGTGAATTGAACTCATGCAGAATGCCCGGGCATACCCATGCAGCGTGGCGTGTTCGCTGCGTGCCACCGGAAAGCCCGGATTCCACAGCAATGATCCATATCCGAAAACCCACATCGTCATAGCTCTGGTCCTTGCCCGTTTCGGCCTATAAACATCAAATTCAACGCGGGAAAAAGGGCCAACTGCCATGCGCGGTCTAATACGAGTAGTCATTTTCTTAACGGTTATCTGGAGCGCCTATTGGTTCGTCGCCGGATTCGGATTGCGCAACGCAATCACCGCCTGGTTCGACAATCAGCAGGAACAAGGCTGGCAGGCGGACTTTTCCGATGTTTCGACAGCCGGGTATCCGTTTCGTCACGTTACGCGCCTGAACAGTCCTGCTCTGGCAGACCCGGTCAACGGCACCGCGTGGAGCGCGGATTGGATTGAGTTCCAAAGTCCCGCCATCTGGCCCGGACGCCAGGTGCTGCGCTTTGCTGACACCCCTCAGCGCCTGTCCTATTTTGATCAGACGGCGACCATTGAAGCCAGCGATCTGCAAGCCGAGCTGCAGCTGCAACCCGGTGTGGCGCTGGTGCTGGAAAAAATGGCTTTGACCGCGGGTTCATGGTTGATCACCGATGATGCCGAAGCGCTGGCTGGCGGCGATACGCTGACATTGGTTATGGAACAGACCTCTATTCCGGTAACATACGCCATCGGCGCTCGAATAGACGGGTTCACCCCGGGAGATGGTCTGCGCGATTTGATGCGGTCCGCGACCACATTGCCGCAGGCGTTTGAGACGCTCGAACTGGACATGACGGCCACGTTCAACAAACCGTGGGATCGTACGGCTCTGGAGCAGGGTAGACCACAGCCGGTGAAGATTGACCTGAACCTTGCCGAGATGAAATGGGGCGCTTTGCGTTTGTTTGCAGCAGGCGAGCTTGATATCGACCACCAGGGCATCCCAACGGGCGAGATTGCGGTCAAAGCTGAAAACTGGCGTGACATGATCGCCATGGCTAATGCTGCAGGCGCCCTGCCCGATCAGGCCGTTGATCCTGTGACACGAGCGCTGAATTTCATGGCCGGGCTGGGTGGGAACCCAAATGCGCTGGATCTGCAGCTTAACTTCCGGGACGGTTTCGTGGCGCTGGGGCCGTTGCCGCTGGGGCCTGCGCCCCGCCTGATCCTGCGTTAACGGCAGTATGGCCCGCGACGGTGGCGGGCTGTATCCAGATGGAAATGATCCCGGTGATACCGGTCCGCGTTTGGCCCCAATACGGTGCCAAACGGCCCGCATGCATCTCGCCAGATCTTGACCAGTTGTTTTTGGGACGGGTTCTTGCGCCAGCCATTCAGGACCGTCACAACCTCTCCATCGGCCATCTTGAAGGCCGAGATATCAATCGCGCGGCCTTTTCCATGCTCGGAAATGCGGGCGCCCTTACGGTTGTTGCGCGTCCGACACGCGTAGTGTGCGGCAACCTGCAATTGAACCACAGGCCCGCGTCGCTTGAACGTCGGCTTGACCGTTTTCTCAACCCATTTGTTCAGCGCAATCGCCGTTCCACAATCCATCGTGGAGGGACGGCTAAGCGTCACACCTGAGACCGAGGTGATCTGAACAGCGTCCTTGATCCCGCAAGCCTTGATCCTGCCCGGTACCGTCCCGACAGGCTTACCCTGAATATCGATGTCGCCACACACCGATCCTTTGCGCAGTTTGCGCTTTTTGAACAGCGCCTCCTGCTCCAAGGCTTTGGGCCGCAGGTAAGGCATCAGCGACGTGTCCGGGCCAAGCAGAGGCAGCTCTGCAGGTCGTGCCGCGGCTGCTAAAACCTGCGGTGAATCCGGCCGCAATTCTGGTCGTATGGTGGCCGGAGGCAGCTGAGGCACTGCGCTGCTAAGGACCGCAAGTGTAGCCTGAGGTCGCGATATCGGTATTAACGAACGTTCCAGCGAACCAGCCTGAGTTGACATTGCGCAAAGCGCTGCAAATCCGGTCAGAATGGTTCTCCAGCCCTGCGTCATGGGTTCGTTTTTCCCCGTCCGAAATCAGGCGCATCCGTATCCTGGCCAGCATCAATGATGCCGCGGCGGATGGCGCGCGTACGGGTGAAATAGTCGAAAAGCTGCTCGCCGTCACCCGTTCTGATCGCGCGCTGCAGTGCAAACAGTTCTTCGGTGAACCGGCCAAGGATCTCCAGCGTCGCATCCTTGTTGGTCAGGAACACGTCCCGCCACATGGTCGGGTCAGAGGCCGCGATGCGGGTGAAGTCTCGGAATCCTGCGGCGGAATACTTGATGACCTCGGTATCGGTGACCCGGCGCAGATCATCCGCAACGCCCACCATCGTATAGGCGATTAGGTGCGGCGCGTGCGATGTGACGGCCAGAACCAGATCATGGTGATCCGCATCCATCTCATCAACGTTTGACCCCATGCCTTCCCAAAGTGCCCGCAAACGGGCAATCGCATCCGGGTCCGAGCCTTCAACCGGGACCAAAAGACACCAGCGGTTGTCAAAGAGTTCTGCAAAACCCGATTCCGGGCCAGAATGCTCAGTTCCTGCCAGGGGGTGCGCAGGGATGAAATGCACACCATCCGGGATTACCGGCCCGACGGCCTGAATAACGTGACGCTTGACCGAGCCGACATCAGTCACCGTCGCCCCGGGTTTCAGGACAGGTGCAATATCTTTTGCAACAGCGCCCATCGCGCCGACAGGAACGCAGAGAACGACCAGATCCGCGCCCTCGACCGCCTCTTGCGCAGTATCGCAGACGCGATCACACAAGCCGATGCGGCGGGCCGTGTCGCGGGTGGTCTCGGACCGGGCATAGCCAGTCACTTCGCCAGCAAGCCCGGCACGTTTGATCGCCCAGAACATGGACGAGGCGATCAGGCCAAGACCAATCAAGGCCACACGGTCGTAAACTTGGCTCATGCGACGCCCCCTTTGAACGCGGTGATGGCCGCAACAACGCGGCGGCAGGCTTCTTCGTCGCCTACGGTGACCCGCAGGGCATTTGGCAGGTTGTAGCCCGCCACACGGCGCACGATCAAACCTTGTGTTTTCAGATAGTCGTCACACGCCTCAGCCTCTGCCCGATCGGCAAAGCGGGCGAGGATAAAGTTGGTGCAGGACGCATCCGAGGGCACGCCGATCTTGGCCAGTTCTTCCGACAGCCACACCCGCAGGCGCGCATTTTCAGTCTGACAATAGGACAGGAATTCTATGTCATTCACCGCAGCCTCTGCTGCCGCCAAAGCGGTCAAGGACAGGTTAAAGGGCTGACGCACCCGGTTCAGTACGTCGATAATCGATTGCGCAGCATAGCCCCAACCGACACGCATTCCGCCCAGACCGTACACCTTGGAAAAGGTCCGCGTCATGATCACGTTGTCAAACCGATCCACCAGCGATGCACCACCGTCGAACCCATCGACAAACTCGGCATAGGCCCCGTCGATCACCATCAGGCAGGTCTTAGGCAATGCTTCGGCCAGACGCAGCAACTCAGCCTCGGGGATCATAGTCGAGGTCGGGTTGCCCGGGTTCGTCACAAACACGATCCGGGTCTGGTCGCTCACGGCGGCCAGAATGTTTTCGACATCCACGTGGCGATTGCGCTCGGCCACCATCACCGGTGTCGCGCCGGCCATGCGGGCGATGATCGGGTACATTGAAAACCCGTGCTCGGTATAGATGACCTCATCACCCGGTCCGGCATAGGCCTGGGCAATGAATTGCAGCACTTCATCACTGCCAACGCCGCAGATAAGCCGCGCAGGGTCCAACCCGTGCCGTTCACCAATCGCTGAGCGCAGGCTTGCGTGATCGGTACTGGGATACCGATGCAGCGTCGTCGCACTATCGCGCACGGCCTCTATCGCCTTGGGGCTGGGACCGAACGGGTTTTCGTTGGAGCTGAGCTTGATCACATGCTCTACCCCGGCCACATGCGACTGGCCGCCCTGATAGAGCGCGATGTCCATAATGCCGGGCTGCGGGGTGATCTTGTTCATAAGAGGCTCCGTTGTTGGAGCCTCTCATACCCGTCTCAACGCGTTGAGAAAAGCGGCAATTCCGTCACGCCGCTTTGAAGCGGGCGGTCGCCGGGTCCGCGTTGTAATAAGGGGTGAATTCCTCAGTCCGGTGGGACAGATCATTGACGCTATCGATGATGAACTGAACCGTCTCCTCGCTCATAAGGTAAGAGAAATTCAGGCGGACCCATCCGGGTTTCTTCATCTCTTCCCCTGCGGACAAAGCAGCATGCAATTCAGTGGACGTTTTACGGTCGATATCCAGCAAGCGATGCGCATATGGCCCGGCACACGCGCAACCACCGCGCGCCTGAATGCCGTAGATGTCGCTGAGCATCCGGGTAAACAGCTGCTGATGCACCGGCTGGCCAGAGTTGTCCCGCACAAGGAAAGAATAGATCGGCAAACGATGCTGGTTTTCAGTGCCTAGCAAAGTCAGGTTTGGATTGTCGCCCCACCCTTTCAAGGCCATTTCATTATATCGTGCTTCGCGTTCAGCAATTTCATCCGTGCCGACGACATCCTTGACGATGAAGGCCAGCGCGGCGCGGATATCTCCGATCACATTGGGTGTTCCGGCTTCTTCCCGCGTGGCCAAATCCTCGCTGTAGTCATGGCGCCAGGGCGATACAAAGCTGACAGTCCCGCCACCAGGCCAACTTGGGCAAGTACGGCGAACTGCGTTCTGATTGACGATCAACACACCGGACGCGCCCGGGCCGCCCGGGAACTTGTGCGGGGAGACTACGATGGCATCCTTGCGCGCATCTTCTGGCCCCATGTCCATCGGCATGTAAGGTCCACCACCGGCGTAATCCCAGATCGAAACAGCGCCATGAGACTTGAGCAGCCGCGTGATCGGGTCCGGGTCTGTAATGATGCCGGTTACGTTAGAGGCAGCGGAAAATGAACCGACAATCAGATCGGAATCGGCATTGTCCACCAATGTCCGTTCAAGTGCACCGAGATCAACGCCGCCTTCGGGCGCTTCGGGGATTTCGATGACCTGCGCTTTGCTTTCCCGCCAGGGGAGGATGTTCGAATGATGCTCGTATGGCCCGATCAGAACAACCGGCCGGTCAGCCCCCTCAATTCCCATCAAACTGACCAGCCGGTTAAGGCCCGCAGTGGCGCCGGACCCGGTAAAGATCACCGCGTCGTCTTCCTTTGCTCCAACAATGCGGGCTATTTCCGCGCGCGCTTCGCGGCGCAGACGGGTCATATACGACCCACAATAGGAGGCCTCAGTGTGGCTGTTGGCATAAAAAGGCAGCACCTCATGGGCGACAAAATCCTCTACCTGCTGCAGCGCACGACCCGAAGCGACGTAGTCCGCATAAACCAGCGGCACGTCCCCATTCAGACCGGGGATCAGAACATTCTCTCCGATCAGCCCGTCGCGCAGGGTTGAATTGCGAGTGGTGGATTGGAGGTCTGCGCGAAATTTGGACAAGGTCATGATTAATTCTCCATATTGCATCACCAAATATGATTGAATGAGGACGCAGAAACTTCACCTTTCTTTTGGTATATTTCTAAATTTTTGTGTCATATGCTTCAGTATGGCAGAAAAATTAGATCATATTGACAAGCGCATCCTTCGCGAACTTCAAACAGACGCAACACTTTCGCAGCGTGAGTTGGCGGACCGAGTCGGGTTGTCGCAAAATGCCTGTTGGCGGCGGCTGAAGGCGTTGAACGAAAATGGCGTCATTACCGGTTCGACCGCGCGGATCGCCCGCGAAAAATTGGGGCTGAGCCTTGTGGTCTTTGTTATGCTGCGCACCCGGCACCATTCGGCTGAATGGCTACAGGCATTTCGAAGCCATGTCCTAACCATCCCCGAGGTAGTGGATTTTCACCGCATTGGTGGCGACTATGACTATCAGTTGAAAGTCGTCACGCAAGATATGACGTCATATGACAAGGTGTATCAGCGATTGATCGACAAGGTCGAACTAGACAGTGTGACCTCGTACTTTGCGATGGAGGCCATCGCCGAAAGCAGGTCGCTGCCAATTTGATTCAGCGCCTTCGGCGGACTTCTTCAATGGTCAGGCTGGAATACTGCTCGTAGGTTGTTACGCGTTCAATTCAAAACACAGCCTGCGCCACCCAAGCGTGTACTTCAGCATTCCCACCCACTGCAGGCGTTCCATTGGGGCACTTCGGTGGATATTTTCTAATAGCCGAGATGCAACTTGCTGGATCAGCCTTCAAACCCAATACGCGTCATCGCATGTCCAAAAAAAAAGGGCCGCGCAAATTGCGCGGCCCTGGAATTCTGGATGTCGGCGAAGATTAGTTCTTCGCGTAGAATTCGACGACCAGGTTCGGTTCCATGACGACCGGGTAAGGCACATCGCCCAGGCCCGGCGCGCGAACGAAGGTCGCGGTCATTTTCGAGTGGTCGGCGTCGATGTAGTCAGGCACGTCACGCTCGGCCAGAGCAGCGGCTTCCAGAACTACAGCCAGTTGCTTGGACTTGTCGCGTACTTCGATCACGTCGCCTTCTTTGACACGGTAGCTGGGGATGTTGACCCGCTTGCCGTTCACTTTGACGTGGCCGTGGTTCACGAACTGACGTGCAGCAAAGACGGTTGCAACGAACTTGGCACGGTAGACAACCGCGTCCAGACGACGCTCCAGCAGACCGATCAGGTTTTCACCGGTATCACCGTTCACACGTACAGCTTCGGCGTAGATGCGGCGGAATTGCTTCTCGGTCAGGTCGCCATAGTAGCCTTTCAGCTTCTGCTTGGCGCGCAGCTGCAGACCGAAGTCCGACAGTTTGCCCTTGCGGCGCTGGCCGTGCTGGCCGGGGCCGTATTCGCGACGGTTAACCGGGGATTTCGGACGACCCCAGATGTTTTCACCCATCCGGCGGTCAATTTTGTACTTGGCAGACGTGCGTTTGGTCACGGCTGATCTCCTTCGTTAGGTCGAGGCCCGTACAGGCCACTATGAAGGGCGTTGTCCTCTTGAGGTTTCCCCCATGACAGGAATCCCCTTACGGGGTCCACCAACACCAGTGAAGCCGCGCTTATATCCGCAGAATTGGCGGAGTCAACACGGCTGTGGATTTTTTGCTATGTGCGAATTTCGTCGGCCTGCTTGGCGTTTTAGTCTGCTACGCTTCGGACGCCCGCAACTGTGTTTTCCCAACTCTTATCCATCGGCGACCGCGTCGGGAAAGCGACAACGTTTTGGTCCGGGAGGCTGGAATTGCTTTCGCTTTCAAACTCGGTATACGCACTGACCCAGAATTCCTGATCGCGCGCGGGATACCCGTTTTCAAAAACCAGCGTTGGGTTTGCTTCTCCGGCGACCAAAAACAGGAGCGCCGTGTACTTTTGCGCGCCATTGGTCAGAACGATACGACCCAGCGCCCCGTCCGCCAGATTCGGCGACGGTGCTATGCTGCTTTGCAATTTTGAGGAATAAACTTCGGCCTGGCCTGACAACACAAGGCCCTGCTCGGCCGGACTGGCCAATGAAAGAGCCTGCCCACGCCACGACCATGCGGCTCCGATTTTCAAAAAAGACTGAGGCGCCGCCTCAAGTCCGTTTAACTCTGTCTGCGTCCACGAAATGGATATGCGACCGCTGTCCCCGGCTGTCATTGTATCCGCCTGTACCTTTCAACAAATCACTGCTTACTGCACCTTCTTATCAGGACAGAATCTGGCGGAAAAGAGACCGAAGTGCAGCAATCACGTAAATGTTTCCGGTGTGTCAAGTCAAACTGATACTAAAAGTGAAATAAATTCAACCTTAGATTGTTTTTGAACAAAAGGCGATGGACCAACCTCAAGAAAACTCAAAGCGATTCTCTACTCAAATATCTGTTTTTAAATTGCAAATTAAACCTAGGGTATTCGCTCTTCATGCACGGCCATTTCCCAGCGGTATTTCGAAAACCATGATATTCTGGTTCATCCAATCCTATCTGGGCATCCGATTTGAGCCGTCTGATCGTTGCATTACAGCAACTAAATTGGGCAGTGGCACCAATCTGGGCCAACCCTTGCTTCAACTCATCAATGGGTGCCATTCGATCGCTTCAGCTTGTCCAAGTAAGCTCGTTTCGCGGCTGCTATCTCTTCATCGCTCAAATTCGATCGGTTCAGGTCCAGAAAATAGTCGGTGCCTCCGGCTGGCTGGACGTTCCGATTGTCACTTGTGATGAGCCTATCGGATCTCACGTTTAGAATGGACAGCGCCTTAATCAACGGGAAATCGTGATCGTCCAGACCAGAAACGTTGACAGATTCCACCTCGGCGCGCGGTGAAACCGCCTCTTTCACGCGGCGGACCACCGCCTCAAGGTCTGCACCCTGTTGCAACACCTTGCCGTATTGTGACAGATCCTCGCGGATTCTATGGCTGCGAAGGTTTTGCCAATACGTACTTCTGATCCAATCAGCCGCGTTTCTGGTCGTAAACAGAAAGATAATGCGATCCCCGGCATCAGTCAGGCGCGAAACCTCATCCAACAGAGCTTTGGAAAGAACGTGCGTTTGCTCATATGACCAAACCCCTTTGCGACCGGGGATCAAACCAGCGAATTCTTCATTGCTGATCAGCAGGGGTTTGCCACCATGGTCCGCAAAAGGCTTCAGCGCCTCGCGAACGATTGCTCCGAAATTGCGAAGGGTGCGATCCTTGGGGGCGACCGCATACCGCCGTGCAGCCAGGCTGGCTTCTTGCAAGTCATCAGGCAATAGAACATTCACGCGATCTTTCAGGTATTCCCGATTTTTCGAGAGCGTCTTTTGCAGGGTCGTTGTGCCCGTTTTATGGAAACCTTGATGAATTACGACCTTCAATACAATACGTCCCGTTCGTCCTTGGCCTGCGTGCTGCAGGGCTTTCAAAAAAATGCCAAACCTGCTCAACACAGGCTTGGCACTTCTTTGGTCAGACCAATTTGAAACCGGCGCTGAATTTCACGACATCAGCCACATTTTGAATGACCGCAGCTGCGGCAGGTCATGCAACCCTCGATCATCACCATGTCGTACTGGCCGCAGGATGGGCAGGCTTTGCCGCGTGGCGCGTCCATGTTGACGACCTGAGCCTGGGGGTCGGATTTGAGCGCCATGCCCTCGCCCTCAAGAAAGCCAATATTGATCATGTGCTGTTCGATCACACCACCAATTGCGGCCAGGATCGACGGGATATACTTGCCCTGAACCCATGCGCCACCGCGCGGGTCGAATACCGCTTTTAGTTCTTCCACCACAAAAGACACATCCCCACCCCGGCGGAATACGGCCGAGATCATGCGGGTCAGCGCCAGCGTCCAGGCGTAATGCTCCATGTTCTTCGAGTTGATGAACACTTCGAACGGACGACGACGGCCACCAATGACAATATCATTGATCGTCAAGTAGATCGCGTGTTCGCTGTCGGGCCACTTCAACTTATAGGTCGACCCTTCCAGAGATTGTGGGCGATCCAGCGGCTCCGACATGTAGATCACGTCGCCACCGTCAATTTCATGCGGTGCGCTTGCACTTTCACCCGGCGCTTTGTCTTCGCTTTCCGACACGGTCAGGACGGACCCCGTCACATCGTTCGGACGATAGGTCGTGCACCCTTTGCACCCCTGATCCCAGGCCTGCATGTAGACATCTTTGAAAGCGTCAAAGCTGATGTCCTCGGGGCAGTTGATCGTCTTCGAGATCGAGCTGTCGATCCATTTCTGCGCCGCGGCCTGCATCTTGACGTGATCGGACGGGGACAGCGTCTGTGCGTTGACGAAATAGTCTGGCAGCTCTTTGTCGCCGAATTTGTCGCGCCACATCTGCACCGCGTAGTCCACGACCTCTTCTTCAGTGCGCGAGCCATCCTTTTGCAGGACCTTCCGCGTGTAGGCATAGGCAAAGACCGGCTCGATCCCTGACGACACATTCCCCGCATACAGAGATATTGTCCCCGTCGGCGCGATCGAAGTCAGCAATGCGTTGCGGATGCCGTGTTCGCGGATCGCATCGCGCACGTCATCATCCATCTGCTGCATCGTGCCGCTTTCCAAGTATTTCTCGGCGTCGAATAGGGGGAACGCCCCTTTTTCCTTCGCTAAGTCGACCGACGCCAGATACGCGGCGCGCGCAATCGCTTTCAACCAGAGCTCGGTCTGAAGCGCGCCCTCGTCCGATCCGTAGCGCAGACCCAGCATCAGCAGAGCATCCGCCAGCCCGGTCACGCCTAGCCCGATACGGCGCTTGGCCTGCGCCTCGGCGGCCTGTTCCGGCAGCGGGAACTTCGACGCGTCGACAACGTTGTCCATCATGCGGACGGCTGTCGCGACCAGCTCTTGCAGGGCAGCCTCATTCAGATGGGCCGCATCTTCGAACGGCTCTGCCACAAGACGGGCAAGGTTGATCGACCCCAACAGACATGCACCATATGGCGGCAACGGCTGCTCGCCACACGGGTTCGTCGCCGCGATGGTTTCGGCATAGCTGAGGTTGTTGGCTTTGTTGATCCGGTCGATGAAAATCACACCCGGTTCGGCATAGTCATAGGTGGCCTGCATGATCTTGTTCCACAGATCACGCGCTTGAACGGTGTGGTAAACCTTGTCTTCGAACACCAGCTCCCACGGGCCATCGGCTTTGACAGCTTCCATGAAAGGATCGGTGACCAGCACAGACATGTTGAACATACGCAGGCGTGCAGGGTCGGACTTAGCCGTGATGAACTGTTCGATATCCGGGTGGTCACAGCGCATGGTCGCCATCATCGCACCCCGGCGCGAACCTGCGGACATGATGGTGCGGCACATCGCGTCCCATACATCCATAAAGCTCAGAGGCCCGGATGCATCCGCCGCGACCCCATGCACATCCGCTCCGCGCGGGCGAATGGTCGAGAAATCATAGCCGATCCCCCCACCCTGCTGCATGGTCAGCGCGGCCTCTTTCAGCATATCGAAGATACCGCCCATGCTGTCCGGCACCGTGCCCATGACAAAGCAGTTAAACAGCGTCACACGTCGCGCAGTGCCTGCGCCAGCGGTGATACGGCCAGCAGGCAGGTATTTGAAATCTTCCAGCGCTTCGAAGAACTTCTGCTCCCAATGCGCCGGGTCTTTTTCGACCTGCGCAAGATCGCGAGCGATACGCCGCCAGCTGTCCTCAACCGTTTGGTCAATGGGAGTGCCATCGGCCTGTTTGAAACGATATTTCATGTCCCAGATCTGCTCGGCGATGGGGGCGGCAAAGCGGCTCATTGGTGATTCCCTGTTCTGAAAGAGGTATCCAGATTATCCCAGATCACACCTTAACCACAACACCTTGATGACAGGCTTTCTTGAGCTACAATGTATAGACGGTCTTGGGACGACTCTGTGGGAAAGCTGTGGATAAGTACATAAACCTCATAAAACTCTCCGTCGGATCGGAAAGCGTCGACACGCTGATGGAATGGCAGGATAGCCGCAAACCGCTTTATGAAGACGGCTTGCCGCGCCACGTCACCCGCATGTGGCCCAAGCGCGAGGCCGAGATTCTGAACGGCGGATCAATCTATTGGGTGATCAAGGGTGTCGTACAGTGCCGCCAGAAGATCCTGCGGCTGGACGAAGTGCGCGGCGAGGACGGTATCCGCCGCTGCGCCATCGTGCTGGACCCTGAGGTGCACCGCACACAGAACGCTCTGAAACGCCCGTTCCAAGGGTGGCGATACCTTAAACCCGAAGATACGCCTGCCGATCTTCCCAAAGGACGGGCCGAGGATGATTCTCTGCCCGACGATCTGAATCGCGCGTTGGCGGACATCGGCGTGCTGTAATCAGCTCAGCCGGTCAAGCAATTCGGAAAGAACCTCTTTTTCACCCACACCATAGCTGGCAACCCGACTACGCCACAGCGTGGCCTGTGATTGCAGGATCAAGCCGTCCGACAGGATTTTTAGGTGGTTTGCGCGCAATGTCTCACCTGTCGAGGTGATATCGGCAATCGCCTCGGCGGTTTCGTTCATCACAGTGCCTTCGGTTGCGCCCTGGCTGTCCACCAGAGTGTAATCTGCAACCCCAGCGTCCGTCAGAAACTCGCGCACCAATCGGTGGTATTTGGTCGCAATCCGCAACCGGTGCCCGTGGGTTTTGCGAAACGCTGCCGCGGCAGCATCGAGATCGTCCAGAGTTTCGACATCGACCCAGCAGGCTGGTGTCGCGATAATCAAGTCGGCTTTGCCAAAGCCCAACTCGGAGACTTCTTCAATCTGCTGTTCCCACCGTGGCAATTTTTCGTGCACCAGATCGGTTCCCGTGACACCCATATGAATGCGGCCAGCTGCTAGTTCGCGGGGGATTTCCCCGGCAGACAGCAGGATCAGCGAGACTCCGTCGATCCCTTCAACCTTACCGGCATATTCCCGGTCTGATCCGCTGCGCGACAATGTGATGCCGCGCTTTTCGAACCACGAAAAGGTCTTCTCCATCAATCGGCCCTTCGAGGGCACGCCCAGTTTCAGGGTCATTGCGCGGCCTCCTCGACTTCGAGCATCAGGTCGGGACGCAACACGCCGCCAACAGCTGGAATTTCTGCCCCGTTGCCCAGTTGTCGCGTCAGCGCATCGTAACGCCCGCCGGTGGCAATCGGAGGCAAATCGGGGCGACCTTCGGCATAAAACCCAAAGACAAACCCGTCGTAATACTCCATCGACGTACGCCCATAGGCAGCCTCGAAATCCAACCTACTCACGTCAACACCACGCGCCTGCAGGGCGGCAATTCTTGCCTCAAGCCTGTCCAGCGCCGGGGTGATCTGAGGCAGGTCAACGGCCACATCCCGCAACTGCTCCAAAGCAAAGGGCATGGTTTCCCGAACGGTCAGCAGAGATTCCAGGCCTGCAAGCTCGTTGTCAGAAATCGGTGACGTGTCGCGATCTTCGCGCAACGCGTCGATGCGCGCCTCGATCTCGGCAGCGCGGCGTTTGCCGATCATAGGAACGTCAAACCCCATCGGGTCTGCGGCCTCCAAAAGCATTGTGCGGTGTTCCGGCTCGGGCTTTCGCCCGGCGAACCGATCGAGCAGGACGCGGAACCGACGTGGACGCCACAGGTGGCGCATCAGCGCGGCCTTGCGCCGATCCGTGGTGCGCAGCCCCTGAACAGCCGCCGTAAGGATGCCGATGTCACCGGTTGCCGCGCGCAGGGGCAGCCCCCGCAATTGCAGGGCAAACAGAGAAAACACCTCGGCATCGGCCCCGGCGGGATCATTGCGGTCAAAAACTTCATAACCGACCTGAATGTACTCGTTGGACCGATCCGGGTCATGCTCTTGCCGACGAAAAACTTCACCAGAATAGGTATAGCGTGCGGGTTCAGCCCCTTCGGTCATGTGCATCTGCACGACCGGAAGGGTGAAATCGGGGCGCAGCATCTGCTCACCTCGCAACGCATCCGAAGTCACGTAAGCACGCGCGCGGATGTCTTCGCCATAAAGGTCCAGCAACGTTTCAGCCGGTTGCAGCAGGGGCGTATCCACAACCTGTGCCCCGGCGGCTTCAAACCGGACACGCATCATCGCGGCGCGGGCCTGTATCTGGGAACGATTGGGCATCGGTCAGTCCTGACTGTCCAGAATTTCGCGCACTTTGGCGACCAGATCACCACGTGACACTTCGAACTGGCTGGGGCGTTCTTTCCATTCCTCGAGCGTAGCGCTTTCGGCAATCTTCGCGCCAAGGATCAGGTCCTTGATCTGCACGATCCCATTGGCTTTCTCGTCACCGCCCTCGATCACTGCAATCGGAGAGTTCCGTTTATCCGCATATTTCAGCTGATTGCCGAAGTTCTTGGGATTACCCAGATAAACCTCTGCCCGGATACCTGCGTTGCGCAGTTCTGCCACCATCGCCTGATAATCGGCCATCCGGTCGCGATCCATAACGGTCACGACTACAGGACCCGTAGCCTGCGCGGCTATCCTGCCTTTTTCGCGCAGGGCAGCCAGCAGACGGTCGACACCGATGGAGACGCCGGTCGCCGGAACTTCCTGCCCGGTGAAGCGTTTAACCAGATCGTCATAGCGACCACCACCCGAAACCGATCCGAATTGCCGCTTGCGGCCTTTCTCATCGAAAATCTCAAAGGTCAGCTCGGCCTCATAAACCGGCCCGGTATAGTAACCCAGACCGCGCACGACCGAAGGGTCAATCTCGATCCGGTCCGCGCCGTACCCGCCCGCATCCAACAAGGTGCCGATTTGTTCCAACTCGGCGATCCCGTCCGCGCCGATCTTGCTGTCGCCTACGGCGGCGCGCAAGTTGGCCAATGTTCCGGCGGTTTCCGCGGCCTTGGAGGTCAGAAACGCGATCACCGGCTCAGCCTGATCCTCGCTAAGACCAACACCGTCGATAAACGCGCCAGAGGCGTCCAGACGGCCTTTGGTCAGCAGCTCTCGCACGCCCTGCTCGCCAACTTTGTCGAACTTGTCGATGGTGCGCAGAACGTTATCGCGGGCAGCGACGTCTTCGCCAAGCCCCATCGCCTCAAGCACGCCGTTCAGAACTTTGCGGTTGTTGACCCGCACAAGATAATCGCCGCGCGGAATGCCGACGGTCTCAAGCGTGTCCGACAGCATCGCGCAAATCTCGGCGTCAGCGGCCATCGAGGCCGTGCCCACCGTATCCGCATCGCATTGATAAAACTGGCGATAGCGCCCCGGCCCCGGCTTTTCATTCCGCCAGACTGGTCCCATCGCATAACGACGATAAGGCGTCGGCAAATCGTTGCGGTGCTGCGCGTAAACCCGGGCCAAAGGCGCGGTTAGGTCATAGCGCAGGGCCATCCAGTCGCCCTTGTCATTTTCGTCGACTTCCTGCCACGCGAACACACCCTCGTTAGGGCGATCTACATCCGGAAGGAATTTGCCAAGCGCCTCGACGGTTTCAACCGCGCTGCTTTCCAGGGCGTCAAAACCGTACTGATGATAGACGTCCGCAATAGCCCGCAGCATCTCGGTGCGCTGCGTGACTTCCTGGCCGAAATAGTCACGGAACCCTTTTGGCGTTACGGCCTTGGGGCGGGGCTGTTTCTTGGGCTTGGCCATGTGGGACGTCCTTGGGAGTTGCCTTGTTCCGCGCGCGGTCTATCCCATGGCCTGCATCGGGGCAAGGCGCGCTTTCGCTGGCCATGCGCTGTCCGGGTCGCTATGACCGGCCTAAGACACAGGAGTCCCCCATGCAGCATCTGGAAGAGCAGATCGCCCATCTTGCCCGTACGGTCGAAGACCTCAACTCGGTCGTCACCCGCCAACAGGACGAGATTGATCGTTTGACACGCCGTGTCGAGATGCTGATGCGCCGCGAAGGCGAACGGGCGCAGGAAGGCTCGGGCGGGATCGTTTTGGGCGACGAACGCCCGCCGCACTATTGAGTGCTTGGCTGATGCCGAATGATGTGAACGGTGACCTCTGCGTCTGGATTTCCACGACAGTAAACAACATCAACGCAATACAAGCGGCAGGCCGTAAGGAGTTTGGCGATACATGGCGTGCGAAGCACTCGCCAGAACAGGTTGAATGGTCCAAGAGGATGGTTCAGGAATCGTCTCTGGGCTGGAAGCATGGGAAGATCCTGACCAAAGAACAGGTTGGCGATATCTGGTACTACAATACACATCCAGAATATGAAGTGCCGCCGTATATTTCCGGGGGTGGATATCCTTTGGTTTCCGAATCCGCCAAAGCTGTTCTGGAACAGTATGATCTTGGGGAGACCGTCTTTCACGCCTTGATCTTGATGGATTCAGCTGAAACGCGCCTTTCAACACCCGAGCCGTATTTTCTGCTGAATGTCGGCAACAAGCGCGCGATGGGCAACTACGAGGCACTTGGTCCTGAAGGTGATAGTCGCGCACATCTAAACTGCCGAGGAGGCGGGATAGCGTATCTTCCGGTAAGCGGGAAAGAAGACCAGTTGGTCGTTACTCCTGAAGCGGTAAGTGGCCCAGACATATGGCTGGACCCCAAAGTGCCTTCACTACTGTTCCTGTCCGACCGCCTTGTCGCTGGCCTCAAGGCCGCCGGGATGGAAAAAGGTTGGGCTCTGGTTCGTTGTGCGGTGGGCACGCTCTAACGTGCCTAAAACGAACGTGGGTCACAAACCCAGCGATGTTTTCACCGCGTTGTCGACCACGCCGCCCAAAAGGGCATCCTTATCCGAGGCGCAACCTTCCGACAGCGCTGCTATGAATGCTTCACGCAACTGGGCCTTTTCCTCATCTGTGGCCGCATGATCTTCGATATTGATCTGGCGATTGTGGAGAGACAGGGCAGTCATCTTTGCGACAACAGTCACAACAAATTCTTCATCACCATCCGCTTCTTCTGCAATCGAGGCGCAAGTATAGTGCATGACGGGCAATGCATCCTGTACCATCTGCTCAGCCGCCTCATCGGCCGCAGCCACACACGGAGCCGCCAGGATTGCGGCGCAAGCGGACATTTTGAGTTTGAAAAAACGCATCACAATCACTTCCAGTTATGTCCAATAATAGCTCCGGCCACGCCACCAATCGCTGCGCCTTTTCCGTCACCGACAATCGCTCCAACACCTGCGCCGATCAGCGCACCCTCAAGGGTCTTCTTTTTCTTCTTGTCGTCCGCCGACGCGACCGAGGCTGCAATCAAGGCCAGCGATGCCGCCGCCCCGAACAAAACTCTTCTGAAATTGAGACCTGCAATTGTCATATCAACACCCTCCTGCGGCATGACCCAAAGACATCTCTGTCGGGTCAGCCTAGCGGGGTGCTAACTGTCTGGCAACAAAGAGAGGTCAGATCTCTTCGACGGACAGAATACCTTCTAGCGATTTTATCGCGCCTTTGATCTGCGGGTTGATCGGAAACTCAACACCCAGGTCCATTTCGACATCACCTGGCAGGCTTGGGTCCAGTAACAACAATTGGATCGGTCCGCGCGCTGCGCCTTTGGCAGCGGTAGCGGCATCCTCAAGGACTTTTGCTACGGTTGGCACCGCTTGCGCTGCGTCAACAAAGATACGTAGCCCCGTCGCCCCGGCTTCTGCCACCACGGAATCCGCCGGGCCGACCGAGCGCCCCAGCAGCTTGAGTTGATCCGCCTCCATCGTCGCTTCGGCGGTCAGCACCACCTGTGCTCCGGTTTCCAGATACTCGCGGGACTTTTCGAGCGTTTCTGAAAACAGCGTTACCTCGTATGCACCTGTCGGGTCGGACAACTGGGCAAAGGCGAACCGGTTTCCACGCGCGGATTTACGCTCTTGCCGTCCGGCAACAACACCAGCCATTTTGGCGATAAAGGGGCCAGAGCGTGCTTTTTCGGTCACCTCATCCAGCGTGAGAACCTGCTTTCGCTTCAGCGCGGGCATATAGTCGTCCAACGGATGGCCCGACAGGTAAAAACCGATGGCTTTGAATTCTTCGCTCAGACGTTCCGCCGGTAGCCAATCAGGCGAAGGCGACAAGCGCGGTTCGGGCAGGTCATCGCCCGCCTCGCCAAACAGCGACACCTGGTTCGAGTTCTTCTGGTCATGGATGGCGGCCGAATACTGCACCAGCGGATCGAGGCTTTCGAAAACGCGACGGCGGTTCTTGTCGAGTTGATCGAAGGCCCCTGCCCGCGCCATCATCTCTAGCGGGCGCTTGCCGACCCTCTTCAGATCAACCTTGCGGGCAAAGTCGAACAGGTTCACGAACGGCTTGCCTTCGCGACCTGCGACCACAAGGTTCATCGCTTCGACACCTACATTCTTTAGCGCGCCCAGCGCATAGATAAGATGCCCGTCCACCACGTCGAATGTCGACAGCGACCGGTTCACGCAAGGCGGTACATAAGGCAGTTCCAGCCCCTTTCGGACCTCTTCGAAGTATACGGCCAGCTTGTCGGTCAGGTGGATATCGCAGTTCATGACACCGGCCATGAACTCGACCGGGTGGTTCGCCTTCAGCCAGCCTGTCTGATAGCTGACAACCGCATAGGCGGCCGCGTGGGATTTGTTGAACCCGTAGTTGGCGAATTTATCCAGCAGGTTCCAAACCTCGGTCGCCTTGGCCTCATCCACATCGTTCTCAGCAGCACCCTTGAGGAACTTGGGCCGCTCTGCGTCCATCGCCTCCTGGATTTTCTTACCCATCGCGCGGCGCAGCAAATCCGCACCGCCAAGGCTGTAGCCCGCCATTTCCTGGGCGATCTGCATCACCTGTTCCTGGTAAACGATGATACCTTGTGTCTCGTCTAGGATATGATCGATGGACGGGTGCAGCGTGTCCCGCTCGCTCAGCTTGTTTTTGACCTCGCAGAACTTGGGGATGTTCTCCATGGGACCAGGACGGTAGAGCGCGACGAGGGCAATGATATCTTCGATACAGTCAGGCTTCATCCGCTTGAGCGCATCCATCATGCCCGAGGATTCCACCTGGAACACCGCCACCGTCTTAGCCGCCGAATAAAGTTTGTACGTCGCCTCATCATCCAGCGGGATGGCGTTGATCTGGTTCTCGGCCCCGTCTGCAGGCTCATAAAGCTCGGTTCCGTCGGCGGCGACGTGCAATGGACGGTTGGATTTGAAGATCAGATCCATTGCATTCTGGATCACAGTCAGCGTCTTCAGACCAAGAAAATCGAACTTCACCAGCCCGGCCTGTTCCACCCATTTCATGTTGAACTGAGTGGCCGGCATGTCGGATCGCGGGTCCTGATAGAGCGGCACCAGAGCATCCAGCGGGCGGTCTCCGATAACCACTCCCGCCGCGTGGGTCGACGCGTTTCGCAGCAACCCCTCGACCTGCTGGCCATAAGTCAGCAGGCGGTCCACAACCTCTTCGTTGCGCGCCTCTTCGCGCAGACGGGGTTCGTCTTTCAGCGCCTTTTCGATGGAAACGGGTTTGACGCCTTCCACCGGGATCATCTTGGACAGGCGATCCACCTGCCCGTATGGCATCTGCAGCACGCGCCCAATGTCGCGCACGGCAGCTTTCGACAGCAACGCACCAAAGGTGATGATCTGCCCCACCTTGTCGCGGCCGTATTTCTGCTGCACGTAACGGATCACCTCTTCGCGGCGGTCCATGCAGAAGTCGATATCGAAGTCCGGCATCGAAACCCGTTCCGGGTTCAGGAACCGTTCGAAAAGCAGCGAATAGCGCAGCGGATCAAGGTCAGTAATCGTTAGCGCATAGGCCACCAAAGATCCCGCACCCGAGCCCCGACCCGGCCCGACCGGGATATCGTGATCCTTGGACCACTGAATAAAATCGGCAACAATCAGGAAGTAGCCGGGGAACCCCATGCCTTCGATGATGTCGAGCTCGAAATCCAGACGTTCCTGGTATTCTTCAGGCGTCACCGCATGTGGGATCACCGCCAGACGTTTTTGCAAACCATCATTTGCAATACGGCGCAGTTCGGCAACCTCGTCATCAGCGAATTTCGGCAGGATCGGATCGCGGCGATAGGCCATGAACGCGCAGCGCTTGGCAATCTCGACCGTATTCTCAATGGCCTCGGGCAAGTCGGCGAACAAGGTCGCCATCTCCTGCTGCGACTTAAAATAGTGCTGCGCGGTCAGACGGCGGCGGCCTTCCTGCTGATCGACATAGGCCCCCTCCGAGATACAAATCAGCGCATCGTGCGCTTCGTACATATCTGTGGTCGGGAAATAGACGTCATTGGTGGCGACCAGAGGAAGGTTTTTGGCATAGGCCATTTCCACATGGCCACGCTCGGTCAGACGTTCGGCCTCGGGTTGACCGCCCTCACCCGGATGACGTTGGAGTTCGATATAGAGGCGATCGGCGAACATCGCTGACAATCGGTCCACCAAGGCTTCAGCCGCGGGGCGTTGACCCTGTTGCAACAACATCCCAACCGGTCCATCCGGCCCACCGGACAAGCAGATCAACCCTTCAGATCGTTCCGCAAGTTCTTCCAGAGTCACCTGCGGCAACTGCCCACCCTTGTCGACGTAAAGACACGAGCTGAGCTTCATCAGGTTCTCATACCCGGCCTCGGACTGGGCAAGCAAAACCACCGGTGCGGGTGTTTTGGGCTTTTCGCCCGGTTGCGCCTGCACATAGGTCAGGTCAACCTGACAACCCATAATCGGCTGCACTCCGGCCCCGCTGGCGGTGACCGAAAACTCCAAAGCCGAGAACATGCTGTTAGTATCCGTCACAGCGACGGCGGGCATATCCATCTTATCACACAAACCGGGCAGCTTTTTCAGCCGCACGGCGCCTTCCAGCAGGGAATATTCGGTGTGAACACGGAGGTGAATGAATCGAGGAGTACTGCTCATGACTGCCACGCTATCCCAGCCGCGCGCCCGGCAAAAGCAGGAACCTTGGCTTTGGATTGCCAAAAAGATGGGCTTTGATTATTCGGCTTTTCCAGAAGGTGCTTCGGAGCCCGACAGCAGCCAAAGACAAAAAACGCTTTAGTTTCAATCAGGTGATCTCTAAACGAAGATAACAATCACGCAGAGTCAGTGCACAATGGTGTATCACATAGGTAGTTTTTCTTGCCAGACAACCTGCGCTGTTTCTAACATCAGATGGCAAGCTATCCGCCCGCTACTCTTTCTACGTCGCATCGAAGGGGGGCACGCAAGGGCGCAACCGGGTAAGGCGACGGGTTTCTCGAATGAATATCACGTTTCTTCTGAACGGAGAGACAGTGGAACTGGCGGATGTCAATCCGACAGCGACCCTGCTGGATTGGCTGCGTGAGGATCGCGGCCTGACCGGCACCAAAGAAGGCTGCAACGAAGGCGATTGCGGGGCATGCACTGTCATGGTGACGGATGAAGGTGGCCACAAGGCGCTGAATTCCTGCATCCTGTTTCTGCCTCAACTGCATGGTAAGGCGGTTCGCACGGTCGAAGGCGCCAGTGGCCCCAACGGCGAGGCGCACCCAGCCCAGCAGGCGATGGTGGATCTGCACGGCTCGCAATGTGGCTTCTGCACCCCCGGTTTCGTTATGTCGATGGTGGCAAGTCATGCAAATGGCGCGACGGATCACGACACCCAGCTTGCTGGCAACCTGTGCCGCTGCACCGGCTACGCGCCGATCATTCGCGCCGCCAAGGTTGCCGAAGAAGTTCCCGTGCCAGTTTGGGTGAAAGACAAGCCAGTCGCCACGCGGGTCACATCGCAGATGTTGCCGGAGTCTTCGGATGAATTGGCCAAAATCTATGCGGAACACCCGGACGCCACTCTGGTCGCCGGCGCAACGGACGTTGGGCTTTGGGTGACCAAGCAACTGCGTGACCTCGACCCAGTGATTTTTCTGAACCGCTGTGATGATCTGAAAGAGATCACCATCACGGATGACGAGGTTCTGTTCGGCGCGATGGTCGATATGAACCGGATGGGCGAAGCACTGGCGGACCTGCACCCGTCTTACGCCGAAATGATCCGGCGCTACGCCAGCGTTCAGGTGCGGCACGCGGCCACCGTGGGCGGAAATATCGCAAACGGCTCGCCCATCGGAGACAATCCTCCTGCACTGATCGCCCTGGGCGCGACGCTACATCTGCGCAAGGGCGACGAACGTCGCTCGGTCGCATTGGAGGACTTCTTTATCGACTACGGCAAACAAGACCGGACACCTGGCGAGTTTGTCGAATCCGTAAGTTTTCCGCGTCAGGCGGATCGTTTGAAGGCCTACAAACTCAGCAAACGGTTCGATCAGGATATCTCGGCCGTGTGTGGGTGTTTCAACATCTCTGTTTCGGACGGAATGGTTACTGATGCCCGTATTGCCTTTGGTGGTATGGCCGGAACTCCCAAACGGGCTTCAAATGTCGAAGCCGCGCTGGTTGGCAAGCCATGGACGCATGAGACCGTTCAGTCCGCCATTCCGGCCTTCGACAGTGATTTCACGCCAATGACGGACATGCGCGCATCGGCCAACTATCGGCTGCAGACCGCCAAAGCGCTGCTCGAACGATATTTCCTTGAGGATCAAGGCGAAGTGACAAATGTATTGGAGGTGTCCGCATGAGCGTGACCAAACCCCTCCCCCACGACGCGGCGCCACTGCATGTCGCGGGAACCGCACGCTATGTAGATGACATTCCGACACCCAAAGGATCGTTGCATCTAGCCTTTGGAATTAGCCCGATTGCCAAGGGTAAGATCACCACGATGGACCTGTCGGCGGTGAAGGCAGCTGAAGGTGTCGTCATGGTGATGACAGCCGACGATCTGCCATTTGCCAATGACGTCTCACCGTCGATCCATGATGAACCTCTGCTGTCTGATGGCACGGTGCACTATATCGGGCAGCCCGTTTTCCTCGTCATTGCGACCAGCCACCTTGCCGCGCGGAAAGCGGCGCGTTTGGGCCAGATCGATTATGCCGAAGAGACCCCAATCCTGACGGTTGAAGAGGCGCTTGCCGCAGACAGTCGGTTCGAGGACGGTCCGCGCATCTACGCCAAGGGCGATGCGGATGCGGCCATTGCGGGTTCGGCGCATGTGATCGAAGGTGGATTCGAGCTTGGCGGTCAGGAGCATTTCTATCTGGAAGGTCAGGCCGCACTGGCCGTGCCCAATGAGGGCGCGGATATGTTGGTGCATTCTTCGACCCAGCACCCGACCGAGATTCAGCACAAAGTAGCGGACGCTCTGGGTGTTCCGATGCACGCGGTTCGCGTTGAAACGCGCCGTATGGGCGGCGGCTTTGGCGGCAAGGAAAGTCAGGGCAACGCTTTGGCTGTTTCCTGCGCTATCGCGGCACGTGCAACCGGCAAAGCCTGCAAGATGCGCTATGACCGCGATGATGACATGATCATAACCGGCAAGCGCCACGCATTCCGGATTGCGTATAAGGCCGGGTTTGATGAGAACGGTCACATCCAAGGCGTTTCCTTCCTGCATCATGCGATTTGCGGTTGGGCCCAAGACCTGTCCCTGCCCGTCGCGGACCGCGCGATGTTGCATTCGGACAATGCCTATCTGCTGCCGAATGCCCGGATCGAAAGCCACCGGCTGAAAACTAACACTCAATCCGCCACCGCCTATCGCGGCTTCGGCGGACCACAGGGTATGGTCGGGATCGAACGCGTGATGGATCACGCTGCGTATGAGCTGGGAATGGACCCGGTCGAATTGCGTCGCCGGAACTACTATGAGCCGGCGCATGTTGTTGCGGATCCCGTGATCGCTGAAAAGCCGCTGGGCCATCCTGACCCGCACGAGGACCTGACCAGCCGAGGCGCGGTTGAGATGGGCAACGCCCCGGTGCGTCCCTTGCCCGCAGGTGGCAATACCACGCCGTACGGGATGGAGGTCAGTGACTTCGAACTGCACGGCATGACTGCCAAGTTGCTGCAATCCAGCGACTACAACGCGCGCAAGGCAGCCATCCAGAAGTGGAACGCCGAGAACAGCGTGATCAAGAAAGGCATCGGCTTTTCTCCGGTTAAGTTCGGCATTTCGTTTACGTTGACCCATCTGAACCAGGCGGGCGCGTTGGTGCATGTGTATCAGGACGGCTCGGTTCACCTGAACCACGGCGGCACCGAGATGGGGCAAGGTCTTTTCCAAAAGGTCGCGCAAGTGGCCGCGTCCCGCTTTGGTATTCCGTTGGAGATGGTGAAAATCACCGCGACCGACACCGCCAAGGTGCCGAATACCTCGGCTACGGCCGCGTCCTCGGGCAGTGACCTGAACGGTATGGCGGTCAAAGCGGCCTGCGACACGATCCGCGACCGGATGGCTGACTATCTGGCGCATCGACATCAGGCCGATCCCTCAACGGTGACGTTCTCTGATGGCCACGTCTCGGTCGGCGTAGAGCGCTACACATTCTCAGAAGCAGCTGCGCTGGTTTATCAGGGCCGGGTCAGCCTGTCTGCGACCGGGTTTTATAAGACACCCAAGATCGAGTGGGACCGGATCAAAGGCCGGGGGCGTCCGTTCTTTTATTTCGCCTACGGCGCGTCGATTACCGAAGTCGCGATCGATACACTGACAGGCGAGAACCGCATTTTGCGGACGGATATCCTGCATGATGCAGGCGCGTCGCTGAACCCGGCGCTGGATATTGGGCAGGTCGAAGGCGCATACGTACAGGGTGCGGGATGGCTGACCACGGAAGAACTTGTCTGGGACGGCAAGGGCAATCTGCGCACGCATGCGCCGTCGACCTACAAGATCCCCGCTTGCTCGGACCGGCCTGATGTTTTCAATGTCGCGCTCTGGAGCGGTGAAAACCGCGAGGACACGATCTATCGCTCAAAAGCGGTCGGAGAGCCGCCGTTCATGCTGGGTATTTCCGCGTGGCTTGCCCTGTCGAATGCGGTGGCGGCCTGCGGGGACAGCTATCCGGCACTGGATGCACCCGCCACGGCTGAAGAAGTCTGGAAGGGTGTCCAGCGGGTAAAGGGAGAGACCTGATGGGATTTGATCGAGAGGCTTTGAGGGAGGCGGTCAAAACCCACGGCAAGGTGACCCGGGTGGTTATCGCCGGGATCAAGGGGTCATCCCCCCGTGAAGTTGGCGCTGCAATGCTTGTTTGGGAGAACGGGCAGTCGGGCACCATCGGCGGTGGCACGTTGGAGTATCAGGCGGCTGAAGCAGCTCGATCCCAAGCAGCGCCCATGCGCCAAACGCACCATGCCCTCGGCCCGGATATGGGCCAGTGTTGTGGCGGTGCAGTAACTCTGCTGAGTGAAATCTACGATCTTGCGGCCGTCGACAGGCTGGATGATGCAGTCATTGCGCGCTCGGCTTCGGGCGGTGAGATGCCGCTTTCGGTCAAGCGACTGTTGTCGCAGGCCCGCGGTCAAGGTGTTGCGCCCGAACCGCAGCTGATTGACGGCTGGATGGTCGAACCCGTTCACGAACCGGCGCGCAATCTGTGGATATGGGGTGCCGGTCACGTTGGCCGGGCTCTGGTTGACGTTCTATCCCCATTGCCTGATCTGTCAATCACCTGGGTCGATACCGGGCCTGAGCGTTTTCCCGAAGCGGTGCCCGCAGGCGTAACCGTCGTTCCGGCAAGCAAACCGGCCGAGCTGGTTCGCCATGCGCCGCGTGATGCCGAGCACCTTGTGCTTACTTATTCACACAATCTGGACCTGGAGCTGTGCAACAGGTTGCTTTTGCATGATTTCCGCTTTGCGGGCCTGATTGGCTCGGCTACGAAATGGGCGCGGTTCCGATCCCGGCTGGCCGCTTTGGGACATGCGCCCGAGCGGATTGGCCGGATCACCTGCCCAATCGGAGATCCAGCCTTGGGTAAACACCCGCAGATGATCGCAGTTGGTGTCGCGGCGCAGATCCTGCGCCCTGCCCGGCAAAACGAAATAAAGAAGGACCTGAGCGCGTGACCACTCCACTTCTAAGCTTACAAGGGCTGACTAAAGCCTATCCCGGCGTCGTGGCCAATGATCAGGTGTCCTTTGACATCGGTGAGGGCGAAGTTCACGCCTTACTGGGCGAAAATGGTGCCGGAAAATCCACTCTCGTAAAGATGATCTATGGGCTGGTGAAGCCCGACAGCGGCACCATGCTGCTGCGCGGACAAGCCTTCGCACCACCCGAACCCCGCGCCGCACGGGCGGACGGGATCGCGATGGTGTTCCAGCACTTCTCGTTGTTCGACGCATTGAACGTGGCCGAAAACATCGCCTTGGGGATGGAAAACCCACCAGCCATGGGCGATCTGGCGGCGCGTATTCGCGAAGTTTCGGAAACTTACGGTCTGCCACTGGATCCCTATCGCACCGTCGGCGATCTGTCCGCGGGTGAGCGTCAGCGGGTCGAAATCATCCGCTGCCTGTTACAGGATCCGAAGCTGCTGATCATGGATGAGCCGACATCGGTTCTGACACCTCAGGAAGTCGACATTCTGTTTGAAACGCTGAACAAATTGCGGTCCGAAGGTACTTCGATCCTGTATATCTCGCACAAGCTGGAAGAAATCCGCACACTGTGCGACCACGCCACAATCCTGCGTTTGGGTAAGAATGTCGGCGAATGCGTTCCAGCTGAGACCTCAGCGCGGGATATGGCCGAGATGATGGTGGGTTCGACCCTGCAAACACCCGAGCGTTCGGGGCGTGAGTTCGGTGAGGTCGCCCTGGATGTCAGCGGTTTGTCAGTTCCATCACCATCCGAGTTCGGTACCGCATTGAAGAATGTCCACATGACCGTCCGTAAGGGCGAAGTTTTGGGCGTTGGCGGTGTCGCGGGCAACGGCCAGGACGAATTGTTGGGCGTTCTGTCGGGCGAGATCACCACAGCACCCGACGCGATTAAGTTCAACGGCCAGCCGATCGGAAAACTGGGGCCTACCGCGCGCCGCAAGCTGGGCGTTCTGACCGCTCCGGAAGAGCGGTTGGGACATGCGGCCGCCCCTGACATGAGCCTGACCGAAAACGCTTTGCTGACTGGATCGGTCCGGGAAGGACTTGAGAACAACGGCTTCCTCAAATGGGCAGAAACCAAGAGTTTTGCCGAAAAGATCATCAGTGCCTTTGACGTCCGCACACCGGGGCCAGAAAACGCAGCACGATCTCTGTCAGGGGGCAACCTACAGAAATTCGTCATTGGGCGCGAAGTCCTGCAAAACCCGGACGTTCTGGTTGTGAACCAACCGACATGGGGCGTTGATGCGGCCGCCGCGGCCTCGATCCGTCAGGCCATTCTGGATTTGGCCGCCAAAGGCACCGCAGTCATCTGCATATCGCAAGATCTGGATGAGCTGATGGAGATATCGGACAGCTTTGCAGCGCTCAATGAAGGGCGGCTCAGCGCTCCGCGTACGACCACGGGTCTGACGGTCGACGAAATCGGCCTGATGATGGGCGGCGCGCATGGCATGGAGGTGGCCCATGTTTAATCCGTCGGACCGCCTTCGGCGGGAAAATTTACAAAAAGATGAAGAAACTGGGGGAATGAGCAGATGATTGTGTTGGAGAAACGGCCGCAGCCGTCCAAAGCGTGGTCTTACGCGACCCCTTTGGTGGCCGTGCTGGCAACCATGGTTTTCGGCGGCATCCTGTTCGCCATTCTGGGCAAGAACCCGATCCAAGCCATTGGCACCATTTTCTGGGAGCCGCTGTTTGGCGAGTTCGCTTTCTACTATCGTCCACAATTGCTGGTCAAAGGCGCGCCGCTGGTTCTGATCGCCATTGGCCTGTCCTTGGGTTTCCGAGCCGGTATCTGGAATATCGGGGCCGAGGGGCAATACATCATGGGCGCTATCTTTGGCGCAGGTGCAGGTCTGGCCTTTTACCCGCTGGATGCGTTCTACGTTTTCCCGATCATGGTGATCGCCGGCGCATTTGGCGGTTGGCTTTGGGCGGCGATACCGGCCTTCCTGAAGGTGCGTTTTGGCACCAACGAAATTCTCGTATCACTGATGCTGGTCTACGTGGCCGAGCAGATGCTGGCTTCGGTTTCGCTTGGCCTGCTTAAAAACCCCGAAGGGTTCGGCTTTCCCGGATCGCGCAACCTGCAATCCTATGAAAGCGCGCATAACGCTGAGTTGATCGCCGGATCGGGTATGCACTGGGGTGTGGTGACCGCGCTGATCGCTGTGATCTTTGCCTATGTCCTGCTGAACCGTCACATGCTGGGCTTCCACATTCGCCTGACGGGTGAAGCGCCTCGGGCGGCGAAGTTCGCGGGTGTAAACCCGGCACGTCTGATCCTGTTCTGTCTGGGCATGTCCGGTGCCCTGGCCGGGTTGGCGGGGATGTTCGAGGTCGCAGGCCCATCAGGTCAGGTCAGCATCGACTTTAACGTGGGCTACGGCTTTACCGCGATCATCGTGGCCTTTCTGGGCCGTCTGCATCCGGTGGGTATCCTGCTGGCAGGTGGCTTAATGGCGTTGACCTATATTGGCGGCGAAATCGCGCAATCCCAGTTGGGCCTGCCTGCGGCTGCCATTCAGGTCTTTCAGGGCATGCTCCTGTTCTTCCTGCTGGCTTTCGATCTTTTGACCAACTACCGCATCCGTGCGGCCCGTAATGAGGTGGCGTGACCCATGGACCTAGGTGAAATCAATCCCGTACTTCTGGTCGCCTCGCTTATGGTGGCCGCAACCCCCCTGCTGCTGGCGGCGATCGGAGAGCTTGTCGTCGAAAAAGCAGGTGTTCTGAACCTTGGCGTAGAGGGCATGATGATCGTCGGCGCAATCAGCGGATTTGCGATATCTGTCGAAACAGGATCACCCTGGCTGGGGTTCATTGCAGCAGCCATTGGTGGCGCGGTTCTGTCCCTGCTGTTCGTCCTGCTGACGCAGTTTGCGCTGGCGAACCAGGTGGCCAGTGGTCTTGCACTTACCCTGTTCGGCCTAGGCTTCAGCGCGCTGATGGGTCAAAGCTATGTAGGTGTCAAACCGCCCAGCATGGGAGATATCCATATCCCGTTGCTCAGCGATATTCCGGTGATCGGCCCCATCCTGTTCCAGCATGATCCGATCCTGTATCTGGGCATCGCGCTGGTTGCAGCCGTCTGGGCGACACTGAAATACACCCGCGTCGGTCTAATCCTGCGCGCAGTGGGTGAAAACCACGACGCCGCACACGCCCTGGGCTACAAGGTCATCAAGATCCGCATCCTGGCGATCCTGTTTGGTGGCGCCTGTGCGGGCCTCGGTGGGGCCTATATCAGTCTGATCCGCGTTCCGCAGTGGACCGAGGGCATGACCGCCGGTGTTGGCTGGATCGCTCTTGCGCTGGTGGTCTTTGCCAGCTGGAAACCATGGCGTGCATTGCTAGGTGCTTATTTGTTTGGCGGAATCACGGTGTTGCAGCTTAATCTGCAGGCAGCAGGCGTTGCCATCCCAGTCGAGTATCTGGCAATGTCGCCCTACATCATCACGATCCTTGTGCTTGTGATCCTTTCGGCCGACAAGAGCAGCGCACCTGCCTCACTGGGCCGGACCTTCCACGCCTCGCACTAGACGGGGCCAATTGAACCAACTTGGGGAGAAACCACATGAAATTCACTTCACTTCTTGCCAGTGCCGCCATGGTGCTGGGCCTTGCGACCGGCGCGGTCGCACAGGACAAAACAAAAGTAGGCTTTGTCTATGTCGGCCCGGTGGGCGATGGCGGCTGGACTTATGAACACGACAAAGGCCGTCTGGCGGTTGAGAAAGAATTCGGCGACAAGGTCGAGACCGTGTTTGTTGAATCCGTTCCCGAAGGCCCGGATGCCGAGCGTGTGATGACCCAGATGGCGCTTGAAGGCGCTGACCTGATCTTTACCACCTCGTTCGGGTACATGGACCCAACGATCAACGTGGCCAAGAAATTCCCGAACGTGAAGTTCGAGCACGCGACCGGCTATAAGACCGCACCGAACGTGTCCGTCTATTCGGCCCGCTTTTACGAAGGCCGCGCCGTTCAGGGCCACATCGCGGGTAAAATGACCGAGTCGAACATCATCGGCTACATCGGCTCCTACCCAATCCCCGAAGTGATCCGCGGCATCAACTCGGCCTACATCCATGCCAAAAAGGTAAACCCGGATGTCGAGTTCAAGATCATCTGGGCCTACACTTGGTTCGACCCGGCGAAAGAGGCAGATGCCGCAACCGTTCTGATCGAACAAGGTGCGGACGTGATCCTGCAGCACACCGACTCGACCGCGCCGCAGGCCGCCGCACAAGAGGCAGGCAACGTGATCACTTTCGGTCAGGCCTCGGACATGAGCGAATATGCTCCCAAGCCGCGCGTATCGTCGATCATCGACAACTGGGCGCCCTACTACATCGCGCGCACCCAAGCGGTCATGGATGGGTCGTGGGAAACCGTGAACACCTGGGACGGTATCAAGGAAGGCATGGTTGAGATCGGTGAGATCTCGGACGCCGTTCCGGCCGACATCAAAGAGGAAGCACTGGCGATGAAAGCGGCCATGGCAGCGGGTGAATACCATCCCTTCACAGGCCCGATCAAAAAGCAGGACGGCAGCGACTGGCTGGCTGAAGGCGAAACCGCCGATGACGGTACACTGGCAGGCATGAACTTCTACGTTGAAGGTCTGGAAGGCGAAATTCCGCAGTAAATCTTTGCACGAACACGCTGAAGGGCTGGCCATTAGGCTGGCCCTTTTTCGTTTCTATGCGAGCACCTCGCCTAACCTTAACTAAATACTGTCTTGACGAGTGCCGGCACGACGGACCTGATGGGGTTAATGTTTTACCTGTCTCAACACGAAACGTAAAAATCCCATGGAGATCAAAGCGCAAGACCACAGCCGCTGGTGGATACTCGGCGCAATGGGTGCCATCTTGGGTGTTATTCTGCTGGACGAAACGGTCGTCAGCGTCGCGCTTCCGACCATCCGCGATGAACTTGGCCTGTCTCTGCTGGAAGCGCATTGGGTGGTGAATATCTATCTGCTGGTGTTGGCTTGTTTTGCGGGCGCAGCAGGACGATTGGGCGATGTTCTGGGCATTCGTGTTTTGCTCAGTGCGGGTTTATTGGTTTTCGGCTTATCCTCTGCGCTGGGAGGGTTTGCCGAAAGCGGATTTGAACTGCTAACAGCGCGCGCCGCACAGGGCATCGGTGCAGCACTGATTTTCCCGCTGTCGCTAGTGGTTCTGATCCAGTCTTTTGACGAAAAGGAACGCGGGCTGGCACTGGGTTTATATGGCGGGATCGGGACAGTATTCCTGTCAATGGGTCCGCTGGTTGGAGGCGTTCTGACCGAATATCTGTCTTGGCGCTGGATCTTCTGGGTCAACCCCCCAATCGTGCTTGTGGTCGCTCTGGTCGCAAGGGCTTTCTGGCGGGACCCGCCACACCAACGGGAGCGCGAGTTCGACCTGAAAGGCCTAATTCTACTGGTGACGGGGTTGGCGGCTATTGTGTTTGGTGTCATGGAGGGCCCGGACAGAGGCTGGGCACAGCCCGAAGTTCTTATGGCCCTGTCAGCGGGTCTTATTTTTTTGGTGTTATTTGTCCGCGTCGAACAGAGGGCAACATCGCCTCTGATTGCCATCTCCCTTTTTGCCGGCCCCGGGTTTGCTGCTTCAAACATGATCCTGTTCACCGCACAATTCGGCAAGATTACTCTGTTCGTGTTCGGCGCATCCTACTTTCAATCAAAGCTCGGGTTTTCACCGCTGACTGCTGGTGTCGCCCTGTTGCCGATTGCTTTTCCGCAGATTTTCATTGCCCCGATGGCGGGGAAAATTGCTGATAAATTTGGCTCTCGCGGCCCTTCTCTGACAGGTACAGCGCTGGGTACGATTGCCATACTTATTGTCGCACTGGGAATGCATTTGGACGTCGCCGCGCTGATCTATGCTGGCTACTTCCTTTGGGGTTGTTGCGTGCCGTTTCTGTTTGTCCCCCCAAGGCGGGCCATCATGTCAATGGTACCACAAGCTCTGCACGGACAGGCAAGTGGCATCTCGATGACATTTCAGCTGCTGGGCGGTACGGTCGGGATGGCCCTGGGCAGTTCGGTTTTTGCCATAACTGGCTCGTTCACTCTGGTTTTCTGTTTTGTTGCGGCGTTCGCTGTCTGCATTCTCGCGTTTGCTTACGCGTCCCTCGCCTTAGATAACAAACCCGGCCGCCTAGCGGTTTAAACCTCACACAGGCCGGATCTGAAATCAAAACGCTTGAATGGATCAATGCCCGGTCAGCACCAGCGTATTCACCGGCATCAGGATCAGACGCAGGCGCAGACCTGCAGCATGAACAACACCGATCGTGTCGATCACATGCAAGGCGGCGGCGTGCCAGAATCCCAAATCCTCATGCTCAAGCCGTTCATGGTTATCGGTGTAGACATTGGCCAGACAGTTGCTGCCGGGCGGTATGTCATCGGCCATGTTTTTGTACAGCGGCTCCATATAGACCAAAATCGAGCCGGGCACCTTGTTGGTCTGAACATCGCGCAGCTCATCTGTGGGACGTATCTGACCTGACGGGATGACATCCTGCACCTCAACCACAACCATCGGGATCACGGTGAAGGGCTTGGTCATGCAGCCCAACTCTCCGATCATGCCCGGCTTGATGACCTGAGCGGCCATCTGGTTGAATGCAGCCTGAAACCGGTTATGGCCCGAGCTTGACGGGACCAGAATGCCCGCAGGCCGCAGCAAAGGACTGACATAGTCGCCCACCTGAAGGCCAAATTGTTCAACCCGACCGGTCACACCTGCGCTTACGAGTGTTTTGTCCAGCTCGGTCAGCGCGGCGTCCAACTGGGCGTTGGCGCTGGCCAGTTGGGCCGGGATCAGTTCTTCAATCTGCTGCACCACGGCGGCACGGCGGGATCGCGATGCGGTCAGCTGCGCTTCACGCTCGGCAACAAGGTTTTCCAACCGGTCGATTTCGGCCAATCGCACGGCGCTGGAGCCTTCGTCCCGCAGGGTGGTGTTACGCTCCAAATCCTCAAGCGATTGATCCAATGCAGCGCGCGCGCCTGCGATGCCTGCGTCGGCCTCGGCCAGATCGGTTTCCGCCACTTTCAGCGATGCCTGAACCTGCGCGATCTGCGCATGCGCGGCCTCAACCTGTGCGGTTTGGGTGAAATCCTCGATCCGGAAAATCGGCTGGCCGGCAGTGACCTGCTGATTGTTGGTGACGTAAATTTCGGACACGCGACCGCCGAGTTGAGGCAGAATTGTCACCGTTCGGAAATAGGACGCCGCCGTTTTACTGGCAGGGTGGAAGTAAAACAGCGTGGTGATCACGGTCAGCGCAAGAATGGCGCAGGTGGTCAGGCCCCAACGCAGTTCATACCACATAGTGAACAGTGTGATTTCATGGCCTATACGTTTGCCCTGTACGTAACGACGAAACAGGTAATCCGGCAACACGGTGACCAGCGCGCACATCAGTGTTTCAAGCATCTCTTACTGCTCCTGCTGCGCGGTCGGTTGCGATGGGGCCGCTGGGGCAGGAACATCGTTGCCTTGATTGCCCAAGGATCGGATCGCGTCAGCAATGGCGCGCAAGGGGGCGGCGACATCCGGGAACTGGAACCCGGCTACAAGAATGGCCGCCACCCAGAACAGACCATTGTGGGTAAACAGAGCCAACAGCGCCAATATCCCCACAAGCTGAAACTGAGGGTGGTTGGATTCATGCGCGATTTTTTCCGGGATGGAGTGCAGCGTAAAGTAGCCAACTCCGATCAGAACGATCACCAAAACGGTAAAAACAAACATGAAGGTCAGCAAAAAGTCGCTGCCATCTGCCTGCGTGACGTATGAGGGGATATGCCCCGTGGCCATTGGATGTAAATCTGCCGGTGTCACGTCTTTCTCCGATTCCGATGATAGCTGCACTAAAAACAGGCCGGTCTCTTTGGTTCAAGTTTACATTGCGGAAATTACGCCTCTTTTCCAATAGTGTTACGCATGCGAAGCTTTGCGCATGAATAAAAGCAGATCTCAAATCCACCCGTTTTGGGGTGATCCTAGGGCGGAGTTTCTAACATGATCGATTTCTTGGTCATCGGTGGCGGCATCGCCGGATTAAGCGCGGGCGCGCGTTTGTCCGAACATGGTCATGTCGTCGTGCTCGAAGGCGAAGACGCGCTGGGATATCACACCTCTGGCCGGTCAGCGGCGTTGTTTGAAAAGGGGTATGGACCACCTTCCGTCAAGACCCTGAATGCAGCGAGCGAAGCTTACCTCAGATCGAACGGCTATCTGTCGCCACGCGGGTTGATGCTGATTGCCGGGCATGATCAACGAGATGAGTTTTTTCAGGATCAGGCTGACCTTCGTCTGTCAGAGATCTCGGTTGACGAGGCCATTTCGCGGGTTCCGATACTGAACCCACAGACTGTTGGGTTTGCCGCCGCCAGCAACGTTGCTTTTGGCATTGATACCGACCGGATGATGCAAGATTTCGCACGTGTGATCCGGGCCAACGGTGGCTTGGTTCTGACCCGTCAGAAGGTCAACGGCATCATCAAAGCCCGACACTGGCTTGTCGAAGCGGCAGAAACCTTCGAGGCCCGAGCCCTTGTGAATGCCGCAGGCGCGTGGGTGGATGAGATCGCCATGATGGCTGGCGTTACACCGATCGGCATAGAACCGCGCCGGCGATCTGTGGCCCGTATTCCCGCCCCTGCCGGTCATGACGTGACCGGTTGGCCTTTGATGTTGGGCGCTGGCGAAGGCTGGTATGCGAAACCGGATGCCGGAAAGTTGATCGTTTCCCCTTGCGAGGCTGATCCGACCTTTCCCCATGATGCCTATGCGGACGACATGGTGTTGGCCGAGGGTCTGGCGCGGTACGAAGCGATGGTGACCGAGCCGGTCACAAGGGTCGAGGCGAACTGGGCTGGGCTTCGCAGCTTTGCGCCGGATGGTACGCTGGTCTTAGGACCCGACCCTGCCGAACCCACGTTTATCTGGTCGGCAGCGCAAGGCGGTTATGGCTTTCAAACGGCACCGGCGGCCTCACAGCTGGTGGCAGATTTGACGACCGGTGCTCGTTCAGAATTGGAGGCGGCGAGCGTTTCCGCCCTAAGGCCAGAAAGGTTACGTGGATGACGAAACGCAAACTTCCCGCAAATGCCAGCGTGGCGACGGTATCCGATGGGCAAAAATTGGTCGCTCCGGCGGCCAGCAGGAATGCCGATGCGCTGTGTGATCTCCTGGCTCAGTTCGCCCCTGTGTCCGGTCGCGCGCTGGAACTGGCCAGTGGTACAGGGCAGCACGTCGTGGCTTTTGCAAATCGACTGCCCGGCCTGAATTGGCAACCCAGCGAGATTGACAATGAACGGCGCGCATCAATAAACGCTTATGCAGAGGGCGTCCAAAACATCGCCCCGGCGATAGAACTCGATGTGGTCCAACCCGGTTGGCATTCTGTTCACGGGGCAAATGACCTGATCCTCTTGATCAACTTGCTGCATCTGATCAGCTGGTCGGAGGTGGAAGCCTTGGTGACCGAGGCCGCGCTGGCTCTGAACCCGGGCGGTCGGCTAGTCCTCTACGGGCCATTCATGCGCTCCGGCCAGTTGACCAGTACCGGAGACCAGAACTTTCATGCTGCGTTGAGCCGACAAGACCCGGACATCGGATACAAGGATGACGCCGACATTCTGGGCCTGCTGCGTCGAGTTCAACTGAGTTTAATCGGTGCTGTTGAAATGCCGGCAAACAACCTGGCATTTGTCGCTGAAAGACCTGCAGTCTGATCAAGATCAAAGTCAGGCAGCTTCCATAAACATATTCACAAGGTGATATGTTTAAAGGAAGCCCACAAATGAACTGGCAAGACAAGCTCTCGGATACGCGCAACAATCTGCGCAACCTCAACGCTGCAATCCCTGATACCGCCCGTGCCTTCGGTGCGCTGGGAAAAACCGTCAAAGAAGGCGGTTCGCTGGATTACAAAACCAAAGAGCTGATCGCTTTGGGTATGTCCATCGCTGCCCGCTGCGAACCTTGCATAACGCTACACACCGAAGCTCTGATCAATGCCGGAGCAAGCCGCGAAGAAGTGTCAGACGTTCTGGCCATGGCCATTCAAATGGGCGGAGGACCGTCGATGATGTATGCGGCCAAGGCGTTGGAATGCTTTGACGAGCTATCAGTATGAAGAAAGGCCCCGGAGATCTCCGGGGCCTTTGCTTGATCATCCGTCCTTGCGGATAGTTTCGTTTTTCGGATCGTAGGGGCTGTCGCATGTTACGACCGCATCCCACAATTTGTCCTGAAGCTTGACCTTCAGCTTGGTGCCTTCGACCGCCAGATCGGGTTTCACATAGCCCATGCCGATGGATTTCTCGAAGGCGACCGAATAACCGCCCGAGGTCAGACGACCGACGCGTTCACCTTCCGGCGTATACAGCACTTCACGGCCCCACGGATCGGCATCCTCCGGCCCGTCGATTAGCAGGGTGCAGCATTTCACGCGTACGCCAGTCTCTTCCAGCTTGGCCTTGCCATAGAAGTCTTTGGACAGGTCGACAAAGCGCGGCAGGTCGGCTTCTAGCGGGGTCGCGTCGCGGCCCAGCTCGGTGCCGAAGGCGCGATAGGATTTCTCCTGACGCAACCAGTTCTGGGCGCGGGCACCGACCAGCTTCATACCGTGTTTCTCACCAGCTTTTTCCAGTAGGTCGAACAGGTAGTTCTGCATCTCGATCGGGTGGTGCAATTCCCAGCCCAGCTCACCGGTATAGGCCACACGGATCGCGTTGACCGGGCACATGCCCAGTTCGATCTGGCGGGCCGACAGCCATGGGAAGCGCTTGTTGGACAGTGCGGTTTCCGGATCGGCGTCTTTGATGACCTCTTTCAGAACGTCCCGCGATTTGGGTCCGGCGATGGCAAAAACGCCCCACTGAGTGGTCACATCTTGGATCTCGATGTAACCGAACTCCTCCATCTTGTCCTCGGCCGCCTTGCGCAGGTAATCGGCGTCGTACTCAGTCCAGGCACCGGCAGAGACGATGTAGTAGTTGTTCTCGCCGTTACGGACGATGGTGTATTCGGTGCGGGTGGTACCGTGCGAGGTCAGCGCGTAGGTCAGGTTGATACGACCGACCTTGGGCAGCTTGTTGCAGGTGAACCAATCCAGGAACTGGGTCGCACCGGGGCCTTTGACGACATGCTTTGTGAAGGCCGATGCGTCGATCAGGCCAACGCCTTCGCGGATCGCCTTTGCTTCGTCAACGGCATGCTGCCACCAGCCACCGCGGCGGAACGAGCGGGCATCATGGTCGAAGTTTTCGGGTGCATCCAGCGGACCAAAGTAGTTCGGGCGCTCCCAGCCGTTAACCCAGCCAAACTGTGCGCCACGCGCTTTCTGACGGTCGTAGGCCGGAACAGTCCGCAGCGGGCGGCAGGCAGCACGTTCTTCATCGGGGTGGTGCAGGATATAGACGTGCTCATAGCACTCTTCATTCTTACGTGCTGCAAACTCGGTGGTCATCCAGTTCGACGAGTAACGTTTGGGGTCCAGCGAAGCCATGTCGATCTCGGCTTCGCCGTCGACCATCATCTGCGCCAGATAATAGCCGGTGCCGCCTGCGGCGGTGATACCGAACGAGAACCCCTCGGCCAGCCACATGTTGCGCAAGCCAGGCGCGGGACCAACCAGCGGGTTGCCGTCGGGCGTGTAGCAGATCGGGCCGTTGAAATCGTCTTTCAAGCCGGATTCGGCACAGGACGGCACGCGCTCGGCCATTGCCATATACTGGTCTGCAATCCGGTCGAGATCGAGCGGGAACAGATCAGCACGGAAGCTGTCCGGCACGCCGTGTTCGAACTGCGCCGGCGCACCATGTTCATAGATCCCCAAAATCCAACCGCCGCGCTCCTCGCGTGCATAAGATTCGTTGTCAGCATCACGGACAACAGGGTGTTCGGGGTTGCCCGCTTCACGCCATTTGACCAGCTCAGGGTCTTTGTCCATGACGATAAAGGTATGCTCGACCGGGATCGCGGGCATCTTGATGCCCAGCATCTTGGCCGTGCGCTGCGCGTGGTTGCCCGATGCGGTCACGACATGCTCGGCGGTGATAACCACCTGCTCATCCGACGGAATGAGGTTACCGCCCTTCTCGACCATTTTGGTGCAGGTGACTTCCCAATGAGTGCCATTCCAGTGGAAGGCATCGGCCTGCATCTTACGGACAATTTCCACACCGCGCTGACGGGCACCCTTGGCCATCGCCTGCGTTACGTCGGCGGGGTTAATGTAGCCATCTTCGGTGTGATAGATCGCGCCCTTCAGATCTGAAGTCTCGATCAGTGGCCAGCGTTCCTTGATTTGATCAGGGGTCAGCCATTCATATGCGACATCACAAGTCTCAGCCGTGGACGCATAGAGCATGTATTCATCCATGCGCTCTTGCGTCTGTGCCATGCGCAGATTGCCAACTACGGCAAAGCCCGCGTTCAAACCGGTTTCTTCCTCAAGCTGCTTGTAGAAGTCGACCGAGTACTTGTGGATGTGTGTCGTCGCATAGGACATGTTGAACAGCGGCAACAGCCCCGCTGCGTGCCATGTGGACCCTGAGGTCAGCTCATCCCGTTCGACTAGCATCACATCGTCCCAGCCTGCCTTGGCCAGGTGATATGCAATCGAAGTGCCGACGGCACCGCCGCCAACAACCAGTGCTTTGACTTGGGTTTTCATTACCGGGCGTCTCCCCTTGAATTCAGTTGACACCATATGGCGCATTTGAATGCCCCGGCGCGACATTCATCCGACCAGTGATATAAAGAAAACGACCCGTGCACGGCGCAGAGCGTCGATTTTTCGTGCGAAGGGTTTCAGTTGCCCCCGACAGAGCACCGTTTGCTGCTGCCCAACGTGGCACAGGATGACTTACCCAAACCGCCCTTCCTGACCTTGACCTCAGCCGATGGGGCAACCTGAGGTTCGGGCTCATCCGCGTTCGCGTTGGCGTGGGCCACTTTGCCCATCAATCCCTTAATGAACCCGCCGATACCACCTGTGCTGGCCACTTCGGTTTCCACCTCGCTCAACGCGGAGGCAAGCAGCAGGTTCTGCGTGCGAATGTAAGATAGCTGCGACAGTTCCTGATTTTCGAAGACTTCGCCGTTGGTGATGTCCATGACGCCCTCGGAATTAAAGCCCGAACTGCTTAGCGTGTTCGCTACCAAAGCGGCCGCATCCAGATTTTCCAGCTTTTCCTGACCCAACCTTAGCTGCGCGATTTGCATCGTTTCATAGAGATCGTGCATTTCACCCGCTATTTCGGGCTGCCGGATCAGGGGAACTTCGATTCCGTTGCCGACAACCAGGGCCGGATGCGGCAGCAATGCGTTCAGGCCTGCATAATCGACGAGGCCAAGAAACTCTCGGATCGTCGCATCGCTGGCATCTGCGTGAAGGCGGATAACCACCTCTTGATCAAAACCGATACGCCCTGTGAACGCGCGATGGTTGGTCTTTTTGGTATCATCCAGCAGATTTCCGGTTGTTTCGATGAAAGCGACGCCGTCAATCACCGCATACCCTCGTTCGGCCTTCATCCCATCCAGAAACGCGTCCTGCGCACTCAGCGCCAATCCGGCCAAAGTGTTTCGTGCCGCTTGGGGTTTGAGGGTGATATCAAGCCAGATCAGTTCATCTTCTTTTGCGTAAACAGTGCCTGTCTCATTCAGCTTTCGAAGCGCACCGTCTTTACCGGCAGCGTTGAGCTGAAGCAATTCGGCGGGCCCGCTGATCGAACTAATAAGGGGTACTGGCCCAAATTCTGAAAGAACTCTGGAGACTGCCTTGGCGTCGGGCTCGATCAGGGCATATTGCGCCCACCCTTCTGGGGGGCTCGGAAGAAAAGCTTTTGCACCGGCATCCCATAGCTTTTGACGTTCTCGCGCCGCTTGTTTCACTTCCCGCTCTTTTTGGCTTTGATCGAACCGAGCTGAGATGGTTTCAACATAACCGCTCAACGAAAGCGTACCGTCTGTCTTTTTGTCCTGCTGGAAGTAATCTAGCCCCGCAAGGACCAGACCAACTATCAACGCAAACCCAATGAACCTTAGCGCGCCCATTATGACCTCAAAATCAATTGCTCCTCATTTTCGCAATTGATAGCAGCAGAATTGGGCACCCTTGTGGCTCTGAGGCGGAATTCCCAAGGATGCGCCGTTTCTACGTGTTCGACAGGATCTTTCCGGGGTTCATGATGTTATCGGGGTCCAGTGCCTTTTTGATGGCAGTCATATACGTGACCGCTGGTCCGAGCTCTTTGACCAGGTAGGGCTGTTTGCCCTGTCCGATCCCATGTTCGCCCGTGCACGTGCCTTCCATCGAAATAGCCAGATCATTCAGCCAACCGACGAATTGGTCAGCTTTGCTGACTTCGTCCGCGTTTTCCATGTCGATCAGCAGCAAGGAATGAAAGTTGCCATCCCCGACATGCCCAACCACGGGGGCCATAAGTCCTAGCTCACGCGCTTTGTCCTGAGTCGCTGTGACGCACTTTGCCAAACGCGAGATCGGGACGCAGACATCCGTGGAAATTCCCCGCGCGCCCGGACGCAGTTGCAAGGAAGCCCAGTACATATCATGCCGGGCTTGCCAGAGTTTATTGCGTTCCTCAGTCGTTGAGGTCGCCGCAAAATCGGTGCCACCGAACTCTTCCGCGATCTGGTTGAAGGTTTCGGACTGTTCGACCGCACCGTTTTCCGATCCGTGGAACTCGAGCAAGAGCAATGGCGTTTCCGGCAGGCTCAGCCCGGAATAGGCATTAGCGGCCTGGACCGACATTTCATCCAGCAGCTCAATCCGCGCCACCGGAACACCATATTGGATCGTCATCATGACAGCCTGACAGGCCGCATCCACAGACGGAAATGAACAACGGGCCGAGGTGATCGCCTCGGGGATGCCCTGCAGGCGCAGGGTAAGTTCGGTGATGATTCCCAGCGTCCCTTCGGCCCCGATCAGCAGTCGGGTCAGGTCGTAACCCGCCGAGGATTTCTTGGCCCGGTGCCCGGTTCGGATGATCTGCCCATCCGGCATGACCACCTCAAGACTAAGGACATTGTCCTTCATCGTGCCATAGCGAACCGCGTTGGTCCCGGACGCCCGCGTCGCCGCCATTCCACCCAACGAGGCATTCGCGCCGGGGTCGATCGGAAAGAACAGGCCCTGATCCCGCAAATGGGTATTCAGGTCTTCGCGCGTCACACCCGGCTGTACGACGCAATCCAGATCACCCGGGTTCACAGCCAGCACCTTATTCATCTGGGTCAGGTCAACCGAGATACCACCAGCAGGGGCGTTCACGTGACCCTCCAACGATGTACCCGTACCAAATGCAATCACCGGTACCTTGTGCGTGGCGCAAGTTTTGACGATCTCGGAGACCTCTTCCGTGGAATGCGGAAAAACCACAGCATCCGGGGATTGGTTTTCGATCCAGGTGGTCGTGTGACCATGTTGTTCGCGGATTGCCTGACCGGTTTGCAACCGGTCACCAAACTTTTGTTTCAGGATGCCGACAGCTGCCTCGATCCCCACTTCATTTCGCGGCAAAGCGACTGCCTGCACCATGGTCTTCCCCTTTGAAACGCTGGGCTATTCGCCCAGCGCAATTCCTTCACGACGTGGATCGGCACCGCCGACCAGCACATCCCCGATCTCAATCGCATGCAGGCCCGATGTCAGGTCGCGCGGGTTCACTTCAAAACCCAACTCGATCAGCGGATCCGAAAACCCTTCGGCGGCGGTTCCCACTTCGACGTCATAAGTGCCAAAACGATTGACGAGATGCGGCAGTGAAAGGGCTTGCTGCACATCCATGTCCCAATCCGCCCAGGCGATGATCGACTTGGCAACATAGCCGATGATACGGCTACCGCCCGGCGATCCGATGGCCAGAACAGGCGCGCCGTCCCGCATCACAATTGTCGGGCTCATCGACGAACGTGGGCGTTTGCCAGGCTCCAACCGGTTGGCAATTGGAACACCGTCACTGTGCGTTTTAAACGAGAAGTCCGTCAATTCGTTGTTTAGCAGAAACCCGTTTGTCATCAGTCGTGAACCGAACCCGTTCTCAATCGTCGTCGTCATCGACAGGACGTTTCCGTACTGATCAACGATCGAGATATGCGAGGTTGAGGGTAACTCGATCGAGACATCGTCGGCCCAATTCGACGCATGATCAAACTCGGGGTTACCCGGTGCGACCTCTGTCAGGGCGGCTTCTCCGCCTAGCAGAGCGCCACGGTCGGACAGATAAGATGGATCAACCAAGCCCTGCGTTGGCATGGGAACAAAATCATGATCGGCCATGTAGCGACCGCGGTCGGCAAAAGCCAGACGCGAGGCATCACCGATCAGGCGCCATGCATTGGTGTCTTCGGGGCCCATCGCAGCCAGATCATAGCCGTCCAGCATGCCCAGAATCTGACCAACGGTCAGCGCGCCTGACGATGGCGGGCCCATTCCGCAGACCTCATAGGCGCGATAGGTTGCGCACACTGGTTCACGCTCAATCACCTGATATAGCGCCAGATCAATTCCCGACAGAACGCCCGGGTTGCCTTCGGCGTTGCGTACGGTGCTGACGATGCCAGCGGCAATCTCACCACCGTAGAAACCGGCCGAGCCTTCCTCGGCCAAAATATGCAGAGTTTCGGCATAGGCCGGGTTGGTCAGGCGTTGCCCCTGCTCAATCGGCTTACCGTCGGGCAGGAAATATTCTGCGGTTGCAGGAAAGCGCGACAGGCGTTCGGCATCCTTTTCGACCAGGCCAGCAAGGCGCGGAGATACCAGAAAACCGGCGTCCGCCAACGCGATGCCATCGGTAAACAGGCTTGGCCAGGGACTGCGGCCCCAGCGCCGGTGTGCCTCTTCCAGCAAGGCCGGTGTCCCGGGTGTGCCCACCGACAATCCGCCGACAACCGCATCAAAGAACTTCAGCGGTTCGCCGTTTTCGTCATGGAACAGCCTGTGGTTCGCCTCAAGCGGGGCCGTTTCACGCCCATCCAATGTCGTCAGCTTGCCCGATGCAGCGTCATACCAAACCAAAAATGCACCGCCACCAAGGCCCGACGATTGCGGTTCGACCAACCCCAGCACAACCTGAACGGCGACCATTGCATCAGCCGCCGACCCGCCAGCGCGCAAAACCTTTGCGCCTGCTTCAACCGCCAATGGATTCGCAGCAGCGACCATCCAGTTTTCAGATGTGACCGGCTGCCCTGCCATCTTGGCCTCAAGCGCAGCGATCACCTCTTCGGTCAGGCCTTGCACCTGCCCCTCGGACGCGCCTTCGGGCGCAACGGCATCCGCCGTTTCCTGAGCAGTCAATGGTCCTGCCAGCACCACCGCCGACAGCAACACTCCCGAAATCAGACTTCGTTTCATCGTATCCTCCTGAAAATATACGTGTGTAAATTGGCACCGCCCGCATCAAAACACGGGAAACACCTGATCAAAGCATTGCGGGGACCACCTGATCCGGTGGGCGGTGACCGTCTTCGAAAGTCTTGATATTTATAATAACTTTCTCGCCCATTTCGATCCGGCCCTCTAACGTGGCCGACCCCATGTGGGGCAGCAGAACAACGTTTGGTAACTGTCGCAATCTTGGGTTCACATCCGTCCCATGCTCATAGACATCCAGGCCCGCGCCGGCGATTTCGCCCGAGCGTATCCGACGCGTCAGAGCGTTTTCGTCGATCACCTCACCCCTTGAGGTATTCACAATAACGGCTGTCGGCTTCATCAATTTCAGCCGCCGTGCATTCATCAAATGGAAGGTAGACGGTGTCGACGGGCAATGGACCGAAATCACATCCATTCGCGCCACCATCTGATCAAGGCTTTCCCAGTAGGTCGCTTCCATCTCTTGTTCGGTCTCGGGGCGAAGCCTGCGACGGTTGTGGTAATGTACTTGCATTCCAAATGCGCTGGCACGGCGGGCCACGGCCTGGCCGATACGCCCCATGCCAAGAACGCCCAAACGCCGCCCGCCGATACGTCCGCCCAACAAGGCATTCGGCGCCCACCCGGTCCAATCGCCCTTTTGCATGACAGACAGACCCTCGGGAATTCGGCGGGTCACAGCGAGAATCAGCGCCATGGTCATATCAGCGGTATCGTCGGTCAGAACCCCCGGGGTGTTCGACACCAGAATGCCCCTCTGACGCGCGGTCGAGACATCGATATTGTCGACCCCCGCCCCGTAATTCGCGATCAAGCGCAGGTTTTCACCCGCTTGCCCCAAAAGGCCACCGTCGATCGTATCGGTCACGGTTGGCACCAGAACATCGGCGGTTTTCACGGCCTTCACCAGTTCTTCGCGGGTCATCGGGCTGTCATCGTCGCGCAACTGCACATCGAACAATTCGCTTAACCGGGTTTCAACCGCCTCGGGCAACCGTCGCGTAACGACAACACTCAGACGTTCTCTTGACACCTCTGCACTCCCACTGCTTTGCAAACCTTCGCGCGCCATGTCATCGTGGCGCAGGATAAGGCGGGGCACAAGAACCCCATAGGCATTGAGTCGACCTTTTTTCGAAGCAAGATCAACAGGCACAAGAGCAGACAGTAAGTGAGTGGTTTTCTACCCGTAAAACGCCTTGTTTCGGCGGCATTCGCTGTTTTCCTAACCGTGCTTGGCACCCTGCCCGCCAGCGCGCAGGACAAGCGTGGCCAAGTCACCAACCTGCCCCTTCCACGGTTTGTCTCGATGAAAGCCGCCGAGGGCAATGTGCGCCGAGGCCCATCACTGACTCACCGAATCGATTGGGTTTTCAAACGGCGCGGCATGCCACTGCAGATAACGGCAGAATACGGAAACTGGCGCAGGGTTCAGGACCGCGACGGCGCCGGGGGATGGGTGCACTACGCCCTGTTGTCCGGTGTTCGAACGGTGTTAGTCGATGCCGAACTACTGCCCGTGTACACCAGTCCGGACCCAAAGGCCCCGGTCAGCGCCCAATTTGAAACCGGCGTCGTGGCCCGCCTTGGCAGCTGTTCGTTGGATTGGTGTCAGATTTCTGCGGGCGGGTATCGCGGCTGGGCACAGAAAACGAACCTTTGGGGCGTCGACCCAGCCGAAATCCGAGAATAACCTAGTCGGATAGGGGTGTGCGCGCGATGAAATCGCAGGTCAGCTTGACCAGTTCCGGACCAACGTCTTCTTGCAAGAAATGCCCCGCATTCGGCAAGATAACATGAGGCTGCCCTGCGGCCCCCGGGCACAGTTTCTGGAACACCGCATCAATCCCCGCCATGACCAGATCATCGGCCCCGAAAGCAGTGAGGACAGGTGTCTGAAGCCCTCGGATCACCTCCCAAGCCCGCCGGTTCGGACCCGAGGACGGATCAACAGGCGTCGCTGGCACTAGCATAGGAAACTGCCGTGCCCCGGCCTTGTAACTTTCATCTGGAAAAGGCGCATCATAGGCCGCGATAACGTCTTCGGACAGGGACGATACAGTTCCGCCTTTCAGAATTCCACCGGCCGGAAATACCGGAACCTCCTGGCTGAACCTGCGCCAGTTCTCAAACGCTGCGCCCATTGGCTGATCGCCAGTTGGCAGCGCCGTGTTGGCAATCACTATGCGCGCGAACCTCTCCGGCATCTCTGCCCATAACCGCAGCCCGATTAGCCCGCCCCAGTCCTGGCAAACCAGAGTGATGTTGCGCAGGTTTACCTTGCGCAGCCACTCACCCATCCAAGCCACGTGCCGCTCATAAGTGTAGTCGCTTCGTTCGGTTGGCTTGTCGGATCGCCCGAACCCAATCAGGTCTGGCGCAACCGCGCGATGTCCCTGCGCGACGAATCCCGCAATCATGTGACGGTAAAGGTAGGACCAGCTTGGCTCGCCATGCATCATCAGTATCGGATCGGCCTCGGCTGACCCTTCATCCACATAATGCACCCGCAACTGGCCGCCTTCTGTGTCATCCACCTGCGCGTAGTTCGGTGCAAACGGATAATCTGAGAGCCCGTCAAACCAGGTATCTGGCGTACGTAGAAACTTCATTCTCTTCCCTTTCAGAGTTTCCAACCCGAACGCCCTGCCACCAATGCGCGCATCCAGCCCATCGCGAAACATTAGATTTCAAAAACCGCACTGCAAGATCAGGCTCTATAGGCGACCCATTCCGCACAAACTCCGCGGCCATGGCAAACGACCAGATCACAGCAGGATTGAACACCTTTCCCAGGAAAACAAGCCACTCTCAGATCTTCGATTAGCGCCTTTAGATTTTTTTCAATCCGCACTCATTTTTTTGTCTGAAAGGTCTTGAACCCACCGATCAACAATCGTAGACAGCGCCTCACCGTTGGGGTGTAGCCAAGTGGTAAGGCAACTGTTTTTGGTACAGTGTACCGTAGGTTCGAATCCTACCACCCCAGCCATCTTTTCAAGATGCGAATTAACCATAAGCGTGCAAATTGCACTCGGTTCGTGCAAATTGTCCGTTGTCAGGGATTCGATACAAAGAGAATGCTCAAATTGAGCGATTAGTCAGTATCTGATGAAAACAAGTCTGCAAATTCGAAGGCATACTGCACTTGCGTTCGGCAGGTCGCGGCCCGAAGCGGACATTCATCGTCGGGCTTTGCAAACCCCGAAATGCGGACAAAACGGCCTTTCGCAACAACACTCTTAAGGTACAAGCAGACCGAGGTAACTCCGTTCCTTCCAGTATGAAAGTATCGTGCAAATTTACGCAAAGATCGTTTCAACGGATGCAGCTAAACGAACTAAAACTTCAAGATTTTTGCGCGACAATATAGCGGCTCTGGAGCATTGAGGCTTGATCAGAAGTATAATGCACGTCGAAGCCTGCGGACGCGATTTTCCTTTCAAGCACTGATCCAGACTCAAAATGCACAAACGGGGCTTTCCCAAGAGCCTGCATGACTGGGATAGCGATCCGACTGATCATCGCATACTTGAAACCACCGCTCTCAGGTGCGCAGACGGTTTTGGATATAAAAAGCCCACCGGGTTTTGTAAGCGCGGAAATGTGCTCGAGCGCTTGGTCCAAATCGGGCAGAAGATGAAGTAAATTATGCGCCAAGATCGCATCGTAAGAACCTTCATCTAAACCGTGCTCAAGAACTTCAGCCACCTTGAAAGTGACGTTCTCCAATCCTTCTTTAGCACGCTTCTCATCGGCAATCTTGATCATGCCCGGAGCGAGATCCGTGGCAGTGACATGGGCGACATGCGGTGCAAGCAGCAGCGCGGTTGAACCTGTCCCGCACCCGATTTCCAGTACGTTGTCCTCCGCTTTCAGGTAGGACTTCGTAAGCTCGAGTGTTTTCAGATACCCTTCCATGTTGCGGATTGGGTCTGCCGCGTACTTTTGCGAGATTTTGCTCCAGAACGCGGCATCCTTGGACAAAGCAGTCATTTCATTACTCTCAAAAAAGGTTGTTGCCGTATCCTTTACTTCCAAACAATCATTTATGGAATTGCCACAATTTGCAGAAGTGTTATGCATAAATGCATGAACTGGAAGGCAATCAATTTCGACTGGAACCAGGTACGGTCCTTTCTTGCGACAGCCGAAGAAGGCTCGTTTTCTGCAGCGGCACGCGTTCTTGAGCAAACTCAACCCACTGTTGGCCGTCAAGTTGCTGCGCTGGAAACGGCCCTTGGCATCACCCTGTTTGAAAGAGTCAGCAAGTCGCTTAATTTGACGACTGCTGGCGCCGAGCTTTTGTTGCATGTCAGAGAAATGGCGGATGTGGCGAACAGGATTTCTCTTACTGCGACAAGCCAGTCGCAAGCTGTTGAAGGGCAAGTCAGGATTACTGCGTCCGATGTGATGTCTGCTTATCAGCTGCCACCTATACTGAAAACGATCCGACTTGCGGCACCGCGACTAGAGATCGACATCGTTGCTGCAAATGACATACGAGACCTACAGCGACGTGAGGCTGATATCGCAATCCGACATGTGCGTCCAACTCAGCCGGATCTGACAGCAAAGCTTGTCGCCGAGGCCTCGGCCCATTTTTACGCAGCACCTTCGTACCTTGATCAGGTGGGACGGCCGAAAAATGAAAACGAACTTGCGAAATTGGACTTTGTCGGGTTTGGCGACATCGACACGATGATCGGTTTTCTCGATCCGGCGGGCATTAAAGTAACACGAAAGAGCTTCAGGATTGGCTCACAAAGCGGGATTGTATCCTGGCAACTGGTGCGCCAAGGTTTTGGCATAAGTGTAATGTCGGATGATGTGGCTGCCTTAACACCTGGTGTGGAGCGCGTGCTCCCCGACCGCGAGCCGTTTAAGTTCCCAATTTGGCTGGCGACACACTCCGAGTTACATACCGCACGAAGGATCAGGTTGGTGTTTGATCAACTGGCGGACCAACTTAGCTCAGGGACCATCAAGTAATCCGGGAGTTCGTTCTATGTCACAGGCTATTTCAACGCTTCACTTGCTATGCGGCAAAGTCGCTTCCGGAAAATCTACTCTGGCAGCGGAACTAGCGGAAAGAGACACAGTCGTGCTCATTTCGGAAGATGAATGGCTTAGCGCCCTGTTTGGCGACCAGATGAAGTCCCTGCAGGACTACGTGAATTGCGCTTTGAAACTGCGACCGGTCATGGGGCGTCACGTGGCTTCTTTGCTGAAGGCTGGCGTTTCAGTGGTTCTCGATTTTCCAGCTAACACAATTGAAAATAGAGCTTGGATGCGCGACTTGCTGAAAGACACTACTGCGCAGCACCACCTTCACTTTTTGGATTTGCCAGATGAGGTTTGTCTGCACCGGCTGCATAAGCGCAACAGAGAAGGCGCGCATGCCTTTGCACCAACAGAAGATCAATATCGCCGTATTGCGCGGCATTTCGTGCCACCATCACCCGAAGAAGGTTTTAACATCATAACTCACCGTCAGTAGCGGCGGCACCAAACATGTTTCGAGCACCTACTCTGCATCGACGGATGAACGACTGCTTTGGGCTCAGTTCGGACGTTCGCCCGAATGTCGCGAGCAACCGCAATGCGGACTTTTCGGACATCCGCTTTTTCGCTCCGGAAGGCCGCTGCCAGACCAAATCAGACATGGCTGCAAGGTTGCTAGACGACGATGGCTGACTTTCATATTAGGGCACCCAACGAACAGAGAGGGCGCTAAGCCGTCGCTCGCCACTTCTACAGCCTAGGCATCAATCTGCGCATGCTTTTGCGCATAAAGTGGACTTTGCGACAAAGGATACTTCCTTGACTCTATGCCTGATAGGAACCACAAGAATGTATTGGAGAAATTTATTCGTCGTCGCAATGCTGCCGACTTCGATGATCCAATGGCCTTCCTAAAATCTGTAGCATGTGCCCCAGCTTAGGAACGGGTTCCGCTAGGGTGTTCGGAACGAACTCGTTACTCGCAAACCTTTGCAATTGTTTCCTGATCTTTGTCAGACGACGAACGACACATGAAAGCAGGCGGTACATGAACAATATATGGCTCATCAACTGCGTGTCTGATGCCCGATAGGTCCGGCCCCAGACACCACACTAACCAGACTTCAATCATATATATGCGCGATATTTCGTGTTTGATCTTGACATTAATCGTGTTGATTTCGGGAACGAAGCTCTCAGCTCAGGTAGCGCCTGAAAACACATATTTGACAGGCAGTTCCTATGGACGTGGCTGGGAATGCAATCACGGATTCCAGCGTATTGGGGATATTTGTGAGGAAATAGCAATTCCTGAAAATGCCTTCCTCACGTCAACGGGAGATAGGTGGACCTGCAATCGATTGTTTCGACGTATTGGTGAAGAGTGTGAGGAAGTAATTGCACCGGAAAACGGGTTCGTTGATACCCGATTTGGTGTGCAAGAAATACATTGCAACTGGGGATTTCGCAAAGAGGGCCGGAACTGTATTGCTATCGAAGTCCCTCTGAACGGTCGCCTGACCGAAAAGAACAGCGTAGATGGTTGGGTATGCCTGAGAGGTTTCATTGCTTCAGAAAGTGGCTGCGAACCTGTGGCCATTCCTGATCACGCATACCTCACATCTGACACCTATACCGGATGGAAATGCGAGCGTGGTTTCCGCACAATCAAAGGCAAATGCATGGCAATCATCGTCCCATCAAACGCTCATATAAACCGACGAGGCGATAGTTGGGAATGCAATCAACCCTTCAATCGCCAGAACGACAAATGCGTTGAAAAATTGTCGCGACATTAGGCTGTTGTAAGCCGCCGCCCCCACGAAAGAGCCGGAAGGATCAAACTGTGACTCTAGATTCGATTGACGAAAAACTGGGCAAAAAGCTCAAAGCCGAAAGGGCTCGCCGCCTAACTTACGGAATCAAATTATTTATCGCGTCAGTGGTGCTCGTAGCGGCGGTTGTTGTGGTGGTGTTCCTCTGATGCGCAATAGAGCCCCTCAAGTCAGTCTTCAAAACGCAAAAGCGTCAGTTCTTGGTCGGGAACAGCGAGAATTTCAGGACCGAAGTGTTCGAAAATCGCGAAATGCTGACGTATCTGGAGTTATTGAAGAAGAGTTCGGAAGGTACTTAATAAAAGCGGGTATTTTGAGCGGCAACAGCGTTGCGCGGGCGTTCCCCAAGCCACCTGCCAAGACACAAGCCATGATTGCCGACGCTATTGGTGAGACTCCGGCAATGGCTATTGAGGCGTTGAAAGAAATTCTTGAAGAACGTGATAAGAAGCGCTGCGATCAACGTCGTTTGGAAGGAAATTCCGGCACGCTTGTTCCCAGCGAACGGGAATACACAGAAGCCTTGCGCCAAGTCAGGTTTACACCGGCTCAGATCACTATGCTCAGAGCACTCTCAATCGCTGGGAAGAAAGGCCTGACTGTTGGTCAACTATCTCAGGCTGCTGGTTACAAATCGCGCGAGACATCCATCAAGGCCTTCAAAAAAGCAGGGCTGTTGATCGCGGAGTATCTGGACCTCGATCTTCCCGAAGCCGTATCGGAACAGAATGATAGTGCTGCACAAATCGTGGCCCTCTCTCATATCGAAAGTGACGATAAGCCAGCGACTTGGATCATGCATGAGGAACTGCACTACGCCGTTCGTTCGGTACTTTGATGTACGTACCAGCGCGCGCTTTCAAAGGGAAACCCGAACGGGACCAAATGCACGAAAGGTTGCACGGGTAGCTTATGCTGGTGAAAAGACCATACCCGCTCGAATTGATCTACGTACCTGTAAAGCGTGCAAAAACACTTGATCAAAACAAAGTTCTGACGCTTGCCAAGGATATATTGAGGAACGGCCAGAGTACTCCGATCCAATTGCGCGCCGACAACAAGAGGTTCGTGCTGATCGAAGGTCTCCACCGATTGGAGGCCATTCGCGCCCTCGGTGGTGACACAATTGAAGCCTACCTAGTACGTGCCAGGCTGCACTGACAGTTCTTTGGAACCGGCAGCCTCCCGGCCCAAACCATCCGTGTGCGGTTGCAGCAATCCAAAGTCTACTGAACGGCGGCTAAGGGCTCAAAGTAGACATTCAGAGAATGTCCGCCCAATGTCTGCTGTGCGGACTTTTCTGCCGTTCGCACTGTTCAGCCCAACTGGCGCTTTCGGCCCAAACCGGTCGCTCAACTATGGACTAGATTGCTGTAGTCGCAGCCCGCTTTCCGGACATTCGCTGCAAGCCTGCAGTGACAGGCGCCCCTCAGTTCAATCGTTGAGGCACCTGCGTCGCGTTGCTCCATTGCCGGGGCGACTGGCCGTACATCCGCTTAAATTCGCGGCTGAATTGAGAGGAGCTTTGATACCCCACATCCCATGCCGCCTCCGACACGGTCTTTCCTTCCGCAATCTTCATCGCAGCGTTGTTCAGCCGCATCGATTTGACAAACTGGATCGGAGACATTGTCGTGGCTTCCTTGAAGCGCCGATGGAAGACCGCGCGGCTCATACCAACGTGGTCGGCCATGTCGTCAATGGTGACCTGTTCGTTCAAGCGGGTTGAAAGGTAGTCGATTGTTCGCGCGATTTCGTTGCCGACGCCATAGGCCCGTCTTGCCGCCGCCCCAGCTTCGCCCATGAGAACCGCGTAATACAACTCGCGCAGTCGCCCATGTCCGAGCACCTCCAGGTCAACCGGATTGTCGAGCAACTCGAGAAGCCGCCACAGTGCCTGCGTGAAACCGACATCCCAGGACGCTAGTTCCAAAGCCGAAGGCGCATTCCCTTGCGGCTGTCTACGTCCTCCAGTGGCGGCCTCGATCTCCATCGTAAGCTCTCGCATCATGCGTCGATCTAATGTGATCATGACTCCCAGTAGCGGGTCCCTTTCAGAAGCTCGTGGTGCGCCTGCTTCGACCGGCAAAGTCATGGGGCAAAGCAGGTATTTGTCGCTTCCGTACACGTAATGCTGTCCGTCCAGTACGGCTTCCTTGGCGCCACTGAGAATGGCCACGACCGTGGGCTCATAGACGGCAGGAACACAAGGCACCGCCTCGGTCACCCGGAAAAGCTGGACGCCCCTTAGTGCGGTATCAACAAGGCCTGCATCTGGCAGACGGCGCTCGACAAGGTTTTTGATCTGGTCTTTGCTCATGCACTAAAGCTGGCAGGGAACTTTCTTCTTTGCAACGGGGTTGAGACGATTGGGCAAATAATCGAGAGGATATCGCCTGTATCTGTACCCAGTCAGATTCTATCTGTGCGTTCAAGCAATAACACCACAACCGCCGGCCAAGGCTGGAAGGAGATAGAATATGGCAGATACGACATTCGGACCTAAAGGTTGGACACCCGAGCGCCTCGGCGACCAGTCGGGCAGAACCTACATCATCACCGGTGCAAACGCTGGCGCAGGCTTTCAGGCCGCGCGCATCCTTCTCAAGAAAAACGCCAAGGTGGTCATGCTGAACCGCTCTACCGAGAAATCAGAGGCGGCAATCGCGGACCTGAAACAGGAATTCGGCGCGAAAGCAGATGTGAGCTTCATCCGCATGGACCTGTCCGTTTTGGATAACGTGCGCGAGGCTTCCGAAGAAGTTCTGAAGACGGTGCCTCGGATCGACGCGCTGATCAACAATGCGGCCATCGCTCAGGTGCCGACGCGCAAGCTGACCGTCGACGGGTTCGAAAGCCAGCTTGGCACCAACCACTACGGACATTTTCTGCTCAATGGTCTGCTCTTTGACCGCATCGCGGAATGCAAGGGCCGGATCGTGGTCGTTGCGAGCCTCGGCTACAACATGGGTCTCAAAACAATCAAGTTCGATGACATGAACTGGGGTGAGGGCTACGGCGCAAACGCCGCATATTCGCAGAGCAAGCTGGCGCAGATGATGTTCGCCTACGAACTGCAGGACCGTCTGGCCGCGGCGCGGCGCACCTATGTTGAGGTCTACGTTTGCCATCCCGGCTCATCGGCGACGTCTCTGATCACAACAAGCGGCAGCCGCACAATGCGTTTCATCTGGTGGCTGATGACCAAGACGCCGATGGTCCAGACCGCAGAACAAGGCTCATACCCTGAGGTCATGTGTGCCACCGAAGAGGCTCTGAGCGCGCAGCGCGCCCTTTATGGACCGACGGGCCGTCTGGAAGCGGTCGGCCCGGTCGGCAAAGGCACACTGAACGCGCATGCCCATGACAAGGCTGTTATGTCGCGTCTCTGGGAGGTGTCCGAAAAAGCAGTTGGGTTCGAGTGGAACCTCTGATCCCATTGCCACCGGAACCGGCAAAGCAAATGCAGATCGGTTCAGCCTAAAGGACGCGGAAATATGATCGCAGCGCGCAGTAAGGGTCGCTTTTTGAAAGACGGCCCTAGGCTCCAAAGAATGCTCAATTCCCCCTAACTCCAGTCAATTAGCCTCCGCCTCTTTGAACGTAAGTATTGCTGTAACGTTCGGCAACGTTATCTACGTCGCACGTCAAAGTCTCGCAGGCTTGTTTGAGGGCCAGATGCCTCAATCATACCTTGCATGATCAGATGCTGAAGCCTCCCAGATAAGAACACATCACCCAACAAGTTGTGTTCGTCGCATCGCCCCATGGCCGTACCGACAACGCGCGCAGCAGGTGTCCAGTTTGTTGCACAGCATGATAAAAGTAGACTGTCATAGAGATTGTCGGAAACATCGACGATCTTGCCTGCTTCCCATATACGCAGTGTAGCACCACTGTCTCGCAGGCGCAGAAAATCAGAAGAAAGCGTTGCTCTTGTGACCGGGTCTACCGCTTCGCGTTGATCAAAAAGGCTCGCCAGTAAAGCCGGAGTTTGCGGACCTATATACGGCAGTGACTTTAAGCCAGTCGTTCCAACTCGGGTCACCGAACCTTTGAAAAGGCGCAGGCCATGACATGCCATCTCCAAAAACGTCCGCTCTGATGCATTCTCACCCGCCCATATGCAAACTTCCGGCGTGAGATCCTGCGTCAAATGGGCCGAGATCCGGTCGAAATCGACTAGTGACGGAAAGGGATCGTCAGGCAACTGGCCATAGTTTTGGAAAAGCTCTCTGAAATATGCCGCCCGCGATTGTTTGTCGTTCAAAGGCCCGTGGCTCAGATCATCATCGAACACATCCACGTGCCCTGTCAGGCCGTAAGTTGCAACTGCCGCGCGTAGACAACCTCCGGCACTTCCTCCCAAAACCAGATGTAGATATGCGGGCTGTGACATTGGTTACCTTTGGCTTAAGAGCGCGATTTGGGTTGTCAGGGGACACGTCCCGGCTTGGGGGCACGCAGCTTGAAGTAAATCATTTTCCGCGCAGTTTCCCAGTCTGAATTTTTCCACTTGCACATGAAACTTGCACTGCCGCTGTTTTTCGTAAGCCTTTCAAGATGTAAATATAGGACTGCCAGAGCAAAACGAGGGGTTTTACAATGGGTTTCACGCAATCGGTCATGACCTGCCTGTCCAAATATGTCGTGTTTTCGGGCCGCGCGCAGAGATCAGAATATTGGTGGTTTGTTCTGTTCGTCGTCCTGGTCAGCGTTGGGTTGGCGGTACTCAGTTCGGTCCTTTTTGGCACTGATCCGGAAACAGAAGAGGGATCGAACTTGTTGAACTCCGTTTTCCAACTGGCGATGTTGCTTCCGATGCTCGCCGCGGGGTGGCGTCGATTACATGATACAGGTCGTCCTGGATGGTATCTTCTCCTTCCAATGGCCTTCAGTATCGCAACGATGTTCATGCTGCTGACCGGGGTTGCAGTTTTTTCAGCGCTCGAAACTGGCGTTGAAGACCCTGAGACTTTGAGAGAACCAGCAGCCTTTCTCGGTGCAACCGGTTTGATGGTCATATACGCGATTCAACTTGTCCTTTCTCTCTTGATGATCTGGTGGCTTTCGCGACCCTCACAGGAAGGAACGAATGAATATGGCGCACCGTCATAGCATTACATGACCACTCACTGGCACCTCAATGCTGGAGAACCATTATTGCCTCCTCGTACGAGGAACTTTGGGAGTTAAAAATGAAAAACACTTTCTGGTCTGCGTGTCTGATGTGTTGTCTGTCGGCGGCCCCTGCACTGGCCGAATGGGGCTTCAGCGGCAGCCCGTTGCCAAATGCATTTATTCAGACAAACAACATGACGCTGGAGTTGCAGTGCGACAGGATCAGGTTCGCCCCGGCCGGGTATGAGGATTCGCAGGATATCGTACGAAAGAACGGCCTTTCTTTTCGTTTTCTGATAAACGGATCGCAAGAAGTTGCTGCTTTTCAGATGGGACGCGAAAACTCGTTCGTCCAGATCGTCGACAACTATCCTGTCGAGATCCAGTTCAGCGACGAGGCGGATTATGCGTTCGTCCTCGACCAGATTGCCGCAAACGCCACCCTGAACCTGTCGATGGTAGATCAAGACGTCAGCTACGGCATTTTTGATCTTAAGGGATCAGGTACAGCCATCCAGTCACTCCGGGCCGAATGTCGGGCATTGGACCAAACCTCCGCGCCTATGGAGGCACCAGAAGGCGTGGTCTATTGCGGCGGCGGTGGGGTCAAACGGCAAATCGAGTTCGTGATCCTCGATGATGCCAATGATGAGTGGGACGCGCGCGTCACCGTGAACGGCGAAACCCAGCGGGCAATGACCTCATACAGCTATTTCGGCAACTCCGAATTGGTCAAGGACTTCGTTGTTGCCCTACTGGCGGAGGATCGGGCCGAATTTCTGATCTTCCGGAACCAGAGGAAAAACTGGCTGGAGTTCGGCGATTATCGGTACGACCAATGCAACTGATGCCGAGATCGAGCGCCGAATCCAGCCTTGTTTCGATTGTCAGGATGCATTTCTGCGCGTTGCTTGCGACGGCTTTAACATTGCCGCAGCCTGCCAGTGCTTCAGAGATATCTGAGCTCCCGGCGCAGCTTCAAGAAAAGATCAATCAGGCGCAACAAGCCTGCTCTGACTTTGAGAACGGTGAATTTGCATTGGAATGGGGCGCTATTGTGCGCGTGGATCTGGACGGAGATCTGAAAACTGACTGGGTGTTGAACGAGGTGTTCTTTGCCTGCTCGTCGGCCGCGTCCCTGTATTGCGGAACTGGCGGATGCATGTCGCACTTCCTTGTGGGTGATGTCATTAGCTCTATCCTCAACCAAGGTTGGGATGTCGTAGATCTTGGTCCCAACCGTGTTCTTCTCACCGATGTTCACGGGTCGCAATGCGGCGGGATCAATCCAACCCCATGTGTCACTGCAAGCGCCTGGGACGCAGAAGATGGCATTTGGCGTAGCACAGCCGCGGAATGGGAGAAGTAGAATGGCAACAACTATTCACTTGAAGCAGCTATTGGCATCCTTCTTTATCTTGCCAGCGACGCTTTTACTCACTGGATGTATTGAGGCGCCGGTTGAGGTTGCGGTCAGCGAACCGGACCCCGATCTCGTCTTTGTTCGCGGCTACCGCAGCCCGTCGGATGAATGCCAACTTGTCGGCGAAAGCGCATTCACCGTAGACTTTCTTGATGATGCCGCCGATCTTGTAGCGTGTCCGACGGGCAGCTCAGCAATGCAAACGCTTATGGCTGAGACGGGATCACGCATAGTCACCCAGACGAACAGCTTCTCGTTCTTCAGCTTGCCCTACCGCTGAACCTGTAAATTCAGGACGGACTCCCAATTCTGGAAAGTGGGCCTGTCACACGTCAGGTAGAGTGAAGACCTGTCTTTGCCACGATGCTGGCGTCAGCCAAGTGATCCAGCCTACGGCATCCGCAGAGCGGACCTTGGTGCAAACCGCAGCGAATGGCCGCAATCCGCCGTTACTGCCAAAATGTGTATGCCGCAGCATCTGTCACAGAGGCCTCAGTGCAGTCATTCGCTGCAACTTGCTTGAACGACTGCTTTGCGGAAAATTTTTACTGAAGCGGGAAATGCGTCTTCTTGCTTCAGCCCGTACAAGTGTTGCTAAGAACGCTTTTCTACTAGGTGCGCGATACCCGAAGCCAGTAGTCGTCTCGCCTCGTAGAGTTCACGCTGGCCAGACATCAGGTTTGGAGGCAGAGCACCTATCTTTTCAGAATGCTTGATCGATATCTCTAACCTATCAGCCGCTTCGATTGCTTCTTTTAGTGCAGCCTTGATGGCGGTCCTATCAGAAATGGGCAGGCGAGTTCCAGCCATTCCTCCGCTGTCTGTCCATGACCCTCTCTTCATTTTTGTTCCTCGCTCAGGCGGCCCCATTTTGGTAGCAGTGACTTATCAATTGCGGCGGTCGTTCTATCCGTACGTCGCATTTCCTCGACCTCTGCACGGAGTGCGGACAGTTCTTCAAGCCCTTTGAGCTGGGCATGACGACCCAAGACATCCTGAAGAAGCCTTGCCTGTTGCAAGCTGATTTCGCCCCGCGATGCTGCATTTGTGGTCCGCTCTGAAGCGACAAGGATATCTTCAATTGAGCTCAATTTGTTCCTGTCAGCCAATTGAACGAAGTCAGAGCGTGCAGGAGGCCGAACCCGATCAACGAGCCATTGGGCTACGGTTGGATTGCCGTTATCAAGCTCGTCGGAAATTACGTCAGTGGCGCGCCCGAGCATCTCTTCAAGCCGTTCTCCCGCAAGCCGTGCTGCGCGTGCTTTAATGCCATTTGCACCCCGCGGTCGGCCGGTTGACTTTGGCGGTTTGTGCCCGGGCAGGAACTTGCCATCCGGGCCGCGTTTAGCTTGTTGCTCGTCATGGGGCATAGAACCGTCAATCTCGTCATTTATACGTCAATATTACTGACATAATAGCTTAACTTTGCGTTCTTGTCACTGTCTTGGGATTGACCCGTGGGTTACGGAGTTCGAGAGCGAGGTGATCCGCTCCTTCGAGTGAAAAACCAAATCGGCTGTTGCATTCCCACAAAGAAATCAAGACGTGAGGATGCCTCCAAGGCCATCTGGCATCACATGCTCAACGCTCAATTCCTTAGTTACAAGACATGCAACACACCTAGGATGCTCCCACTCAATTCTCAATTTCCATTCCTCAGTGTTGAACGCACGTTGGCCAAGTTGTCTGGATGAAGGAGATAGCACCGCGCGACAGCAAGGTTTTGGACTGCCAAATTGGTTTCATTAGCCCAATTGACAGCAGTTGAAGTCAGGAGAATTCAGTAATATGTGGGGTTCTATGTGGGGGTGAGATGTCCCAACTGGTGGAAAACGCAGCGTTTTCAATGAGGGTATGGTGGCCCTAGGCTCCACCAAACTCTAACAACACAACTAGATGCAAGCATTCGAGCGGTGTGACACACAGGTGTGACACAAAATGAAGCAGCATGCGTATCTCTCACTGTCCAGACACGGCACTTATTACTCCCGTTGGCCCCTAACCATTGCCGTTTCAAAGCCCGTTCTCATCAAAGAGTGTGATTTCCGGTTTTGCCACAATCGCCCCACAGTTAGCGGCCCCGCTTTCCTCAACCATCTCACTCAGCTGGGTTAGGTGCCTCGCGGGCGTGCCGAACTTGGCCGAAAATCGCCAATCCCATGGCGATCAGGGCCAAACATGCAGTGGCCGTAAAGGTCATCGAAAAAGCATGTGCAATATCCGCAACCGGAGCGTTCGCAGTATCTCCCGTCCCGACTATGGCAACAAACAGTGTGGATATAGCAGAAGCACCCGTCATCAGACCCAAATTCCGCGAGAGCCCGAGGAGGCCAGAGAGTCGGCCACGCTGTTCCCTGGCAGCGTGGATCAGAACTGCTGTGTTGTTGGCGGCGAGAAAAAGTTGAAAGCCAGGCGTCAGCATGATGAGTGAGATCAAATAGCCGCCGACTCCGAAGTATCGCGGCAGGTATGCCAAGCACAGCAGACCAAGCGTGGTTTGCACAAGGCCGATGATCATCGCGCGATCTGCGCCAACCCGATCTGTTACCCAACCGGCCGGAACACCGAAAAGCGCGGCGACCAATGGCCCCACCGCCAAAACCAAACCAATGGCTGCATCGTTCAACCCCAGAGAAAAAGCTAGATAGAACGGACCAACAACCAAAGTTGACATCATGATTGCACTGACCAGCAGGTTCATCAAAAGCCCGATACTTGTTCTCTGGTCGCGGAGCAATTTCATGGGCACCAGTGGAGAGGCCACACGGGCTTCGACCATCCCAAACACGACGATTGCGATCAAAACAGTGAAAATAAGCACGCCCGGAGACAACGGAATGCTTGATGCCCCACCGCTGGTTGCCACCGCGTAGGCTGAGAGAGCTATCACCAACACAAAGGTTCCCGGAAAATCCAACTTTCGGAAAGATACGGTCCTCCGTTCGCAATCGCGCGTGATAGAGGCGACAGACAGACAAAGCGTGACACTGGCGAACCCGGCAAGAAACCAGAATGCCATGCGCCAGTTGCCCATAGCAAGTAGCACACCACCCAGCGAGGGGCCCAATGCAGTCCCGGCAGCGGAAGTCGTCCCGAGCAACCCCATCGCTGTGCCCAACCTCTCTGTCGGGACGAGATCACGTGCGATAGACATCGGAAGCGCGATCAGGATCGCTCCGCCAAGCCCCTGCAACGCACGTCCAGCGATCAACAAGCTGAGGCTCGGAGCCGTCGCGCTTAATACTGACGCTGCTATAAAAACGATGAGACCTAAAACCAGCAAGCGACGATGGCCGAATAGATCGCCAAGCCGTCCGGCCGATACAACGGCGATGGTCACTGATGTGAGATAAGCCAGCATGACCCATTGCACCTCCGACACTGTCGCGGAGAAGCTGTGTGCCAGTGTCGGAAGCAGTACCGCCGCTATACTGATTCCCAATGAGGCGGTCAGTGTCGCCGCAGCGAGGGCAATCAGGATGGGAGTGGGATTTTGTGCCTGTATCGCATCGGTCATCGTAAATTCTCTTGTCTCGTGTACCAGTGAGAAGTTACTCTGCCACTTCAAGTCAACTTGAGGTCAACCATGAAACTTCTTGATATCGGTGTCTTGTCTAAAAGGAGCGGCGTCCCGCCCTCAACACTGCGCTATTATGAGGAAATTGGACTGATCCAGTCGGCTGCAAGGAATGGCCTGCGGCGGCAGTTTGAGACCTTGGCGTTGACGCAACTCGCCTTGATCTCTTTAGGAAAAATGGCAGGATTCTCGCTTACTGAGATCAGGGGCATGTTCGCCAAAGATGGAACACCGAAATTACCTCGCCCCGAATTACACCTCCGGGCAGATACTCTCGACGAACAAATCCGTGGCCTGACCCGGCTTCGGGATGCGCTCCGTCATGTGGCAGATTGCCCGGCAGAGACCCATATGGACTGCCCGAAGTTCAAACGCCTCATGGAGTTTGCGTCGCGCTCCGCCGCTGCTCGAAAGTGATAGGAGCGCCAGCGAAGGCTGCCTGCAACCCGCCAAGCAACAGGAAGGTCTTTTGCTGCGATCTGACGAATGGGATAGCTTTGCACGGACCTATCATGCGGTGGTGAGACATATGATTTGATCCTGAACTAATATCCGGCGTTTGGTTTCGGCCCAAAGCGGACCTTCATATTGATCGCAAGTGCTGCGGTGCGGCTTCGCCAAACCACTTACTCGGTGCACGCCCGAGTGTCGCATCCCTATGGATGGCAGCAACACGCAACGGAGCCTGTCAGGAAATTTTCTCAACAACAGCAAAATAATCAATGCTTAGATTAAACATAGGGAAAGGGCCGAAACACAGTTAGAAGTAGTTAAATCGGATAGAATTTCTCAAGAGGCGAAGAACACGCCCGAACCGGATAGGTCTGTTGATTTGATACCGACAATTACCTTTGTGGCCATTGGAGCAGTCGTTCTTTTAGGATTACTGTTCGCTCCGTTTTCACAAACCGCGATTTGGCGCGCCACAGTTACCCCACTCGCCTCAATCATCGGGAGTGGTTTTCTGGTTTCCGCCCCTCTGCTTGCCCGGGAGTTCGGGGGCTTTGCTGCGCTTGCGATGGCGCTGTTAATTCTGGTGGCAATGCTGATTGGATGGACAATTCGCTACAACATCAGAGTTGTCGAACCACAATTGGCAGCTGACAAGGATCATGTTCTGCATTCGATTGAGCAACTCAGTCATATTGTTCTCGCATTTGCCTACTTCATTTCCGTTTCCTATTATCTTGCCCTTCTCGGGCACTTTGTCCTACAGGGCGCAAATATCGACCGGCCAGAGTTAGCAAAACCCATCGCGATAAGTCTTTTGATAGCAATTGGGCTATTAGGTTGGAGCGGTGGAGCGCAAAAAGTTGCCCGCGTTGAACGCTATGCGACAGCTTTAAATCTATCAGTGATAGCTGGTTTTCTTGCGGCTCTTGCGGTTTTTGCATTCGGGAAGATCGTCGGGCCAGGCGACTTTCTGTCAGCTGCTGGCAAATTCGAGCTTAAGTCACTTCCTGTTCTTCTCGGGTTGCTGATTGTTGTGCAGGGATTTGAAACGACAAGGTTCATGGGCGAGGAATTTGATGCGCAGACCAGAATTAAGGCGATGTGGAATGCGCAGTTGCTCTCCGGGGTTATTTACATTGTCTTCTTCATACTCCTTTCGCCGCTGCTGATAGATCTGTCTCAGGGAGAGGGAGTTGCTGCTGTTATATCTGTCTCGGCTTTGGTCGCGGGCATACTGCCGATTTCTTTGACAATTGCTGCGACAGCCAGCCAATTTAGCGCATCTGTTGCAGACAGTATTGGGGATGCCGGCCTGATCGGCGAGATCACTCATGATCGCGTAAACCCCAGCCACGCCTATGGTTTAATTGCGCTGGTTGGAATCGGCATTCTGTGGTCGACTGATGTTGACCAGGTGATTGCCTTGGCAAGCCGTGCCTTTGCCTTGTTTTATGCCCTTCAATGCCTGGTCGCATTTGAAGCTGCACGTAAGCGTATGGGTGACGAGAAAAAAGCCGCTGCCTTTTTGGCGCTAAGTGTTGTTTCCGGAGCGGTTTTTATTATTGGGGTTCCCGCTGGTTGAATAGGATTGCACCAAGGAATGGAAAACCGAACGCTTTCAACACTCGGTTATGTCCGAACGAAGCCGACTTCGCCTCCTCGCTTAGATCAACTGAAGTGGCGTTAATGGTTCGCAGACCCTGGAAATTTGACCCGATAGCGCCCAGAACACCAATTGAGGTGACGGCTATGTGCAGAACGCCTAACCTATGAAAGAAATTGTTCTTGTTTCCAGTTTCTTGGGGTCAATTCAGAAACAGATTTCAAAAAGCGCCATGTTCTATTGAGGAAAACGCAATAAAGGAGAGGGAAATGACCACTGAAGACCAACTTTGGGCAACAGAAGAGCGGCTGTGGTTAAACGGTTTCGATTCCGCACATTCTGAAATATCTGAAGATGCCGTGATGATCTTCCCGTACCCAGCGAAAATTCAACGCGGTACGACTGGTGCGCAAGGTACGGCAGGATGGCGGACGGTTCGAATGAGCGACCGACATTTCAATCAAAAAGGTGAGATTGCTGTTCTCGCATATCGGGTTTCAGCCGAGCGTCCTGACGCTCCGATTTACCATGCGCTATGTGCGTCGACCTATTTGAACGATGCAGGTATTTGGAAGCTCGTGTCACATCAGCAAACACCAGTCGACGATGAGGCGCCAGCGCAGCCCGAGCTTTGATAGATTGATACTAAGGATATTGTTCCGGCCGTCACACTGGGCCTGCAGTTGATCTCGGACGCAACGCGGGAAGAAACCGTTAGTTGCGAGCTACATGCGTTACCGGTAAGGGCTACCGCACTTCTTCAGGATTTGGACCCGGCGTCGCTTTCCGCATGTTGTACGGCTTGAAAACGCAACTGTTGCCCAAGTTGAATTCTCTGATTATCCGGTGGGTGAATACCAGATCGGCGAGCCCCAGGCGCGTTCCTGAATCGTAGCGGGGACTTCTTCCAACAAAGGAAGGCCAGAACGAACGGCATCATACGTCGACCACCTAGGCGTCGGAATCTCGATAGCACGTGCGTAATAGAACGCGCCTTGCTCTGGGTCGAAACCGGGGTCAGTCCAACTGCCCATCAATGTTGGGGCGCCAATGTCGTTCGTATACAGTGCAGTTTTCAGATCGACAGTATTGCCCACCGAAGGAAGTTTGCCATCTGCGGCGATCTCGCGATCGCCGGACCAGGCCACGTCAATGATCTCTTCGTGGATCTCGCCCGTTGCGTCGACCCAGCCCTTGATGATTTGGATGCGATCCAGATTGGCGCCGTCCGGGTCTTTTTGCGCATATACGGTGAAAGTGGGCGCTTTGTCTCCAATCAAATCACCACCCATCGGTACGCCGTTTTCATAGCCATCTTCCACCATCGCAACGGGGTCGGTCGGATTGCCCGCAAGGTCCGCACCACCGAACATCCGCACTTTGACCCGAGGCCCGGATGTAGCGAAAGTTTCACGCCGTTTCATCGCGTCCCAAATCGAAGATCGGGTGTTTTCCTCGGCCCAGACACCAGCAAGTGAACCAATCGAAAGGTCGATCCCGTCGATCCAACCGCCAACCCCGCCCTTGCGACGTCGATCAACACTGCCATCTTCGGGACCGTGACCGCCGATAAAGTCATCTTCGGCCACATCTGACGTCAGGCCGTTATGGCTGTCAGTGCCGCCGATGAACCCATATTTGTAGGGATTTACGCCCAACTCCTGTTGGGCCGCCAGTCCCAGTTTTAACCCTTCGCGCACAAAGTCGCGCTTGTGGAAATACCGGTTTGAGTTTTTCTGGATGGAATTTGCGTTTTCGAAACCGGCGAACTCATCCGCCTGCCAGAATGCTTCGTGTACCTCAGAATTACCCTTGATCTGCATCATTTCGATTAGCGGCTCCCAAACCTGCCGAGTGCTGGCCCAGTCCTTGTCTGGAGCTTCGCCAAAACTGTTGAGTTCGGGAAACATCTGCTGCTTTGACGCGTTCGAATTATGCGGGATCGCCAAAAGGGTTGATCCATTGTCTTGTGCGTTTTGCAGCCAGTCCCAGAGGTCTTCGACCTTGTTGGAATCATAGCTGGACATCGGAAGGTCCGGGACCACGCTATCGCGGAAAATCACGTTGCGATGCATGTTGCCACCGTTCGGCGCTGCGGACCATTCAAAGGCAATCAAGGCGGTAAAACTGCCCGGATCATTGTGTTCCTCGGCGGCATCGATGATGATCTGCCAACCGGATTTGGTGGTCTCAGGCCCCTGATAGAAAGGTGGGTGGGTAGGATTTTCACCGCGATTGTTGGCGATGACGTACTTGTAGAACCAATCCTGTTTGTCTTTCAGCGTTTCCAAGCTGCGTAGTTGTTGCAGATCTTCCTGCTCGTATCCTGGTGCCTCGGGGAATATCGTCGAATACATCTCGCCCAGATATTCCACGTGATCGCTGACCGCTGCAAAGTCGAGCGGGCGCGACAATTGTTTGTGACGTCCATTTACCAAGACCGGTTCGCCCTTGGCAAAGCGCAGGCTGTCAGACGGCATCAATCGTGCACCACCTATATATGCATCCAGCGACAGTGCCGTATGCATATGGGTCTCGCCAAAGTATGCGTTACGCATTGGGTTGGGTTCCGCCAACGCCATAGTCGAAAGCGCCAAGGTGGATGTCGCAATAATAAGTGTTTTCATCGGCTTCATCCTTCAGGTGTGTACCAAATCGGCGAGGTGTAGGCGCGCTCTTGCGTGATCATCTTGACCTCATCGAGCATGTCGACATCAAAGCGAACTGCATCATAGGCGGTCCAGCGTGGCGTCGGGATTTCGATAACACGAGCATAGTAGAATGCGTGCTGCGAGGGTTCGAACTCCGGATCAGTCCACACGGTACCCAGTTCGGCCCGGCCAATATCATTGGTCCAGCTTGGGATGCTCAGATCGACGGTATTTCCGACGGCTGGTAATTTACCGTCATCACCGGGCGTGCGATCACCGGCCCAAACCACGTCATGGATTTTTTCATGGATCTCGCCGTTTGTATCAACCCAGCCCTTGATAATCTGGATGCGGTCCAGGTTAGCGCCAATCGGATCACGCAGGGCGTAAACAAGGAAAGACGGTGCATCGCTTCCCGCCAGATCACCACCCATCGGGACACCTTTTGAATAGCCGATCCGTGCCAACTCGCGGTGTCTGATGTCGTCGGCCACGAAGTCTCCGCCGAAGAACCGCACTGTGATGCGTGGGCCCGTGGTCGCATAGACCTCGCGCCGTTCCATCGCGTCAAAGATACCCGCCCGGGTGTTTTCAGTGGCCCAGACGGCCGTCGGACCCGGAGTGGCATATTGCCAACCCTTATAGGAAATTCCCAAATCCGCATTCCCTTTGGCCACCGAGGTGGCGCGGGTTTTTGACGGCTCCATCCAAGTGAATGCGCCAAAGAAGTTGTTGTCGAGCTGCGTGGTCAGCCCGGTGTGGATATCCGAACCACCCACAAAGCCCAGCTTGAAGGGGTTGATCCCATCGGATTGATCAAAAGCCAGACCATTTTTTAGCGTATTGCGCACCATTTCCGTGGCGAGCATCTCAGGCGTTTTGGCTTCGGAGACATCCAGATTGGCCCAATCCCACCGTTCGTATTCTGCAAACTCATCTGTCGGGGACAGCATCGGATGGGTTTCGCTGTCTCCTTTAGTCTGGCCAATTTCAACCAGTTTTTCCCATTGCTGCCGGGTTTGCAGATACTCTCGGTCAAAAGGCGCGTTGTTGTTCAACGTGTCATTCAGCGCAAACATGATGCCGTTGCTGAGGTTCGGATTGTGCGGAATAGCAAGCACGTCCCCTCCGGTCTTGTCCTCATAGCTTTGCATCCATTTCCACAAATCGCGGGGATCCGGGCTGCCCATTGGAGGCGCCATCAGGAATGGAACCACTTGCAACGCCCTCTCAGGTCCATCGCGAAAGATGACATTGCGATGCAGGTTGTTGCCTTCGGTCAACGAGGTCCATTCATAAGCGATCATCGCAGTAAAGACATGCGGGTCGTTGAATTCTTCTGCGGCCTGTACCAGATCGCGCCAGGTATTGTCATAGCCTGGCATCCCGGGTTGATACAGCAACGCCTGGCTCAACGTGCCCTGACTGAATTGCGCGATCAGGTCGATGCTGGCCTGTTTGGCCTCGTCACCGCCCTTTGCGAACGCTTCGTGAAACTTCTTGCCCTGTGTGTCCGCCATGATATTTGGCGCACCTTTTTTGATGTCAGTAATCACCCCCATGCCATCGGTGTGTTCAGTCAGCATGTAAAAGTCGAAAGGACGCTCAAGCTTGACGGGTTGCCCGGTGTTCGACGTCACCTGCTCGCCCCGGGCGAACCGGTACATATCTCGCGGCATCAAAGTCGTGCCGCCCCCACCTGCGTCCGCCGACAATGCCGAATGGACATGCGTATCACCGAACAGGACCCTGGTCGGAAATCCCCGGTTGGCATTGGGAGAATAAGGCTGCCCCTTGAGGTCACCAGCCGCGTTGTCAGCCGAGGCCGTATCCTGCGCCAGCGCGGGTAACGTAAGTGACACCGCAAGTGCAGTTGCCAGAGTCAAATGCATGGTCATCTCAAACCCTTTCGTTCAAATATCCGCCCATCGTCTTTTCGGCACCAACAGCTTTGCTGTCAGGCCAATCGTGTCTTGTGGCCCGGTGCCGGTATCATAGAAATTACGCTCATAGTTCAGCTGCCACTGAACCGGGACACCGCCGAGTTTGCTCAACTTCGAGACTTTCAGCCCAATCGGCAGGCTGGTGAATTGTGATCGGTCCCAATCGTATACAACAGTCATGTCAGATGTGCCGACCGACCAGCCCTGATCAAGCGTGTAGCTGACGATGGGTTGCAGAGTCGAAATGTTAACGTCCGGTCGCGTGTTGTCGCCGGCAACAGTCAGAATGTTCTGATTGAATAGCCCTGCAAGCCCCCACCCGGGCCGCGCCACGAAACCAAGCGCTGGCCCCAACCCCCATTTTTCGGTGCTGACACCATCAGCACCCGTTGGCAGCAGGGCCACGACACCGATCCCATAACGGCCCCACGAACGGTCAAAGGCTGCCAGATTGAATAGGGTGGCATCGCCGATCCCGGTGTTGCCATTTGAGTTATACGTAACCGAGGGAAGCGTCAGGCGGGCAATGTTACTGATCCCCCCCAACTGAAACGGAATGGCGGCGCGAAACTGGGTAACGTTCAGTGCCCCGTTCGCGTTATGCGAAGAAGGTGAATAGAAATTCTGCAGTTGAAACGACATCAAGGACGCGGTCGGGTCGCTGGCTTGGCTGGCCAATGTCTGATTGTCCTGCTGTGCAATCGCAGAGGTCGGAATGACAGCCATCAGGACAATAGACAGAACACACCTCATCAGAACACCAATCCAACGGTCATCCAGACCTTGTCGCTTTCAAATCTACGTTTGGCCCCAAACTCCTTGATGTACTTTGCCTTGATTGAAATCGGCGTCTGGCCAACCTGGGTTGACCAGGTGACGATCGGGCCCAGCCCATAAACACTGGCCTCCAAACTATCAGCGCCAAGCAATTGTTTGATCCCATCCGCCCCGCTGCCGCTGTCATCGCCGATCTGATGGTAGGCATATCCCGTTAGCCCAAGGGCAAGTTTGTTGGGCAAATGCCGCATGACCGCGCCTTCAAAATGCGCCTCGGGCGCGGTCTGATAGTCGGTTGCGTCGTTCTCGGCGCTGAAGGTGACGCCAAACGATCCTGAATACTCCCATCCCGTGGTCGGGTCGAACCAGGTCATCGACAGGGTTGGGTCAAATGCAAATCGGTTTTTTCCGGCATTCAGGGCGTCAATCGACCGGTTTGCGACGTTGATTTGCGTCGTCTGATAGTGGCCAGTGGGCAGAAAGAACTGTAAGGCCAATGTTGTGTGTAACTTGCCTTTGCTCCAGTTGAAGAGAGGCGAAAGAACGATATCACCAAAGGCATGTTCGCCGTCATCGTTGAGGGTTCCGGAAAACCCCGAGCTGAGGTCGCCAGAATACTGCCCGTTTGCCGAAACGTAGGGCAAATTGAAATTGAGGCCCAATCGCGCATTGCCCCACTGCGCGTCAAAAACATGTGTGAAATTGAATTTATAAGTAAACACCTCTACATCAGGGTCCGTCACGACCACACCGCCCGAAGCCATGCTGGGAGCGGTGCCGCTGAAATACACGAAATCATTATTTAGGTATGTTCCGGGAGGCGGAAGGATGCCCGACATGCTGTCACGGCTGCCAAGAAGATAGGTCTCGATACCTCCCTCTGCGGCTTGCACCTTTTGCGCGCACAAGAACACCGAAGCAGACAACGCAAGTAGCACTATTGTTGTCTTCAAATTCACTCTCCCAGATACAGAGCGCTTGTTCGCACGCTTTCAGATATGATAATCCAAAACGCGTGCGGAGATTGTCTTAAATTGGATATTTGATGCAGAAACCACCCAGAACAAACGAGATTCAGGCCTTAGTGGCGGCATCTCCCTGGCTTCGTGCGATAGATACACGTCTGGCTAACAGCCTGGTAAATTCAGGTCGCAGTGTGAGTGTCGAAAGTGGTGCGGGAATTTATGCACTCTCTGATCACGATCAATCCGTCTTTGCCGTGGTGTCAGGCGCTGTTGGAATTCAGTTGGACGATGGCCAATCAGGGATCGTGTTGGGCCATGTGTTCGGGCCCGGTGCCTGGTTTGGAGAGGCGGCGGCAATCACCGGCTTGCCCCGTCAGATTGGCGCGATTGCTCTGACAGATTGCCAGCTGCTTCGGGTCCCGTACGAGGCTTTGATCCAACTAGAGCAGGACGACCAACCGATATGGCGTGCACTTGGGGCACTGGCCGTCACAAATGGCGCACTTGCCATTCGCGTTGCCCGTGATCTTATGCTGGCGGATTCCAAACTGCGCAGCCTCACAATCCTGACCAGGATATCCGACGCGTTTGCGCCGACCCGCGCCATTCCCCTGACCCAACAGCATTTGGCTGAGATTTGTCGCTTGTCCCGAAGTGCCTTCGCCAAGCTGGTGGCAGAGCTGGAGGCCGACGGGTTGGTTCAGCGAAAATACGGCTCACTTGTGGTCGTCCCGCAATGATGGTCTTGGGCAAAGGAGCGCCCTTCCGATTTTGTGATCAGCTTCTTAGCAGCCAAAAAACTTACCAAACTCGGAAATACACAAGCCATTTCGCAAAGAGCCGCTGTTTCATTTCTTTCTTCTTGGGCTAGCGATATTTGGCTGGTATTCGTTCCTCCATCCCGAGTTGATCTGAGCCAGATTGTCATTGATGACGTGGATACTAATCGGTGGATCCAACAATTTCAGACTCCCGCGCAGCGACCTCCAACTTTAGATTAACTGACTTCGCGTCCAAACGGGTTGGTGCGCGAGAAGTTCTTGTGCGCGAGGCGCACACTGGTCCTTGATCGCGGCGAAAGTGCCATTCGCCGCAGTTTGGCGAAAAAGACGGACTTTTTGACACTGTAGGTGGTGCAATCGACGGAACCTGACGATGCGGCACTGAAAGAGAACCTTAACAAGAGCTCTGAGCGTTTCCTGAGTCCAGTGGCAATTGCGTTTCATCAGATCTGATTTGGGCCTGATCCCGACCCAGAAACCACTGAGACAACAATCGCTGCGTTGAATTCCGGGGCGAACCTGGATGATTTTGGCACACTTAGTCTGCTACCGGCAATTATTGCGATAACACCTGGCCAACAAATCGCCGGTACGTTTGGGTGCATTTTATTGAATCGATCAGCAGCTTGCCGCTTGGGCAAAGGCCCGGCCCGGCGCCCTGGGGATATTGCGCCAATATTGTGTGGGTAGATACGCTCCAACAGCCCGCCTTGCGCGCGTTTGAGGACATTCGTGATGAGGTTCTATTTGACTGGCACCGCGATTTGAAATCCGAGCCTCCCGCCGCTCAGATGAATGCGTTGAAATGCAAAATCGACATCTCCATGCTCACTCCGGAAAATCTGGGTGAAAAGTTGCTACAATGATCCTGCGCCGATTTCTTGGTTGTGAAGTCACCGATGAATGCCGCTTGCCGCACTACCTCATGTTTCAATACCCGCCCCCAGTTGGAGCGGTCATAGCACTGTCTATTGTATTCCAGGCAGTTGAAGTGCTCAAGCGGGACGAAAAACAGGTGCGTTTTTTCGAGCGTTCACCATGGCTCATCGCGTTTGGCTTCGGCCTGTTAAGCGGACTCGGTTTCACCAGTGATCCACGGAATATTGAACCGCCTGGCGGTGATGCTCCAACTACGCTTGTCGCATTTAACCTTGGGGTCGAGGCAGGCCAGATTGCGTATGTCGTGAACATCTTCGCGACAGGATCTGTAATCCGCCGTGCCATTCCATTCCTCTTTCGCCAATGGCAATATGCCCTCAGCCACCTCACTTCCGCAACGGGACATGTCATCGGCTGCGTGGCTACGTTTTTGGATAGCCGAGTGGTTCGCCTATTTTGGGTGCAATACCCAATACTAGGCCCAGAGTTGGGTAAGCAGGGTCAAACAAAGGAACCCATTCGCAGCGATACTAATTACGATTGTCGACACCTTCAGCAGCGAGGGACTCTGTGACGACGTGCCAAGAAAAACATAGTTTGAGGCGTGCTCAATATCTGCTTCCGATTTCGCAAACTCACTAACTCGCGGCTGCTGCGAACCTCCGCTCTCCGCCCTGAAACACCCAATCTCGTTCGGGAAAGATGAGTCTTCTGAATGCTCTTGTTTTCGGTCTATCGCATCCTCAAGTAATTTGGCCTGATCATCAGCCCGGCCGAGGTGGTTCTGTCTGTCGCAGACGAGCTCCGTAACAAGACCACACAGCCGAACCAGCTGTGGCAGACAGACTTCACGTATCTGAAAGTGATCGGCTGGCTGGGGTTGCTTACTACTCTCGACGACTACAGCCGTACATCATCGCCTGGAAGTTCTGCGCGACGATGAAGGCCGAGGATGTGACCAACACGCTCGGCCTAGCGTTGCAAGCCTCAGGATGCGATCAGGCAATGGTCCTGCACAAGCCAAAACTGCTAGGTGATTACGGGTCAAGCGACGTCTCGGACAAGCTTGCCGAGTGGCAAGGTGATCAACAGATGAAACACGTCAAGGGCACGCCGAAACACCCGCAAACCCAAGGCAAGATCAAGCGCTGACACCAAACTCTGAAGACCCGCACCCTGCTGAAAACGGCGACATACCTGGTGAACTTCACCATCAGATCAATGCATTTGTCGATCACTACAATCACAAACCCAAATGCAAGAACCTGCAAATCTTAACGCCCGCAGATGTCTATTTCGGGCGCGAGCAATCCATCCTAAAACGACGAGAAAGGATCAAACGAAAGACTACCGAAACGCGACGTTTGCTTCACCGCACAATCAAACAAAATAGATGAGCCAGATTCTCTCTAAGCTTACGCTGCCATCGGTTCAGTTTTGTGGGAGGCCGTCGAAAATTCTGTGTCTACGTGCCAGGGGCCGCGCCTGTTTCAGAGGCCATCGCAAACGGACGCTGTCTTGATGCCTTTTCACAAGGCTCTGACGTGCCGACACAATCTATTTGGATAGCGGGCTGCCAAATTGAGTGCACACGCAGCGTTTCAAATATGCTGAACAAAAAAGGAGCCAGAAGATGAAAAAAGTAGTGATTGCTCCCGTTGTCTCGCTTGTTATTGCAGCATTGTCTGGGGTGACATTTGCAGACACATTTGACGTAAGCCCCGCGACGTCACAAACGCAATTGCAGAACACGATGCCATCTTCGGGGGGCTATGGGAAATCTCCTGTAGTATGTAAAGAATGCAGGGAAGCGGGCAGCCACGGGACAGAGCTTATCGGCGGCGTGACCTTTTATTTCCTTGAATTGCCTGAGGTGGACATTGATGCAAGAAAGCGAAAGAACGTTTTTGACATTGATGCTGGTACAGTGATCAAACGAATGAGGCGCTGAGCCTACGATGCCGCAAGAGACCCGGCTGTGTGAACAGCGGGGCGAGATATGCCGGTGATTAACTCCAGCCGGTTAGCCCCTTTTGCTGGCTAAACGCTGTGATGTGACGGAGCTTCATTGACCCGCTAAATTCTTAGATCACAAACCGATCAATTACTTTGCCATTACGCGTAGCCAGTGACCATTCTTTCAAACTAAACCAACAGCGGAATGGGTGCACTTGTCGGCTTCTACGTGATCAATCCGGCGCGCGGTTGCCGCAAAACCAGTGTTTGCCTGACAGTTAACGCCCACTGCGAAAGACGCCCGACCGGGCGTTAACTTGATGCCTTTTCTCAAAACCTTGACCTGCCAGCGCAATCAATCTGAGCCGCAGATTGCCATCTTTATTGCACCCACAGCGTACCAAACACGCTTAGCTGAAAGGCGCAAAAAGATGAAAAAGGTCATGATTACATCCGTTACAGTGTTCGCGATTGTTGCAAGTGCTGGAATCTGCATGGCCGGCCCGTCGCATGGCCTCGGCCAACGCGGCTATGCAAAGGATGTTCGCTCATCTGTTTCGCAAATACGCAACCACACTGCAGCGGAAAGCAACGGTTCCAAACCATTCAATAGTAGCCTGGCGCTGACTGACTTGACAACAACCGCAGGACCATTGTTCTGGGTTGAGTCCCAAGGTGAACGCGACAGCTATGATGTCGGTGACGGCGAGATGACGACGAACAGCGGCAGTCTGCGGTATGGCGCGAATTTGACTTTGGGTGAGGTCGGGGGCGGACAGCTGTTTGGCGGACTGGAATTTGGCATCGGCAGCCTGTCATCGAACATCGGCACCAGCTCGGCCAACGCCAATATCTCTACCAACGCCTATGATGCAACCCTGAGCGCGCTTTGGGTTGCGGATAGTATGTTCTATATCGACGGGCAGCTTCGCTATGGGTTTTTCAACAGCCAGGTACGTCCGAATGGCGGGGGCGCAGTGGATGCCGATGGCAGTGGGTATGAGATATCTATTGAGGTTGGCAAGCCCTTCACGCTTCCGAACGAATGGATGCTCATCCCGCAAGCGCAGGTCATGTACAGCGATATCGACATGGACGATGTCCCTGATCGAGTCGCGGGTAGTCAGATCGGATCTCTGGTGGATAGTGACACGTTGACCGCCCGGGTCGGATTGCGTGCTGAACGTGCCTTTGCAAACAATTCGATGCTGTATGGTCAAATCGACTTTTATCATGCGTTCGACAACGCGACCTCGGTGGTGTTTGGGCAAAGCGCAGTGTTCACGGAGCGAGGCCAGAACACAGCGGCCCTGAGCATAGGTGGCGATGTCGCGCTTTCGGATCGCTCATGGCTTTATGGTGAGATCACCAGTGAAACCGGTTTGGGAAGCAGCTCGAACGACCACTCCTTCGGCTGGAACATTGGCGTCGAGGTCCAGTTATAAAGTATCTTGCGTTTGGTCTGAAGCGAAATGGGTTTCAGGCATTAGCTTAATACCTTTTCCTAAAACCATGGTCTGCCAGCGCAATAAATCTGAGCCGCAGATTGTAAAATAAAAGACACACACAGCGCTTCAAACATGCTCGACCGAAAGGAACCTAAAACGAAAAAAGTAATGATTGCATCTGCTACGGTATTTGCGCTTGTCGGCAGTGCGGGAATGTCTAGAGCAGGTTCGTTGCGTGCCTACGACAACCCCGGGCACGCGCACGATGTTCGAACATCTGTATCGCAAACGCAAATCCACGCAAGTTCGAAAGCACGCGATCATACTGAAACAAAATCTACCAAACTGCTAAAGAATCTGGCGCTGGTTACGGTTTGATATCAAAGTATTCGGTTGACGAAGATTGCAATGATGCATGCACTAATGCTTGGTCCTAAGAGCGTCGAAAATTGATGTCGGATGCTTGAGGTTGCGTTTCAATCGACAAGCATCCGCGAACCACCGTAGACCCTTGTGATGGTGCAAAAACTCTTGGACAATGTGATATCATCTGAACTGGGGCACCAGCTTGCTTACCCCACTGCGCATTGTTGGCCGACGTGCGGCTCCCCAGACTACCCTTACCTTCTCGAACACTACCCGGAGATCGGCCCGTCCAAGCCTGGTAAGGTCCGGTGTAGATCGCGTGTGTATACCCCTTGGGCTACTATGCCACGACTTTGCAAAAGTAGGTACCTGTGCAACCTTGCCGAAATATCCGATTGGGTAGTACGTGCAGCGAACGGCGGCGGCGTCCGCAGAGCATATTTTATTGTGCTTTCGCAACGTGCCCAAAGCCGGCAAGCGCTACATCCGGTCGCTTTCTCACAGCGACCAAAATTTCAAACGTCCGGTCGGATTCACCACTGCAGCAGGCTTGGTTTTTGGGCCTCGAAGCCTTTTGTCGTTGGGAAAAGCGAGCGCATCCGAGCTATAATTTCGATGTCACCATCCAGCATTGTTTGGACCGTGTTCAACCAGTTCTTAAAAGCTTCAGAATCCCAGTGATCCTGAACGGCTGCTTCGTCCCGGAACACTTCGTAGAAATAGAACCGATTGGGATTTGCCAAGTCCACCATGAACTGAAACTGGAAAACCTCTGCCTCTTCGCTGACAACACTTTGCGCTTCAAAGATGCTGGCGTTCAAAAAAGACTGCCGGTGCTCAGGTTTGACATTAACTGCGAAGAATCCCCCGCGCATTCCATCGTCCATACTTAGCCTCCTTGGCCGCCCGTAAACCCGTCTAATGGTATCAAACGTTTCGACGCCGCCGGATGGCGTGAACCTTCTCCACTGCTTTAGCCAACACTAACCTAGGCGGATTTCATATTCGCGTCTGCGCCATCCCATCCTAGGGCAGATGATAACTCATGCGACATTTCGATGAGTGCTTGGCCGATTTTGACCCGCATTGGAGGCGTAAACACCCGAACGGAAGCTGTGGCGCCAATGGACAACGTCGAACCAACACCTGTTTTGCCCAGTGTTGTTGCAACAGAACTTATACCTCTTTCCAGCTCCTCGACACATTCGGCGTATCCTTTGGCCCGAATGACATCGAGTTCTTTTGCCAGATCTTTTCCGCTGGTAATGGAGTGCTCGGTGTACCGCTTGAGCTGCCCGTTCAATTCGCCATGAGACAGCAGCTCTGGAGAAACGGCGGCAATTGCCTTGGCGCAAGAGCACGCGTGCATAGGCCGTTTGCCCACACCCGGGTGAAGATATGACACGCCCGTTTCTGGCGTGGCCACATGAATGATCTCGACCCAGTTGCCGCGCAGTCGGGAAAGAAAGAACGCAGCCCCGTAGTCTCTGGCGCCCTTGGCCAGGACCGGCGCAATCACTTCCAGAAGCGCAGGATCAGAATGATCACTCCGGGTGATACGCTTCAATCGGGTTCCAATGGCAAACTCCCCTCTCGCAGATGTCTGCAACAGTCCGGACGAAACAAGATCCTGAACCAACCTATAGGCTGTTGGCTTAGGGAGATCGGATTGTGCACAAATTTCCGCGACAGTCGCATGCCCTTTTTGACCTACGACTTCCAATATCAGCGCTAAGCGTTCTAGATGCATTTTTCTCACTATACGATAATAGTATTTTCGATATACGATACCGTAATCGTGATCAAGGGAGGGTTCAACGATGGATGGTGCATGTTGCGGACCGGGCTACGCCAGCCCGCAAGAGGCAATCCAAGCCCCCCGTGAGAAGCTTCTTTACACGATTGCCATTTATACAGGCACGGGCATTCAGAAGCCCGACTATCTTGCGACAGTGGATGTAGACCCGGAAAGCCCAACTTATTCTCAGGTGATCCACCGGCTGGAAATGCCGGGGATCGGGGATGAACTTCATCACATGGGCTGGAATGCCTGTTCGTCCTGTCACGACGACGGCTCAATGTCGCGAAAGTACCTGATCCTGCCTGGCGTGCGTTCCAACAACCTACATATCGTCGATACGGCCACCGACCCTCGCGCACCACGGCTGCACAAGGTTATCGACGGGGCCGAGATTAAGGCCAAGGCCGATCTGTCAGGGCCGCATACAGTGCATTGTCTGGGTTCGGAGATCATCATTTCCTTCCTTGGAGACGCCAAGGGTGAAGCTCCGGGCGGCTATCTGCATCTCGATAAAGAATTCAACATCGTCGGCCGCTGGGAGAACTCGATGGGCGGCATCAAGTTCGGTTATGATTTCTGGTATCAGCCCCGTCACAACGTGATGGTGAGTTCCGAATGGGCCGCGCCCAACACCTTTATGCCGGGTTTCGATCTGGAAGAAGTTGGCCATCTGAAATACGGGCGCGAGTTGCATTTCTGGGATTTCGAAAAACGCGAACCAGTCGAAAGCTTCTATCTAGGCGAAGACGGGCTGTTGCCGTTGGAGGTCAAGTTCCACCACGACCCCGACAGCACGCATGGGTTTTGTGGGGCCGCGCTGTCGACCAACGTCATTCACTGGTGGAAAGACAGCGACGACGTGTGGAAGTGGGAAAAGATCATCGACGTTGATAACGAGATGCACCCGGAATGGCCGATCCCGCTGCCAGGAGTGATGTCGGCGATACTGATCTCGATGGACGACAAATACCTCTATCTCAACAATTGGCTTCATGGCGACATGCGCCAATACGACATCACCGACCCGCATAATCCCAAGCTGACCGGCCAAGTATACATGGGGGGGCTTTTGGGCAAGGCGCCAGCCGTTAATGGGGTTGAGGTCGCTGGCGGTCCACAGATGTTCCAACTCTCTCTCGACGGACGCAGGCTCTATGTCACCACCTCGCTGTTTTCGACTTGGGACAACCAATTCTATCCCGAGATCCGCGAAAAGGGCGGAGTAATGGTCATGATAGATTGCGATCCTGAAAACGGCGGCATGAAGATCAACGAGGACTTCATCGTAGATTTTGGGAAAGAGCCAAATGGCCCCTCGCGCTGCCACGAGAGCCGGTATCCAGGCGGTGATTGCACAAGCGACATTTGGCTATGACAACGCATACTGTGACGATCGCCAACAGGGATGGCGCGACATATGAGGTGAACGCACGACGCCCACTTTTGGACACGTTACGCGAACAGGGGGTTGATCTGCCCTTCGGCTGCAAATACGGCGGCTGCATTACCTGCGCCGCGAAACTTAAATCAGGCACGGTGGATCAGCGCCGACAGGTCGCGCTGAACAATAGGCAGATCGCCAACGGCTACGTAATCCTCTGCGTGGCACGCGCGACGTCCGACATCACCTTGGAGATCGGGGTTGAGAGCCATGACAAGCTTTACCGCAATCCGTTCCTCGATCCGCTCAAACCCCACGAACTCAAGGCAGACATTGCGACGCCGAAGGAAGGTTAACCGATGCCCGAAGCAGATATCGACCGTATGTATGATTACGACCCCAAGTATCTCGCTGAGATCCTGAAGTCGGTCAAAACCATTGCAATGGTTGGTGCAAGCGCCGACAAAACGAAATTTAGCTACGGCGTTCTGCGACAGCTCAGCGAAATTGGCTACGACATTCTGCCGGTAAACCCTAACCCGAACGTCAAGGAAATCAGGGGCCTGAAGGTCTATCATTCACTCGAAGAAATCGACAAACCCGTTGACATGGTGGATGTCTTCCGCCCCAAGGAAGAACTCTTTGGCTTTGCCGAAAAGGCCATCGCGATCGAAGCCAAAGTTCTTTGGGGACAGATCGGCGTCTACGACGACAAAGCAGCACAGCTCGCCGAGGATGCGGGCCTCAAAGTTGTGATGAATCGATGTCCGAAGATTGAACTCTTCCGGCCGTTTTGGAAGCCCCGCCTCGATCTGAAGATATGATGGATCCTAGTGGAATGTGGTTTGCTGAGTAGCCAAACAGGCACATTTCATAGAGTGGGCAGTTTCCTCGTGCCAACAACTCAACGAACATCGAAATAAGTTTCACGGGCCTTAGGAAGCCTTCTAGTGATACAAGCGTAAGGGACTATTTCCAAATCGCAGAGAAAGGCACCTGGAGAAGAGACCGCAAAAATACCTCCTGCAATCTGTTCGAAGTCAGCTCGAAAGTGGGTGGTGCTCTTCACGCATATCACCGAATAATTCGCAGGGTTTAGCCCGATATGAGTAAAATGTGCACGATCCAGGCATTGATTGCGTATGCTTGTGACGACAAGGTCAATATCGGCCTCGTGCCCAACCAATCGTAGAGCAGCTGTTTTGCCCAGCGTTGCCACGCCACCGCCATACATTTCTCCGGTATAGCGGCAAGTGCCATCACCCAAAGCCAGGACCTCAAACTCTGCTTTGACCGGAACGTGTCCGGCCAGGTTCGACTTTGCACCGATTGCCAACTCAATCAGTGCACCCTCTCCTGCCTCATGGGCTTGCATTGCGCTGTCCGGATCATGGAAAAGACCCATCACAACACTCTTTACCCCACCCTCAATCAGTGCGGCCAGCAAGCCTGTGGTATCAGACGTCCCGCCCGCGCCAGCGTTGTCCTGAACATCTGCGAGAACAACGGGTTTTTCCCGTCTTTCGCGGCATGTCGAAACAGCTTCCTCCAACGACAGCATCGAACAATCAAGATCGGCTTCCCGGGATATAAACAAGTTGACGATTTCTTCGGCGGCGGCGGCGGCTTTCTGGGCTGTGGCTGAGTAGGCAAGGCAGGCCGGGCCGGTGTCAGGGAAGTCCGCCGCCGTGAAGCCCAAAGCAATGTCGGCCAAGGTTTCCTGCCGCTCAAGTCTAACTGGTAACTGGTAGATTTCGTCGAATGGCGCAGAGCCCGTATGTTGCGCATGCAAAGGGATGAGATATGGCACCGGCTGGAACACTTTGTATAGTGTTTCGCCCGCCAGCAATTGCTGCAGGACAGGAACGCATCGTGCGCCGGTTTCCGCCATATCCAAATGAGGATAGGTTCTAAAAACAGACAAATAGTCCGTATATTCGACCATCTGAGCAGAGATATTGGCGTGCAGATCCAAACTTGCGACCACTGGAGTTCCGGGACCCACAAGCTCTCGAATACGGCGCAGAAGCTCTCCTTCACCGTCAGCAAGGCTTTCAGTGACCATTGCCCCGTGGAGATCCAGATAAACGCCGTCAATGTGGCCGGCATCTCGGATTCCATTGAACAACATCCCGCAAATCGTTTCGAATGCATGATCGGTTACATGCGCAGACGGCTCGGCAGAACACCAAAGGATTGGAACAACCTCAACCCCTGCGGCTTGAGCAGCCGCAGCAAAACCTGCGACGGGTAAGTTCATGCCCTCCGTTTCCAACAAGACCTTTTCACCGCGCAACATGCCGGGCCAGGAATCTGCCATCTCAAACTCGGGGAGACCGGCCTTTGTCACACCAAAGCAATTTGTTTCATGCTGAAACCCCGCAATCGCAATACGCTTGGTCTTCATTAGGTGTGCTCGATTTCTTTTTTGGCATGCGTTGCGGCAAAAACACTTTGACCGGCTCGGATCGTTTCGAGCACCTGTGTATCCTTCAGACGGTTCGGATCGTGAAGGGGATTGCGCGAAAGGACAACGAAGTCTGCAGCTTTACTCGGTTCGATAGACCCACGTTGATCCTCTTTGAAGACCTGCCAAGCGGCATCGATCGTCTGGGCACGCAAAGCTGACAGAACGTTGATCTTTTGATCCTCGCCAAGCACACGGCCTGAAGAGGTTTTCCGATTTACCGCACAATGGGCCAGGTGGATTGGACGTGTTGGCGTGACCGACGCATCGTTGTGGATCGTATAACGCACGCCAAACCGCTCGGCTGATGCTGCCGGGGATATCCTCTCGGACCGCTCGGGGCCCAAGAAGGTGTCGTAGTGGCGATCCCCCCAAAAATAAACATGGGCGGGAAAGAAGCTAACAGTAAGGCCAAGTTGGGCCATACGCTCTAACTGATCATCTCGCAGGGCCTGGCCATGAATAATGGTGTGACGATGATCTGTACGGGGGGACGCTCGCAGTACTTTTTCAACCGCATCAATGAACATCTCTGCGCCGGCATCGCCGTTACAGTGGCAATGAATCTGTAGTCCCTTGCTATGGAGTTTGCTGACATCAGCATCCAGCTGCTCTTGCGAGGTGTAAGTCATCCCACGTGGATGTTCTGGATCAGCCGGCTTGAAATACGGGGCAGTCAGATACGCGGTCTGCAGTTGAAAGGCTCCATCCGTGAACAGTTTGCGCGGACCTAGTGTGAAATGCGGGTTGCCGGGCCAGTTCGTGCCGATCCATTGGGTACTTAGTTCTGGCTCCAGACTCCCGACGGGTAACAGCTCGATATCAATTCCCGGATCCTGATCTGCGGGCAGGCTGGCGAAGTGATCCAGCATGGTTTGCGACGTCCAGGCATTTTGGGCATAGGTCACCCCATGGGTCAGATATTCGTCACGGCAGGCATCAAAGCCCTGCCAGAACCTTTCGCGGTCGATCAGGAAATCTGTATCGCCCATCTCTCCCATGGCCGAAAGACCTTCGATCAATCCCGTTAGGGTTCCGGTTTCAGGGTCACGGCCAAAACGGCCGCCGTCCGGGTCCGGTGTGTGACGGGTTACCCCACGCCTCTCAAGCGCAAGAGAATTTGCCGTACCATTGTGACCCGATGCATGAATAACCCAGATTGGATGACGTTGTGATACCTTGTCCAACTCGGCCCGCGTGGGCATGCGACCATCGAGAATGGATGTATTGTCAATCGACACCCCCATGATCCATTCACCCTCGGGCGTTGCACTAGCCTTTTCCCGAAGCCTGTCCAACGCCTGCGCCATGGTCCGGCAATCCCCTAGAGGAGGCGACGACAGGTCAACACGGAACAGCCGGATGAACCCGGGATCCGGAAAATGCCCGTGTGGGTCAATAAACGCGGGCATCAGAGTGCGCCCCCGCAGGTTGCGTTCCTGAGTATCCGGCGGCATGCAAGCGCGCAGATCGGCCTCGGTTCCAACGTCCTTAATCCTGTGTCCTTCGGTCAGAACCGCCTCCGGCGAAGAATTCTGCGCATCCATAGTCAGGATTGTGCCGTTGAAAAAAAGTGTACTTGGCATTGGATTTCCTTCTACGACAACGGCGCCAGACAACGCAGCCCGTGACCGCCGTCCACTTCCCATTCCGGGGTCTGGGTGCAAATTTCCTTTGCAAAAGGACAGCGTTCACGGAATTCACATCCCGAAGGGCGTTTGAGCAGGCTGGGGGGTTCACCTTTTAGGGCGATCCGTTCCAATCGTGCATCCGGGTCGGGCTCTGGGTTGGCGCTCAGAAGGCAGCGTGTATAGGGATGGCGCGGGTCGTCGAAGATCGTCTCGGTCGTGCCTTCCTCGACCAACCGGCCCAGATACATGATGCCCATTCTGTCGGCCACGTGGCGCACGACGCTGAGGTTATGGGTGATGATCACCATCGCCAGCCCCAATCTTTCACGCAGATCGTTGAGCAGGTTCAAAAGCTCACCCTGTACCGACACATCGAGGCCCGCGGTCGGCTCATCCGCAAGGATCAGCTTGGGTTCCAGCGCCAATGCGCGCGCCACGCCCACGCGCCGTGCCTGACCACCCGACAACTGATAAGGATAGCGATCGGCGAAATGCGTCGGCAGGTTCACCATTTCCAACAGGCGCTTGGCCTCGGCATCCAGATCGCGGTCTTTCATGCCCTGAATGCGATAAGGCTCGGTGATCAGGCTACGGATGGTCAGGCGCGGTGACAGACTGCCGACCGGATCCTGAAACATCATCGCCATATCCTTGCGCAGCGGACGCATGACACGTTCCGGCGCGCCGCGAATTTCCTGCCCCTCAAATGTGACCGAACCGTCCTGTGCGGGCGCAAGCCCCGCAATGGCGCGTATCACGGTCGTTTTGCCGGAACCGCTTTCGCCAACCAGCGCGTAGGTCTCGCCGGGTTGCACGGTAAAGCTGACACCTGCCAGCACATTGACCGGCCCGTAACTGGTGTGCAGGTCCACAACGTTCAGCAAGCTCATGTTGTGGCCTCCTCATGATTCAGCCAGCACGCGGCGTGGTGGCCTTGCTTCAGTTGATCCAAGGGGGGCACCTCGCTGGCACAGCGCGCCATCGCCTGATCGCACCGATCCCGGAATATGCAGCCCCCTGGCAGGTTCGCCAGATCGGGCACTTCTCCTGGAATGGTTGGCAATACGCGGGCGCGTTCCTTGATGTGGCCGGGGTCGCATTCGATCAGGCGGCGTGTGTAGGGATGTTTGGGATTGTGGAAAATCTCTCGCACGTCCCCACTTTCGACCACCGCACCGGCATACATCACCACCACCCGATCACAGAGCTCCGCAATCACACCCAGATGGTGTGAAATAAACAGGATGGCACAGTGAAACTCGCGCTGCAGCTCTTGCAGGCGTTCGATGATCTGCACCTCTAGCGTTGCATCCAGCGCAGTTGTCGGCTCATCCGCGATCAAAAGGTCAGGTTCGGACATCAACGCCATCGCAATGGCGATCCGTTGACGCATCCCGCCAGAAAATTCATGTGGATACTGTTTCAGGCGAGCTTCGGGATCGGGAATGCCAACGGCGCCTAACATCTTGGCTGCGTGGGCCAGCTTGTCCGCCTTTGACTGTTTGGAGCGGTGCTGAATGTCCAGCATCTGCTGCCCGATGGTCAGAACCGGATTGTGCGTTTGCATCGGGTCCTGAAAGACGATGGATATGTCCGACCCACGCAAGTCGCGCATATGTCGTTCGGAGGCCCGCAGCAGATCCTGTCCTTTGAACCTGATCTCTCCTTCGCGGAACCGCGTATTAGGCGCTGTCAAACGCAGGATGGACGAGATCAGAGTGGACTTACCGCAGCCGGATTCCCCGACAATGCCAACTATTTCGCCTTTGTTGACGTCGAATGTGATGTCCCTCAGAGCCTTGAGGTCACCACGGCCTGTTTCGTAATCGACGCTGAGGTGGTCGATTTCCAGAAGTGTGTCGGTCATCGCTGTTTCCTCAGTTTCGGGTCAACCACATCGCGCAGGCTTTCACCCAGGAAGGTAAATCCGAGCGTCGCCAGAATGATCGGGAGCCCACCACCGACCACCAACCAGGGGGTTTGGCGGATCAATGAATACCCGTCCTTCAGCAAGGCACCCCAGCTGGGGGTCGGTGGTTTCACGCCCAGCCCCAGAAAGGACAGCCCCGCCTCCAGCGCGATAACCGTGGGGATATCCATGGCCGCCAACACAGCTAGAACGCCAATGATATTCGGCAGCATATGCACGCCCAGAATGCGCGCCATGCTGGCCCCCATCGACCGCTCTGCCAAAATGAATTCAGAGTTGCGCAGCGTCAGAGTCTGGGTTCGCGCCACGCGCCCATATGTTGGGATTGAGGTCGCCATGACCACGAATACCACCGTCTGCAGGCTGGGTCCGATCAGGGCCACAACTGCAAGCGCAAACATCACCGTTGGAAAAGATCGGATGGTATCGAAGAACAGCATCAGAAGGTTATCAAGCCATTTGGGCCCATACCCGGCAATCATGCCCAGCGTCAGACCAATCGCCATAGCGCCGAACACGGCGGGCAATGCCACCTTGAGCGCAACCTGCCCCCCGGCGATGACCCGCGAAAACGTATCGCGCCCTAATTGATCTGTACCAAGCAGGTGTGCGGCGGACGGCCCTTGCAAGCGGGATTTGATATCCATCGCAATCGGATCATAGGGTACAATCCAATAGGCGAAGATGGCACAGAACACGATGACACCGACGATGATCAAGCCCATAAGACCAAGCGGGTCGCGGGCGACGCCGATGATGATCTGGCCAAGTTCGGAACGAGATTTTTCCATAACGCTCCCCCCTCAATGAGCCGTGCGTGCGCGTGGGTCGAGCAACGCATTGATCAGGTCTGCCAACGCGGTCGACACCACGAACAACGCCGTTGATATGAGGACCGAACCCATAACAATCGGGTAGTTTCGGGTGGTAATGCTATCGATAACCAACTTACCCAAACCCGGACGGGCAAAGACAATTTCAGCAAAAACAGCGGAGCTGAGAAGAAAGCCCATCCCTACCCCGATCACGGTGACCACCGGCAAAATGGCGATCCGTAGCGCATAAACCATGACGACACGACGCTCGGCGATCCCAAAGGCGCGCGCGGTGCGCACATGGCTTTCGCCCATAACCTCGAGCATCGAAGCGCGTACAAGTCGAGCAATATAGCCGACCCAGCTGAGGCCGATGGCAAAGGCCGGCAGAACCAGATGGTCGAGGCGGTCCCAGAACCCCTCTCCGGCACCGATTGCGGGAAACCATTGCAGATGCACAGCGAATACCAGCAGCGCTAAAAGCGCGACAACAAAGGCCGGGGCGGCCACGAAACTGACGGATATTGCGGCGGCGATCCGGTCGATCAGCGTGTTGGGATGCGCCGCCGCATAGGCACCAAGTGCGATGCCCAGGCTTGCAGACCACAGGATTGACGCAAAAATCAGTTCCAGCGTGAACGGCAATTGCTGGAACACGATATCGGTCACGGAACGGCCCGAAAATACATCGGTTCCCAGGTCTCCTTGCAGCAGATTCCCATAGAAGATCAAAAGCTGTTTCCAGATCGGTTGATCAAGCCCCAGCGCCGCTGTGAGTTGGGCCTGAAGTTCGGGCGTGGCACGCGGGCCCAGCATGATCTGGACCGGATCGCCAGGCACGGCGCGGATCATCAGGAACATGACGGTGACCGCCACGAACAGGATGAGCAGCGACAGCCCGAAGCGACGGGTTGCAAAACTTAGCATGGCCAACTGGCTCCTTGTGGCTTGATGGCGTTCAATTTGGCACGGCGAGCGTCACGCGCTCGCCGTACCCGGTCGACCTGGGGAGGTCAGGTCGCCTTGCCGAAATAGCGAAGCAACGACAGGCCATCTGGCCGCAATGCAGGAATGACCCGGGCGCTGTGAATGACCGGTGTCGCCTCGTGCGTAATGAAGCGATAGGCGCCGCTTTCTTCCATCAGATCCTGCGCACGCTGATACATTTCCGCCCGCTTTGCGATATCCGTTTCAGCAGCCGCAGTTTCGTGAATCTCGTTGAATTCAGGGCTGTTAAAGCGTTCCCAGTTCCATTTTCCTATCTGTTCAGGCGTGAACCACGACGTCGCATAATACGGATCTGGGGTCATCGAAAAACGGTTCAGAACGAGCTGCAGGTTTTCATTGTCGCCGGACGCCCAGAATGCACCGGATTCCAGAACGTTGACTTCAACCGTGATCCCAATTTGCGCGAGCGTCGCCTGAATGATCTGAGCCGTTGTCGTGAAGGTCGTTTTGTTCAGCGTGTCGAGGGTCAGCGTGACATTGGTTTCACCGGATTCCGCCAGCAGCTGTGCCGCCTTCTCAAAATCCGCCGCCGGTGGCACCAGCGAAGAAGCCCGATGCCCGGCGAGGCCCGGTGCGATGATGCCGGTCGCTGGTTCGGCAGCACCAAAATATGCGGCCTCCAGAATGCTGGGTACATCCACCGCGTGCTGAATCGCCTGCCGCAGTTTTTGATTTTGCAGCTTCGGATGCTCGACGTTCATGCCCATCCAGACATAATAAAGCGAGGGTTTTTCGACCAGCGATCCACCATTGGGAACCCCGGCACGGTAACGCTCGACCGAGCCCAGCGACACGCGGGTTACATCCAGTTCACCCGCTTCGAACGCAATCTCGGCAGTGTTTTCATCGTCAATCGGATAGATCTCGACGGTGTCCCAAGTGGGCGCGTCCCCTTTCCAGTCGGGGTTGCGCTTAAGAACAGTCTTTTCCTTGGGCGACCAGCTGTCGCGCAGGTAAGGACCGGATTCCGCAACCGGATCAGCGCCGATCCGGCCGCCGGCGGCTTCGACCGCTGCTTTCGAGACAATGTTGCCAGTGATATACGGCAGGGCAATCGACCAGATCGGTGCAAACGGGCTGTTCAGAACGATCGTTCCTTCACGTTCTCCGGTGACCTCAACATGGCTGAATGGCCCCAGGTCGGGTTTGTTCGGACTGTCGGTCGCGTCGTCCACGATCCGTTCCATGCTGAACTTGACGTCCTCTGCGGTCATGGCGCCAAATCCATTAGTGAACCCGATATCGTCACGCAATGCGAACTTGATATGGGTCGGATCAACCTGCTCGATCATCGTGGCGGCATCCAACTGCCAGCCCCATTCCTCGCCTGGTTTGTACTGGATCAGCTTGTTGTAGATCGAAGCATGCACCTCCTCTTCAACAACACCAACGGAATGAGCCGGATCCATGTTCTGCGCATCTCCATAGGCCCGCACCCGCAGCACGCCGTCATCTGCTGCAAACGCACGGTTCGCCCATCCCATCGGAAGCGCCGTGGCGGCCCCTAGCGCGGTTGCACCTTTCAGGAACCTCCGCCGACCTACATTGGCCTTTGTCCATTCGATCTTCATAGTATCCTCCCTTGGATTAAGTTAGAGAAGTCCGCGCGGAACGGTTTCGGACCATTCCTTCGTCAAAACTTCGATTTCATCTGCACCTTCAGTGGCGCGTAGTTTGCGGTAGAGATAGAAATTTTGCGCGTCGCAGGTCATCCGGCATTCGGTTGAGATGGCGACTTGCCAATCTTCGCGCTCGAACGAAAAACTCCAAGCGGTCTCGAAATGTGCGGTTGTCGGATCATCGGGGTGAATGCAGTAGCGCATACGAACGTCACTGCCGACAATCAGATCATGATACGGGTCGCGCGATTTTCCGTAGTCATCAAATGTCTCCAGAACCACCTGACCATTTTTGGTCACGGTGCGTTCGGATTGCGCGGATGGTGGACGCAATTGTTCACCGGCAAGAACTGGATAGTTCTGTGCCGGGCCAGGTTCAGAGGCTTGAACCTCATGCGTGACTTCCCGCACCGGCAAATGCAGGGTGCAATCCTGCAAGTACATTGTCACCTCGGCCGAGTGCGGTGCTGGCCAGACGATCGGCCAGTATGACGTCGACAGCGCCAGTCGCAACACGTGACCCTCGCGCAAATAATGCGCGCATTCGTTCAGAACAATTTCGGCTTCATAGATTTCACCCGGCCGCAGACTTTCGGGCGTTTCATGACTGCGGTAATGGCACAGGTTCAGTGGACGATAGCTGATGCGCTGCGATACACCTACGGGCGAGACATCGCATAACCGCGCGACAAGTTGGGCAACAGGTCGATCTACCGAAAACCTAAACTTCAGCTTTGCTCGGCCCAGCAGCTCCAGCGGGGCCTGCAGCGGCGCGCTGTCAAAACAAACCGACAGGGCATCATCCCTTGCCTGATCCCCTGCAAGTTCATTGTCGATCCGCATGCCCGCACAGAAATATCCGCCTTCCCTACCGACATGACTGGGTGATGTGACAGCGACCGTGCCTGTAGCCGGTTCCCGAGAAAACCCCCCTTGCGTCAAATGCCAAGCCTGGTCAGACACATGCGGCGACGGCCACGTGGTTTCCGCAATCCAACGACCTTGCCGAGCAGAGTTGTGCGCCGTCGGATTGAAGTGTTCCTGCATGTAAGTCCTGTACGCAGGCAAGTCCTCGGCCCCATTTTCCTGTCCTTTCAGCCAGCGGTCAAACCAGCCGATCACTTCGGAGTGAAAGTCTGCAGGATCGAGTTTCGAGATGTGAGGATAGCGGTGTTCCCAAGGCCCAATGACGGCCTTGGTAGGCACGGTTAGGTTGGCTGCCAATGCCGTGGGCGCATTGACATAGGCATCTGCCCATCCGGTGATAGCCAAAACGGGGGTTTGGATCGCGGACAAATCCTCGCAAACCGATCCATGTTTCCAAAACGCGTCACGCGTTTGATGGCGCAGCCAATCCGCAGCAGAGAATGGGACGTTTTGAAGCCGGGCCAACCAATCCTCTCGCCAATCTGTACGAAGGTCTTGATCAGCGGGGCGGGTCAGATAGGCAAACATTTGACTGCCCCAGTTCATGTTGTCACTCAGCAGGCACCCGCCCATGAAATGGATGTCATCCGCATAGCGATCCACGGTCGAGGCGACGCTGACGACGGCCTTTAATGCTGGTGGTTGTCGAAAGGCTAGCTGCAAGCCGTTAAACCCACCCCACGATATCCCGATCATCCCGATATGGCCGTCACACCAATCCTGCGCGGCGATCCAGGCTATGACTTCCTCACCATCATGCAGTTCCTGCTCAGAGTACTCGTCGTCGAATTGCCCTTCGCTGTCCCCGGTTCCTGCTATGTCAACGCGGATGCAGACATAGCCTGCCTCGGCAAAAACCGTGTGTGTCGTTTCATCTCTTGGCGCAGTGCCGTCACGTTTGCGGTACGGTAAATATTCCAGAATTGCGGGGGCAGGACCGGTTTCGGGCAACCAGATGCGCGCAGCCAGCCGTCGCCCATCGGCGAGCGTGATCCATGTGTTCTCGATGGTTTCAATTGGCATCTGGGCGCTTGTCTGTTGCGAGTTGATGCCGAAGAAGAAACCGATTTGCAGATAAAACAAATTGTGCGATCTTACGCGAACTGACGCATTTTGCAGTGATATAGCGTCAGAACGCGAAAGGTTTTGCCTGTGTCAGACAATTTTTCTGCCAACCTGCGGTCGCTGTGCGCAGAGCATGGGAACATTTCACAGATTTGCCGCGATATCGGCGTCAACAGACAGCAATTCAATCGCTACCTGAATGGCTCCAGTCTGCCCTCTGCCCACAACATGCGTCGCATCGCGCGTCATTTCGGCCTGACAGAAGCAGAGTTGTTTGCTGAAACCGATGCTTTTGAACGAATGCTGAAAGGCACCCTGCCCCAATCTGGGACAGCGCCCACGGACGCATTTCTGGATCCATTTCGGAGCCAACAGAAAAACCTGAGGCGATATGTAGGCTTCTATCATTCCTATTTCTGCACGCCTTCTTGGGAAGGAAAGATTTTTTGCTCATTGATCCGGATTCAGGAAGTTGATGGGTTGTTCACGATCCGATCCAGGGAAATTGCCATATCCCCAGACAAGAGCACGCACCAGATTTCGCGCTATGCGGGTTTGGTGACAATGCGTGGGAACAGGATATTCGTGACCGAGCACGAGCTTGCGCGTGAAGGTAGCGTTGCCACCACCATATTGTATTCTGCACACCGTCAGCAGCTGAAGTACCTGCGGGGCATGACAATGGGTGTCGCATGGCGACCATACCCGCATCCTTATGCTGCCAAGACAATCTGGAAACGCTTGCATGAGCGTGTGACAGCCCGTGAGGCTATTGCCGCTTGCGGGATCTACCCTGCCCAAAGCAACAGGATCGATCCAACTGTTCGAAAACACCTTTACGAGGCTTGAAGCGAGCGTCGAGCCCACAATTTTTGGCATTTAGACAGGACAATTGATCGTCGTGGATCATAACCCCCACAGCATCGAACTCTCAATGATGAACCTCCGCCACCGAATTGGTCCACCCCAACAGTTAGGAAACGGAGGATTGGATATGGGTCTCAAACGACACAAACCGGAAGAGATTGTCACAAATCTTTGACTCAATCGGTTGCCAAAACCTCAAGAAAAGCAAAATTCGCGTATTTAAATTCTGACTCAAACATCAAGCATTTCTGACCTAGACGGTGAAGCTGCTGTTAGATTGCCCTGCAGCTAAGGTTTGAGAAGAGCCCAAACTTGCTCATCTCCGCAGTACGGCTATACAGCAATCATGAAGTGGATTGCCCTCATTATTGGAATTGCATTCATTATTGCGGCTTGGCTGATTGTTCAGGTTGGTAGAGGTGTTCGCTTCACCCATAGCGGCTTCGAAGAATGGGATGATACGTTTTGGGCAACATATAGGTACTGTTGCCTCATGACCGATTTGAGGACTGCAGCGCCGCTTGGTCTTTTTGGCATAGCCATGCTTGGTTTCGCAGCAGGGAAGTTTGTGCGAAACTAAACGCTATCAATACTACTGAGCACCCAAAAGCAATGGCAGCTTAAGCATGGTCTATTTGTCTGTGATCATAAACTTTTTTACTTTCATTGCAAAATGTAACGTCGAGCCAGATCCCAACCCAAACACCCCAAGCTGCCAGAAAACACTTCCACCAAGATTCAGCACAATAATAGACGCAATTGCTGTTCCAAAAGCCAAGGCCCAAACCACGAATACAAGCCTTAAAAACCTTCCTGTGACCCAAAGATACGCGTGTCTTACCTGTCGCAGGGTTGATGCAAGAAAAGCTGAAAGTTGGAAGTACATGCGGTTACCTCTATAGCCCTGCCCACGTTCGCGAAAGCCTGAGCTGCAATATTGTGGCTGATTACGGAGGTCAAAACACCAAAGTGGTCATTGCAGGCCGGAAGACCAACGGCAGCTTTGTCCGCCTTTCCGACTTTGACGGGCCTTGCGGTCCAAATTGGCTCCGCGCCCAAAATGTCAGATTCTACGCGGCATATGAATGACCGCTTCGCGCATCACATTCCTTTTGCGCTTGCTCGACCAACATCGGGCTTCTAACGCGATAAGGCTACGCCATCCACAGTGATCCTGTGCATGAGACGCCGGAATCCGTGATAATCGTTGATCGCCTTGTGCCAGGTGGCGCGATTGTCCCACATGGTGATGTCGCCTTCCTGCCAACGGACTCGGGCCTGAAATTCGGGCTGTCTGCAATGCTCATAGATCATATTGAGGACGGCCGCGGATTCATCGAACGTCAGGCCTTCAATGTGCGTAGTAAAGACAGGGTTTACGAACAATCCGCGGCGCCCGCTGAGTGGATGTTTGATGACGACAGGATGGCGCGCATCTTGCGTCGCTGCCTCGGCATTAGCCAACCTTCCGCTTTTGGCCGCTTCACTATCCAACGTGGCCTCGCCAAAGACGTGGCGCGACGAATGCACGGCCGTCAGCCCATCAAGAAACCGGCGCATGGGTTCCGACAGAGCCTCATAGGCCGCGCCCATCGAAACGAAAAGCGTATCACCGCCGTAGGGGGGCATTTCGATGGCATGCAGGATTGATCCCATCGCCGGGACCTGGTCGTAGGAATGATCGGTGTGCCAGCCTTCGCCCACCGCTTCTTTCTGGTCCTTTTCCTTCAGGACGGTTGCAATTTCAGGGTGCCCGTCGACAGGTTTGAAAAAGCGGTTCACGTTGATCGGACCGAAGCGGCGCGCGAAGTCGAGGTGGTCTTCCGAAGCAATGTTTTGCCCTCTGAGAACAACGACGGAGTATTTGGCGAAGGCTGCCTGGATTTGTGCAAACTGCGCACCGTCTCTTACGTCGGCTCCGAAAACTTCTGCCCCCAAGCTGCCTGTCAAAGGTCTGATGTCCATCGGTTCTCTCCCTGTTTTCTAGCGAGAAGAGTAGGATATTGCTTAAGATCGGAAAAACTGAATTAATCTGGCTCAAAGGATGATTTTACTGATGGTTCGGTTTTCACTACGTCAACTTGCCTTTTTGTCGGAAATCGCCCGTTGCGGTGGTATCGCGCCTGCGGCGCGAAAACTGAACGTCTCCGCTCCGGCGATCTCCTCGGCGCTTGATAAACTCGAAGCGGTCACTGGCTTGACCTTGTTTGATCGTTTTCCCGCACGGGGTATGCGGCTGACCAGCGCGGGTACGGAGTTCCTAGCCGATGCAGAAGCTCTGCTAATGCGGGCGAAGGCCCTGGACCGACGTGCCGCCGAAATGGCCAAAGGGGAAACCGGAACGATCCGAATCGGAACACACTACGCCATTGCCCAACGGATCGTGTTGCCCGCGGTTCTGACGTTCCGCAACCACTATGCCCGTGTACGTATCGAAGTCGTGGAAGATGATTTTCCAAGCCTCGTTGCTGCACTTGATGCTGGAAAGGTCGATGCGCTTGTTGTTTTTAATCAGGGCTTTGATAATACGCGCTTCGATGTCGAAATCCTGAAGGCGTTGCCGCCCTTGGTTTTGCTGCCCGCATCGCACCCTTTGGCAAAGGCAGACAGCGTGAAGCTCGAGGCCCTGTCCGACATTCCCTACATTGCCGTATCGCGCGCTGGTCCCGGCCCCAGCTATCTTGACTTGTTGCGGGCTGCCGGTCTTGATCCGGAGGTGCCGCTGACCTCGCAATCGCGCGAAATGGTTCAAGCATATGTGGGAAAAGGATTGGGCTTTACTCTTGTTGGCTTCCCGCCTGGCCGGAATCTGACGATTGAAGGCGATGCTGTCGTCACGCGTCCGCTCGCGCAAGAGATTGGCCAGTTCGAGGTCACCATTGCTCTGGCAAGGGCCGTGCAACAAACGGATCCGGTAACAGCATTTCTGGATATGTGCCGGACCCAAGTTTGAACAACAGTGTCACGCCCTTTTCTGAAAGCGTACCGTTGCGCAATTGATAAGAAAGGCGGATTTGTCCGCCATGAGGCCCTTCCAATTCGCCCAAAAACGTTCATTCAAGCTACGCACGCTCGAACTTCAGCACAGCTACCCCTAATGCTTCTTCCCCCGACCAAGGCCATCGCGCCGGGCACCGACCATCCGGCGCACAAGGGGGCTCGACATCCGGATCGAAGGATCACAGCGGCCGACGCGAAAACAGGAAAAGATGATGGGTCGGTTCAACTCACTACGCCAAACGCAACGACTTCTCGTCGTCCACGACCAAATCAGTACGATCTCTCGCCCCGTCCGCTATCGTCCTACCAATCACTCCTACTGCCATGCCAGAGCCGACGTGTCCGAGCTGTGGGAAGGGTGTGTGGCGGAACTATCGGCCTGATTGCACGGTCTCACGCATATTCCAATCCACCTCAGATAACTTGGCAATGCCGCACCTGTGCATAGGCTCTCTAGGTAGCGCGAGAGAATGCAAATAATGGGTGGCTTTGGCGTATGTCGCCCATCGGTCAGAGTTCCACAGGACCCAAGCCCAAAGCAAGCGTGAGTGGATGGCTGATCGCGAAAAGGACAACCCAGAAGACCGACGAATTGCCTACCGAATTGGCGTACACCTCGGGGACATCATAATCGATGGCGACGATATATTTGGCGATGGCGTCAACGTTGCCTCGCGACTGGAGGGATTGGCAGAGGCGGGTAGTATACGGATCTCGGAAGCCGTGTTCAACAATGTAAAAGGTAAGCTCGACTTGGGATTTGCCGATCTTGGTCCGCAAAAGGTCAAAAACATCTCGGAACCAGTCCAGACTCTCCAAGTGCTTCTCGACCCAAGTGACGCTGGCAAGTTGGTAAAAGCGACGCTGACCCGACTGCCGCTGGTGCGCTACGGGGCGTTGGCGATGATCGCGCTGGTGGTGGCTATCGCCGCCGGACTCTACGCCCGCGACCGGATGTTTGCACCGACAAGTACCGGACCACCGAAGCTGCTGGTGTTGCCGCTGGCCGCCGCCGATGCTGGCAGCCGACTGATTGCCGAGGCCGCGACGGAGAACTTGATTGCCTCGTTTGCCCGGCTGAAGGGGCTGACTATCGCACCTCGCGACGTGTCGATGCAATACAAGGGTATCGAACTTGCTGCCAGCGACGTGCCGGATGATCTGGAGGTGTGATACATCCTCGACGGCACAGCGACATCCCAAGCCGATACCGTCGAGATCTCGGCGCGTCTGCGCGACATCAGTGCCTCGAGTGAGGACGTTGTCTGGGAGCAGAAAGAGGTCGGGAAGACTGACGAGCTATTTGGCGTTTTGGCTATGCTGAAACTGGGCGCTACGGCCGCCATGAAGGTCAGGCTCAACCAGACGGAGCGGGCGATACTCGAATCCAAGCCTACCACCAGTTTCGAGGCCTACCTCGCATTTGCCCAGGCTGAGTTGTTTCGGTACAGCGGAAACTTCTTCGATCTAGAAAAATCTCTGCCTCTCTACGAGAAATCGATTAACCTCGATCCCGGATTTATCGCCGCACATGTCGGATACGCGGAAGCCAATTTTCCCATCTGGAGTATGGGCTACAACACCATACGCTACACTCTTGATGCACTAGATGCAGCGAGAGAAAGCATCGAAACAATCCTCCAAGCACAAGACGCGAATGTCTATGCGATTGGTCTGCAGGTTCGAATTGAGATTGAACTGTCAAACCACGAGCAGGCATTGGCGAAAGCGAGGGCGGCCGTATTCCTCCAACCTGACGAGCCTTGGCTACGATTTGTTCTTGGCCTGTCGTAGCTAGCAGCCGGCAACTAGAAAGAATCACTACAGGAACTCGACAAATACCAGTCGTTGTCGCCGCGGCTGAATTCCGGCGAAACGAGGGACCTGTCTTTCTCCTTCCTTCTGCTTGATGATGTAGAGCAGGCCTTGGGACTGCTTAAGCAGACCCCTCCCGAAGAGTCCACCAAGATCGATCAGTACTCCCAACTGGCGAATGCTTATGCCCGACGTGGCGAACTGGAAGAAGCCAAATTTTACATGGCAAAGTTTCTCAAGGAGACCGTGTGGAACAATCTGGCCTGGCAGCGAGGCTATTTCGGTCGGTATGCCGATCCGGCTCTGTACGATCGTTGGAGTGAGGCAATGCGAGCCGCGGGATTACCGGAATCACCTTTCGATTTCGAAGCCGGGCGGGAGGCCGACCGTTTACAGCACGACAATTTGATTGGACTCTTTTCCGATATTTATCAGGAGACGCACACGCTGGGTCCCTTTGGAATGCCATATTCTCAAGACCGCAGCACTGACGGCACGCTCACTATGAACTTCGCCTGGATGAAAGGGCAACCGATTTCCGGTCACTGGTCGATCGAGGGGGACCAGTTCTGTGTACGCACACCTGCCATCCACGTTAATCGTGAACAGTGTCTCAATGTTTATATTGACCGAGACAAATCGACTGAAAAAGTAACGCACATTTCAACTGTCTATTCTTTCGGGGCCTTAAATTCCGAGTTTACCAGAGTGAGCGAATAGAGCACATGATCAGGCTAATTTGGCCACGTCTACAAGTCGTTCTCAGCAAAATCTACCAACTCTAGTTGCGCCAAAACAAAACGGCTGGCATCAATTTGGATGGCAGAAATGTCCCGCAATGTGTCCGTTTGAGTAGTTCCTGATCTTGCGCGTGCAGCGAATGTCGGGAAAGCGGGCTCGCCCGCAGCATCTTGAAAGTAGGGTGAAGGTCTGGAGTAGGCCTAAAATGGCGACTAGCCGACAACCTGAGAGGCAACGCCACAACCCAATACCAACAACCAGTAAACACCGCTGAGTTAAGATTCCCCGCACCTTGGGCGTTTGACTTAAGGTAAATTCCTATGTCGAACGATCAGACAGTTTTTGGTCCAACTGTGACGGTTGGGTCAGGCTCGTGTGACGTTCAACACTTACTGTGAAACGTCACAGATCTTTGATCTCAATCGACGGCAAAAACCTCAAAACCAGCTAATCACGTCAGATAATTCTGACCTAAACGTCAAGCATTTCTCAACCACACCGACCAACGGCCTCTCAACGAATCTGCTGCTAATGTCGAAACCCAGAATTGAACCAATCCCCAGTTTAGTATTGCAGAGTAGCAAGCGCCTTTCCTGCTAAAACGCTACCCGGTCGCCACCCTTCAAATCCAGAATTTCCCGGGCTTCGTCGGGCGAAGCTACCTGACTGCCCAAGTCCTCTACGATGCGGCGAATTTTGGACACCTGTTGAGCATTGCGCTCGGCTAGTTCGCCTCGAGAAATGAACAGGCTGTCCTCCAGTCCTACACGAATATTGCCACCCATCTGGCTTGCCGTCGTGGCAAGCGACATCTGTGCCCCTCCAGCCCCCAAGACTGACCACCGATAGTCGTCACCGAAAAGCCGGTCGGCCGTACGTTTCATGAAGATCAGGTTGTCGACCTCGGGTCCGATTCCGCCGAGGATGCCAAAGATAAATTGAATGAATATGGGTGCCTTGAACAACCCGATATCCATGCAGAATTTCAGGTTGTACAAGTGGCCGACATCGTAACATTCGTGTTCGAATTTGATGTCATGTGGGGCCAGGGTTTCTGCCGCTTCGCGAATGTCCCGGAATGTATTGCGAAATATGTTCTGATCGGAATTTGCGACATAGTCCTTCTCCCAATCAAACTTCCAATCGTCATCGCCATACCGGTTAGCCAGCGGATGAAACGAGAAGTTCATCGAACCCATGTTCATCGAGCACATTTCGGGGCTGAAGGTCTTGGCCGGATTGATCCGGTCCTGAATAGACAAAGTCAGCGATCCTCCGGTCGACAGGTTCACGACAGCATCCGTCGCTTGTTTGATGCGCGGCAGGAAAGGTGCGAAGTCTTTCGGGTCGACCGATGGTGAGCCGTTCTCGGGGTTGCGCGCATGCAGGTGCAGGATCGACGCGCCGGCCTCGGCAGCATCAATTGCCTGACGCGCGATATCATCATAGGTGTACGGAAGTGCATCCGACATGGTTGGCGTGTGGATAGCGCCGGTTACGGCGCATGTGATGATCGTTTTTTTCTGACGAGCCATGGGTTCAGTTTTCCTTGGATTGTCCGATGTGCTTTACGCGATAGCCCAGCGGGAAAAGTTGCAGGTCATAACGGCTGCGGATCACGCCCCAGATGCCTTTTGGCGCCTTGAGCATGACAACGATTGCGACAACGCCGAGAACGATCAGGTAAGTTGTACCGAGGTCTGCGAGTGTTTCGCGCAGGGCGAAGAAAACCAGCGTACCGATAATCGGCCCTTCGATTGTGCCGATGCCGCCGATCACCACGATGAAGATGACAAAGGCGGTCCAGTCATTGACGCTGAACGCCGCATCCGGCGAAATGCGCAGCTTTTGCAAAAAGATGAGCGCGCCGATCATCGCTGTGAATGCCGATGTGACGACATATACGATGAACTTTGTGCGCCAGATATCAATGCCAAGACTACCGGCAGCCAGTTCGTTGTCGCGAATTGCCGTCAGCGCCAACCCTTGCCGCGAGCGTAGGAAGAGATACACGGCTGTCACCACCAGAACAGCGGCCCCGAGCGCCAGCCAATAGCTCAGCGCTTCTCGCATCGCCCGACCCGACGCCAGCGATTTCACGATGGCAACGGGGAGCGAAGACCCCGATCCTCCGCCAAGCGCTGAGATTTGCGCGAAGCTCAATCGAAAGACTTCGGCGATGACCCAGGTGCCTATGGCGAAATAGGCGCCCCTTAGCCTGAAGATCAGAACAGCAACCGGGATTGAGATCAAAGCCCCCAGCACTCCCGCCGCTGCGATGGCGGCCAACGGGTGCAGCCCGCCCAACATCGTCAACGCAAAGAGCATATAACCACCGAAGCCCACATAGGCCTGCTGACCAACCGAGACGAGACCGGCGTAACCCGCCATGAGGTTCCAAAGGGTGGCGAGGGATAGGTAGAGAAACAACTCGCCCATCAGACGCATGTCAGCGCGGCCCGCCCACCAGGGCGCTGCTATCAGAACGAGTAGAGTGACCGCCGCAAGGATCGCAGCAACCCGGGCTGCTTTTGACGATCGAGATACGGAATAGTCCTGCAGGTTCATCCGGAAACCCTCGGGAAGAGGCCGTTCGGACGAACGGCAAGAATGACAAGAAAGGCGATATGGCCAGCAAGCACCTGCCAACCCGGATCGATCTTGGCACCGATGGTCTGCGCAACACCAAGGATCACGCCGCCAACCAGTGTACCCCACAGGTTGCCGAGCCCCCCGATAATGACGGCCTCAAAGCCAAAGATCAGACGACCGCCGCCGATTGAGGGATCAAAGCTAGTCCGAATCCCAAGCAGGATACCGGCAATCGCAGTCACACCCAGGGCCAGAGCCATGGCCAGACCAAAGATGTGCCGACGATTAAGGCCCATGAGCTGGGCGATGTCCTGATTGTCCGAAACGGCACGGAACGCGCGCCCCAGAGCGGTATGATAGAAGGTCCATTGCAGCCCCCAGATCACCGCGATGGCGATACCGAAAGTGAGAAGCGGTAAGATTCCAAGTGCCACACCGCCCACGGCAACGCTTGCTGTTTCCAGCGCACCGGCATTCAATGTTTGGGGGTCTGCGGTGTAGACCTCCAGTAACCCGTTCTGGATGATCACGCTCAAGCCGAAGGTGACAAGCAAGGGCGGAAGAATATCGTCGCCTAAAGTTTGGTTCAGAAGGCCGCGCTGAAGGGCATATCCGATCAATGCCATTGCGGGAACAACGATCACCAAAGCAGCCATCGGATGCATTCCCGTCGCGGTCGTAACCGTCAGCCCGAGATACGCAGCCAGCACAATCAGGTCACCATGGGCAATATTGACCAGCCGCATGACTCCAAATATCAATGACAACCCTGCCGCGAACAGGGCGTAAAGCCCGCCGAGTAGAGTTCCCTGCACGATAGCGTTCAGCCATTCCATGTTATTCGATCCCGAAATAAGCGCGCGAGATGTCTTCGCGCGAAACGGTGTCAGACGCGCTCTCCAGCGAAACGCGTCCCTCTTGCAGGCAGTAGACCCGGCTCGAGACCGACAGTGCCTTGGTGATGTCCTGTTCAACGATGATCGCGCTCATACCCTCGCCAATAATGCCGGGAAGCGCTTCGTAGATGTCTTTGATGATTATCGGCGCCAGCCCGAGGCTAACTTCGTCAAAGAGGATCAAATCGGGATTGGCCATGAGAGCGCGCCCGATAGCAACCATCTGCTGTTGACCGCCAGAGAGCGAAGTAGAGGCCTGATCTTTTCTCTCTTCAAGAATTGGAAATAGATCATAGACGGCTTTCAGATCCCAGGGGCCTTTGCGGCCAACTTGCGCACCTATCATCAGGTTTTCTTTGACTGACAAAGAGGGGAACAATTGACGACCTTCTGGAACCATGGCGAGGCCAAGTTCGGCAACCTCGTCCGCTCGAAGTCGGCTGACATCCTGCCCCCGGTAGTGGATCTGACCCGGTCCGTTCGTCAGCAACCCTGTGATGGCCCGCATCAAGGTGGTTTTTCCCGCACCATTTGCACCAATAATGGCAAGCACTTCGCCCTCGCCCACATCCAGTTCGACGTCGTAGAGTGCTTGGAAGTCGCCGTAGTATGAGTTCAAACCGCGTGTCTGGAGAATTGGATCATGCATCGGCTTCGATCCCCAGATAGATCTCTTTGACTTCAGTGCTTTCCATGATTGTTTGCGGCTCGCCTTCGGCGATCTTCTTTCCGAAATCGATAACGATCAGGCGGTCCACAACAGCCAGAAGCGCATGCACGACGTGTTCGATCCAGATGATGGTGACGCCGGAGGCATGAATGTCCTTGATGGTTTTAACCAGTGACTTGCACTCAGCTTCGGTCAGCCCACCGGCGATTTCGTCCAGCAGCAGCAATCTTGGCTTGGCGCAAAGCGCGCGTGTCAGTTCCAGGCGTTTTCGTTCCAGCAATGTCAGGCTACCTGCAACAGTGTTTGCCTTTGGCAGCAGCTCCGTTTGATCCAGTACTTCCAGACAAAACCGTTCAGCTTGGTGCCCACGCAGCCCAGCCGATTGCGTGGCAGCGATCATGGCGTTTTCGAAAACGGTCATGCCCGAAAACGGCTGCGGGACCTGAAACGAACGTGCGATCCCTGCATGGCTGCGTCTTGCGGCGCTCCATTTGGTGACGTTCTGACCATCAAAGTCGATACGTCCGGAATTCGGTTTCAGCGTCCCTGTAATCAGATTGAACATCGACGTTTTACCGGCGCCATTGGGGCCAATCACCCCAAGCGCCTCACCTTGTTGGACCTGATAGTTCAGCGCATCGGCGACAGTGACTGCGCCAAATGCCTTGCTAAGGTCTTGGAGATTCAGGATTGTTGTCATGCTTCTCTCGGATGAAGGGTTCGGCGCCAAGATCGGCGCCGAACAATTTGTCAGCCCAGCAGCTTCATGTCGGCCGTCACCGGAACCTCGGGCGCGGTGCTGTTTGCAACGATCTGCAACTCATACGCGTCCCCGGACTTTTGCCACTGACCACCGACCAATGGTGTTTTAGTGACATTGTTCATCGGCCCATCACCCCAGTTCACCGGCCCGACGATGGTGTTCAGGTTGGTGGATGTGATTGCCGAGATGATCGAAGTGGGGTCTTCCAGATCATCAGCCCGTTTGATCACGTCGGCGACGACCTCGAACAGAGCGTGTTTGAAGCCAAGCGGTTGCGTCCATGGACGTCCCGACTCTGCTGTGTACCCTTCTGCCAGTTGTTTCGACGAAATGCCGGTCAGCGAGGACGAGAACGGGTGATGTGGAGACCACCAGACCTCGGTCGACAATCCATCGCCACGATCGCCGAGCGATTCAATGACAGACGGGAACAACAGCGCCTTGCCGATCGTGACAACCTTGGGGTTGAACCCCTGCTGTGCGGCCTGGCTCCAGAACGTTGCGAAATCCGGCGGGATCATGTTGCCGGTAACGATTTCACATCCAGCCGCCTTAAACGCTGCGATCTGGTTTGAGAAGTCGTCAGACAACGGCTGATAGCGACCGGGATCGGTCAGCGTGTATCCTGCAGCAGCAAGCGGTTTGGGCAGACCCAGTTCCGCATCACCCCAGGCATTGCCATCGGCATCATTGGGGAATAGACCGCCCACGGTCTTGGCCACGCCTGTCTTGTCCCACATGTCGAGGAACGCGGCGATAACGTCTTCAAGACCCCAGAAGAAGTGATAGGTGTTCTCAAACCCTTCGCCCGGAACGCCGTTGCGGCCAAAGAAGTATGGCTGCCATGGGCAGTCGGTTGTGATGCAGGGAACTTCATTAATCTCTGCCTGGTCAGCGACCGGGTTCACCGTGTCCGGCGTTGACGCCGCGACGATGATATCGACTTCATCGCCCAAGATTAGGTCAGCGGCGACCTCTGCAGCGCGGTTTGGATTGGACTGGCTGTCTTTTGAAATGATCTCGACATTCCAGGTCTTGCCGTTGTTGTCCAACCCCGCCGAAAAGACCTGCTGAATGGCTTGCAGCACATATTCATCGGCCTCGGCAAAACCAGCCAGCGGCCCGGTGCGCGGGCTGACATTACCAATCCGCAGCGTCGGTTTCGCGGCATAGGCCCGCGTTGCCCGAAGGATGGCCGGCGCAGAAATCGCCGCTGTGGCACCGGCTATGAAACCACGCCTTGTGGCTGTTTTGAAAGTCCTTGTCATTGCGTCCTCCCTTCACCGGCCTCCCGCCAGTGTTTGATTGATCTTACAAAGTCTTCTCGAGATTTTTCAGATGCGTTGCGACACGCTGGCGAACTTCATCTGCCTCGCCTTCGGCCCACTTTCTGAACCCTTCGCCGGATTTCATGCCCAACTTGCCCGCATCGACGAGCGCCTTGAGATAGGTTGAGGGGCCCTTGTGCGCCTCAAGATCGTGCAGCACGTTTTCATGGATATCGAGCGTCAGATCGGTGCCAACAAGGTCAGCGTTCTCTAAAGGTCCAAGCACTGCCAACCGGCGGCCAAAACTGGACTTGATCACGGTATCAACCGCCTCTGCGTCGCAGATACCGTTTTCCACCAGACTGACCGCTTCCCGCCACAACGCGTGTTGAAGGCGATTACCGATAAAGCCGGGCACATCCTTTTCGACCATCACCGGAGTTTTTCCGGCATCCTTCAATAGATCGTACATTGTCTGTGCAGTCTCTGGGTCTGTCCACTCAGTCTTGATGACCTCGACCAACGGGATCATATGCGGCGGGTTCCACCAATGCGTTCCGATGGCCCGGTTTTTCAGCCGCAAACCAGACATGATCTGAGTGATCGGCATGACCGAAGTATTGGATGCGAGAATGCAAGTCTCTGGTGCGTGCGCCTCGATTTCAGCAAATATCGCTTGCTTAAGTTCCAATTTTTCCGGCGCCGCTTCGAAAACCGCGTCCGCATTTCGGACCGCGCTTTCCGTTGTCGCAAAGATCTCAATCATCTTGAGGGTCTTTGTGATTTTATCCTCGTCATCCCCCATCGCCGCCATGCTGGCGCGAATGCGCTCTGACACCGTATCCCGGGCTTCTTTCACCGGATCCGTGATGGCGACGTATTGACCGGCCTTCGCTAAAGTCAGGGCAATGCCATGGCCCATCAGGCCTGCGCCAATCACTGCCATCTGCTGTTTTTTACGCACCATCATTTAGCCCGCCGTATATCCACCGTCGGCATGAAGGATATGCCCGGTGTAGAAATCAGATGCGCGCGACGCGAGAAACAGTAGAGGACCGGCAAGGTCTTCTGGCTCACCCAGTCGCCCCTTGGGAACACGGGTAAGGAAGCCATCGCGCACCGCTTTGGCCTCGTCGGTTTCTTCGAACATCCAAGCTGTCAAAGGAGACCTAAACACTGTCGGCGCGATCGCGTTGACGGTAATTCCAGTCGGCCCAAGCTCACACCCCAAGGCTTTGGTGATCCCGTTTACTGCAGCCTTTGATGCGCAATACGCAGTATAGCCAGCCGGGTGGCCAAGGATACTGCGAGCGGAACTGACGAAGATGATCTTGCCGTATTCGCTGACCTTCATCTGTTTCGCAGCCGAACGTGCGAGCAACCAGCTTTGATTGACGTTGGCATCCATCACCGCATCGAAGGTTTCGGGAGCCATTTCGTTGATTGGAGCGACTTTGTTCATGCCGGACGCGACAACGAGAATGTCCAGCTTGGCAAAACTGTTGACCGCTTCATCGACCAACGCGTCGCATGACGCTTCATCGTTTGGGCGTGTGTTCACTGTCACAACAGCAGCTCCGAGCTCCTCGCACTCTTTGGCAATCTCATCGAGCGCTTGTTGGTTGCCTGCTGCCAAAACCAAGTTGCAACCGGCCCCGGCAAGAACACGTGCGGCCACCATGCCAAAAGCCCCAGAGGCCCCCGTAATCAGTGCGACATTGTCCTTAACATCAAACATCTTGAGTGGATTAGACATACTATTCGTCCTCAGCTTTCTGGCGGGTACGGAATGACGACAAGCATCTTGCAGGTGTGGTTCGAACGGTTTTCAATTTTGCGCACTTCGCCAGGCGCAACCGTGCAGCTGTCCATGGGACCCAGGGTGGTTTCCACTCCATCAACGATGACGGTCATTTCGCCGTCCAAAACCACGTAGACCTTCTCGAACGGCGTAGAGTCCGGCCCCGCACCTCCACCCGGCAGGAACTGACTAAAGCCGATCCATTGATTTGTCGGCCCGCCTTCCTCGAACCCCTGCAACCGAAGCCCGTGGCATCCAAAGTGGTTCGGTGCTTCGTAGGGTTGGGCATCTTTAAACCGCTTTAGATGCATGTTCGTCCCCGCTCAGAATTGTAGTAATCGTGGCCGCCGGCGAACCGGCGACCGGTCCGTGAGTGTTCAGAATTCTTCGCCAGCTTCGATGCGATAGGACTGGTTCTTGTCGATCATCGCCACCAGGCGGATGATGCAGCCATCGCCACGGTCCCAGTTCCAAGGGAAGAATGCGAAGGTGCATCGCTTGCCGGTCACCGCATCAAGGTCACCGCCAACATTTTCAATTCCAAGAATACCTCTGGAGAACAGCATATTGTGCACCGGTTCCCACTCAGGGAAGTCAACTTCCCAAGGAGTTCCACCTGACCACTCAAGATATTCCTTCTCAAGATGCGGCATGATCGGACCGTTTCGCTGCGGGCCAATGGCTGTTGCCAGCGGGTGGTCGTTTGCCTGGGTGTCATGCCCGACCACTTTCACACCTTTTTCGATCATCCACTCGGCGGCTGAAGGAACAAGACCCGGGCAATAGGCGAAGTAGTCACCATCTTCGTACTGCTTGTGCCAACCGGTATTGATGATCAGAACGTCACCCTTGCGGATCGCATGCCCGCAAGCCTTTTCCAGATCATCGCCTGTGATTTGCTCCCACTTTTTCTTGGGGACAGAAACCACTAGACCCGAACCGAAGAAATGCGGCAGCGGCACCTCGTCGATGAACGGCGTTCCCTGAACAACATGCGCCGGCGCATCGATATGCGTGGTCACGTGCATGGTCGTGGTAATCGTTTGCGACAATACGCCCGACTTGGCCATGTAGTGTTTTCGGTCGATCTGGACGTCTTTGAAATAGGGCCAGTTAGGGCATTGAAACCCGTATCTGTGACTCAGGTTATAGAACTCCAGCCCCATATCATTGTCGGTGTTGCCCTGGAACTCGATGCCGCGGATTTCAACCATTGGGCATATCTCCTCTGTTCGCCGACGAAGCGGCGTTGGTCGATTTGAATTGAATGGGTGGCCTCCCCACCTGTCCCGTATCATGATGCATACGCACCGCGATGCGGTCAACTTAAAACTCACATTACGGTTGACTTGCACCGCATAGTGGTACAGCTTGCCAGTGCGCCTGACACCCGCAGCGGCAGAACCAAGAAACGAAGAGGAGGTGTAAATGCCTGATAAAAATGACAAAGGTGGCATTCAGGTCATTTCGAGAGCAGCTTCGATTCTGCGTGTCCTGAAGGAAAGCCAGTCCGGAATGAGCCTGGGGAAAATTGCCGAACGCGTTGACCTGCCCCGCTCTACGGTACAGAGAATCACTAGTGCCCTTGCGGAAGAGAAGTTTGTTATTTCCGATGCGAATGGAGGCGGTCTGCGGCTCGGCCCTGAACTGAACGCCCTTGCCGGAGCGGCCCAATATAGCATTGTCGAGCACTGCCGGCTTCTCTTGACTGAACTGACACAAAAGACCGGAGAAACAACTGACCTAGCGGTTATGCGCGGTATCGGTATGGTTTTTCTGGATCAGGTTCCCGGCGTATACCGTTTGACTACAGTTTCGCAAGTGGGCGAGGTTTTTCCTTTGACCACCACGGCGAATGGCAAAGCATGTCTTGCCAAACTCAGTAAAGAAGATGCGATCAAGCTAATTCGAAACGAATGGGACCGGAACGGAATCCAGAGGAACTTAGATGAGTTTTTGTCCGAACTGGCCATGATCCGAGAACAAGGCCTTGCCTATGACATGGACGAGCATTCTGCCGGTGTGTCGGCAATAGGATTTTCCTTCGTCGATTGGGTTGGAGATTTGCACGCAATCTCCATCCCGGTGCCAACGACACGGTTTTCACGACAAAAAGAAACTATTGAACAAGCGCTTCTTGAGACAGCCGCCAATATCCACCAAACTTTTCAGTGATCTGACAAGCGAAGTTTGGGTTCGGTTGAACCGTGTACCCCGACTGACTCAATCGTACACTATAATTGGAATAGACTCGGGAGAGCACTTTCTTGAAGAGAAAATGCTCAGACACCAAGGTCTACAACGGTCTCCAAAACCGCAAGCCAGATAGCCCATTTCCAAGCTGTTAACACAAGCGCTGTGTTAAGGCACTTTGGACAGTGACTCCAAAAATGCAGTTAAGTCTGCAATCTCCTGCTCAGACAAACTCAACTCCGAAAGAATGGCTTCACCGTCGGCGTGCAACCTTTCTGTATCAATTTCGCTGTAGTGCCTGATCACCGCATCCAAGTCGATCAGGCTGCCGTCATGCATATAAGGCGCGGTTTCGGCCACGCCCCGTAGGCTTGGCGTACGAAAGGTCCCAAAATCTGAGTGGCTCCTGCGGACACTGCGAACCACCCATGCACCTTGCTTTTCTGCATCGTCGCTCCAGTTGCCGTCCAATGTGTAAGCATTTGAAAGCAAAAAGTTCAATCCACCGAACCGCCCGTCGTCGACCTCGGTTTCGCTCAGAAAATATGGAACGCCTGCGTCATGGAACTCATTGTTGGAAAATCTCGGACCATTGTGGCAAAAAACACAGTTTCCACGCCCTATGAACAGCTGAAGACCTCGCTGGGCAGCTTCGGGGTAGTTCGCAGCGGCTGCTAAATCTTGGTTCTCCAATGCATCGCGAAAATCGTCAAATTGCGTCCGGCCGGTTGCCAATGTTTCCAAGTAAGCGGATAGCGTTTTGGCAGTGTTCACCAGCACAAGTTCTGGATCTTGGATCTGGATGTCGCCAAATATGGCTTCAAAATCATTAATGTAAGTACTTTCCGAGATAGCTATTTTTAGGCTTTCTTTACTGTGCGCCATCTCTTGTTCTTCGATGATCGGATGCAAGCTGGCTGCCCAGAGGCTATCGCTCTTACCGCCCCATCCATACCAGCGGAGACCGGCAAGGTTCCGCAGTGATGGAGTGTTTCGATCTAGCAGAACACGGCCGAGCGCACGCGCATCGGACGTGGTAAATGCCTGTTCAGGGTCATGACACCTTGCGCAAGAAAATGCGCTGTCGGCTGACAACACCGGATCGTTGAACAAGGCCGCTCCTAGCACAATCGCTCTTGTATCGCTTGAAACCCTGTTGCTTGGGTCCGACTGAAACGAAATTGGCCATGGTCCGAAGGACAGCGTTTGCTGAATTTCGTCATCAGACAACAGGACTTCAGAACGAACGGCCCCTGCTAGGACTACAATCGCCGCTGTCACCAGCACCTTCATTTTAGCACGACATCGGAAGTGTAGGATATCGATCGCCCGCCAAAGTTGGTGTCAACTCGCAGTTCCCACAGCCCCGGCATGTGAAACAGCATGTTATCTGCACGAAACACCCTATCGCCTAATGCGGTGATTTTGGGGGCGTAGTTTAGCCCGTGTTGGTGAGCAGGCATTATTGCATCGACGCGCACCTCACTCACGGCAACATCATCACAGACTGTCAGAAGAATAGAAAACGGTTGGGACAATCGAATTTCGTCGAGCGCCACATGCACCTTGGGTGCGTTTTGAATTTCCGAACTCATGCGTTGCCCTGCCGTTTCACAAGCGACGGCCGCGCCAGATGATACTAGAAACCAGACAACCCAGCGGATCATTCTGATGCCAGTAAACGTTCTGCGTTTGCGTATGCGATGTTGTCTGCGATCTGGTCCGGAAGCAAATCCAACCATTCACGAGAAAAATCAGCATGAGGGCCTACGTAGTACCAACGCTCTGGAGCGAACGTATCCGTACCAACCATAAACCGGTCCGGGTGCGCTTCGAACGCCGCCTTCCAATCTGGGTCGACACGGCCCCGCGAGACCATATCAGAGCGAAACGCAAGGTCGGCCCAAAGTCTCGGATAGGTGTCTAGTGCATCGACCACACTAGACGGGTCGTCAAAGCCAGAGTGGGCCCACAATACCCGAGCCTCGGGCCAGGCCTCAAAAATCAGGTCAACAGCCTCTCGATCGCCATGGTGATGCAGAATTAGGTTACGTTCTTTTGCCAGTGCGATCATATGCTGGATGACCGGCGTTTTGATATCATCACCGTAAGCGTGAAACTCGCCGATGGCTTCGTAGTCGTTCTTGGCCATATTTGCTTCCAAATAGTCGATTACAGTTTCATCGTGCATCCAGGTGTTGATCTCACCGCGGCGACGGTAAGGGCGAAGGGCTGGAACAACAATGTCCGGCGCTGCGGCCAACAGCAATTGGGTACCGTTGTCGTCCGAGCTGGAAACCAGTGCTTTGCGCACGCCTGCGTCCCGAAGGATTTTGGCAACTTGTTCGGGAGGAACCAGTTTGACGGCATCATGGCTATAATGAATATGCGCATCGAAGATCGGTCGCTCTTCTGCGATGGCAGTACCACAAAGAAGCGTTGCACCTAAAATTAAGGTATGTTTCAGCACCGCACCACCCTCAATAGCATTCAGACTCTGGCAAGCTTCACATCAAACTTTACGTGCAAGAAAGGTTCAGTAATCTTGCCAGAAAGTTCCATGCCTTCGGGAAATTCTGAAGCCGGCCTTTCAACATATGTCATCACCAGGTCATCCCGAACACCAAACACTGTATCCTGATCCAGGTAGGGATCGTCGTCGGGGAAAATCTCGGTAACTAAGGATCGGTGCCCGGGTGCCTTAACGATATAGTGCAGGTGCGACGGTCGCCAAGGATGGCGACCGCAGGCGCGCAGGATGTCCCCGACAGGCCCGTCTGACGGCACGGTGTATTCGACCGGCTTGACGGTCGTGAATGCATACTTACCGTCCTCACCAGTGGTCATCAGGCCATGAAAAGAAAAGGTGTCCTGTTCTTCATCCTGGCTTGCATACATTCCATTTGGCGCCGTTTGCCAGATGTCGAGTTCTGCACCGCCAATCGGATTACCCTCGGCATCCCTGATAACGCCCTCGGCCAGCAGAACCGGCCCACCGTAGTGACGCTTCATATCACCACCGAATGGCAGTGGCGGTGCGCCAGAAACGTGAAAAGGCCCAAGAACAGACGAGCTTGTGGCATCTGGAGTTGAATGGAGCATATCCACCAGCGATGACAGTCCCAACACGTCCGAGGCCAAGACAAACTCATGCCTATCTTCGGTTTCCACAGCGGCGCACCCCTCCAGAAATGCAATTCCCGTGCGCCATTCGTCATGCGTCAGGTTGGTTTCACGGGCGAAATCGTGGAGGTGCTTGACCAGAGACCCCATGATTTCACGCATCCGCGGATCAGTGTCCTTGGACAGGTATCCCATGAACACATCGGTGATATTGTCTTTGGTGACAGAGCGCATCTTGGCCTCCTTAAATCAGGGCAAGGCTGAGGATCGGGAACTCGATCAGAATGAACAGAACAATTAGCATTACAAAGGCGAAGGGCAGCGCGCCCATAAACACGTCCTTCAGCGAGATGCGGTCGTCATTGATCGTCGATTTGATAACAAAGCAGGATATGCCTAAAGGCGGGGTCAAAAGCCCGATTTCAGCGCCGACCACGGTGATGATACCAAACCAGATCAGCGACATATCCAGCGCTTCGGCCATAGGCAGGAACAGCGGGACAACGATCAGGATGATCGAAGCCGTATCCAGCAGTGTTCCCAAAAACAGCATCAAAAGGACGTACAGGAGCATAATCGACCAGAAGGACGCGGAATTCCCCGCAAGCAGGTCCTGCAACTGGTTGGGCAGCCCCGCCAGTCCCAGCATGCGGCTATAAATTGACGCTGCAGTGATCAGGAACAAGATCGCCGCTGTGATATGACCGGTTTCCAGCAACGCGTCCCAGAACGCTTTTGGGGACATGGATCTACGTAGGACAGCGATGATCAACGCCACGAAGGCACCGGCTGCTCCTGCCTCGACCGCAGTAAGCCAGCCGGTGTAGATTCCGCCAAGAACGATAGTGATGATGCACAATGTCGGCAGGGTTTTGGACGTGATCTCGCGCCCGGACATCCATTCGGTATCATCGACGACACGGCCGCCCACGAATGCTGGCGTGAAACGGCCCATGGCCCAGATCGCGCCGACATAGGCGATCGCCAGCATGATCCCCGGAATAATCCCCGCCAGGAACATGTCCCCCACCGATTGTTCGGCGACAAAGGAATAGATGATCAGCATCGCGGAAGGCGGGATGATCATGCCAAGAACCGAAGAACCGGCCACCACGCCAACAGCAAAGCGTGGGTTGTAATCCTGCGCCATCATCTGCGGCACCGAAACTTTGGTGAATACGGATGCGGATGCAATGGACGATCCGGTCACTGCGGCAAAGACGGCGTTGGCTCCAACCGTGGCCATTCCAATCCCGCCTTTGACCTTGCGAAACCGCATGGTCATGACTTCGTAAATGTCCCTGCCTAACCCAGCCTTTGAAACGATGAGCCCCATGAAGGTAAACAGCGGGATAGTCGCGAAGCTATATTCCATCGCGCTGTCGCCGACCGCCACTTTCAGCAGGTTCAGCGCTAGCGTGAAGTTGTCCCGCATCAGCCAGATCGACACGAAAGAGACGACGCCCAAGGCGATGGGAATGTAGACGCCCGCATAAATCAGAAAAACAATGGCAACGACCGAGATCAGGCCAATCTCAATCGGCGTCATTCTGCGGCCTCGTCATGTTCAGGGGTGCGAATAAGTTGCGGACGGTCCTGCGCCGTGACGACCTTGAACAGGAAGATCACGCAGGCAAGCGCAGTACCGCACGCGATGACCAGTTTGACCGGCCACCATGGCAATGTGAAAAGACCGGGCACTCCGAAGTAGTCCTGCGTCTGCCACATGTGTAGGAATTCAGGGAATGTCACATAGGCAATCAATGCCATGAAGATCGCCGAGATGGCATTGATGATGCGCCTCAGGTTGGCTGTCAGGCCCGGGCGACGATGGTGTAGCAGGTTCAGGAACCCGTCCGAGCGTGTTAACCGATCTACTCTGACCACGTCCGCCAACTGCAGAAAGACGATCATCACGACCGAAAACTGCACCATCTCATAAGTGCCACGCAATGGGGCTGAAAACAGGCCACGTGCAATAACGTCGACATTCAGAACAACCACCAACGCCAGGACGACGAGCGTACCCAAAGCGTTGGCGGCGATTGCTAGAAAATTGGCGACCCGCGACAGGCCAGCAACTGCGGTCTTCAGCATGAAAGGCCCCTTTCGTGGATCGCCGGACAGTTATTCGGCCGTCCAGTCACGCACTCCGGTGAAACCGGCGTCTTGAAGCTTGCCAAGGTAGGCGGCCAGCATTTCAGTTCCTTGTTCGCCGTTGTCATTCAGCGTCGCGGCCCATTCCTGCGCGACATTCGGCATGGCATTTGCCCATGCGGCGCGGTCTTCGTCCGAAACCTCAACGATCGTTCCACCGGCCTCAACGTAAGCATCCCGCGAAGCAGCAGCCCTGTCCATCGCGATACCGGCGACATGGTCACGGTAATCGATGGCAACCGCCGTCAACACCTCTTTGACTTCGTCCGGCAGGCTTGCCCAATAGTCTGCATTAACCGTGATGGTTTTTGAGTTCACAGCACCCAGATCGGCCTTGAGCATATACGGGGCAACTTCAGCGATCTTAAAAGTCTTCGCCGCTTCGGGCCACAGCATTCCACAATCAACCAGACCCGTCTGAAGCATGTTGTAGAAATCGGTCAGCCCACCGCGCACACCTGCCGCATCCTTGATGCCTTCGAGATACCGCAAGTTGAGGCCAGCACCTGCAATCTTGCGACCCTCTAGATCTGATACCGAGGCAACCGGTTCCGTGCAGAAAATCTGATACGTATCCAGAACAACACCCGTGGCCAGATACACCTGGTTCTGTGCGGCAAACTCGTTCTGCATCGCCGGGTATTCGCGTGCGATTTCATCTACGGCCTTGGCGACCGCACGGGAATCCGATGCCACAAAGGGTGTCGATCCCGAAATACCCTGGCTGGGCAGCTTCGAAGAATGGAAGATGGTTGTGACGATGCCTATGTCACCAAGGCCCAGCTGGATTCCCTCCAGAACGCCTTTCGGCTTTACGATTGAACCGCCATAGTTCTCCTGCCAGTTCATCTTGTAGTTGCCGGCGTCGGCCAGTCGCTTGTCCACCTCCGGAATGAAGAAGTTGGTGAACTCCTTCACCCATAATGCCCGGTCTGGGTAGCCATCGATGACAACGGCAGAAATAGTTTCCTCTGCTGCGGCGGGCAGCGCCATGACGCTTGCCAGAGCAGCTCCGATAAGGCTGCGTTTGGTCCAGATTTTCATTTCTCTCCTCCCAGAAAGTCGGGCCTTTTGTCTTTATTGGTTTGTTTTGACCCAGTTGACGGTCAGGTCCGTGCCTGCCGCTTCAAATAGTTTTGCGATGGCGCAATACTTGGCTGTCTCTTCGCCCACCCGTGTCAGCTCCTCCTGACTGGCCGGCGTGTCACACTTCACGGTGAGCTCGATTTCCGGAAACGGAACATCGATCTCCTCCTCCATCAGGACACCGCGCCGATCCAGCCTGCATTTCGCGTCGATTGTCACCGCGCCAAGATCAATTCCCAACCGGTGTGCATTCTTGTGCCCGATGACGTTCGTACAGGCGATCAAGGCTGCCATTGCGGTTTCGGTCGGAGACGGGCCAAGATTTGTTCCGCCGCGTTCGACGGGTTCGTCGACAACCACATCAAGGTCGCGAATTGGGATCTCGGTACGCGCATGTGTCGGGCATTGAGCTGTCGTTCGGTAAGTCACGACAGGTTTTACTTTCATGGCCACGGTGTTACCTCCTCATGCATACGAGCAAACCTTTTCGAATGGAAAACGTGGAAGCTTCTGGAACAAACCGGTTTCATCCGCGTAGCCAAGATTGCAAAGAAAATTGGACTTGAGAGTTGTGCCCGCGAAGAACTCCTCGTCGACGATCTTGTTCGAAAAACCTGACATGGCGCCGACATCCAACCCGACAGCCCGGGCCGCAATCATGAAGTACGCGCCCTGAAGCGTGCCATTTCGAAAGGCCGTGTCTGCCACGTAGTCGGGTTTGTTTTCGAACAATGGCCGACGGTCTTCGTGCGGGAAAAGAAAGGGCAGTTCCTTCCAGAAGTCCAAGTCGTAGGCAATGATCGCCGTGACCGGTGCATCCATCATCTTTGGCACGTTTTTCGGCTTTAGCGACTTGGCAAGCCGTTCTTTGCCTTCAGTGCTTTTCACGAAAATAAAGCGCGCGGGCAACGTGTTCATGCTGGTCGCGCCGTTGATCGTGATGTCATAGATCTCTTTAAGTAGGTCGTCAGAAACAGGCTTGTTGGTCCACGCGTAGTGCGATCTAGATTCGCGCAGGATCAAGGCAATCGCGTCATCCGACAAACGTGGAATCCGTTCGCGCAGATCGCGATGATCCTGCTGCGCCTTGGCGCGAAGTGCCTCCAGCTCTGCCCCGGTTGGTGCGCTCATGCTGCGGCCACCTTTGACTTGGAGTCCTTTTCGTCGATGATCGGGCTGGCGCAGATTCCGATGCCTTCAATTTCGACTTCGACGGTTTCACCCGGCTTCAGCCAACGGGGATTGGGTTTTTTGGCATGACCGACACCCGGTGGTGTGCCCAACGCAATCAGGTCTCCGGGCTCAAGAGTGGTGTATTCCGAAATCGTCGCAATGACCTGACGAACGCCCCAGATCATGTTGGCCGTGTTCGAGCTTTGTAGGATTTCATCGCCCACGCGGCTTTCGATCTTCAGACCGGAAGCCCCTTCGGGCAGTTCGTCCGGCGTTACGGTGAACGGACCGATTGCTCCCGTATCATCGAAGTTTTTGCCAGGCGTCCATTGAACGGTTTTGCGCTGATAGTCCCGCAGCGACCCGTCGTTGAACGCGGTGTAGCCAAAGACATAACCCAGTGCGTCCTCTTCCGAGATATGCCGACCTCTTTTTCCAACGATCAGCATAAGCTCGGCTTCGTAGTCTAGCTTCTCAGAACAGGTAGGCCGCACCATGGGCTGCCCCGCCGCCATGATCGAGTTTTTCCCGCGCATGAAAAGCGTCGGATACTCCGGAATATCATATCCGCCTTCCTTGATGTGGTCCGTGTAGTTCAAACCCATACAAATGATCGTGCCAGGCGCGACCACCGGCAATGCTGGTGTGATAGACGACACAGGCACACTGTCTGCAGCGGTGACTTTGTCAGCCAGTGAGTCGGCCAGCCCAGGCTTGGCTATTAACCCCATCAGATCGGAACCGACGGCAGCGTCCAAAGCCGTTAAATTCACTGCGTTTTCACCGTTCACAACAAAGACCGCAGTGCCTTCCGAGGTTTCTCCCACCAGGTATTTCATTTTCACCATCCATGTCAGTTCGCTTGATTTTTGCCGACTATTTTGCAATATGTCAAATAATATCGATATTTTTGGAGGTCCGCGATGGTTGCTTGGGCAGATTATAAATCAGAAGCGAAAAGCCGTGGCGCACTGGCACTGGAGCTTTATGTTGCACTCAGCACACCAGCCAAAGCGCCAGAAGACGTAAAGGCGTCACTTCCAGATCACTTGGCGTATCAGGCGGATCTTGAACGCGCGGGAAAGTTGGCTTTTGCTGGGCCGATGTCGGATGAGACCGGTGAGCATATGCAAGGGGTTGGCCTGATCATCTATCGCGCTGATAGTCTTGAGGCCGCGCGGAAGCTGGCCGAGGACGACCCCATGCACAAAAGCGGGGCGCGCAGCTTTGTACTTCGGCGCTGGATGATAAACGAAGGTTCGCTGAACCTTTCAGTTGGTCTATCGACTGGCACGAGCGCCCTCAGTTAAGAGCACGCAAGAGTTTTTGCCGCCAAAAAGGAACAGTCGGATATGGACGCCATGCTTGATATCGAGGGCAAAGAGACATCAGCCACTCATGGCGCGTATCGAAGGCTGCGCGAAATGATACTGACCGGCGAATTGCCGCCCGGACAAAAACTTAAGATCGAGCAGCTCCGCGGCCTTCTAAACACTGGCGCAAGTCCAGTTCGCGAGGCGCTGAGCCTCTTGACCTCGGACATGTTGGTTGAACGGATTGACCAGCGCGGGTTTAGGGCTGCGCCCGTGAGTAAGAGTAACTTCGAGGAAATCCTGCTGCTGCGATGCAACCTCGAGGAAACCGCGTTGCGTGCCTCCATCGCCAACGCGGATGCGGCCTGGGAGGATCGGCTTGTTTTGCGTCACCACCATATGAAAAAGGCCGGCCAAAATGGGGCGCACGACTTTGAAGACGCTCATAAAGCGTTTCACATGGCGTTGTTGGACAATTCGAAACTGCCGTTGCTTCTGCGATATTGTTCGCAGCTCTACGACCTGAACATTCGCTACCGCTATCTGGCGGCGGGCGGTTCGAGCTATAAAAAGCGGGACATCGCCGCCGAACATCATCACATTCTGGACGCCGCATTAGATCATGACGCAGACAGCGCGACCAAGCACTTGATCGATCACTACCGTCGAACGGGTGAGTACCTGAGCAGCCAGATGGATTCCTGAAATGCAACGGAATTGGTTTCTAGGCGATCTATTAAACCAATTGCTGGACCGTCCTGACAAAAGGCGTGGCAAGGATGACAAACGATCCATTGCTGAACTTTGCGAGGCGCTTTTGTCCGCAGAAGGTGAGGTATCGGGCTTCACGCTCGCGTCCACCATACTTGACCGCTACCAGACCCTGGATGACGCGGGAAAACTGGACTTTTTTGTCTACTTGAATGACCAGCTTGAGTTAGACGCAGAAAAACTCGCTGACACGGCGCGCCTCTATGCCAATGATCGAAGTGTCGATCTGTATCAAAAGCTTAGTGAATCCGCAGAACCCAGGCGGCAAGAGTTATTGCGTCGGCTGAACCAGCCGTCTGGTGCGACGCAAGAACTTGTGGCTATGCGCGTTGATCTGCTGCGATTTCTCAAATCTGATGCCGAACTCAAGCGAACCGATATTGATTTTGTCCATTTGTTGCGAAGCTGGTTCAATCGAGGCTTTCTTGTTCTCAAACAAATCAGCTGGGATACGCCTGCCCGCGTTCTGGACAAGATCGTTGCATATGAGGCTGTTCACCAGATCAACGATCTGGACGACTTGAGGCGCAGGCTCTACCCACCTGACCGTCGTTGTTTTGCCTTCTTCCACCCTTCAATGCCCGATGAGCCGCTGATATTTGTCGAGGTGGCCCTTACAACTGAAATCCCGGACGCGATCGATACGCTTTTGTCTGAAGCTCGAGAACCGATTGAAGCCGAGCAGGCAAAAGTCGCGGCGTTCTACTCCATTTCAAACTGCCAAAAGGGTTTAGCAGGAATCAGTTTTGGGAACCTGTTGATCAAACAGGTTGTGACCGAACTTTCGCGAGAGCTTAGAGGTCTCGACACCTTTGTGACCTTATCGCCTATACCAGGGCTTAGCCGTTGGCTGGCCGGCGAAACAGAACATCCAGAGCACGGCCATACCGCCGAGGCCGTACTGGCAGCGACAGCCTCAGCGCAGGACGTGCGCGCGATGGCCGCCCGGTATTTGTTGCTTGCGAAGCGCGAAGATGGGATGCCGTTAGATCCCGTGGCCCGCTTTCATCTGGGCAATGGTGCTGAACTTCATGAGCTGCACGCTGACGCAGATCAGTCGCCAAATGGGCGCGCCCAGTCCGGAGGCGCGATGGTCAACTACCTTTACGATTTGAACAAAACAGAACGTCACCACGAAGAATTCGCGACACGTGCCACGATCCAAGCCTCGCGTTCAGTTCGTGCGGCTTCAACTGCGGAGCTTGCGATCAAACCAAGGGAAAATACAGCGTGACCAATACCCTCTACGAAAGCTTGTTTGCCCGCCACGAGGGCAACACGGCTCCATTCCTGCAACTCGATGATGGCAGGGTGGTTTCCTATGACGCGTTTCTGAAGCGCGCCGCACAGATCGCGCATGTTTTGCAGAACAGCGGAGTTTCTCCTGGGGATCGCATCGTAGTGCAGGCCCCCAAGCTGGCTGATACGATTGCGCTCTATGCTGCTTCGGTTCAGGCAGGTGCTGTCTACCTGCCACTTAACACTGCCTACACCATGGCAGAGTTGGACTACTTCATCTCTGATGCTCAACCGGCGATGATCATTTGCGACAGCAACGATGAAGCTGAAATCAAAAAATTGGCAGCCCAATCGGGCGCAAAGCTGCTGACCCTCGGCGGCGATAGTCCAAGCCTAAGCGTAGAGGCTGACGCACAACCCTGCGTATTCGAAACCGTGGATCGCGCACCGGACGACCTTGCGGCTTTGCTATATACATCAGGCACTACGGGCCGTTCGAAGGGTGCAATGCTAAGTCAGCGAAACCTGCTGTCCAATGCCCAAGCTCTTGTGGAATTGTGGGCCATCACCAGCGCCGATCGCCTGCTTCATGCGCTGCCAGTCTTTCACACACATGGGCTTTTCGTGGCGATGAATACGTCATTGCTCGCAGGTGCCAAAGTTCGGCTTATGGAAAAATTCGACATTGGCATGATCTTGGAAGAGTTGCCCCACTCGACCCTTCTGATGGGTGTCCCCACTTTCTACACCAGATTGCTTGCGGATGACGGTTTCACCAAAGAGGTCACAGAGAGCATGCGTTTGTTCATTTCTGGTTCGGCCCCATTGCTAGCCGAGACCCACCTAGCGTTCGAAACGCGCACCGGCCACCGCATCCTTGAGCGCTATGGAATGACCGAGACGAACATGAACACCTCGAACCCCTATGACGGTGAGCGTCGCGCAGGAACTGTCGGCTTGGCGCTTCCCAGCACCGAGGTGATCGTTACCAAACCCGAAACTGGAGAACCGCTGCCCCGGGGCGAGGTTGGAATGATCGAAGTACGAGGGCCCAATGTGTTCCAAGGCTATTGGCAAATGCCCGAGAAAACCGCCGAAGAGCTACGGGAAAACGGGTTCTTCATCACCGGAGATCTGGGTCAATGCAGCGAGGATGGTTATCTGTCGATCGTTGGTCGGTCAAAAGACCTGATCATCACTGGTGGTTACAACGTCTACCCCAAAGAAATTGAAGACGTCTTGAACGACATCGACGGCATCCTGGAATCGGCAGTTTTTGGCATTCCCGACGCCGAATTTGGAGAAGCTATAATTGCCACTCTGGTTGCCGAGCCTAGCGCGCAACTTGACATGGAACAGATCGCGGTGACCATCAGAGACAAGCTGTCGCGATTCAAACATCCGCGTCGCTACGAAATCGTCCCGTGCCTGCCGCGCAATACAATGGGAAAGGTCCAAAAGAACGTGCTGCGCGAACAGTACGCGCAAAAAGAACTGCCAATGGGTGTGTCCTAGCAGCCCGCTGAAAAACTCAAACCAACCACGACCCTTTGATCTGACAACCTCTCACTTCGAACTGCCTATTCATCAGGAGATTCACTATGACTCGCATGACGGCAAAGGACTTCGACCAGGAACTTCTGGACCTGTACGACTTTTACGCGCACGGCAAAATCACCAAGCGCCAGTTCCTGGACCGCGCCGGTAAGTTCGCGGTTGGTGGTTTATCTGCGGTCGCGTTGCTGAACATGCTCAGCCCGAATTATGCTTTGGCCGAGCAGGTATCCTTCAACGATCCCGATATCCATGCAGACTACATCACCTATCCTTCACCAAATGGAACCGGCGACGTTCGGGGCTACCTTGTTCGGCCTGCAGGCGTTGAAGAGCCCCTGCCAGCAGTGCTGGTCATCCACGAAAATCGCGGCTTGAATCCCTACATCGAAGATGTGGCGCGCAGATTGGCGAAAGCCGGGTTCATGGCTCTGGCTCCAGACGGCTTGACGTCGGTGGGCGGATACCCAGGCAATGACGCCGATGGGCGCGAGCTGCAAAAGACAGTGGACCGGGTCGAGTTGATGAACGATTTCTTTAATGGGTTCGAATACTTGTTGAACCGGGATGATTGCACTGGGAAGGTCGGCGCTGTTGGTTTCTGCTACGGCGGCGGTGTGGTCAGCGCAATTGCCGTGGCTTATCCCGAACTGGCCGCTGGTGTCCCGTTCTACGGGCGCCAGCCAGCGGCCGAGGGTGTGGCCAAAATTCAGGCACCACTACTGATTCAAATGGGAGAGCTTGATGAACGCATCAACGCAGGCTGGCCAGATTTTGAGACTGCTCTAAAAGCCAACGATAAGGTATATAAAGCTTACATTTACGAAAATGCCAACCACGGCTTTCACAATGACAGCACGCCACGTTACGATGAGGAAATGGCAAACTTGGCTTGGGACCGAACCATTGATTGGTTTAATACCTATCTGAAGTAACTGCGGGGAGCTACGAAGCCGACCTTGCGTTGATATCGCTTTGCGGACGCCCACAGTTCTCCGAGAACAAATCCCGTGAAGTCCGAGCACTCTGACTTTCGTGATTAGAGAAACCAGCCTTTCGCAGCGCTCGCAAGATCGTTCGCCATGCGAATTCACAGATCGCAGACAAACTGCGCGTTCGCTGCAGTTGCGTGAAGGTCAGCTTTCTATTCCGGAACTACCATCAGACCAACCGCGTGGGCGCCGGCGATGATGTTGCTGGCGATGTGATGCCCGAGCGCACGCAGTTCGGCGTCGGGGGCGACGATATCGGGGACCTGCACCGTTATGAGGCCCGCCGCGTGGGCCGCGCGGACGCCGTTGGGCGAATCCTCGAACGCAACGCAGTTTGACGGATCGTGACCCAGACGTGCCGTGGCATGTAGGTAGATATCTGGCGCGGGCTTGCTGGCAGCGACCTGATCACCGCCTACGACGTCGCGAAAAAGCGCGCCGAGACCCGCTCGCTCGAGATGCAAATGCGCCTTTTTCGTCTGGGTGCTGGTGGCAATGATGTAAGGTATATCCCGCTCGCGCAGGTGTTCTGCCATCGCGCGCGCACCCGGTTTGACGGGGATGTAATCCGCCAGCCGTTGCGCGATTTCGGCGTCCCAGACGGCATCAAACTCTTCCAGATTGACGCGCCCCGCTAGCCCTTCGGTCAAAAGTCGGCGTCCTAGCACACGGTTCGTGCCGACTAGCCGCCGGAACAGGTCGTCGTCTTGCGGCAATCCGAGTGCGTCAAGCGTGGTGCGGAAGCCTTCGAAGTATACCCGCTCGGTGTCGAGCAACAGGCCATCCATATCGAAGACGACGGCTTGGGGAGTAGGAAGAGGCATGAGGTGTGGCCGTGCTGAGGTTCGAGTGTGCGTAGCTTGAATGAACGTTTTCGGGCGCAGTGGAAAGGCCTTAAGCGGGCATTGCTGCCGCCCACTTAGTGATTTCTAATATCCGATTTGAACTCAAAAGTTCAAATCGCGACGTCGCTTCTTTCTTTTGTACACGTCGTCAAAAAATCGTCTCTACTTTTTTCTACGACCTCAACAAAAGCGACCGCCGCAGGGGATGGCGTTGCGTGCGGATGCATCGCGAGACCAATTTTTCGTGTCCTGACTGAATTCAGCGGTTTGCTGACCCAGCCCTCTTTACCATTCGTTGGCGGCAAGGCCATCTCGGCCACGACCGAGACGCCTTGGTTGCGCGCCACCATAGTCAACGTACTTAGCATCTGCGATGTCCGGTACCGCACATTTGGACTAAGACGGGCCTGCGTGAACAAACGGCGAATGATCCGGGCAGAACCAGATTCCGGCATGATGAATGGCATTTCGCACAGTTGCTCCAATCGGATTGAAGATTGCCTGGCCAAAGTATTATCGGCAGCAACCAAGGCGACAAACTGGTCCTGTGCCACAGGCCAGGTCCGAAAGCGTTCATCTGGTAACACGACAAAACCAAGATCAATGCGCCGGTCTTCGATCCAACGGATAATCTCATCGTCAGCGGCTTCTTCAATCAGTACTTCGATACCAGGATGGGCTGCATGAAATGCTTCGAGAAGGCGCGGCAATATCTGCAATGATGACGTGGCACCAAAAGACCCAATGCGCAGTCTGCCGGTCTGCACTCCACGATATTCCGAGGCCTCCTGATGCATAGCGTCGGCTAGCCCAAGAATTTCGCGTACGCGGGATAGAAGTCGTTCGCCCAACGGGGTCAGTTCGATTGGGGATACGGTGCGATTAAAAAGCGTGATGCCAAGCTCATCCTCAAGACTCTTGAGGGCATGAGACACTGCGGGCTGACTTATCCCAAGTCGCAATGCAGCAGCCGTAAACCCGCGCGTTTCGGCAAGAGTGACAAAAATATCAAGCTGACCAAAAGTCATAAGTAAATACTCATTTGACTATAACATAGTATAACTGAAATTCGGCATGGGCAATCCGATGTTTTAGGTGTTTCCATGTCCCAAGCCCTGTCATATCCCATAGCGTCGCAGAACGCTTTGCTTTACGTCCGGCTCTCAATGGTGGCCTTCCTGTGGGGCGGCACATTTGTTGCCGGCCGCGTCGTTTCGGGTGAAATGCCCCCTCTGGTCGCGGCAACCGCTCGGTTTGGCCTGGCAACTCTGGTATTGCTTTATCTTGTCTGGAAAGCGGAAGGTGGTTTGCCTCGCCTCACTTGGCGGCAGAGCGTGTTGATGGGGCTTCTCGGACTGTCCGGCGTCTGCCTTTACAACCTGTTCTTCTTTGCCGCTCTGGCTGAGATGCCAGCTTCGCGAACGGCACTGTTTGTTGCCTTCAATCCGATAGCCGTGGCTCTAGTCGGGGTACTGATCGCGCAACGGCTCCTACCGATTGGGCAAGTTGCCGGGATTTGTGTGGCACTAGCCGGGGCCGTGATCGTGATTAGCGGAGGGGACGTTGCCGGACTGATGACTGACGTCCGGCAGAGTTTTGGGCAGGGAGAACTGTTCATGCTGGCAGCGGTGGGTAGTTGGGTGGGCTATACGCTTCTTGGACGCAAAGCTCTAGGAAGCCTCTCGCCACTGGCGGCAACCACTTGGGCTGCGCTGATCGGGTTTTTACTTCTGGCATTGGGGTTGCCGTTGGCCGGTCCCGTGCAAGTGCCTCAGTTGCCCACGTTCACCTGCACCTTGGCCATCATCTACCTGGCCATTGGTGGAACAGTCGTGCCATTTGTTTGGTACTATCGAGGGGTACATTCGCTTGGGCCTGAGCGTGCGGCGGTGTTCACCAATCTCGTCCCCGTCTTCGGGGTAGCCCTTGGGGCTGCTATTTTGCGCGAACCGGTTGAGGTTTCCATGCTGGTGGGCGGTGCGCTAGTGATTGCCGGAGTTTCACTCACCAACCGATGATGATGTCAAATGCCAAGAAACAGTCGGTTGGACAGGTTTTTTGTAGATCGATTGCTGGCTTTCACTGCGGATCGCAACGTGTTCAAAAATCCGCAGCAATAAAGACAGGCCAGTGCTCAGCCGACCTTGGATGCGGCGCAGCAACTCGTGTCCACTGACAAATTGCTCAAACAAAGCCGGCACATAGCGGTCATTCGTTGGGGTCTTGCCATGCTGCGCTTGCAGTCCGCATTGCCGCCATTCGCTGCAAGTGCACCGTTCCAACGTTGCTAGAAGTCAGCAGCGCTGGACAGAGTGTGATTTCGCTACCGCGCCATCAATTTCTGTTTTCAAAACTCAAAGCCGCTCACTTGTTTGAGATCGAATCTTCTATTTGAGGTCGAATCTTCACACCTTCCCAAAGAATTCGCTGGTGACCGGCATGAGTGCTTACGAAAGGACTGCCCCTAAAAACGTTTGGATCATTTTGAACAAGTGACCGTCGTCAGCCGCTTTCGCTGCTCCGAAGCGGCTTTGCCAGAGACTATCAACATTCAGCCGATCCCCAACACCGACCTTTCGCGCACGCTAACCTTTGACAACGGCTTCACCTCACCGCATCGTCTCATCATGGCCTACCCCTCCAACAAACCCCAACGAGCGGACGACGCTGCTGCAGGCATCGATGTCACGGACGAATTCGAACGTTTCAACCAACGTAATGACATTTTTACCCGCGCCTTCTGGGATGAGCGTATCCGCAGCAAACAGACCGACGCGTTCTTTGCCTCGTACCGGATGGATGCCATCCCTCGTCGTGGTGACGGATTCACCCAGCGCGACTTCGCGCTTAGAAACGCCTCTTGGCTAATTTCGGACTTGATCTCGGAAAGGGCTGGCGAATCCGGTAAGCGCGAGGGCTTCCAGGCCCCCATCGACAACGACACACCCGTCGCCCCGACACAGCAACCGATTGACGATCCAGCCGCGATGGCCAAGGAAATCAAACGCATCGCCAAATTCTTTGGTGCCGATCTCTGCGGCATCACTGATCTGGATGACCGTTGGATTTACGCAACCCGCGTTGACACCCGTGATTTCTCCGACGCGCCCAACGACCTGCCAGAAGGCATGACATCTGTCATTGTGATGGGCCATCAGATGGATGAGGACCTCGTCGCCACTTATCCTTCCGCGCTCGCGGGGGCCGCCACCGGACGTGAATATTCCCACGAGGCCAGCATCGTGATGCAGCTTGCGGCCTATGTCCGAAACCTGGGCTATCAGGCCACAGCCTCTATGAACGACACCGGCCTCGTGATCCCCTATGCGATCAAGGCGGGTCTGGGCGAATATGCCCGCAATCAAATGGTGATAACACCTGAATACGGGCCGCGCTTACGGTTCTCCAAGGTTTTCACCAACCTCCCATTAGTCCATGATCCACCCAAACCCTTAGGCGTGCGTGCGTTCTGTAACATCTGCACCAAATGCGCTGATGCTTGTCCAGTCAAAGCGCTCCCCTACGGCCCGCCTGAGACCTCCGAGGACCCATCGGCCATAAAAGGTGTGCGCAAGTGGACTTCCGACGCAGCCAAGTGCTTCGGATTCTGGGCTAAACTGTCCTCTGATTGTGCCATCTGCATGCGCGTCTGCCCATTTAACCGCGACTTCACGCAATGGCACCACCGTCTTTGGTTGAAGATGGCGTTCTCGCGGTTTCGCAAATTTGCTCTCTGGCTTGACCGGAACCGCGGCAAGCGCGCCAAGCCTACAGATTGGTGGCAAAGCCCTTAGTGTCAAACCTGACTGAGGCCACAGGATAGTTCCATGCATGGCAAGGCTGTTGCTTCCTCGGCGAGGCTTGTCTTGATAGGAATTCGCGACAACAGCGAAATCAAGTCTATGCAAACTCACACGTCGCAAAAAAGCCCGCTATTGAACTGTCGTTGGTGCTTGGGGGGGTATTCGGCCGAAACATGGGAGTCCATCGCGAAACCCTTGCCTTGTAATGCAAGTTGTCCGTCCAAAGCGTCGTTCCAGCCCAGGCTCTTCTACCAAATTGAAGTAAAGTGTGTTGAGGAGAAAGAAGACTATCGCCCAAAGCTGCAGGAGTGGCAACTCGATGCCACTGCTTCCGCCAGTGTCATTCGAATGGCCGATGAAAGCATGGTGTCGCGCACATAGCGATAAGGTCCGCTGACCACAATTCTTTGAGGTGGGTCCCACGGCGCAGGAGTTCCATACCCCTCAAGAACAAACATTTTCATCGTCTTGGCGGCAAAGACAAACACGGGGATCGCCAACATCGGTGCCACAACCCAATGCAAACGGTTTAGCTGCGTGGGACCGTCGGTCAGAGCGCACATCCTGTTAGAATTGGCGACACAGATGCGTCGGGGTTCAAATTCTTTGGGTGAACTAAAGGCTGACCAACGCGATCAAGCGCAACAAATTGGTTCAAATTATTACGCACTCCCAAGCCCGAACGAAATCAGGCTTAAAAGGCGGCTTTGCGGAAATATTACAAATGTGACTTCGTCGTTTCATGTAAATGCGTTTTCCGAAATTCCGAAGGTGTCATCCCAGTTTGAGCGCGAAAGGCGCGGTTGAATGGCCCCAGTGAGGAAAATCCCACATCGTAAGCGATGCTCAGGACCGAACGCTCTGCCAGTTCGGGCGATGACAACATGGATTGCGCCTCTTGAATGCGGAACGCGTTCACGAAGCTCGCAAAATTCCGGTGCCCCAAGCCTTGATTGATTGCGGACCTAATGCGGTGTTCCTGTGTCCCAAGATGTGCGGCCACTTGGGCAACGGTCAGCCTTTCGCAGCGCCACAGCCCCTCAGACATCGCGGTTTCAATACGAGTCATGAGCGCGGACTGCGCTGGGTTGGCTTGGTCACCCCGCTTTGGCGGGCGCGGTATCCAGATGTCTGGAACCACGCGAACCGACCACAGCAGGAACGCACTTGCAGACAGGAAAAACGTACTTGCCTGTAGTGCAAATACCCAGACAGGAAGCGCTTTATCCAGATGGGTGATTTCAAATCCGGTAATGAGAATTCCCAAACTGAGGATCCAGATCAGAAACCAACGCCGAAACCGGCGACGGGCCTCGATCAGATCCCCTGCCTGACCTGAAACTACGATCCACAGGCTATGGAAAAAGAAGATCAGTACGCAGATACCGCGAACTACACCAAGTTGCAGCTGTAGTTGAGAAAGCCATGCCAATCCGACTATCAACACAGCGATCAAGATCTGCCAAGGTCGAACAAAAACGTCATCCTGGAACAGCTCAATCACGGCCCAATAGAGCAAGACAGGGATCACACCTGCGATCATCACAAGCACAATCCGAACCGGGCCGTCGGTTAGATCAATGCTTGGCGAGGACACAATCAAGTAGGGGCCAAAACTGAGGCACAGCAAGACTACTGCCATGCTTTTCCGCTGGAATCCCCCGTTTCTCATGAAGACAGCGGCGCATAGCACGAGTGTGCCGATGGCACTGCCGCGCAGGAAGATATCCAAAATCATTGGGTCTGACATCACATGCGCAATCGAAGTCGGATTTACCCCGCCGGTCAACGGTATAGCCATGCTGAAACTGAAAAATCCTCGCCGATTTTGCAAGAAACGGGTCGACTTTCAAACTCAGCGTGCTCTGATTTGCTTCGCTGGCCACTGTCCGCCACATGTCAATTCGCATTCGGAGCAGACAATGACTCAGTTAGCCACACTCCTGTCCATCTACACGGATGTCTTCGGCGGAGACCTCTTACGCTATATTTTTGGCGCCGGCGGCACGTATCTATTGATCAATATCATGCTGGCACGGCATCTTTTTGCACAGAAAATTCGACCCTCTGCAGTGCCACAAGGTCAAATCCTCCGCGAGATACTGACAAGCCTGCGCACAGTGCTTATTTTTACTGCCGCAGGGACATCCATCGTGCTTGGTGCAAGGGCAGGTGTCATCACAATCTACCAAGACATAGCCGCATTTGGCTGGACCTATTTCGCGTTCAGTATCGCGGTTTTGATTACCCTTCATGATGCGTGGTTCTATTGGACGCACCGTGCCCTGCACTACCCGCCCCTGTTTCGCCGGTTTCACCGCTTGCATCACAAATCACACCAACCAACTCCCTTCACCTCCTACAGCTTTGACGTTGGCGAAGCCGTGGTGAACGCTGTCTACTTGCCTTTGGTTCTGATCATTCTGCCAACACACCCAGTCGCTCTGTTCATCTTTGTGACCCATATGATGCTGCGCAATGCAATCGGGCACTGCGGGATCGAAATCTTCCCCGCCAACGCAAAAGGCAAGCCGGTCTTTGGCTGGCTCACGAGCGTTACTCATCACGATATGCATCATGCGCATGCGCGATATAACCACGGGCTCTATTTTTCTTGGTGGGATCGGCTTATGAAGACGGAGCATCCAAGATACTTGACCGAATTCGCCCGCGTCGCACCGCGTTTGCCCGTCCGAATTGTCAAAACAGCTTTTTTGGTGATTGTGGTTGGCGTCGGTATGTTGGCCAGCCAAGGACATGCCTTTGACCTTAAAGGCCATTACGCATCCCCCGGGCTCGGCGTGATTGTCGCTTTTGAAGATTGCGCATCGAATGAAGCAATGAAGTGTGGACGTCTTGTTTGGGTTTGGAACAAGGACGATACGCCTCATGCGCAGGTTGGTGATATGATCCTGACCGAATTGGTCTTTGACGGCATGGTATGGGAAGGGGCGCTACGCGATCCAGAAACAGGACGGACATATCGTGGATCCATCCGGCAATCGGCCAAGCATCAGTTGACACTTAAAGGCTGCGCTGGGGTATTCTGTGCACATCAAACTTGGCATTCGACCCAGTACCTCAAAACTGTGCTCAAACGTCATGGGAATTAGGTACAAGGCCGTCTCCAAAGACGGCCCTGAGCTGCCGTTGACCGGTGCCCATCAATGCTGCGGTTGCACCCGCATGCCAGACACTCGCTGCAACGCAAACTCAGTAGCTAACCGCACTCACAGTATGCGCAAAAAGCCGGTCATTACTTTCTCAACTTCAAATGTCCCCATTGCCCCTGAGCGTCTCAGAAACGCATCTCTAAAATGTTGATCTGTTCAATTAAAACAAAATAGGCTGGCGAAAAACGCCAGCTCTATACAATTGGTGTGAGGATCGTGTGGATTATCCAAGCGGTTTGTATACGACCGCATCAATCTCGACCTTGGCGTCTACCATGATTTGTGAACGGACTGTGGAGCGCGCCGGGCCTCCGTTGGGAAAATAGTCTGCATAGACCCGGTTGAACGTCCAAAAGTCGCGGGGATCATCCAGCCAGACACCAACTTTTGCTATATCATCCAGGGTGCAGTCAGCCAGTGCAAGAGCTGCTATCAGGTTTTCCATCGTTTTCCGGGTTTGCGCCTCAATACCACCCGCTTCGATTTCGCCGTTTTCTTTCATCGCAACCTGTCCGGAAATGAACACAAAATCTCCGGCTCTTACCGCAGGTGCAAAGGGAAGCGGTTGCCCGCCTGCTCCGGTTCTGTCATCGCCCAAACGCGCGATCTTTTTCTCTGTCATTGAAGTGATTTCCTTCTGTTAGGTTTTTCCGTAAGGAATTGGATCCACGGCGCCATAGCCTGTGGTTGATCGGGCTGCTCCCTGGTTCGCAAGCTCAGCTGATTTCAGGACATCTTTGCTTTTCAGGTAGGCAGACAGAAATATTCCGTTGAAACAATCTCCGGCACCGGTGGCATCAACCGCTTTAACCATCACGCCGGGGATAGTGTGTATGCCTTGCCCTTCAGACACGGATACGCCGTCCGCGCCCAGTGAAAGTGCCACAATGTCTGCGCCCAGATTGTGGTAGAAGCTGATGATTTCCCCAGGGCTGTGAAGGCCCGTCAACTGGCGGGCATCATCGAGCCCTGGTAACGCAATATTGCACCTCTTCATTACATCGTGGGTAACCTGTCGTGCCTTGTCCAGTGGCCAAAGGGCTGTGCGTAAATTGGGATCGAAGGCAAAAGGTGTGCCGGACCTATACGCTGTTTGGATTGAATGTAGAGTTGTTGACCGTAGCTCAGGACTTCCTCCAAGGCTGATGCCGGAAGTATAGAACATTCTTGCGCCGGAAATTGCATCATCCGGAGCCTGATTTGGGAGCATCCGGCTCGCAGCGGAGCCTTTCCTGCGATAGACGAAATGGTGACCGTCATCATTATGAAAAACAAAGTACAGCCCAGTATCTTCGCCAGAGGCCATTTCCACATGTTCGTGGTTTACACCTTCCCTGGACCACAGGCTCCTGAGCTTTTTACCAAATTGATCGCCACCGATGCGGGTGATCAAAGCAACTTTCGTCCCTTGTCTCGCGGCCGCGACGGCGACGTTGGAAACGTCACCACCGAACCCGCCTTTAAACGAACCATCCGGGCAAGCGGTTAACTCGAACAGGGGTTCCCCTAAACATATGAGGTCAGTCATATCGCACCTTGTTGATACCCGTCGCCGTCATCAGTCATTGGCGAAGTTTACGCTGTTTACTGAATCTTGCCCCGTGCTGCGACGGGCGCGGACCCCAGCGCAACGTCTCCGCGAATGGTTTCGATCTGATCCACCATATTGGTGACTACACAGGCATGGTTTGGAATGATCTGGATACGATCTCCGACCCTCAGATCGATTTTGGCAGCCTTCAGCACACCGTGTTCTTCTGATAGGCCCTGGACCAAAATGTCCGGTCTACCTAACACGTGTCCGTGGCCTTCCAATCCCAACAAGTCTGAAGTCAGCACTTTTGATCCCGCATCTATTACGGCACGATTGTCGGCAGGGACTGAGATCACCGTAGCAAGAACACTCAACGCACAATCCTCCCAGGTACAGATACCCCGTGCCTGTAATGAACGGTCGTTATAGATGTAGGTACCAATCCGATATTCTGTTGCAATCGGAACATCTTGGGCCTTCCACATGCCCGGTGAACCACCATGGGATACGACGTGTACTGGCAGCCCGATCTCTTCAATTTCATGTTTGGCCTTGGTGAGCCATTCTTGAACCTTCACCTCCTGTCCTACAGGCGGGTAGGTCATGAGACCAAGAAACGAGACGCCCGGCTGGGCATCGATGTAGCGCGCGAGGTCCCTTGCCTGCTCAGGTGTGGTTACGCCACATCGTTCCGCGCCCGTGTCACATTCAACCAACACTCCGAGCGGGTTAGGTGCATCCGCAAAAAACCGTGCTAAGCCGTCAACAATATCGGTGTTGTCCGCTACAACAGACAATCTCACCTTTTCCGAGAGGGCACGCAAACGAGCCAGCTTGGCCTTACCGAAGATGTTAAAGGTGATCAGCACATCATCAATGCCACCTTCGGCAATCATTGCCTCAGCCTCACTAATTTTCTGGCAGGTAATGCCAATGGCACCAGCCTCTAACTGCCGTCGAGCCAGCATGGGAAGTTTGTGTGTTTTGATGTGCGGTCGAACGCTAAGTCCGTGTTTCGCACAATACCCCTGAAAACGGTCGATGTTCGCCTCGGTGATATCCAGATCGACCAGGACAGCCGGTGTGTCGATATCGGGAAAAATCATTCCACAACCTCCTTGTGAGGGTTATTGACGATGGGCCAAATTGGACGTGTCAGGTTTTTGTAGGGTGTTTTGGTGGGATCATTCGGATAGGGGCCTTCGACGGCGGCATAGATAATTTTGGAAGCAACGTCGGAGAACGCGCCGTGGAAGTGGTTTGTGGACTTTACGACCAATATCTTCTTGTCGGTGATGTCGATGCCAAGGTTCGTGAACAGGTCTGGCGAAAATGCCTGACTTCGGTTTGAATTCAGAACAACCTCTATCCCACCCAAACGTATGACAGAGCAGTCCCCCATCGGAACAACGGATGCACCAAAACTCTGAACCGCATTGCGCTGGTTTCGAACCACCGTAACCGTAGCGTCAATTGGCTTCCCCGCCAGAGCTGATGTTTTACCGCCAAAGCGAAGGTCGAACACTGCGCCTTCACCGGCTGCATGGCAAAGGCGAACCGCCATAGGATCCCAAATCGTGCCGAATGCTACGGATGTGAGCTTCTGAGCAATAGCTTCCTCAATAATGAGCGTTGAATCCCCCGCTACGCCTCCACCGGGATTGTCCCAAACGTCCGCTACGACCACTGGCCCATGTATTGCTTTGTTTGCCTCTCTCAGTGCTGCACTGGGCGACAGGTAATTTGGCTTTGTCTGCCCGCGGAAGGAAAACAGTTCAGCCCCCAGTTTCTGAGCCAAGCAATCCGCCTTGGGCTGGTCATCGTCGGTCAGAACGACAATCTTAGCGCCAAGGTCCGGAGAATCTCCGGCCATAAATCCATGAATGACGGAAGCAGAGAGAACCTCGCCATTTGCTTCCATCTGCTTCAGTTGATCGACAAACCCGCGCATAGGTTCCTGACTGGTCGGCAGAATATCCAACATGCGCACGTCAAAAACCGAAGTGACGGGCCGGATTTCGCCCTTGATAGTTCGCAACGTCAGGTCGACACAGGCTTCTCCTGCTTCAACAAAATCAGTATGTGGAAACTCTTTAAACACAGTGATCACGTCAGCATTGGTTACTCGTCTGTCGCTGAGGTGGCTGTGAGGATCGAAGCTCGCTCCGATAACAGATTCCGGCCCGACAATTGCTCGAATTGCTTCGATCAAATCGCCTTCGCAATCCAGACAATCCTCGGAGATCATCGCCCCATGCAGACCTAGAACAACACCATCCAGAGGCATTGCAGCTGTCACCTGGTCCAGCACCTCTTGTTTCAACCGTGCCCATGTCTCGCGATTCAACAATCCGCCTGGCTCTGCCCATGTGGCGGTTCCCTCAATCAACTCCAGCTCATTCGACTGCGCCCTTTTCCTCAATGCAGGAAATACGGCACTGCAAAGCGTTGGGGTTTCGGGGTGCTTGCCGGGAGGTGCATAAAAGCTCTGCTCAAAATCGGAAAAGTCCGTGCGCAGGGGAGAAAAAGTGTTCGTTTCAGTTGCGAGGGACGCACAGAAGACCCGCATGTTCAATCCAATTTGTTGCTTGGGTCGGAGACCAAAAGTTGGCCTCCGACGAGTTGTGCTGCCAGTTGGTTCTAGCAGTCAGGGAGGATCAATCGAGGTAGGACGCGTTGTTGGCGTTCTCCACCGCAGCTTTGAAGCTTGTCAGTAGCTCTGCCGCCTTTTCATCCAGGTTCTCCTGAACATGTGCTTCAAATGCAGGCTGCGTTGCAGCTGCCATGGAGCTTCTCTGTTCGTCAGTTAGAGCAGTGACCTCAATCTGATCCATCAAACCCGCAAGGCCGCGATCTGACGCCTCAATGATACGCGACAAGCCACGGCTGGCCGTCACGCAGTTTTCGGCGGCTGTGCGGATCGTCGCTTGCTCTGCCTCTGACAGGCTTTCATAGAAGGCACGATTTATCATGAAGGTGTAGGGTGAGAACAAGTGATTGGTCAGCGTCATGTATTGCTGAACCTCTGCAAAATTAGCGAACGAAATGATCGGTACAGGATTCATCTGACCGTCAATCACTCCGGTTTGCAGCCCGGAATACACTTCACCCCAAGACAGTGGATAGGCTTCCGCACCCAACGCCTGAATAATCTTCTGATGTGACGGCAAGGTCATTGTGCGAATGCGAATGCCATCAAAATCCTTCAGGTCCGCGATGGGGCGTTGCGAGTTGGTTACCGCAAAGAAACCACCGGTGTCCGGGAAGCCCAGAACCACAACATCGCCCATCTCTGCCTCGATATCAGCGGCTAGCGCCTCACCGAATTCGCCATCAAAGACCTCGTAAGTTGATGCGTTGCCGTTAAAGGCAAAGGGCAGGTTTAGCACATCGATACGCGGGTAGTAGCTGGCCAACGCACCAGTTGAGGTCAAGGTTGCTTGAATGATCCCGTCCCGCATCTGTTGAACGTGTTCTGCTGCGGAGCCTAATTGGTTGGACCCGAAGACCTCAACCGAAACACTGCCATTGGTGCCTGAGTTAACAAGATTTGCAAATACTGCCGTGCAGGCATGAGCTGGGTTTTCAAACGGGTCAGTTTTGTTGTCGTGGCCAAATTTTATCACCCCACCTTCGGCCAATGCGCTGCCAGCAAGCATGGTCGCGGTCAGCGCCGCACCTGTCAGAATTTTTTTCATAATAGTTCTCCTGTTGGTTTGGTTTTTGTGGCGAAACTACTGGGCAAAGCCCAACATCCGGGGAAGCCAAAGCGCTGCGTTCTCCCAGAAAGCAAAGACGAAAAGGATCGCAATTTCTGCTATTAGAAACGGGAACAGTTTGATTGAAATCCGTTCCAGCTTTTCGCCGGTCACGGAGGACAGAACAAACAGGCAAGCACCCACCGGTGGCGTCATCAGTGAGATGTTCAGAGCCAGCACAAATATGATGCCGGCGTGGATCGGCTCCAGTCCGACTTGCTCTGTCAGCGGCACTAGGACAGGTGCAAGGATGATCAGAATGGCTGTGATGTCCATCACCATGCCCACAATCAGAAGCAAACCAATGATGATCGCGATTACGGCATACCGGTTGTCAGAAAGCCCAAGAACGGTTTCGGCAATCAGTTGCGGAATGCGTTCAAAGCTCATCCACCAACCAAGGATTCCGGCAAAGGCGATTATTACGAAGATTACCCCGGTGATACGCGCGGTACGCACAAGCATCGCGTAGAAACTTTTGAAGGTCAGGGAACGATAGACGAAAACCCCGATGAACATGGCATAGGCCACGGCAATCGATGCTGCCTCCGTCGGGGTGACGATACCGCCCAGGATGCCACCCAGAATGATCACAGGCATCGCCAGGGCGGTCAGAGAGGAAACGAACGTTTCCCAGATCTCGCGCGGGGTCGCTCCGCGCAACGCTTTGGGTAGGTTTTCCCGTTTGCCGCCAATTGCGATCACCGCCATGCAGACCATGCAGATCACCAGGCCTGGCAGAACTCCGGCCGCGAACAGGCCGGCAATGGAAACGCCCATTAGAGACCCGTAGACAACCATTAGCCCCGATGGCGGAATGGTCGGGCCGATGATGGACCCCGCGGCCGTGACCGCGCAGGCATAGTCGCGCTTGTAGCCCTCTTTCACCATTGCTGGCACAAGCGTCCGGCCAAAGGCCGCCGCGTCCGCTGTCGCCGAGCCTGTTAATCCGGCAAAGAACACTGACGCCAACATGTTAGTATGGGCCAGCCCACCCCGAAACCGTCCGACCAAAACCTGCGCAAGTTTCACCAAACGACTGGTGATCCCGATATCATTCATGATCTCACCGGCCAAAATGAAGAACGGCATGGCGAGAAAGGGAAAGATGTTGAGGCCGTTGAATATCTTACTGGGACCAATCGCAAGAAACTGCGTTCCTCCCATATCGATCAACCCAACAACGCCAGCAAGGCCAATAGCAAAACCAATAGGCATTCCAAACAGGATGAGTGCAACAAATACGATTGCGACAATCACAGTGTTTCCTCCGCCTTTACAGCAAAGGGCGGTTCGTCAATGTGCGTACCCAAGTCACGAAACAGGACAAGCATCAGCTGCACAGATGACAAGGCCGCTGCGACGGGAATGGCTGCGTAAAACGGAGCAAGGCTTGCCCCAAATATCATTGCCTGCCTTGGCGCTCCGCTTTCCACGAAACTGATACCAAAGAACGCAACATATAAAAATAAAGCCAACGCCAATACATCCATCGCGATAAGAAGAGTTCGCCGCAAGCGAATTGGGAGCATCATGACGAATGCCGTGAGACCGATGTGATCTCTGCGCGCAATACCAGATGAGACCGCGAGCAACGCGGCCCAGATCATCAGATAGCGGGCCAACACTTCTGGCCACGGAAGTTGCCAGTGAAAATAATAACGGTCAATTACGCCAAGCCAGACATCCAGAACCAGAGACAGCATCAAAGCTGCGACAATGCCTTCAACGACTGAATTTATCCTTGAACTTGCGCTGGCGAACCAGTCCGACATTCGTATTCCTCCCCAGGATCCGAATCTGTAACTTGGTTACACAATGCGTGATGCTTGATGAGATATCAACGAAAAAATGTAACTTAGTTTCGTTATGCGCCGCGAAGAGGGGATCTCACGACGAATTTCTTGCCCACATACATCAATGCATGTAACTAAGTTTCATGACCAGTCATAAGGAATCTACCGGCTTGCCGAACGAATCTCGCCCCATATCAGATGGTAGTGCCCCTCCACTTAAGGGCAGAATTGGAGCAGTCGATTTGATTCCGGCACTGCACAATTCAGAAACCAAACTGGCAGTTCAGGAGCAGAAGGTCGCCGATTATGTAAAGGACCACCTCAACGAAATCAGCGCCATGACCATCGGGGATCTCGCGCAACGCTGCTCGGTCAGCAAGCCAACCGTGGTTCGGTTCTGCCGCAGCCTCGGCTGCGAAGGATTTCGAGATTTCAAACTCCGCCTAGCCCAGAACGTCGCTGTCAGCGCACAATATCTGTATAGAAACGCCGATGACGAAAGCCCTGACGCAGATACCGCGATTGACCAAGTTCTTGGGGCTTTGTTTGCGACCCTGGATGTTATGCGCGGTCAAATCGATACGGCGAAACTCGAAGAAGCGAAGAACGCTTGCCTGGGTCGACGACAAATCCTGTTCTCAGGAATAGGCGGGGGCTCTTCGCTCGTCGCCCAGGAAGCTTCCAACCGGTTTTTTAGACTTGGGATTCCGTCATTCTTTGTAAATGACAGCTATGCTCTACAAATGCGTGCTGCCGCGCTCGGAACCGAAGACGTACTCTTCCTTGTTTCGGCGAGTGGTGAGGCCGACGCTATCGTAAGTGCGACCGAAGTCGCTAATGGTTATGGCGCGACCACAATCTGTATCACAAAGCCCAATACAAGGCTGTCCGACATATCTAAAATTGCTCTTCTCACGGAGTTGCCTGAGGACAGTGACATCTACAAGCCTACAGCCTCGCGATATGCCCACCTCGCCATTGTTGACGCATTAGCCATGACCGTGGCGCAAGAGATGACCGACGAAACGAAAGAGAATCTCCGGCGAATTCGCGCATCATTGACGGCTTACCACGGCAGAACCGGCCCACAGCCATTGGGCGATTAATCTATGTACGAATAGACGAGTACCCGACATTGCGCGATTGTTGAGAGCAAGGGCAGCGAACTGCCCCTGCTCGGTCGGATGTTCAGAATGGCACCCGGTGGTGCGAAGGCGGAGGGCGTTCAATCTGTGGCGGGAGGCCGACGTCCTCCCTAAGGTAATCCGGCAATTCAGCTAACTTGCGCAGAACCGGCCGTTCCCTGCCGGATTGCAAGGCAAATACAGCATCCAGCCGTAGCAAGAGGCCACGCGACCGTTTGAGGGGGATATATAGTGATAAGGTTGGCATTGTTCTCTCCATGAATGATGGAAAGCCGCCACGTGAAAAAACACAAAAAAGGCCGCTCACGAGGCGGCCTTCAGATCGGAAACCTGTCAGACCGCTTTAACGGGCTACTGCGCCTTCCGCGCGAAGCATTAAAGTCTGACGATTCAGCATATCTGATCTCTCCTTTGTCAGGGTTTCCAGTCCCGCAAGCTACCAGACGGGTAGCTTCGGTTCAACAACCTTTAAATGTTCTGGTCGAATTTCGCCGGATTTCGAACTAACGCTTATTTGCGTTGAAAAAGCGCTTTGTCCTGGTTGCCTCCATTTGCCACCCCAATGCGGCACGTCCGGCTGCTACGCTGTCGTTAGCCCGATTTGAGCCCTTACCTGCCGTTTCAGAGCTATGTGATCGCTACGTCTGCATTCGTCAGGTTCGGATCTCATTGCAGACATTTGACGCCCTTTTTGAGCTAGAACCACCGTTTGCGTCGGTTGAATTTGCAACAGGACGACCATCAGAAGTGAGTTTCACAAATGAGCCCTAGGCTTAATTGGAATTGGTGAACACATCCTTCAACCTAACAAAAACTCCCTGGCTATTTTCGAAAGGTTAGAGCTTCACCGGTCAAGATCGCCAAAGCGATGATGCCAAGTTTGTCCGGCAATGACCGTTACCGCTCAATGATATGGATGCCGGGTCCGAGACAAATATGGAATTGGTTTTTCGTCATTGGCTTCGAAGTCGCACAAGTTAAATAGCGAAAAAGGCTGCAAAATATTGTGGATCGGGTATCTATATGTTGTTCGACACACCAGTATTCCTTCTGTGCTCGCAATGCCGACATCTTAGTAGGGAGAGTTCAATGTCCATGACGGCCCGCCGTGCAAACACTGCTGCGCATTCCATCCAGAAAGTCGAAGCCTTCTTTACAACCTACAATGCTGCGGTGAAGGAAACGCCAGCTGTCGCAGATTTCACGTTTGGCAATCCCCACGAAATGCCTTTGCCCAGTGTCGTCGATGCGCTGAAGACCCACGCCGAACCTCAGAGTGTGGATTGGTTTGCGTATAAGACCAACGAAGCGGACCCCTGCGCGTTTCTGGCAGATGCCTTATCCAAAGAGTTGGGGCTTCCATTCGAGGCGGATGACATTGCGCTGACCAAAGGCGCTTTTGGGGCCATCAAGATGTGTTTCACCATGCTTCTTGAGCCCGGAGACGAATGCATCGTGCCGCTGCCGGGCTGGTTCTGCTATGGGCCAATGCTAGCCGCAGCCGATGCCAAAGAGGTTCAGGTGCCTCTGGATCCAGACAATTTTGACCTTGACCTGGAGGCTATTGCCAGCGCCATAACCTCTCGTACCAAAATCGTGGTTGTTAATACGCCGCACAACCCGACTGGTCGCATATACTCGCGTTCTGATCTGCAACAGCTTGCCGACCTGCTCGAGGCTAAGTCAGCTGAGATCGGTCATCGAATTTGGATATTGTCTGACGAACCCTACCGCCGCATTCGGTTCGACGGCATTGGCTTTACGACACCAGCAGCCGTCTATCCGCACACACTGATCGACTATTCTTACGGGAAAATTCTCCTCGCGCCCGGCCTGCGCCTTGGCTACCTTGCGATCTCACCAACCTTGCCTGCAGCGGAACGAAAAGAACTTCAGACTCTGCGGTTTGCCGTGCAGATGGCGGATGGTTGGAATGTCCCGGATGCTCCATTGATCTATGCGCTGCCGCACCTTGAAAACGTCTCAATCGACATTGCCGCCCTAGCTCGCCGACGCGAACGAATGCTTGGTGCTTTGGGTCAGTGGGGATACAGGATGACAAGGCCAGAAGGCACCTTTTATCTATGGGGGAGAGCCCCGGGCGGTGATAGCGATGCCTTTGCTGAATGTCTTCAAAAGCAAGGCGTTTATGTGATGCCAGGAACAGTTTTCGACCGCCCAACGGATTTTCGTATTTGCCTTACAGCTACTGACGAAATGATAGAAAACGCAATGCCTGCATTTCAGGCGGCCGCAAACCAAATGCTGAAATGAAGGCTGGAATCAGATCGAGTTAAAGGCATCTCGATTGTGTGACAGCTTTGTTGCGCATACCCGAAACCAAACGCTCCTTAGTGTTGACTTCGAATATACGCTACGAGTCCAGAGACGACTTAGGTGATGAGCGCAGCATTTGTCGTTCAGGGCGGCTTCCCGTATTGAGTGGGCGCACTCTAGCTTCCGGTAGACAGCGAGAGTGCAATTGGGTCGAGGAACCAGTGAATCGACCACACAGGGCACTTCAAACCCGCCCCGAGCAGCGTTAGTCTCCGATCCGAGCAACGCTGAAAGGAGCCGGTCCATGTCACTCTTCTCAAAACTCTTCGGCGGCGGAAAAAAGTCGGATCCTGAGCCGGTCGCATACAAAGGGTTCGACATCTTCCCCGACCTGATTGCCGAGGGTGGAAAGTACCGCCTTTCGGCACGTATCGAAAAGACAATCGATGGAGAGCGCAAAACTCATGCGATGGTCCGGGCGGATGTCTTTGACAGCCGGGATCAGGCCGAGAGCTTCAGCCTCACGAAGGCAAAGCAGGTGATTGATGAGCAAGGCGAATTCATTTTCGATTCAGGAAACCGGTAGCAGTTTAGACTACGACAAATTTAAGTTAGGTCAGGAAGCGAGTTTTAATGTGCGCTTCAACCGAAAAGGTCCAGTTGCTGAAAACAAAAAAGACGACGTGACAAAGACCCACGATCCAATGTTTCTGCGCGTGAGTTCTTCTGAGTTCACGCACACTAGTTCTCAACAATTACCCTATCAGCGTGCTTTCGAAATACCGGTTGCCGCGACATGCCCATATTCTTAAGAGGAGTTCTCTGACGAGGTATCGCCATGGAACAGTTTTTCTTGTGTATGAGCCATTCTAGCTATGGCGGGTGGTTTGCGGGTAGCTGGCTAATACCGTCAATTTCTTCAATCAAATCAGAGTGTCAGGCGACACATAGTTTTGCCACTCACGCTTAACTAAGCTATTGTTTTCGTTTTATCTTCCATTTCAATAGTGCACACGTTTTTCCATTTGCGTCTCAAAGGTCTTCCGTCGTGTCGGCTGAACTCCACGAGAGTTTCCATTCGCCTAGAGTGCGGAATACATCGAGAGAAAACCCAATGCAAAAAACGCTTGCAGAAAGCGATGTCATTCCGTTTGAACTTTAAAAGTGTTCTTTTATCGACTGCCTCCGCCACTACTGCAGTTGTAAAATGTCCGGAACGCAAAGTTTTCTTTTTGCTGGCATTTTGTCCGCACCATCCGATCGTTTCAGTCGTTTCGGACCGTCTTTGACCTTGATCTTCGGCTTTGCTAGTGGGCCCTTCAAGGTCACGGGCCAAGGGCTCTTCGAAAGTGGTTCGCCAATCTTGCGGGGCTGTAGATTTAAATCCAAAACCTTGCCGGCCACATCGACGCCGCCAAAGACGACAACTTGGACATGGTCTGTCTCCAATGTGGTTTGTTTCGTCGAAATACTTCCATTGGAAATACTAATCGGAGCACGCAAACATACGATTGGAGCAACCTTTTGTTTTTCTTTGGTAAACACCCAAGGTAGCACCCCTAGTCCTGCCAGATCTAAGAGCTGTGTCTCGATCGAACCGTCACGCATTGAAACTGTGGCGTTGCCGTTCATGCTGTTTGCAAAATGCTTGGGTGAATCGGTTCCGCCGGTCACCGAAAAATCTGCATAGATCGTACCGCTTGCGCCTTTTTTGAAGTTCAGGCTGTGAAGAATTTCATCCAGCTGCCAGCCGCCTGCCTTGCCGGTCAGCGTGAGCAGATGCGCGTCGTTCGATAAATCCATTTGCCCGGTGACGTCGAAATGAGCGCCTCCGTATTCAAATTTCAAAGGCCCAGCCTTAAGCTCATTCTTGTTGAGCGTCAGTTCGCTTTGCAAACTGCTGATGCCTTTGGCACCCTCTATGTGCCGAAGATCAATGTCGACATCCATATCCATACCGGACAAGAGAACTGAACGCCCAATAGGTTTAAGCGTCACATCAGTTAAAGGGCCAGTGTCACTTGCTTCTTGATTGACGTCTTCCTCGTTGGGCTCCGCACCGCCTAGCTTCCGCAACTGTGCAGCGGCCTGAATGATAGTTCGAATATGATCTATCTTTATTAGGTCACTCTCAATGGAACCCTTCAGCACAGGGTCACTTGTTGCATCATCAAGATCGGCGACAATTTCCAGGACAGATTCAGCAACTTCGACATTCGCATTCGCGTTCCAGTCGGTGCCTTCGCTAACGAGGTTGATTTCAAGGCGAGCCTGCCCGGTTTCCACACGTTCAAGCGATAGTGCCTCCAAAAGGTCCGCCCCGGATGGGACTGCGACGTCAATTGCCAAATCCAGGTCCTCGAATTTGAGTACATTCTTGACAGTGCCATGCACCTCAAGGTTCCAGACGTCCGTATCGCTTGTCTTTCCATCCAAGTTCGTCAGCGAAAGCTGATTGATGTCTCCGTTCAAATGGAAGTCACCAGAAAACCTGCCAAGCTGGTCGTCTGGTCCCAACAATTCTGGCGAGATCAAACTGGCGGCCGGAATATCCATTAGGCCTTCAGCTGATATGCCTTGCAACTGAAGCGCGTCATCGACCGAACCATTCAAAATGACAAACGGATCAGCAGGGTTCCCAATTCTAAGGTTGATGTTTCCGACTTTTAAGGCGCCTTCTGGTGTTCTGGAAAGCTCGGAGAACTTAATCGGGGGTGGGCCTTCGCCGGACGTGTCCAACGTGAAACCGTTGGTCTTAATGACCATTTGTCGCTGCGGTACCTGCCCGGGCACGCTGTCGATAACCATGTCGACCGCGATAAGTTTAAGATCATATCGCGATGCGGCAGGGGCTGGTTCAGCGTCTTCAGGGTACAACCGAATGCGGGTTGTCAACGATACGTCTTCCGGATTTCCCAATTCCCCGATCTGCCCCGTCAACGAAAGGCTTTGTCCGCCTTCCAATTCAGCCAATACAGATAGGTCGTCAATTCGTGCTACACCGTCGACTGATGTGAACGTTGCACCAATATTCCCTGTACCTTCCAAAACGCGATTGAGCTTCAAGATATCGAGAAGCTGGCCAAGTTCGGCAATCTCTACGGTCGTTGCCACTTGCAGACCGTTTTCTTGAGGGACTTCCTCGGCGACAATCGAAATCTGTTCGAAATTCATCGCCAACTGAAATGGGTCTTCTGCGGGGAATGTCGCGTTCAGATCAAACCTCTCTCCGTTCAGCGAACCGGCCCCGACTGCCGTCGCGACGTCGGTTTCCGTATCGCGCTTTAAAAGCAGCTCAGGAAGCTGCAGATCCAACTCAAGTCCGTTTAACTCGTTCTGATAAAGAATGGCGATATCAGTCAGATCAATTTTGCGGTCCGTTAGAATTCCGGCTAACAGCGGCGTCGGGGAATTTGCAGGTTTCCCGGCTTCGTCTTCCGTTTGGGAAATGGACTGCCAGTTTCCGAAGCCGTCTTTGTCTGTGATTAGGTTCAGATGAACACCTGAGAGCGAAAGACCACTCAGTGACAGTTTACTGTTCCAAAGGTCGCGCGCGGAAACTTCAAACTCGATCTCATCGATTGCTGCAAGTTTCACATCAGCATTCGGAGAACCGGGTAATTCCAGCCCTGCCGCTGACACCTGCAATTGCCGGCCAATACCCAGACGCACCTCATCTTCAATTCTAACCTCTTGGCCAAGTTTTTTGGAGATCAGATTTTCGACGAAAGTAGTCCTGACCGAGGAAAACAACGCAGAAGACAGGAAAAGCCAAGCTGCAAACACAGCGACAAACGCGACAGCGCAACAAATCAAAATACCTTTTGCAACGTATCGCACGTTCTTCTCCTAAAATTCCGATTCATCCAATGGGCAGCCTAGACCATTTAATCATCAAGTTAATGGAATATATGGTCGGTAAATGATCTGAACTCTGAATTACCTTGACCAAATTGCTGAATTTCTCGCCTATTTAGTCGAACCGCTAAGAAGCGGGTAAATGACAAACGTTCGGCTAGTGCTGCACGCCCGGTTACTAAACAGCTGGCTCGAAGAGAGTTTTACCAGCCAAAACGGATGCGCTGCATGAGCTTTGAACATGGCGGAACGACGTAAGCTTCAATCGACAGGCTGCCAAGTTCCTCGGATTTTCCATATTTATCTAATTACTGCTATGTGTGAATTCATCAAACGATGAGGGCATGATGAATTCACTAACCAGAATAACACGTGGGATAGGCGTCGCTTTCAAGGACGGTAGAGTGAAAGGCATTCTTGCCTTCACAGTTGGAATGATTTTATGGGCCTCGGTCTTTTATCACTTTGTCGAAGGTTGGAGCTGGCTCGACTCAATCTACTTTTCTGTCGTGACCATTTCGACCGTGGGGTTTGGTGACTTTTCACCCGAAACCGCGGCAGGGAAGATCTTTACGATGGTATACATCATTGTAGGTCTCGGTGTCTTCGTCACTGCAGCAACCACAGTGGCGGATACGATCTTGTCCCAGGACGACAAAAAAGCGGGCAAGTAGATTATCCCAATTTGGTCAAATCGAGTTCACGCCCAGGCATTGGTTTGACTGGGTACCTCAAGCCGTAGCCGGGATTCATTCGTGTCTTCAAGCTGATAGATGATCACTAAAACTCAAAAAAATATACATATTATGTTTTTTGAGTGTAACAATCGAAAAACATATGGAGGAATGGAATGGAAAAGACACAGGACGCAAAGATTGTCGATCTGGCAATACGATTGCTCTTTCTTGGACTATTCCTCTACAGCGCCCTGGTCATGGTGGCCCCGCTTGCGAGCGTGGTTATCTGGGCAACGATCCTCTGTGTGGCGCTTTACCCGGCATTTGATTGGCTTCAGTCCAAGCTGGGAGGGCGGAAAAAACTTGCCACGACGATCTTGGTTTTATTGGGTCTTGTTCTGACCCTCGGGCCAGTCGCTACCGCGGTGTCTGGTGCTGCAGAACTTGGGTCTGAATTCGCGGAACAAGCAGACAAAGGTGAGTTGAAAGTCCCACCTGCACCAGAGGGTCTCAAGGAGTTGCCCTTGGTGGGAGACAAAATAGCCGATGTCTGGGGAATGTTTGAGCGCAATCTTGACGGCGCGCTTGCAAAATACGGCACGCAAATCCTTGAGATCACCAAATCGCTCTTCGGAAAGGTGCTGGGCATCGGAATCGGGCTGCTTGGCTTAGCTCTGTCCGTACTGATTATGGGGGCTTTGTTCAGCCCCGGGCCAAGTTTGGTCCAGGGTCTTCAGCGCTTTGCCAACCGCGTCTTTGCACCACGCGGCGGTGAATTCGTAACACTGGCAGGCGCAACGATCCGGAACGTGACAAAAGGCGTAATTGGCGTGGCAGCCATTCAGGCAGTCTTCGTTTGGATACTGTTGGCTTTGTTCGGGATTTCTTCGGCCGCCACTCTGGCATTTATCTGCCTGATACTCTCGATTATCCAAATCGGGCCCGGATTGGTTCTAATACCGGTAATTATCTACGCTTGGAGTTCCATGTCCGGCGGAACTGCTTTGATCTTCACCATATTGGCCGTTCCCGTCATGATAATGGACAGTTTTCTAAGACCCGTGTTCATTTCAAAAGGCCTTGAGACTCCGATGTTGGTCATCCTCATCGGTGTTCTCGGAGGTATGATGGCGTACGGTCTGATCGGTGTCTTTATGGGGCCGGTTCTCTTCGCTGTCTTCTATGAGCTGTTCAAGGTTTGGATTGATACCTCGCCCGAAGCCGAGGGCGCTGCTGAAGGTGCGGCGAAATGAGGAAGACAATATGGACAACCCTGGCTGTCATTCTGATTTTTCTTGTTTGGTACCTGGTCGCTGATCGGAAAACGCCATTTACTGGGAACGCCAGAGTAAAAGCCGTGGCGACCCAAATCGTCCCGCAGGTGACTGGCACCGTGACTGAAGTCTTGGTCGAAAATGGTCAAATTGTCTCGGCCGGAGATATCCTTGTCCGGATCGACCCGCGACCCTACGAGATTCAGCGCGACAAAGCGGAAGCTGACCTCGAAGCAGCCACTCAAGAAGTGGGCGCATCTTCGGCAGAGGTGAGAGCGGCACAGGCCAAACTAGCAAGGGCGCAAAGCGATCTGGATACGATGCGCATTCAAACGGAACGCGTATTTGCGCTCGAAAAGAAAGGGTTGATTGCCGTCACAAAGGCCGATGATGCACGAGGGCAATTGGCAGAGTCCGAGGCTAACTATGAGAACGCAAAAGCGGATCTGGAAAAAGCAAAACAGAGGCTTGGTGACGACGGGATTGAAAACCCGAAAATCCAGCGCGCGTTGGCCGCCTTGGCAGATGCAGAGCTTAACCTTGAATGGACTATACTACGTGCTCCGGCGACAGGTGTCATCTCTAACTTGCTGATAGCCCCCGGAACATATGCGCGATCAGGCCAGGATCTATTGACGTTTCTGGACGCGACTGACGTCTGGATCGAAGCCTATTTTTCCGAAAACAACCTAGGAAGAGCCTCGATAGGATCTCCGGTTGACGTAGTGTTGGACATGCATCCAGGTCAGATTATTCCGGGTGTCATTGAGAGCTTTAGTGCGGCTGTTGCCTTAAGTGGCGGTGATGTGCCCGGACAATTGGCGAGCCCGCCAAGCACCAAAGGTTTTTTGCGGGAGCCTGAGAGATTCCCAGTCAGGATCGTTTTGCCCGGCTATGAAGCAGGAAGCACCGAAGATGACCTTCGCTTTCAGCTGAACGGTCAGGCCGATGTGATCATGTATCTAAGTGACAACTCGTTGCTGAACCTAGTAGGCCGCACCTACATCCGCGTGGTTTCAATAATGTCCTATGCGTACTGAGGACCAACGCTCTGTCGCCCGGCTTGCGGTGGGTGTCACCGGCGTCTTTTCCATGGGCTTGTTTCTTGGCTGGCCACTCGCCGTCATTGGGGCGGTGTTCGCCGCCCTTTTTCTACAAGCACCTGCCGCATTGCCTTTGGCAGCATTTGCTAAGCTCTTTGTCTTCTCTATTGGGTTGATGTTCATTTCGTTCCTGTTGTCGTCAATCTTCTCACCATATCCGCTCGTGTTTCTCATTCTGGTGGCCATTGGAATAATCCTGTCCTTCATGTGGTCCGTATCAGGCGCCGGAGTTTTACCAGGTGTCATCGCTCTCATGGGGGCATTGATGATCCCAAACTTGGTTTTGCAATCCCAGGATCTGGCCTTGGTGCTTGTGTATTGGATACCTTTGAATCTGCTGTTTGCGGGCTTTGTTTCGACACTGATGTTCGCGTTGATACCCGCTGAACCTCAAACGGCGGCTCAAAAAAAAGCTGCAGCGCAGGCGAATTTCGATCCACATCGCCGAATAGTCAGGATGTCGCTTGTCACAGTGCCTTTTGCTATGGCGTTTTTTATTTCTGGCGCGTCTGCGTTGCTGGTTCTGTTCTTTGTCGCGCTACTAAGCCAGCAACTTGCGGCGATGCCTGCCGCGGGTAAAACTGTTGCAAAAGCTATGTTGACGGCCAACCTACTTGGGGCGGCAGTTTCCATCATATGCTATGAAGTAAACGTAATAGCTCCGGTTGTTTTGACGCCCATTCTGCTCTGTTTTTTCTTTTGCCTGACGCTCGGAGCACTTGGTAAATCTCAAGCCCCGCTCGCCGCCGCTGCGGGCTCAGCAATTACAACGGCTCTGATTGTATACGGTGGGTCGGTTGCACCGTTTTCAGACGAGGCTGACGTCAAAAGCATCACTCGAGTTTTGCAAGTTGCCAGCGCCGCTTTTTTTGTAATCATCGCATATGTCGTGGTGGATGAATTCTGGCCGGAAAAAGAGCGCCAGGCGGCTCAATGAAGGCAATTGCGATGTGGCATGGTTCTGAAAGAAGTAAAGTTTCCAGCGTGACCACATTTATTTGATTTATCCGGTCCGAAAGAAATCAGCTTTGTCCGCGTTGCGCTTGTCGCGGAAAGGCATCTCGAATGGCAGATTTCGGGACCGCCGCATGAATTGCAGCGTCATAACAAACCACGAACGTCGCTGAAGCGGTTTAATGTGAAGCGATCTCTGGTTGAGTGATGGCCGTTCAATGGTACGAGTACGAATGGCTGCCTCGCGGACAAAGCCGACTTTCGCGGCAACCGCGCTAAGGGCTGCTAAGCATTCACTCGTTTCAATGTCGGACGGACACGAACGTTAACTGAGTTTCACCACTCTTCTCTTACGCCAGACTGTTGCGAAGTCTTTCTGCAAACAATTCCGCAAACTGTTTTGTCGCAGCTGATCGGAACTGCGTGGGGGGGTAGACGGCATAGATGCCTCCTGTTGGAAGCGCCCAGTCCGGTACAAGCCGGATCAGTCCACCGTTTTCGATTTCTCTCTTAGCAAAAAAATCCGGCAGAATAGAGATCCCGGCCCCTTCGACTGCCATTACCTTGATCGCTGGTGTTACGTCTGCTCGCAACGCGGGGTTCATTTTTACGTCACAGGTTTCACCGGTAGCTTTACTAAACTTCCAACTCAGTGGGTTTGGCAGGGCTCTGTGTTCGACGAACGGAAACGCTGCCAATCGTTCCGGATGGTTTGGCTGTCCAAGTTGCTCAACCAAATCAGGCGACGCCACTACGATTTGCTGAAAGTCGGCCAACTTGCGCGCAACGTTGGCGGAATCGGCAAGCCAGCCTACCCGATATGCAATGTCAAATCGTGCCTCGACCGGATCGAACCGCGTATCGCTTAGCGTCAAGTCAATCGTGACAGCCGGATAGGCGATGCGAAACTCGGCCACGACCGGTGAAACGTATGTTACGCCCATATCGAGAGGGGCGGTGATGCGCAGGTTTCCAGTCGGTTCTGCGCGCCCTTGCTTTGCCATTTCATAAGCTTCTTCGGCCTGCGCCACTGATGCACGTGCGGCCTCATAGAAGGATTGTCCGGTTTCCGTGAGGTTTAGATAGCGAGAGTTACGCACAACAAGAGTTGCACCAAGCTCTTCCTCCAAAAGCTGAAGCTGCTTGCTGACGACCGCCTTGCTAATACGCATGCGATCAGCGGCCGCAGTAATCGTTCCTTCTTCCGCGATGGCAACAAAATACTCCAGGCGATTTAAGTTCGATTTCTTCATCATTCGTCACTTTTTAACTGACATTGTGTCTACATATTTTATCTTTAGTCAACATTAGCGGCGCACTACTTGTGGTTTACCAATACGGAGACTGCAATGACGCGCTTCACCTATATCTACGATACCTATTGCGGCTGGTGCTATGCCGCGGCACCGGTGATCAACGCGCTGGTTGAGAGTGGTGCTGATGTCACCGCTATGCATCGTCATTTGTTCCAGGGCACAAACGCATACCGAATGGGCGATGGCTTCGGCCGAATGGCTCTGCAATACGACCGACGCATTGAACAGCTGACCGGGCAAGTGTTCAGTGACACTTATGTTCAAGACATTCTGGGAAACCCTGATGAAGTGCTGGATTCCAGCCTGACCGCATACGCCGCAGCTTTGGTTCATGATCAGGGCGCTAACGCTGAGATGAAGCTGGCAAATGTTTTGCAACGGGTGCGTTATGTCGACGGCATTTCCGCAGGTAACAGCGAAGCGGTTCGAAGTGCCCTGATTGAATTCAGCGTGAACCGTTCGTTGGACGAAGGCAGAAGCCTCGCCCGGCAGATCAGTACGGACGCTGCAAATTTGCAATCACGGTTCGGGTCGCAAGGTGTCCCGACTCTGGTGATGCAAATCGACGGCGGAACAACCCAAGTCGACGTCTCAACCTACTACCACTTTCCTGAAGAGATCGCGGCATTGGCCGCATAAATGCAAGGAGCATCCCTATGAAGACGATCCTCACTTCTGCAGCAGCCATGCTGCTGTCCACCGCAGCCTTTGCGGCTGATCTCACCATCACCGCCTTAAGCCCGAATGAAGGCAGTCTGTTCCCGGTCTCATCGAACCTGATCGAAGGTCCGAATGAGGTGATCCTGGTGGACGCCCAGTTCGAAAAGGACGATGCAGAGCAACTGGTTAATATGATCAAGGCGACAGGTAAATCCCTGACGACCGTCTTTATCAGCCACAAGGATCCTGACTTCTATTTCGGGTTGGATACGATCCGTGCAGCTTACCCGGATGTCAAAATCGTCGCGACACCTGAGACCGTCAAAGGCATCGAGAAAACCATCCAGCTCAAATACGATTTCTGGGGCCCGATCTTGGACGCGAACGCCCCATCCGAATTGATTGTACCTGAGGTTCTGGAAGGCGACAGCCTGACGGTCGATGGTGAAACCGTGCAGGTGATCGGCCTCGATGGGCACGATCCGGTTCATACATTCCTGTGGGTGCCTTCGGAAAAAACTGTGCTGGGCGGCGTTGTCCTTTATGAAAACGTGCATGTCTGGATGGCCGACAACCAAACCCCGGAAAGCCGCGACAGCTGGCGTGCAACGTTGGATCAGCTTCTTGCGCTGAACCCCGAACGGATCATCCCGGGTCATGTCATTGGGGACAGCGCAGAAAACGCAAGCATCGTTGACTTCACCAAAGAATATATTGCCGCGTTCGAGGCGGCCGCGGACAAGGCGGGAGATTCCGCAGAATTGATCGCCGCGATGCAGGCTGCCTATCCCGACTTTGAGAACGTGAGCGATCTGGAGCTAAGCGCCCAGGTTATCGAAGGCGAGCGTTCCTGGCCGTAAGTCTAAACCGGCATCAGAGGCCGTCCAATTCGGTCTCTGTATTACGAAAGGGGCGCTAGCCCACCAAATCCGGCGCCCAATCACCAACAGTTCAAAACTCAGTTTGCTGTGAACTACACCGCATTCGCCGCGACGAAGAGAAGAAATTTCATGTCTTGCAAGTTCACGAATACCAAGATTACGCAATACAGCATCATTGGTGCTGTCCTGTTTGCGTTCGTTTCGGCGACAACATTTGCCGTCAACGCTCAGGAGCAAAACAAGACTCCATTGGAATTTGTCAAAAGCACCTATGAGGGCGAAACCTCCGAAGAAAACGGTCGCAACCTTCAGGCGCATTTGGCTCCTGATGCCAAATGGACCGAGGCAGCGGGTTTTCCCTAGCCACCATTCATTCACGTTGCGGCTAAGGTCTGTTGTGAGCCCAAACTAACGGATGCTGCGACACGCACGACAGGCGGCTTACAAGCGCGGTATGCGATTCGATTAAGAACTCTGATCAATAAGTCAAAGAGACAACATGATCGATCAAGAGCAATGAAAAAGAGTTCTCGCCACTTATGATAAGCTGATTAACCAGCGAGGGTTGCCGGGTGTACTTGTTAAACCCATGCGCGCGGATTGGTGTGGACACAAAATGGCGGATCGTGACAAAAAAAATCGCCGAATTGATCATCAAGGAGCTTCAGAAGAGATTTGCAGTGTCACATCTGCACGAACCAAAGATTCTGATACAGGGTTCGGTGCAAAGATGTATCCCGGTGAAGCCAAAGAACGGACCTCTAGTCTGACTGATCAGTCATAGATTTCTACCGACAGCGCATCCATCGCATATGATGTTTCGATATTGGCCTGGCCGTCCACGTAATTGAGTGACTGGGACCTGCTCTGTGCCCGCATTTCCCCGCTTATCCAAACTGGCTTATATAACTCGTCAATTTCGAAGCCTTGTTCGTATCGCACATAGACCATCTGATTGGCGGGAGGTGGTGGTGTGTGGATGCAGGCTCCAACTGTCGGAACCAGAAGGAATTCGACCGCCTTCTGGTCGACAATATCCAGGGGAAGGAGATAGCCGGGAAGACGCACGTTCTCCCCCAAAAGGTCAAGGTTCGGTTCGCGCGCGGCAATCAACCGTTGGTTCATCACAATTTCGCGTTGTTCAAACAACCAATCTGGGTCAAGGCCTTGAGATACGAGGTCTTCGCGGATCTGAACCGCTTCGGCGCGCTTCTCGTCATCCGCAGTGTCCGCATGCAGAACCTCAATCCGATAAAGCATGGCCAACGCATTGATCTGAGAATATTCTAAGGTGGCAAATGGATCGTGGTAAGGCCGCTCTTCAGGAAGGAGATCCTGCCAACGTATGTTGCGCGGATCCGCTGCTAGAAGAGGCCCCGCAATCGCAAGGGCGAATAAGATATTCAGAAAATGCGTAGTGGTCTTCATTTCAGCGGGTCCTCTTATTCAAAGCCGCACCGACAATCCGTCTGATAGCGTCATACGGTACACCCTTAACGCAGGTATAATACTGGCAAGAAGACCAGAGCAGAAAACGATGGCTATGAGAAGAACCTCGCGAAAACTCGGCAGGCCAACACCGATGCGAAGCCCAAAATTTGCGGCAAGAACCGGATCTATCACGAGCGTGAGAGCGCTGAGTGCGATTACTCCGAGCACGATGCCGGCCGACAACAATAAAACGGCTTCAAGCAAGATCAGGGAAAAGACGCCGGCTGGAGTTGCGCCCACGGATCGAAGGATCGCAAATTCACGCCGCCGGTTGTCGAGCGAAGCAGACAACATGACCACCATGCCGATCATTCCAGCCACTGCCACAGCGACTGCCATCAGACGCAGCGCGGTCTCGGCCGTACTGGTAATCGACCAAAGCTGCAACAGCGCAACATTAGGAAGAACGGCAGTCAGTGCCTCGTCGCGATGGTCTGCCAGTTGCCGTTGAACTGAAAGCACCGCCGTCTTCTCCTCAAGCCCGGCAAAAATCGCGTTGATGGTCCCCGGTTCATGATCATGGCCACCGTGATCGTGCTCGCCAGAGGTCCTGACAGCTTCCGCCTCGTCTTCATGGTCGCTTTCGTGGGCATGACTGTCGTCATGTTCCTGATGCCCTTCTTCGTGCTCGTCAGGCTCGCCGTGATCCGCATAGTCATCGTTTTGTCCATGGCCGTCGCCGTGATCCACATGCCCGTCCGCAAATTCGCTGTCTGCGTGATCTTCGCTATGGGAATGCGCGGTGTGATGGTCTTCGTGTTCTTCGGCGACCTCAGGTGCATCGATCAAAACGAATGGGTCCGCAACCTCTGACGCAGGTTCTTCGTGCAAGGCGTCAAACCCCTCGAGCGAGACAAAAACCACTCTGTCGACGGCCGTCCCGGTATACCCCAGCACGCCGGTCACTGTGAAAGGCGCTTCGTCGTGAACATCAAAGGCGACTTCCCCTGAGCCATGGGCATTCACGATTTCAGTGCCTGACGTGTACCCGAAAGCCTGAGCAACTTTTGCTCCAATCACTGCGCCATCTGGAGACTTAAAGGGAACACCTTCAGCAAATATCAGTTGCTGGCCGCCACTATGACGAAAGTGGTCAAAATATTGCTCGGACGTACCAATCACTGGATATCCACGGTGGTTGTCACCCATCATAATCGGCACTGTCCAGCTTACTTGAGGCAAATCTTCGATCATCTCGTAGCTGTCCCAGCTGATACCAGCGCCAGTTGTGCCGACACCAAAAACCGTTGCCATCAGGATCTGCACATCGTTTCCGCGTGCCGCAATGATCAGGTCGATCCCTGATGCAGAATTGGCAAAACCCGCTCGTGCCTCTGTTCGCAGTCGTTCAACCCCAACAATCAAAGCCACGCTCAAGGCAATGCTAAGAACAGTTAACGCAGCGATAAAGCGGCGATTGAGAAGGCTTTTATAACAAAGATTGAACATCACGTTTTGCCCGCGTTCAGCATCGGCAAGTCAACGCTCCGATCGAAGTGTTTTTCTAGGCTGCGATCATGGCTGACAAATAACAAACTCGCCCCTGATGCTTTGCATTCCTTCAACAACAACTGGACAAACGTGTCTTTCGCTTCCTCATCCAAAGCCGAAGTGGGTTCATCCGCCAAAACTACTTCAGGCGCCCCTATCAGAGCACGCGCCGCCGCAACGCGTTGTTGCTGCCCAACACTCAGTGCGCTGGCAGGTCGATTGATCAGCTCAGCATCCTCGAGACCCAGCTCACTTAGCAACCGTGTTGCGGTAGCTTTCGGGTCTGGCCCCGACCGATTGCGCCGTTGCGCTGAAAACCGGCAGGGCAGCAACGTGTTTTCAAGCGCACTGAGCCAAGGCAAGAGATTAAAGACCTGGAAAACAATCCCCAAATGATCCACGCGAAAACAGTCACGATCACCTCCGGCCAAAGCCCCGACATCCGTGCCTGCAACGCGAACCGCGCTTTGCGGTACATCGATCACGCCAGCAATTGCCGAGAGCAACGTGGTCTTTCCGCTGCCACTGGGGCCTCTCATAAACACGCTTTCTCCGGCCTCAAGATCGAAGCTATCGACTGAGAGTACCGGGTCAGGTTGACCGGGCCACCGAAACACCAAGGATTTGAGTTCGACAGTTTTCATTGATGACACAGATGCTTTGGCTTGGTTTTTCAAAGATAATTGAGCTTTTTAGTGATCCAGAAAAGGATCTCTGCCAAAACACCAATGGCTCCGGCTTTGTCTGTCTTGACCAAAGCTGTTCCTGACGTTCCAAATTGCAAGGAATTACTGTCTGCATCTGCAGGTAGTTCAACCAATACGATGTAGCTGGATATCCCGGCTAGTTCGCGCAATGAGGGAAGACCTGATCTTAGATCAACAGTACCTTCGACAGTTCCGACCGGAAAATCGGAAATACGGCCGGTAATTTCTCCACCGGGTTCCGTTCTAAAAGCAAGCCGGATTTCATCACCGACCGAAACATTAGCGCGACTAGATTGGGGCAGAGTAGCAATTACTGCATAGTCCTCAGGTTTGACAAAAGTTATTGCCCCTTGTAGCGGAGTGGCGCGGTTACCTGGTCGTAGTGATACAGCCGTGACAACGCCGTTTCCCGGCGCTTTTACAACTGTTTGCTCTAAATCCCAAAGAGCTTGCGCAAGTGTCTGTTCGGCCTCCACAACACCTGCGTCACGCCCGTCGATCTTCGCGGCGATACGCCGCTCAAGGCTTGTCTTCCGGGCTTCTGCTGCGCGGATATTCGCGGTCAACTGGTCGATGGTTGATACAGCTTCTTGCAGTTGGAACGTGGTTGATGCCCCGCGTTCTTCCAAACGGATGATGTCATCACGACGCTGAATTCCGAAAGTCAGCTGAGCAGTCAAGGATTCAATCTCGGCCTCGGCAGCTGATAAATCTGATACCAGTTGGTCGGCAGATGACTTTGCAGTTTCCAAAACAGCTTCGAGCCGGGAAACCTCGGCTTTGAAAACTTCATTATCTATCCGGAATAGGGTCTCGCCCTTTGCGACTTCCTGGTTTGGCTCCACAACGACTTCTGTAACCGTGCCCGCCACGTTCGGAGCAATATTCGTTGAAACACCCTGAATGGATACCGGGCCAGTCGGAGTTGTGTGGTTCAGCGCACCGATGACCACCAGAGCGATAACAGCAGCTACTCCGTAAACCAGAGTTTTCCAGAAACCATTCCAGGGGAGAAGGTGAAACTTGGAAAAGACCAGCCAGACTATTCCAAAGTAGAGGCCAAGTACGATTAACAAGACTTCATTCCTTCGTGATGTTTCCAGAAAGTTCGAACGACCACCCGAACTTACGGGTGATCGCCCTGTTTGTCATGATGGCTTAATTGTCACCTTGCTCTTCCAACACTTTGCGGTTGGCTTCACGATGGCGCCACGCCGCGCCCATACTCTCTTTCAGATTTTCGGGAAGCGCTTCCAAAGGAACAACAAGGTCGTCATCAACTGGCCACTCGGTCAGCAGCTCAGGATGATATCCCTCGGGATAGTACAGCTTAGGATCGATCTCCATATCGCGCACGTAGGGTTCTTGAATATCTTCGCGCCGATGGGGTGGCTTCGGCACGATCAACTGACCATTGCTAAAGTCAAACTGCGGTGCTCGTGAGTTTGGGAACTCGGGCAATATGCCTTCGCGAACCCATATCTGATCTTTGGTGACGTTCACAACGATCCCGTCAGGCGCTCCAAAGTGATAGGGGCCTTTCCAGTGCTCTCGGATTTCCGCCACGGTTTCCTCGATCTGATAGGGGTCATAGCTCATGTGAGTGTTCATCAAAAGCCTGGGTTGCACCAGGTTGGCAATGTAGCCGGCCGCATAGCTGGGCGTGTGATGGGTATCGACGGTATAACGCCCGAGGAATGGCGGCACGCCTTGAACTCCGGATGAGATTTCGATGATTTCCTGCTGCTGTTCCGTGACGAAGACATCACAGCCTTTGGCAAAAGGAATATCGATCATGTTGGGTCGACCGTCACCTGTCCAGATGAAGCACATGCCATTCCAATCCATCCGGTATCCAGACGCACCGTCCTTGGCATGGCTTCTTTGCCAGTGTGTGACTTTGACCCCGTCTTCATCATAGATCACGCCGCCATTGTCACGGAAATCAAATTCGTTGACTTCGATGTCCCAACCTTTGCCAACTGGAAAGACGCTGAACGCATCCCGGTGCCAGCCGGTCATCATTTTCATGCCTTCTACCATAGTTGCGGTGCCGTACTCCTTGGTGCGGCCGGATGGGCCGTGGACCGTCAACTGCTCGTGCCATCCACCGGCCCAGGTTCCGAACATCCACAGGTACGGCAGCCCACCAAAGTGGTCTACGTGCAGGTGCGTGATGAATACATCGGTAATTTCATTCAGTGCATATCCACTGGCAATGATGTTCGCTGGTGAGCCCTCACCAATGTCAAACATGAAAATCTTACCGTTACCCAGCTCAACAAGAATCGCTGTGTTCATTTGCCCAGGGCGAATGAACGGAGCAGATCCCATGAAGATAATTCTCATCTCGTTGGGCTGTACATCCTCTGTGCGTGGGAACCAGTTTGCCGCGCTTTTCAACCACGGTTGCGGAGAGATGCCCTCAAAGGTCAGACCCTCTTTCCAACGTCCCATTGGGACGCCGCCAGTCAGTGCAGCCTCAATATCTTCTTGGGATGAGGGCTCCTGTACCGGAGGAGCCTGACCGAACGCATTTGTGGCGAACAATGTCGCTGCGACGGCGAGTGCGCTGAGTGACTTAATTGACTTCCTCTGTCTGTTTTGCAGCATATTTTCAGTCCTTTGTTCGAGCCTGGGTGAATATGGGAACCACTTCTGAAATGGCTTTCGGGACAATCTCTGAATTGGTAAATCGAGAGAGATGCTCGGCGATTTCCTCGGCTAGCCCGTCTAGGCTTTCGGTGACAGGATCGATCAGACATGGTGACGTCTGCTCATTGACCTTCCGGGCCCTCTCCAACTCGGCTGAGAGCAACTCGAAGTCACCGCAAAGTGCCTCGAATCCACGATGGTTCCTTCGCATGACGCGGATGCGGCTGATTTGGTCCGGAAAAGCGAGCTCTAGTAAGTTGATGTCCGTCATTGCCCTGGCGCCTAGTCCATCTCTAGTCACCAGGCTGAGGGCACATCGCGCAACGCGGAAGGGTTACACCGTGAAATTAGGGTGACATTCAAATATTCATTTGACAGTATGGAGTTGAAAATACAGAGAAACTTGAAGTTTCAGATGCCCGACAGAGAATTGACCCTTGATCCGGAACGTCACGCGACCCGTGTGAAGTACGCGCTGGACCAGGTATTGGCGAGTGACATATTTGGCAAGGCGGAACGCCTTCGGAATTTTCTGAGCTACGTTGTCGAAGAGGCCATTGCGGGTAGATCCGAGGCTATTCTTGGCAAAACAATCGCTCAGGATGTTTACTTCAAGAGTTTTGCCAGTGATGACGGCCACATCAACGTTGTTCGTGTGGATGCGGGGCGGTTACGGCGGAAACTTCAGCAGTACTATGAAACGGCAGGTGCTGGAGACGATCTGCGCATTCACATTGATAGCGGCGGCTACGCGCCTTGGTTCGAGGACCGCTCTGGTACAATTCAGAGCAATGTCGATCATACGCCATTCAGGCCAGGATTACCCTGGCTGATTGGCATCCCTGCTGTCACCATAGCGATCATTGCTCTTGCTTACGTCTTGGGCGGGCGCATGGAACAGGTTGTTGATCTCAACCCAAAGACATCCGCGCGCTCACTTGAGCGACAGGCTCTATCCGCTAAATCACCCGCTGCAGTACAGGCGTCAAACTACTGTGATCAAGCTCGGGGCCTGCTCTTTCCAATCGCAACTATCGATAACCAGATCCTGGCCAGCGACATATTTAGAATGGCAATAAATGAGGCTCCCGATTTTTACTGTGGATATGCCGGATTGGCCCATAGTCTGGGAACCCAGGCTCTACTAACGCGAAGCGAGGAAGAGCGTGACGCGCTGATACTGAATTCAGGACAAATGGCACAGAAAGCTGTGGACATTGCGCCCTCAAACGGCTGGAGCCAATCGGCAATGGCATGGGTATCTTACGTTTCTCGCGACTATGACAGAGCATTGGAGTATTCAGCACTCGCCCAGTCGCTTCGACCCAATGACGGAAACGTTCTGGACTTTCGCGGCGTGATACTACTGGTTATGGGTCGCTTTGAAGAAGCGTATGACGTCAGCGACCCAAGCCACCCCAGAGAGATAGGAAGTCATCGGTTTGCCCACAGGAACATTCACGCGGTTGCAAGTTTTCACATCGGTGAGTTTAGGGAAGCAATCGCATCTTTGAAATTTGCGAGTGACAATGGTGACCCCGTCAGTGCACTGTCTTTGGTATTTTTGGCGGCTTCCTATCAAAGGTTGGGCGAGTCCAAAGAGGCACATGCAACCTTGAATAAACTGAAACAGTCGTGGCCAGAGTTCAGGCCAGATCTTGTTCTAGCAGCATTTTATTCCAGTCCAAATCTATCGGACGAAGTGATTTCAGCCTTAACAGATGCGGGATGGCGGTTTTAAGGTATTCCTTTTCGAGCCATGGTTGGAGACAGGCCCACGTACGTAAAGTGTGTTTTACCGCCAACACAAGCGAACATACCTTGGTAGTGTTATTGAACGCCGAAAGCGGTCATTGGAATTTGTTGTAGCTAACGACGGAATTGTCCGCATTGCGGTCTTCGTCGATCCGGATTTCGACTGACGTGTTTCGCGAGCGCTGCATGAATTGCAGCGTCATAACAAACCGCGTACGTCGCAGTATGGGTGTTATGTGAAGCGATCTCTGGTTGAATCTTTACCCACTCTGGCTCTCATCACTCCAACGACCCAAATCATAGATTCCGTGTTTCTTCATACGACGTATGAAAACAAGGTAGTTTCTGCGTTCGCCACGTGGCAGATTAGCGGCAACAGGCAGCTTCGCTGTCTGACCTGCAAATCAGCTCTGATTTTCCGAAAGGGAAGTCAGATCAAACCAAACTGTCTGCGGGAGTATGAAATGGTGCGGCGTGTTAGTTGATGACGCAAAGATCAAATTCAACTGATGCCCAACTTTGCGGGCGCCATCCGATGTCGAAAGTTCATTGCTTTTCTGGTCCAACTGTGGCGGTTGGGTCTGGTTCGTGCGACGTTCAACAGATATGTGGAACATCACTGATCTTTGACTCAATCGGCCGCCAAAACCTCAAGAAACGAACAAATCGCGTCATTCAATTCTAACCCAAACGTCAAGCATTTCTGACCCAGCACGAAGAGCGGCCACTCATCAACGCTGCGGCTTAGGCCTCAATTGAGCCCAAAGTGCAACTTGCTGCACTGTGCATCAATCTCGGCAGTGCACAGAAAGCTGACCTTTCAAACCTCGGCGGACGATCATAGCAAACATTTGCCGAGACCTTTTGGAGCAATCGCTATTAGGAACTGGCTGGACAAGCTATTGATCACAATTTGCTGTTCTGCCGAAATCTCGCGCCTGTTGCGGGTCGCTTTGATTGCAAAGTCAGGCGATGGTCACTGTCCCGAATTGGTTTTCGCGATACTGCAAAGCAGATCAACAT